>NZ_LZDD01000008.1 GCF_001885095.1 Streptococcus bovimastitidis | reverse complement strand
ACAACTTGACCATCTGAGTCTTTAGTATCGTCACCTGAATTTGGTGTTGTTGGTGTGTAACCATCTGGTGTTTCGAAGGTTACTGTGTAGTCACCATCTGGTAAGTCAGTAAACTCATAATAACCATTTTCATCAGTGGTAGTAGTCTTAGTTGATCCATCTGGATTTGTAAGAGTGACTGTTACACCTGGAATTCCTGGTTCACCTGAATCTTGAACACCGTCTTTGTTGGTATCTTCCCAAACAGTATCACCGATTGTATGTGTTTCTTTGACGAAACCACTATCGATGGTTGGGTTATCATTACCTTTAACAGTAACTTTGACAACTTGACCATCTGAGTCTTTAGTATC
>NZ_LZDD01000007.1 GCF_001885095.1 Streptococcus bovimastitidis | reverse complement strand
GAAAATGGTTTTACTGGAGTTTGCCCTTTCCATAAGGGCTGTCTCGAAGGGATGGGCGCAGGACCAAGTTTAGAAGCTAGAACTGGTATTAAAGGAGAGCTTATTCCAATGGATTCACCAGTTTGGGATATTCAGGCCTTCTATATTGCGCAAGCGGCCCTTCAAGCAACCATGCTCTATCGCCCAGAGGTCATTGTATTCGGTGGTGGCGTTATGGCTCAAGCACATATGGTTGATAGAGTTCACTGTCAATTCGTAGAGCTGCTTAACGGCTATCTACCAGTGCCTGATCTTAAATCTTATATTGTTACCCCTGCTATTGAGAATAATGGCTCCGCAACACTTGGTAACTTTGCCTTAGCCAAAGCTGCCGCTGAAAACTAAA
>NZ_LZDD01000006.1 GCF_001885095.1 Streptococcus bovimastitidis | reverse complement strand
GACCGAGCCATCATTTCACCATAGGCTGAACTATTAACGTCTGTCGTGAAATACATAGGCAGTTTAAGGGCATTTCTAAGACCACCCAACAAATCAACATTAGCCCATCCTGGTTTTGGAGTGCTGGTAATATAGCCATAAGTGGCTGAATCAGGGTCAATATCAATAGGACCAAACGAGCCAATGCCTAAACCTACTAAATCTTTAGCAAAAGGCTTGAAAAAGGCAATGCAATTGGCAATAGTCTCTTGCGGATTAGTCGTTGGAAACTGCGTCTGTTCAATAACGCTAAAGGAATCATCACCAATAGCGCAGACAAATTTAGTACCACCCGCTTCAATACTTCCATACAATCGTGTCATTAAAATCTCCTTCATAAAAACGTCTTCTTGCTTAATATTATAGGGAAAAGCTTTTCTGAAAGCAAGACTAGTTTCTCTTTTTACTTTGGGAAAATCGCCAGCTAAAAAGGCTAGAAAGACTAGC
>NZ_LZDD01000005.1 GCF_001885095.1 Streptococcus bovimastitidis | reverse complement strand
AGCACCCTTAGCTCAACTGGATAGAGTACCTGACTACGAATCAGGCGGTTAGAGGTTCGACTCCTCTAGGGTGCATCTTATATCAAAGAACATGACATTGATGTCATGTTCTTTTTTGGTTGCTAGAGGAATGGGATGGGAAAAATCTATATTGTACTTACTTTGCTTAGTTAAAATGATATTTTAAATGGAAAAGAATACTCCAGTTGACTAATCAACTGGAGTTTATTTTTATTCTTTGAAAAAGGCTTGATATAGGGCTTTAATTGCCTTTTTCTCATCTTTGGAATTGACAACGAACATGACTGAGACCTCGCTTGATCCTTGGGAAATCATAGTGATATTGATTTTATTTTCTGATAGGGCTTTTGTTGCTGTGGCGGTTACACCGACATGGCTTTTCATGTTTTCGCCAACTATCATGATAATGGAAAGGTTTTTGGTTACAGAGACTTCATCGACTTCTAAGTTGTGAGTAAGATAGGTTAGAATTTCTTTTTCTTTGATTGGTGTCATTTCACGTTCTCGGATAACGATAGATAAATCATCGATACCGGTTGGCATATGTTCCCAACGAATGTGTAAATCTTCTAAGATTTGGAGGACTTTACGACCAAAACCAACTTCCCTATTCATGAGGTATTTTGACATATTTATACTGATAAATTTGTCATCACCAGAAATACCAACTACGGGATTTTTATCTGTACTTCGTTCAAGGACGATTTTTGTTCCCGGATGACTTGGGTTATTGGTGTTTTTAATAACTAATGGAACTTGGCCTCGATAGGCTGGTATGAGTGCTTCATCATGGAGAACCGAAAAACCTGCATAGGCTAATTCTCGCATCTCCTTATAGGTTAATTCTTTAATAGAATGTGGATTTTTGACAACTCCTGGGTGTGCTGCAAACATGCCATCCACATCAGTGAAGTTTTCATAGAGGTCAGCGCTGGTAGCGGCAGCGATGAGAGAACCTGTGATGTCTGATCCTCCTCGTGAGAAGGTACAAATATGATTATCGGCTGTTATTCCGAAAAATCCTGGGATAACCAAGATGCCCTCATATTCGCGTAGTTTTTCCATTTTATCATAGCTAGATGGTAGAATTCGGGCATTTTGTGGTTCATTGGATACGATCAGTCCTGCTTGACCTGGATTGATATATCTTGCTTTAAGGCCATTTTGTCGGAAATATTCTGCTACCAATTTTGCATTGTTATTTTCCCCAGCAGCTAAGAAGGTATCATAGAGGTAAGGGTTATCTTCTTGTGGGAGTTGAGAGAGACTCAAGATATCTTTAGTGATAATATCAATTAATTTGGGATTAATTTGTAGGGCTTCAATAATCCTTTTAAAGCGATTAATAATCGAGTTTTGAATCTCACTTAATTCGGCTCCAGTCACATAGGCATCGTGATATGCAATTAAGCTATCTGTAACTTTGGTATCCACTGGGTTTTCCTTACCTGGTGCAGAGACAACGATAAACTTTCTTTGCTTGTCTGATTTAATGATTTCTAAAACTTTACTCAGTTGTTCAGCACTGGCTAATGAACTACCGCCAAATTTGGTAACTTTCATTTGGAATCCCCTTTGGTTATGAATATTAGCAACAATTATATCAGAATTGTTAGGTTTTGTCAGTAGCCTATTTATGGCGATTCTGTGTAAAGCAAACTGTATGGGGACAGTTGAGTCAGAAAGATGATTTTTCAGGTCAAAAAGTGATAGAATAGGTACATGATGAGATATAAAGCGATTATTTCTTACGATGGTAGTCAGTTTTCTGGTTTTCAAAGACAGACAAAAGCACGTACCGTTCAAGAAGAATTTGAAAAAACCTTAAGTCGATTAAATAATGGGAAAATAATAACCATTCAGGGAGCTGGGCGAACCGATGCTGGTGTCCATGCCTATGGACAGGTTATTCATTTTGATTTGGAGCAAGAACGTGATATCGAGAAGTTACGTTTTGCCCTAGATACGCAAACGCCTGATGATATTGATGTAATTAGCATTGAGGCTGTGGATGAGACCTTTCATGCGCGCTATAATAAACATCTGAAGACCTATGAATTTTTAGTGGATATCGGTCGACCAAAGAATCCTATGATGCGTAACTATGCGACCCACTATCCTTACCCATTAGAGATTCCGCTCATTGAAGAAGCCATTAAAGATTTGATTGGGACACATGATTTCACGGGCTTTACAGCTGCTGGAACAACAATCGAAAACAAAGTTCGGACCCTATACAAAGCAAAAGTGTCTTATGATGAAGACAGACAATTCTTAGTTTTCACTTTTACGGGGAATGGATTCCTCTATAAACAGGTCCGTAACATGGTTGGCACTCTATTAAAAATTGGTAACCAGAGAATGCCGGTTGAGCAGATCAGAATTATCTTGGAAGCCAAAGACCGCCAACTGGCAGGACCAACCGCTGCTGGTAATGGCCTCTATTTGAAGGAGATTATTTATGAAGACTAATTATATTTTGGCCATCTCCGGCAATGATATTTATAGTGGTGGCGGTCTTTATGCGGACTTAGCCACATTTCAACAGCACAAATTGCATGGTTTTTTGGCAGTCACCTGCTTGACGGCGGTGACTGAAAATGGCTTTGAAGTTTTTGCGACAGATCAAAAAGTCTTTAAAGCGCAATTAGATAGTATAAAAGATATTCCTTTTGCCGGCATTAAACTTGGGCTACTTCCAAATCTGGAAGTTGCAGAAGCGGCTTTAGACTTTGTCAAAGCTCATTCTGACATTCCGATTCTGCTGGACCCAGTCCTGGTTTGTAAGGAAAAACATGATTTAGAGGTCTCGGCCTTGAGGGATCAATTGCTTATGTTTTTCCCTTATGCGACTGTCATTACACCTAATTTGGTAGAAGCTGAGCTATTGTCCCAAATCGAAATCAAGACTAAGGCGGATATGAAAACGGCAGCTGTCATCTTGCATGAATTGGGGGCTAAGACGGTGGTTATCAAGGGTGGTAATCGCCTGAGTCAGGACCAGGCAGTTGATCTTTTCTACGATGGTCAGGACTTTCAGTTTTTGACCTCGCCGATTTTAACTCGCAATAATATTGGGGCGGGATGCACTTTTGCTTCAAGTATTGCTTCATCACTGGTTGAAGGGAGATCGGCTTTTGAGGCTGTTAAAGAGGCCAAGGCCTTTGTTTATAGCGCTATTGAACATGCCGATGATTATGGGGTAAAACAAAACTATGACAAATAAGAAATTACAATCAATGACACTTTTGTCCATTTTGACGGCTTTAACCACTATTTTAGGCAAGTTCGTCTCTATTGGCACACCAACGGGTTTCCTTACTTTGTTGGACGCCGGCATCTACTTCACAGCCTTTTATTTGGGCAAGAAGGAAGGGATGATTGTTGGTGGTCTTTCGGGGTTCCTGATTGATTTACTATCGGGCTATCCTAACTGGATGTTCTTTAGTTTAATCGCCCATGGCAGTCAAGGCTATTTTGCTGGTTTAACAGGCAAAAGTCGCTATTTGGGCCTCCTCTTGTCTTCCCTTTTTATGGTCGGCATTTATTTCTTAGCGACAATCCCTATGTACGGATTTGGTGCGGCTGTCGCGGGTATAATGGGCAACGTGGGTCAAAACTTCTTGGGCATGATTGTGGGTTACTTGACCTATCTCAGCATTAATAAAGTAATCAATAGAGACTAGAAAGAAGGTTTTAGGATGATTGATTTAAAAGTTTTAGAAGATGAAACGCGCTTAATTATTCAGGATGTCTTAGAACGAAGTAACATTAAAGCTGGACAAGTTTTTGTTCTTGGTCTTTCTTCAAGTGAAGTTAAGGGTGGTTTGATTGGTAAAGAATCCAGTCTTGAGATTGGTGAGATTGTTGTCAAAACTATTCTTGATGAAGTTTCTGCTCGGGGTGTTCACTTGGCTGTTCAAGGCTGTGAACATCTCAACCGTGCTCTTGTCCTTGAAGAAGAGGTTGCGGAGGCTAAAGGCTATGAGATTGTTAATGTCTTGCCTAGTCTGCACGCTGGTGGCAGTGCCCAATTGGCTGCTTTTAAATTTATGAAGCAGCCTGTGGAGGTTGAAGAAGTCATTGCTCATGCGGGTCTTGACATCGGCGATACCTTTATTGGCATGCATGTTAAGCGTGTTCAAGTCCCGCTGATTCCTGTTAAACGGGAGTTAGGAGGTGCTCATGTGACGGCTCTTGCCAGTCGGCCAAAATTGATTGGCGGGGCGCGGGCTCTCTACACCACTGATTCTATCCGGAAAAATTAAATGGGCTCAAAAAGAGGCTGGACAAGTTTGTCCGCCTCTTTTTGAGCTTTATTTTGGTGTGCTTTGTAGGGTATTGCTGGTTGGTAGGGTATTGCTGGTTGGTAGGGCAATGCCTTCTTTCAAAAGGGCATCTTGGTACTTTTGATAGAAGGTATGGTAAATGCTGACTTGTTGGCCATTCTCCGTAAAAATAGCCACCTTGTAAGAAAATTGTCCATTTGGCGTAATTTGTGGTCCTAGGATGGTTGGTTTATCAACAATTTGTGGGTAGTTTGGCAATTCCTTCTTATTAACTTCCTCGATAATCTGGTTGACTTTCTCTAAGTCAGTTGTGGAATAAAGTGGGATTTCAATGAGGGCCCGCATGTTACCACGTGATTTATTACTGACGACGGTAATGTTGCGATTAGGGATAAAATGAAGGGTACCATCAAAGCCTCGAACTTGGGTTGTCCGAATGCCGACACTTGAAATATTACCATCAATGGTTGCTATATTCACGGTGTCACCGACTTCAAATTGATTCTCAAAGAGGATAAAGAAGCCATTAACGACATCTGATAGAAAGCCCTGTGCGCCAAGACCGATAGCAACTCCTGCAATTCCAGCTCCAGCTAAGAGGCTAGAAACTGGGATATTCAGGAGACTGAGTACCCAGTAGAATAGGAGGAAATAGAGCAGGTAATTGATCAAGTTATGAATCAGTTTGGTTAAGGTATTTTTGCGGGCTTGACTTTGTCTTGAAAGGCTTAGGGATTTAAAAATTGCTTTTTCCAAAAAAGTATTGGCAACTCTTTTTATCAAAGCAAAAAAGATAAGTAATAAGACTAAGGATAGGCATTTGGAAAGTAAGTTAAATAAGATTTCTTCCAAACGAAGATGGTTAATGTAATTTAGTAAAAAAGTCATGATAATTCCTTTCTCATGTAGCTAGTTTATCAAAAATAGACTTATTTGGAAATGGCTTGACATAAAATGTCTTTTTATTGAATATTGACGATCTTTTTCCTGCCAAAAAACTTTAAAATCGCTTTGTTTTGTGGTAAAATGAACTGTATCTAAATTATTTTAAGGAGAAATGACTTAATGTCTACATCATTTGAAAACAAAGCTACTAACCGTGGCGTTATTACATTTACAATTGGTCAAGATAAAATCAAACCAGCTCTTGATCAAGCTTTCAACAAAATTAAAAAAGATTTGAATGTTCCAGGATTTCGTAAAGGTCACCTGCCTCGTCCAGTCTTCAACCAAAAATTTGGTGAAGAAGTTCTTTATGAAGATGCTTTAAATATTGTATTACCTTCAGCTTATGAAGCTGCTTTAGCTGAACTTGACCTTGAAGTTGTTGCACAACCAAAAATCGATGTTGTTTCAATGGAAAAAGGTAAAGATTGGGAAATCGCTGCAGAAGTTGTAACGAAGCCTGAAGTTAAACTTGGCGACTACAAAGACTTAACAGTTGAAGTTGAAGTATCAAAAGAAGTTACAGATGAAGAAGTAGACGAAAAAATTGAACGCGAACGTAAAAACTTAGCAGAACTTGTTGTTAAAGAAGATGCTGCTGAATTAGGCGATACAGTTGTTATCGACTTCGTTGGCTCTGTTGACGGTGTTGAATTTGACGGTGGTAAAGGTGATAACTTCTCACTTGAACTTGGTTCAGGTCAATTTATCCCAGGTTTTGAAGAACAATTAGTTGGTACTAAAGCTGGCGAAACTAAAGACGTTAACGTTACTTTCCCTGAAAACTATCAAGCTGAAGACCTTGCAGGAAAAGATGCTAAATTCGTAACAACTGTTCACGAAGTTAAAGCTAAAGAAGTTCCAGAACTTGATGATGAACTAGCTAAAGATATTGATGAAGAAGTTGAAACTCTAGATGAATTAAAAGCTAAATACCGTAAAGAACTTGAAGCAGCTAAAGAAATTGCATACGATGATGCCGTTGAAGGTACAGCTATCGAATTAGCAGTTGACAACGCTGAAATCGTTGAATTACCAGAAGAAATGGTTCATGACGAAGTTCACCGTTCAATGAATGAATTCATGGGTAACATGCAACGTCAAGGTATTTCACCAGAAATGTACTACCAATTAACAGGTACAAGCCAAGAAGACCTTCACAAACAATATGAAGCAGAAGCTGACAAACGTGTTAAAACTAACTTAGTTATTGAAGCTATTGCTAAAGCAGAAGGTTTTGAAGCTACTGATGAAGAAATCGAAAAAGAAATCAATGACCTTGCTACAGAATACAACATGCCTGTAGAGCAAGTTCGTTCACTTCTTTCAGCTGATATGTTGAAACATGATATTGCTATGAAAAAAGCAGTTGAAGTTATCACTGAAACAACTAAAGTAAAATAAGACAATCCTTCTAGGATAAATTGACAAGAGAGTCTGGAATATTATATTTCAGACTCTTTCTTGACATAAAGGAGAATGAGATGTTAAAAGCAATCATTTTTGATATGGATGGGGTCATTGTTGACACTGAGTATTTAGATTTTAAACTCCAAAGCGATTTTATTAAGTCAATTTCCAAGTCACCTGAAAACTTGACACTTGAGGATTTTTCAGGCTTAGTAGGTCGTTCTGGTAGGGATTTATGGGATCGTATTCGAATTTTGAGTCAAAATCCTGTTTCAGATGAAGCTATCTTAGCCGGGCTTGCACTTATTGATGAGCAAAAATACAATGCCGAAACTGCTCGCAAGCTTTTCCGTAAAGACATTGTGAAAATCATTGATTTTGCTAAGCAACATGATATAAAACTGGTTGTCGCCTCATCTAGTCCCAAAAAGGAAATCCTCAAAGTTCTCGACGCTTGTGGCATATTGCAGGATTTTCATTTGATTGTTACGGGGGAAGATTTTGTCGAAAGCAAACCCAACCCAGCTATCTACTTTCATGTCTTAAAGACTTTGGATATTGCAGCTGATCAAGCCTTAGTCATTGAAGATTCATCTTCCGGAATTAGGGCAGGAAAAGCAGCAGGAATACCTGTTTTAGCTTATCAAGAAAATAGGATGTTGGTGGATCAAAGTCAGGCTGATTTTATTTTGGAAAATATGCAAGCCATTTATGAAAAGATCGTTGAGATTAGCGGAAAAGCCACTGTTTAACTGATAAAAGCTTTGACGAATCTGCAAAATTAGCGTAAAATAGTAAGGAATGATAAAATAAGGAGAACTGCCTTGAAATTAGACATATTTGCGGGACAAGAAAAAAGTGAACTTTCAATGATTGAAGTGGCGCGTGCTATTTTAGAAGAACGAGGTCGCGACAATGAAGTGTACTTTAGTGATTTAGTTAATGATATTCAAACATTTTTAGGAAAATCAGACGCTGATATCCGTCACGCTTTACCATTTTTCTACACAGACTTAAATACAGATGGTTCATTTATTCCGCTTGGCGACAACAAATGGGGCTTACGCTATTGGTATGCTATTGATGAAATTGATGAAGAAATCATTACCCTAGAAGATGAAGAAGATGGTGCACCAAAACGTAAGAAAAAACGTGTTAACGCCTTTATGGATGGTGATGAAGATGCTATCGACTACAGTGATGATGATCCAGAAGATGAAGACTTCACTGAGGAAACTGAAGATATTGAATATGATGAAGAAGATCCAGAAGATGAAAAATCAGAAGTGGAATCTTATGATTCAGAATTAAATGAAATCATTCCAGAAGACGAAATTGAAGAAGTTGAAATCAATGAAGAAGATGATGAAGAAGAGGAAGAAGAAGAATAATTTTTCTTTGCAAAAGCTTTCATCTTTAGAAATGAGGATGACAACATTTTCAGCTCAATAATATTTGACAAAGTTCTGAATATAGTTTATATTATTATTCGGGCACCTCTTTAAGAGGTCGATTAAGGCTCCCTAGCAATAGGGGGCTATTTTTGTTTTTTCTTCATCTTAATGCTTTTTCTGCCTGACCATTCTCAAAGGATGATTACCCCATTTCAGTCAAGGGAAGTATCCAAGATGAAAGTATGTATTTATGAACATAAGGAGTTTGAATGACAAAATACATTTTTGTAACAGGTGGTGTTGTATCATCTATTGGTAAAGGGATTGTAGCAGCAAGTTTAGGACGACTATTGAAAAATCGTGGCTTAAAAGTAACCATTCAAAAGTTTGATCCCTATATTAATATTGATCCAGGGACAATGAGTCCTTACCAACATGGAGAAGTTTATGTCACTGATGATGGTGCAGAGACTGATCTTGACCTTGGTCATTATGAACGCTTTATTGACATTAACTTAAATAAGTATTCAAACGTGACAACTGGTAAAATCTACAGTGAAGTTTTACGTAAGGAACGTAAAGGGGAATATTTAGGCGCAACCGTTCAAGTTATTCCACATATTACAGATGCCTTAAAAGAAAAAATTAAACGCGCTGCAACAACAACAGATTCTGATGTTATCATCACCGAAGTTGGTGGTACGGTTGGGGATATTGAAAGCTTGCCATTTTTAGAAGCTCTTCGTCAAATGAAGGCAGATGTTGGTTCTGACAACGTCATGTACATTCACACCACACTTTTACCTTATTTAAAAGCAGCTGGTGAAATGAAAACAAAACCAACCCAACACTCTGTTAAAGAACTACGTGGTCTAGGTATCCAACCTAATATGTTGGTTATTCGGACGGAAGAACCTGTTGAACAAGGGATTAAGAATAAGTTGGCTCAATTCTGTGACGTGCAACCTGAAGCCGTTATTGAATCGATGGATGTGGAACACTTGTACCAGATTCCATTAAACCTTCAAGCACAAGGCATGGATCAAATTGTTTGTGACCACTTGAAATTAGATGTCCCACAAGCTGACATGACCGAATGGACAGCCATGGTTGATAAGGTTATGAACCTTAAAAAATCAACCAAGATTGCCTTGGTTGGTAAGTATGTTGAATTACCAGATGCTTATCTTTCAGTTGTCGAAGCCTTGAAACACTCAGGTTTTGAAAATGATTCAGCGATTGATTTAGATTGGGTTAATGCTAATGACCTAACAGCTGACAATGCGGCTGAATTACTAGGAGATGCTGACGGGATTATTGTTCCTGGAGGCTTTGGTCAACGGGGAACGGAAGGTAAAATTCAAGCCATTCGTTATGCCCGTGAACAAGATGTGCCAATGCTAGGTATCTGTTTAGGGATGCAATTAACCTGCGTGGAATATGCAAGACACGTCCTTAATATGGAAGGGGCCAATTCAGCTGAACTTGATCCTGAAACACCATACCCAATCATTGATATTATGCGTGATCAAATTGATATTGAAGACATGGGTGGAACACTTCGTCTTGGTCTTTACCCATGTAAGTTAAAAGTTGGTTCAAAAGCAGCGGCAGCCTACAACAATCAAGAAGTGGTGCAACGCCGTCACCGTCACCGTTATGAATTTAACAATAAATTCCGTCCAAAATTTGAAGCAGCAGGCTTTGTTTTCTCAGGTGTTTCACCAGATAATCGCTTGATGGAAATTGTTGAACTTCCTGATAAAAAATTCTTTGTGGCTGCTCAATACCACCCTGAATTGCATAGCCGTCCAAATCATGCTGAAGAGCTTTACACAGCATTTGTGACTGCTGCTGTTGAAAACAGCAGATGATTTTTCTAGATTTTTACTTGAAACTTGAAAGAGTTTTCAAAACAGTGTTATAATATAGCATACAGAGGTTAAGCTATGATAACACTATTATTACCCCTCCTCGAACGGGTGGGGCTGATTATATTGCTGGCTAATCTATTAATGATTAGCCCTTTTTATAAGCGCATGATGTATGAGCGAGATTCTAGACGAGCGCGTTTGGTCTTGATTCTGACCTTTTCAGCATTTGCTATTATTAGTAACTTCACGGGTGTCTTGGTTAATGCGCCATTTGATATTGGCAATGGTGGCCTTGTCAGTCTATCCTCACATACCTCCATCGCTAATACACGGACCTTGACCATTGGGATGTCGGGCCTAATCGGCGGACCTTTTGTTGGTTTCTTCGTCGGCCTCATTTCAGGTAGCGTCCGCTGGTTTCAGGGTGGGAATGCTCCCCATACTTATTTCATTTCTTCTCTATTGATTGGTCTTTTCTCTGGTTTACTTGGACAAATGAGCTTGCGCAAAAAAAGCTATCCACCAGTCTGGCAGGGGAGTTTATGTGGAGCATTGATGGAAATTATCCAGATGCTTTGTATCTATATTTTCTCGCCGGACAAGACACAAGCAGTAGAATTAATTCAAACCATTGCCATTCCTATGGTCTTTGTTAATGCCTTAGGCACGGGGATATTTCTATCGATCATTCTTGGTACTCTGGCTCAAGAAGAAAGTATGAAGGCCATTCAAACCCATGATGTTTTAGCACTGACCAATACGACTTTGCCTTATTTCCGTCAAGGTCTTACGCCAGCATCTGCCCAAAAGGCAGCCATTGAAATCCAAAAATTTATGCGGGTTTCAGCTGTTTCTGTAACCAATCGGACCTCAATTTTAGCCCATGTTGGCGCTGCGAGTGACCATCATATTCCGGCTAAGCGAATTATCACGGATTTGTCTAAAGAAGTTATTGAGACTGGAAAGATTCATGTGGCCAAACATAAGCATGAGATTGGTTGTCACGTGGCTGATTGTCCCTTGGAGGCGGCTATTGTAGTTCCTTTGTTTGTTAAAGGAAAGGTCGCTGGTACTTTTAAACTCTACTTTACAGATGCTGATAAAATATCTTATGTTGAAGAAGAATTGGCTCAAGGTTTAGGTAATATCTTTTCGTCTCAATTAGAGTTGGGACAAATGGCTATCGAACAAGGTCTCTTAAAAGATGCGGAAATTAAATCCTTGCAGGCACAAGTCAACCCTCATTTTCTATTTAATGCCATTAATACCATTTCAGCTTTGATGCGGATTGATAGTGAAAAAGCCCGTCATTTGCTTTTGCAGTTAGGCAATTACTTCCGTGCTAATATCAATAGTACGCGCCATAATCTGATTTCTGTTGAAGAAGAAATGAATCATTTAAATGCTTACTTGTCTATTGAGCAAGCCCGTTTTCCAAATCGTTTTGACATTCATATGCTTATTCCTCAAGAACTCTATCAGGCTGCTATTCCACCTTTTATTATTCAGATATTGGTTGAAAATGCCTTGAAGCATGCTTTTACAGGTCGTAAAAAAGATAATCATGTGACAATTAGTATTAGCCAAGAAGATAAATTATTACACCTTCAGGTTAAGGATAACGGTAAGGGGATTGATGCTGACTTATTACCAAAATTAGGTAAGGAAGTCATTTCATCTTCAGGCGGAACAGGTTCTGCTATTGAAAACCTTAATCGTCGTTTACGTAGTCTTTTTGGGGATGCGTCACAATTCAAAATTTCTTCAAGTGATCAAGGCGCTTGTTTTGATGTTACGATTCCCTATCATATTATAGAAGGAGAGGCAGAATGAAAGTTGCCATTATTGATGATGAGCCCTTGGCTCGCATGGAATTAAACTACCTCTTGCAGCAAACTGAACAGGTAGAAGAGATTTTTGAAGGTGAATCCATTGATGATGCCTTTGAATTGATTTTAGCGGAGCAACCGGATCTCCTTTTCTTGGATATTCATTTGACTGATGAGAGTGGCTTGGACTTGGCTAAACGCTTGACCAAGGTACCAAATGGGCCGCTGATTATTTTCGCGACAGCTTATGATAATCATGCTGTGGAGGCTTTTGAAGTCAATGCATTGGATTATATCCTCAAGCCCTTCGAGCAAACACGGATTCAAAAGGCTGTTGAGAAGGCCCAGCTTGCGTTAGAGGTCCAAAATCGGGGACAAGGGCAGGCTAAGACAGTTGAGAAGGCTGTTGAGCGCTTGACGGTTGAGACAGATGAGCGTATTTATCTTTTACCTTTTACAGACATTCTTTATTGTGAAGTTCAAGGTAAAGAGACAACGGTTTACACGAAAAAGGGAGCTTATACTAGCCACACTAGCTTGTCGGCTATTGAGAAAAACTTGACTTCCGACCGCTTTTTGAAGGTTCATCGGGCTTACATTATTAATCAAGAAGAAATCAAGGAAATTCAACCCTGGTTTAACCAAACCTATCAAGTCACTATGTCCAATAAGGGCAAGGTTCCAGTGTCTAGGTCTTATATTAAGGTCTTTAAACAGCAATTAGGACTTTAAACTGCAACTTAAGACTGGGAAAAAGTATTTCATACCAGCTTGAAAGCGTTTCACTCCAAAAAGAGCCTTTAGGGCTCTTTTTTGTCTATAATAAAGGCAGTCAAACAAGAAAAAAAGGAAAATAAAAGGAGTCGAAATCATGAAAAAATCTTACTCAGTTATCTATCAAAGCGTATTAATCGGTTCTATCGTCCTCATCTCAAAAGTGATTGAAAGTCTCCTACCATTTGTGATGCCAGCATCAGTTATTGGTTTGTTGCTCATGTTCTTAGCTCTTTCATTTAATGTTATCAAACTCGAACAGGTTGAAACAGTTGGCGATGCTTTAGTTAACAACATTGGTTTATTCTTCGTACCTGCTGGTGTGTCAGTTATTAAATCACTTGGTTTACTTCAAGCAAACTTTTTATTAGATATGGTTTTAATTTTTGCATCAACATTAATTTTACTCGTAGCAACTGGTTGGATGACTCAATTAATCTTACAACTTAACACAGGTGCTGTTCTTGATAAAGGTCGTGATTTTGCCAAAGCTCACCAACCACAAGCACAACCATTGGCTAACAACAAAGTATTTGCTAAATAATGAAAGGACGTTACAAAGATGGAAGCATTCATTGAATTATTAAAAGTTTCTCCAATTTTTGGTGTTTTATTATCAGTCGGTACCTTCTTCATCGGGCAAATCTTGTTCAAAAAGACTAATGGATTCTTCCTCTTTGCACCTCTTTTCGTTGCCATGATTCTCGGTATCGCAACTTTAAAAGCCACTGGCATTACCTTCGACCAATACAATAAGGGTGGGCAAATCATTGCTTTCTTCCTTGAGCCAGCTACCATTTGCTTTGCTATTCCCCTTTATCGTAAAAAAGAGGTTTTGAAAAAATACTGGATGCAAATTCTTGGTGGTATTACTTTAGGTAGTGTTGTTGCTGTTTACGGTATTTATGTGATTTCAACTATCCTTCAATTAGGCAAAGTTGTCACTGCCTCAATGCTTCCTCAAGCTGCGACAACAGCGATTGCTATGCCAACATCACTTGCTATTGGTGGTTCAGCGGAATTGACATCTCTAGCTTGTATCTTAAATGGGGTTATTATTTATGCATTGGCTAAGCCACTCATTAAGCTCTTTAAGATTAATGATCCAATTGCGCGTGGTCTTGCTTTAGGAACTGCGGGGCATGCTCTTGGAGTTTCAGCAGCCAAAGATTTTGGACAGGTGGAAGAATCCATGGGTTCTATCGCACTTGTTATCGTAGGAGTTATCGTTACCGTAGTGGTTCCTATCTTTAGTAGTGTACTTCTTTAATAATAGTTGAAAAAGGAAGGCCGGACCCCTTTCTTTTTTTGTGCAAATAAGGTAAAATATTTGATATGAAAATAATTCGAATATCAAAGTATTTTATGCTTTTACTTTTACTTTTAACCACTATCAGTGTTGGCGCAAGTTTTTACTTTTTCCATGTCGCTCAAATTAGAGAAGAGAAGCCTTTTATTAGCAATGCAAAGAGGACCAAGGAGAATCCTTTATATGCTAGTGAAAAAGCCTTCGATGCTTTAACAGTTGAGACCAGACACTTAACCAATAGAGATAAAAAGCAGGTTGCTTGGTATTTGCCTGCAGAGAAGCCAACTCATAAAACGGCTATTGTTGTCCATGGTTTCTTGAACAGTAAAGAGGGAATGAAACCTTACGCCATGCTCTTCCATGATTTAGGTTATAATGTTTTGATTCCTGATAATGAGGCTCATGGGCAGAGTGAAGGAAATATTATTGGTTATGGTTGGAATGACCGTTTGAATCTGATTGCCTGGACAAAACAGTTGGTAAAGGAAGATCCTAAGAGTCAGATTTCTTATTTTGGACTTTCTATGGGTGCAGCGACTGTAATGATGGCTAGTGGGGAACAATTACCAAAACAAGTGGTCAATATTATTGAGGACTGTGGTTATAGCAGTGTTTGGGAAGAATTGAAATACCAGGCTAAGGATATGTATAATTTACCTGCCTTCCCAATTATCTATGAGGTTTCAGCCATTTCTAAAATACGGGCTGGGTTTACTTATGGTGAAGCTAGTTCTGTTAATCAGTTGAAGAAGAATAAGTTACCTGTCCTCTTTATTCATGGGGATAAGGATGATTTTGTGCCAACAGACATGGTTTATGATAATTATAAAGCGACAGCTGGATCTAAAGAAAAGCTGATTGTTAAGGGTGCTAAGCATGCCAAAGCCTATGAAGTCGATAAAGAAGGCTACGAAAAAGAAATTGCAAACTTTTTGAAAAAATATCAAAACTAGCATTGACAGAAATTCTCATAGTTGATATAATAATTGATGTTGCTAATGAGTAGCGGGGATGGCGGAATTGGCAGACGCGCAGGACTAAGGATCCTGTGACCGCTTTAGGTCGTGAGGGTTCAAGTCCCTCTCTCCGCATAAAGTAAGTGAGCTTTGGGCTCGCTTTTTTTGTTGTTTAAAAGGTAAAAATTTTTATAAAAATCGATCATTTTAGAATTTAGAAAACGTTTTACACGTTTGCAAGTACTAGAAATTTCATGTGAATTATGCTAGAATGTAGATTGTAAACGGGATTACCCGAAAAATTAGAGGAGGCCTAACAAATGGCAATCGTTTCAGCAGAAAAATTTGTACAAGCAGCTCGTGAAAACGGCTATGCTGTTGGTGGATTTAACACTAACAACTTAGAATGGACTCAAGCTATCTTGCGTGCAGCAGAAGCTAAAAAAGCTCCAGTTCTTATCCAAACTTCAATGGGTGCTGCGAAATACATGGGTGGTTATAAAGTGTGTCAATCACTTATCTCTAACCTTGTAGAATCAATGGGAATTACTGTTCCTGTAGCTATTCACCTTGACCATGGTCATTATGAAGATGCTTTGGAATGTATCGAAGTTGGTTACTCTTCAATCATGTTCGACGGTTCTCACCTTCCAGTTGAAGAAAACCTTGCTAAAACAAAAGAAGTTGTTGAATTAGCACATGCTAAAGGTGTTTCAGTTGAAGCTGAAGTTGGAACAATCGGTGGAGAAGAAGACGGTATCATCGGTAAAGGTGAACTTGCTCCAATCGAAGATGCTAAAGCAATGGTTGAAACTGGAATTGATTTCCTTGCTGCTGGTATTGGTAACATCCATGGTCCATACCCTGCAAACTGGGAAGGTCTTGCTCTTGACCACTTAGAAAAATTAGCGGCAGCCGTTCCTGGCTTCCCAATTGTTTTACACGGTGGTTCTGGTATCCCTGACGATCAAATTAAAGCAGCTATCAAGCTTGGTGTTGCTAAAGTTAACGTTAACACTGAAAGCCAAATTGCATTCTCAAATGCAACTCGTGAATTTGCTCGTAACTACGATGCAAACGAAGCAGAATACGATGGTAAAAAATTATTTGACCCACGTAAATTCTTGGCTCCAGGTATGAAAGCTGTTCAAGCTGCAGTTGAAGAACGTATCGACGTTTTCGGATCAGCGAATAAAGCATAATTTTGCTTGAAACATGATTAAATTAAGGTTTATCCATTGGGATAAACCTTTTTTGTTTCTAAAAATACTCAAGAAATACTCAATCATCAATAAGACTGTCAATAACATGAGTAATATCTTTCTTCATATTCTTAGTGATGTGAAGGTAGATTTGAGTTACCTTACTGCCTTTGGTATGTCCTACTCGCTCTTGAATAGCCTCTAAAGGGACTTTCTTTTCAGCTAAAAAACTAATATGAGTATGTCTAAAAATATGGGTGCTAATATGTTTATTGAAAGTTATTCGTTGGTCTATATTGATTCCCACTTTTTTGATATGACCTGTTTTTGTTTTCTTGCCTGTCTCACTAGAGTTTAGGAAACTGTTCAAAACACTATAATGTAGTGGAGTTCCATTATACATAGCTTTATAGTGGTTTTTTGAAGTAAATATCCAACCGTTATCTTGATAGCTAGGGTTGCCAGTTATATGATGATTATTTTCTTCTATTTCTTCTTGAAGTAGCTCCAAGGCTTTTTGAGAAAGTTCAACTGTCCTATAGCTCTGTTCATTTTTCACACTTCCCTCATAGTTGTTTTTACTTGCTCCACCATGAGTAGCCCTAGTTCTTTTAACATAAGCAAGCTTCTTTTGAAAATCTATGTCAGTAACCTTTAAGCCTAAGACTTCTCCTATCCTCATGCCTGTTAGACTTTGAAACTCAAAAATTCGACCATATTGTCGGTTATGTTCATTTACAATAGCTAGAACCTCGACAAGTTCATCTTTTTCAAGATATGAATCTTCTATATTCTTACTCTCTAATTCTTTGATTCTTTCTTCTAGTCCTTTGCTTTCAATTTGGACATAAGGCATAGGATTTTGTTCAGGTTTGATGTAGTTTCTTTTAATTGCAAAGGTATAAATTGAATTGAGGTCAGATTTTAGAGCTTGAGCTATTCTTTTATGATTTCCCAAAGGGTAGAACTGGTCTATCATTTTTTGAATCACATCAGAAGTTATATTTTGAAGTAAGCTATCAGCAGGAAGGTGATTTAAGATATGATTTCGGAATCTGCCTTGTTCTCCAGCCAATGTTTTAGGTGCAACTTTTTTCTTTTTGATTCGGTCATCTTCCCACTCATTCCAAACTCTGTTCAAAGTGATATCTTCTTTACTGCTGATAGTTGATAGAGTGAACCTTTGATGAAACTGGTTTAGTTTTTCTTGAAGCTCTCTTCTGATAGTTCCTTGTAATTGAGGGGAGATTTTAATTTTTCCGCTATCTGAATATGATTCACTCGTTAAATACCATTTACTAACGATTTCCCAGCGTTTTTGTGTGAGTGGGTGTTTGGTATAGATTCTGTATTTAACTTCTAAATACCCCCTTTTAGATGCTTTACGAGCCTGCTTAAATGTAACATTCCCCATATTTGTATTTGACATTGTTTACCTCATCTTTCATATCTATGGTCTTGTCTATATCGAAGGAAGTTCAAGAAACCTTCAAAATGTATCCAAACAATTTTGTGGGAAGGATTTACAACAAACGAAGAATATTTTGGATTTCTTCGCATTTCAACTAACAGTGAATCGAGTGTTTTAGGTTTTAAACCTTCAAATCGTTTGCATATTGCTTCTTTATTTCCCCATTCAGCTTGACAATCTTCAACAGGTACGTATTTAATTTGAATCATTTCCTTACTCCTTATCAATTTTAATTTTTCGATACTTGACCTCATTATTTACTAAATGTCCTTTTCTGAAAACTTTACTGTTGTAGGTGCTTTCGTAAAGGATATCATCAGTTTGGATAAGGTCTTCTACATTTTCATTTGTTAAAAGCTTTAATTCCTCAGGTCTATTTAGATTTCTAGAGGAATAAAAGGCCTTTTTACCTAAGCTATCTAATAATTCCTGTCCAATACCTTTTTCCATGTACTTTGCTACATAGCGACCTGCGTTAGAGGAATCATCTAGGCTATCTAATTTATTTATCCGAACCGCCCCATGTCCCCATGTTTCCAATAAGGAAGAGTGAAGTACAAAGGGAAAATTAAAAAGAAGAATGTGTGCATGCCACGCTCCTCTTTTCTGTCGTTCTAATACTGCTATATATTTTAGTTGCCTTTTTTTAGAATGATAAATGTAGTAGTTTAATCTCTTGATAAACTTATCAAACATTGTATTGAATTCTATTCGGTCTTTAATATTTTCTTTTGTTGTTAGGGTAAGGAAACTTGTTTTATTATCATAATTACAATCTATCAGCCTTTGGAGTTTCCATTTTGAATTCTTTCGATTTTTTGATATGCGTTTTAATTTTTCCTCTTGTTCATCAGCTGTAAGTTCATCAAATTTTCTACGTTTTTGTTTTTCTTTTAAAGTGACATGACTAGTATCAATTTCAGTATTATCACTTGAGAAAATAGGGGATTGATATTCCCAAATCTCAATGTACGAGGAAGTTCGGATAATTCTGCGATTGTAACTCACAAAATCACCTCATTTTCTCGTTAAGTTTGCCTATATAATAAATAAACTAGAGGAGCAAGCTCCTCTGAATTTCAATCACAAGAATCGCTCCGCTAAACACGCTTCCAGCTTGCCGACCAGTCGGCAGTTTTTCTTATGATTAAAATTAGTAATTGTATGTTTGAGTTTCTGTATCAAATTCAAGAACAGGTATAACCTTGCTACGGTCAACCGTTCCGTCTATAAAGTAATGATTGTGTTTATCAAAGAAGATTTTTCCAAGGTATTCTTCGTTATGGGCGATTTGGGAGGAGCCAACATGTCCTGAAATAATATCCTTAAAGAATTTTCCAGTAGTAATAGGGAATTTATTGGTAAACATCTTAGGGTCGGTTCCCTCTTTCCAAAAAATTCCAGCTTCTTCATCAATCCCAGCATGAACAAAGATTTGGTTTTCAGTTTCTACAAATCTAGGTTCTTGATATTTTTCTTTAAACCAAGTTATAAAAGCAGAAAATCTAGGGTTTGTTTTGATTTCTTGTCGAATAGCTGATTCAAAGTTATCTAGGTTAGTAGAAAGTATTTCTTTTAACTCATCTAAGCTAAAGAAACTCTTGATAGTTTCCACAAAAACTTCAGAAATAGGAGTTTCAGAAATGAGCCAGTCATAAAACCATTCATCATGGTTTCCTAAAAGTGTAGTGACTTGATTGGGATAAGTAGATTCAAGTTCTTGAATTTTTTCAAGGACCTGATAGGAATGGTTTCCGTTATCTACATAGTCTCCTAAAAGAAATAGGCGATTTTCTATATTTGTTAAATCTACCAATTCTAATGCCTTAAGAAATTCTTGGTAATGACCGTGAATATCAGACATAGCATAAATTTTAGCCATAGTAACTCCTATTAAATCAAATTTTTCAGGGCTTCACACGTTTCTAAAGTTTTCCATTCTGATTGAATGACGGTTATTTCATTAGTTTGGTCATCGTGAATAAGTAAGTCTCCGTTTCCATAGATGTTGAAATCCTTATCAACTGCGAATGTATCAACACTTATAACTGATTGATTGATATTGATATGAGTTTGTGGTGTGTGACCAACAATTTGCTTTAACCTAATATTTTCATTGGGAATCAATTCAATTTCACGGAAATCAGCCCATACTGGAGAGCCAGCCATTTCTCCTCCACCGCGTTTCATGCCGACAGCATTGGCAAATCGGACAAGCTCTTTAAAATGTATATTGTTGTCAATATCGAATGGGGATAAATGCCAATCGTCTAGGTCAAATAATAAATTGTAACCAGCATGGCTGACAAGATAGTTCCCTAATTTATAAGCTATTTGTAAATCTAAATCTAGGAGACTATCTTGTACAGCTAGGAATGCCTCCTTATTCTTCAAAGAGAATGGTGCTTGAAAATTGATAACATAGAAAATGTCATGATTTCCAATGAGGTTGATAACCTCAAGTCCTCTATCGAGCATTTTTTCTTTCCATTCAGTGAGATAGGTTAGGTCTTTCGCATAGAGTTTAATATTATTCTCTTGACCAGACCAATCAACATAGTCGCCTAAGAAAATAACACGTTGACAATCTTGCTCCGAAATAACTTTTTCTACGATAGGCAGAATGAGACGTGCTTTTAGGTGGGTATCACCGACTAGGATTGTTTTAGTCATATAATCACTCCCCTACTAAGTCTAGGATTTGCTCTATGCTAATAGGTGTAAAATTAATCATATCAGCACCTACGTTTATTGCACGGCCTCCTAATATGTCTTTGAAATAATCGGTCCTGTTGTTATGAACGTGTCCATATAGGTGGATAGAGTCATGGAAATATCCCTCCCACTCTAGTATTGGATAGTGGAATAGAACGAATTTTATTTTGTGATAGTTTAAGGTGTGGTAGTCTTTTACCCATTCAAACAATCTTTTGTCAAAATCTGGGGAATCAAGATAATGTTCGTGATTCCCTTTGACTAAGAATTTTTTACCTTTTAGAGATTTTAAAATCTCATTAGCTTGCTTGGCATTTCCTCGAAATAGGAAATCTCCAAGGATATAGACTTCATCATTCTCAGTTACAACTTGATTCCAATTACTGATAAGCTTTCTGTTCATATCATCGGCATTAATAAAGGGGCGATTACAAAACTCTATAACATTTTCATGATAAAAGTGAGTGTCAGCGATGAAGTATATCATAAGTAACCTCAATCATCTAGCGTTAATTGCATAGGAATATACCAAGTAATTGGCAAAATCACCGATACGTTTTCGGTCCTCTTGAAACTTTTCGTACCAACTACAATCTTTATTATTTTCAAGAGCAAGTGCTCTAATTAGTTTTAGGTTGTGGATTACTTTGTTATGGATAGTAGTTCTGGTTGAATCAAAATTCATTTTCTCTTCTCGTGACAGTAGTAACCACTTTGCCCGTGCTTCTGTATATTCAATACAAGAAGTTAAGAGCTCTTTCCAATACTCTTGAAATTCGTTGTCAAGCTTATTGGATGAGTCTAGGATTTGTTCATGAATAATTTGACAATCATAAAATGTTAGGTGCGATTTGTCAAAGTCAGTATGAGTATGAAATTTCATTCTTTACCTCGTAGAATTTATTTAACTACTGGTAAAATATCAGAGCAAGTAAACCATAGATTACCATTAAATTGCCCCACATTCAAGTCTTTCAAAATTACTTCACGAGTTTTATTCTTGGACATCTCCTCGTAAGAAATTGTAGGAGTTGTGGTATTTACTTTAACCTGAATCATCTCCATGAAGAAATCAGAAGCTTCATCTTGGATAGAAATATTCACACGGTAGGCAGAGAGTTTTTGAGTTTCACGGTCATGCACTTCGGTAAGACCTTTTACTGCAAAAAATTTGTTTCCAAGTAATTCTGGTTTCAAAAAATCATTCAGTTTCATAAAAATAGTCCTTTCTTTTGTCATCGCAAGCGATGAGGAATCCTTTCCTATGAGCAAATCAGTAAACTGAATTACTCACATACAAGGATTGATAGTGTTTTTTGCATTAGTTTATCAATTTTTGAAGCTCGTTAATAAAGTCGAACTCTTTGGGATTCAGATACGGACTTTCCCAATATTCAGCAGATTCTTTGCCTGAACCCTGCATATAGAGATAGCCAGCACCTTTTACTTCGATAGGTTGTTTGACTGGCGGAGTAGCAGAACCAAAGACCATACGGTAACCTTCAGAGGAATTAGAACCAAGAGCAATTCTTAGACCAAGGTTGTCCCTTAAATCAGTGTTAAGGGTATCAGCATTAACTTGTTGAGCTGCTATTAGAATAAATACTCCAGCTTGTCTACCAAGAAGAATAATTTGCTTTATGCCGTCCATGACTTCGTTGATAACTTCTTTGGATTTTTTATCCGTTCCGCTAGCTTGAAAAGCTCCCATTTCATCAAATACTAACCAAGTCATTTTGAAACCATGGTCTGAAAAGTTAGAACCATACCTAAAGTTTTCTCTCATATACTCATACCGCCTATTCATTTCTTCAACTGTCAGTCGAACAATACGAGCAATGTGATTAGGAGAAGTAGCTACTTTATCCTCTCCTAAGTAATGTGATAGAGAACCTAAGTCAGAATTTTTGGGGTCACAAATATATAAAATGCTCTTACGCTTTAAAAATTCTAAAATTAGATAAGAAATGAAGATTGACTTGCCTGAACCTGTACCACCAGCTAATAGAATATGGGGACAATCTATAGGATTATAGACTGTGCCATAACCTAAATCAATAGGAAGGCCAGTAGAAAGAGTTCTTTGTAACTGGTTAGCCTGTAATCTGTTTGGTTGGCTGGTATAGAAGTGGTATTCGACGATAGCAGGGCGAACAATTTTACTTTCGAGTGGTAAATTTAGGAGAGCTTGGAGCTCAATTTCAAGATTTTCTAATCTCTTGGAGTATGTATCTCCTTGCTTATAGGCTTTTATGATAACTTTATTATCGGTTTCTTTCCAGCCCATGATAGCAGAAGTAGAAATATAGTGTTTTCCATCTAGGTTAGTTTCCGTGTATAGTTTGTTACTTTCTAGGAAGTAATGGAGTAGTTGACGATACTTAAAATGAGAGTGACACCAAGTTTCTAGTTTTTCAGCCAATTTCCAAAAATTAACCCAGATAAAACTTTTTAGTAGGTTAAAAAATGAAAAGCTAAAAATAACATTGTAACAAGCTATTATAGTTATTACTAACAAGCTCCATTTTAGGAGCTTGCTAAGTAATATCCAGTTAATGTTTTTTTGATAGAGAGAAACGGTGGGTTCTCGATTATGAATGAACAACATGTTACCTCCGTTTATTCTATAGACATAATTACGGCGGGGTGGTCAGGGAAAAATCTCCCAATTTTTGGATAATCACAGCGCTGGCGTCTAGAATAACTTTCATGTAACTCTTCAAACTCCCAATTATAGGGCTCGACAGTTGCATCTAAGTTTTTTACAATTGCTAAATCACAATCCATAAGAACTGGATTTCCTTTCTCAACTCTCCATTGATAAGGGTCTCCCACTGGAACGATAAAATCGCAGTTACCCCAGTTAACGGTTATCCAATCTGTAGTTTCGTTTTTCCCGTTAATATATTCAGAAGCAGTTCCTAATCTTCCATTTTTGAGAAAAGCAGATTTATAATTAGTGTCTCCGACGACTATTTTAGCTGTAGTGGAGGAGTTGATATATTCAGAAACTACTTGGATTTGCTCTGATTTTAATTTCAACCTTTTAGAATTTGTTAAATTAACACCTACTCGAACTCTAATACCGATAATATCGATAATTTTATCAAAATATTTAACTCTAACACCCAAATTATCAGGGCTTTCAAGTTTTTTATTGTTTTTAGAATGTAGCCCTTCAAATGAATCTATAAATTCGAGGTTTTCATTTTCTTTAATAGCAATCAACATACCATTTTCATACTCAGTACCTTTATTTGATGAAGTAATGACTTGATATTGTTGTTCGTTAAATTTTTTAACAACGAAATCATGATTTGTTGGATATGCATATTCTGAGAACACAATAAGATCTGGTGTATGTTTTAAAGCTGCTTCTAAAATAAACTCTTGGAAGTTACAGACTTCATTCAGACGATAACCAGCTCCGGAAATATTTTGTGAATAGATTTTTAGTTTACTTTGTTTAGTCATTGATTTCTCCTTTTATGCAATTCTAATAAGTGCTCCGCTATCTGCGAAAGTATCAATAGTGATATAACCTGTTTCTGAAAAACTAGGTTCAACAAAGGTATGGACATACACCAATAGAGAGTTATCATCTGAAAGCCGCTCTTCTTCCCATTCCCAATCAAGTTCTTCTCCATTTAAATCAGAAGTTGACAGGCTAACATAAAGTAAAGCAAGTGAATTCCCAGTTTCGATAACATGATAAACAAGTTTATTCCGTTTCTCTTCAAATTCTTTCACAGTTTTTTCATAGTTAGGGTCATAGCTAATGGTATCAATACTACCAATGAATCCACCTCCAGTAATATAGGAATAGTATAGTTTTCCTTCGTTGAAGTACTTTCTGATATTTGGGTTTACTCGCCCTGGGAATCTTTCTTCTATCTGTCGAAGGCGATTCAATGCTTCTTGCTTTGCTAATTTCTTTGATTTTTCCATGAAGACCTCCAATTTTAAGTTGCGATAAGATTTATAAAATTTATAAACCAGCTTATGTTTTGAAAACTAAACGATAGATTACCTATCGTTATTTATTATTCATGTAGTAAGTAGCAATATAATCAATTACTTGCCCTTGTGTAGGAGCAAATCCAAATTCTCTAACTAATTCTCCAGCAATGATTTCGAGATTCAATTTTGTACTTTTATCAATTACTGCTGAAATTTTAGTAGGGTTTTTAAACATGCTTTCAGTTGGAATAGGTTTTCCTCTAGCCATAGATTTCTCCTTTTATGTATAAAATTCTTAAGATGGTTTATATTCTTCTTTATTTTACTAGAAGTTGAAATACATGTCAAGCATTTGTGTAAAATATTTTTGAGTATCAGGCAATATACTCAAAAAGTACTCAACTTTATCAGATTTATGTAGAATTTTGAGAATAGGGAAGTTAGTTTTGCAAGTCTTATAAATTAAGTTAGTAGCCCTACTAGACAAGATTATAGAAGTATCTTTCTAACATATATCTTATTCAGCAAACAAAGCTTAATTTAGAGTACTAAATTTGTTAAAGCCCTCTATGAGGGCTTTTTTTGATGAGTAATTGACATTCAAAATATCATACCAGTCTCTGTGAAACAATCTTAGATTGTGAACAAATAAAGCTTAATTTAGTTTTTGAACTTATTACTCAACACTTAGATGAATGGTGGTTTTAATTATTTTAAGTAATATAAATTTTGTCAAAAATGTTTAGTTATTTAATATTTTCAAGAAGTTATTATAGAAAAAAAGCTTGCCAAGTTCTCATCCTTATGATAGAATAGTTTGGTATGTGGTGCTAGCACATCGTAAACACATTCTACCTAGGAGGAAACTGATAAAATGGCAAAAGTATGTTATTTCACAGGTCGTAAAACCGTATCTGGTAACAACCGTTCACACGCTATGAATCAAACTAAACGTACAGTTAAACCAAATCTTCAAAAAGTTACTATTCTTGTTGATGGTAAACCTAAAAAAGTTTGGGCTTCAGCTCGTGCGCTTAAATCAGGTCAAGTTGAACGCGTATAATTGAAATAAGCCTTAGGGCTTTTTTTCTTTTTCTTGGATTTGGAGCTATCGCAATAGCTAGCGCTATTTTTTTCTATTAAAATGCCTGATTTTAGAGGTATACGGTGGTTTACGTGACAAATGGTCTAATTTTAGATATAATTAAGTGATAAAAACTTTTTGAGGTAGTAAATATGACTGTAAAAATTAATACAAATGATGGTCTCATTGAACTATCTGACGACGTTATTGCAACTGTCGTTGGTGGTTCATCAACGGAAATCTTTGGCGTTGTTGGGATGGCAAGTAAAAGTGCTATTAAAGACAACTTCCAATCACTACTTCGCAAAGAAAACTACGCTAAAGGCGTAGTGGTAAAATCAACAGATATGGGTCTTTCTGTTGATGTTTACACTGTAATGAGTTACGGTGTGAAAATCAGTGAAGTTTCTAAAAACATCCAAGAACGGGTGAAGTTTAACCTTGAAAGTCAACTAGGTTTGACAGCTGATATGGTTAATGTGTATGTGCAAAATATTAAGGTCGTAGGAGAAAACTAGTGTCAAATATTACAGCAAGCTTGTTTCAAGAAATGATACAAGCCGCGGCAACGCGTCTCGGTAAACAAGCAGAATATGTTAATTCCTTAAATGTTTTCCCTGTACCAGATGGAGATACTGGTACAAATATGGGAATGACAATGGATAATGGTGCCAAAGAAGTTGCTAACAAACCAGCAGATACTGTTGGTGAAGTTGGGCAAATTCTATCCAAAGGACTTTTAATGGGAGCTCGTGGAAACTCAGGCGTTATTACGTCACAAATTTTCCGTGGATTTGGTCAGAGCATCAAAGGTAAAGTTGAATTAGATGGTCAAGATTTGGCACAAGCTTTCCAAGCTGGTGTTGAAGTGGCTTATAAAGCTGTAATGAAACCAGTTGAAGGTACTATTTTAACAGTATCTCGTGGTGCTGCTAGTGCGGCTTTGAAAAAAGCAGAATCAACAAACGATGCTGTTGAAGTTATGACTTCAGCACTTAAAGGTGCTAAGAAAGCTTTAGCTAAAACGCCTGACTTACTTCCAGTTTTAAAAGAAGTAGGTGTTGTTGACTCTGGCGGTCAAGGACTTGTCTTTATTTATGAAGGCTTTATGTCTGCCATAAATGGCGACTATATTGCTTCAGAAGATTTTAAAGCAACTCCTGCTAATATGTCAGAAATGATTAATGCAGAGCATCATAAAGCCGTTGTAGGTCATGTAGCTACTGAAGATATTACTTATGGTTACTGTACTGAAATCATGGTTGGTTTACGTCAAGGACCAACTTATGTCAAAGAATTCAATTATGAAGAATTCCAAGGTTACTTAAGCAATCTCGGTGATTCTTTAATGGTTGTCAATGATGATGAGATTGTTAAAGTCCATGTCCATACGGAAGATCCAGGGCTCGTAATGCAAGAAGGTCTTAAATATGGTGCCTTAGTAAAAGTTAAAGTTGATAACATGCGTAATCAACATGATGCTCAAGTTGAAAAGACTAATGCTAGTCAACCAAAAGCAGAAGCTAAAGATTATGGCATAATTGCAGTTGTAGCTGGTAAAGGATTAGCTGATATCTTCACTGCCCAAGGTGTAGATTATATTATTTCTGGTGGTCAAACCATGAATCCTTCTACTGAAGATATTGTAAAAGCTATTGAAGCAGTTAATGCTAAAAATGTTATTATTTTACCAAATAATAAAAATATCTTTATGGCTGCCCAATCAGCTGCTGATGTTGTTGATATTCCAGCTGCAGTTATTGAGACAAAAACAGTACCACAAGGCTTCACTAGCTTACTCGCTTTTGATGCAAGCAAATCATTAGAAGAAAATGTTGCTGATATGACAGCAAGTCTGTCTGATGTGACAAGTGGTTCTTTAACTTTAGCTGTTAGGGATACAACTATTGATGGTTTAGAAATTCATGAACATGACTACCTAGGAATGGTTGATGGTAAAATTTTAGTTTCTGATTCAACGGTTGAAACTGCAATGAAATCAACATTTGATCATATGCTAGATGATGATAGTGAAATTGTGACAATATTCGTCGGAGAAGACGGTGATTCAGCACTTGCAGAAGAAATTGCTGACTATATTGAAGAAAAATATGAAGATGTTGAAGTTGAAATCCATCAAGGAAATCAACCAGTTTACCCATATCTCATGAGTGTTGAATAAGCGAAAAGTAAGGTTTACACCTTACTTTTTTTCGAGAAAAAATGTCATATTTTTGACAGTAATATATTTGACAAAAATAAGAAATTGATTATAATTGTCTTATATCAATAAGTCAAGATGCAGCAAGACCTGGAAGGTGTGACTTCGCTAGCTCTACTTAAAAAGGAGAAAAATGTTAATTTCACTTATATTATTTGTTTTCTTAGTTGTTCTTGTCCTATCTATCATTGCTAGCACACTTTATGTTGTAAAACAACAGACAGTTGCTATCGTAGAACGCTTTGGGAAATATCAAGCGACTTCTCAAAGTGGCATCCATTTAAGATTGCCCTTTGGTATCGATAAAATTGCAGCCAGAGTGCAATTACGCTTATTGCAAACTGAAATTGTTGTCGAAACTAAGACAAAAGATAACGTTTTTGTTACCTTAAATATTGCGACCCAATACCGTGTTAACGAAAATAATGTTACTGACGCTTACTACAAATTGATGAAACCAGAAGCGCAAATCAAATCTTACATTGAAGATGCTCTTCGTTCTTCAGTTCCTAAATTAACGCTGGATGAACTTTTTGAGAAAAAAGATGAAATTGCCCTAGAAGTTCAACACCAAGTGGCAGAAGAAATGTCAACTTACGGTTATATTATTGTTAAAACCTTGATTACTAAAGTTGAGCCCGATGCTGAAGTTAAACAATCAATGAATGAGATTAATGCGGCTCAACGGAAACGTGTGGCAGCGCAAGAGTTAGCAGAAGCAGATAAAATTAAAATTGTCACTGCAGCATCTGCTGAAGCTGAAAAAGACCGTCTTCACGGGGTTGGTATTGCTCAACAACGTAAAGCCATTGTTGATGGCTTAGCTGAATCTATCCAAGAATTAAAAGAAGCCAATATTAGTCTTAATGAGGAGCAAATCATGTCAATCCTCTTGACTAACCAATACTTGGATACTTTGAATACTTTTGCTTCTAAAGGTAACCAAACCTTGTTCTTACCTAATACACCAAATGGTGTCGATGACATTAGAACACAAGTCTTATCAGCTTTAAAAGTTAAATAAGAAAAAGCCTTGAGACGGAGGGATTTGTCTCAAGGCTTTTTGTGTCTGACTTTATAGATGGGTTGATTTATTTCTTCCCAGATCTCTTATGCTCATGAATAATTTTTAAAGCACGTTTTTTTGTTTTTATATTTGGACTTTTTAGTCTGCGGTAAGCTGACGCCAAGTCAGTTTTTTCGGCCATAGTTACCTCCTATTGATAAATTATTAACGTTAACAAATGATAGTATAACACAAAATGCTTAACCAGTAAAGTATTTTTTAAAAAATAAAACCAGGATAGCTTTCCTGGTTTCATTTTTGATACAAGTCTTTGTTAAGGAATAGATTACATTTATTTTAAGAAGCGTTGTAGGAACTCTTTGGTTCTTTCTTCTTTAGGATTTTCAAAGATTTCTTGAGGAGTCCCTTCTTCAGCAATGACTCCTTTATCCATAAAGATAACGCGATTAGAAACGTCTTTAGCAAAGTCCATCTCATGGGTAACGATAATCATAGTTAAACCTGATTTTGCTAAGTCCTGCATGGTTTTTAATACTTCACCAACCATTTCTGGGTCCAGGGCTGACGTTGGCTCGTCAAAAAGCATGGCTTCAGGATTGACAGAAAGGGCACGAGCAATTGCCACCCTCTGTTTTTGTCCGCCGGATAACTGTTTTGGTTTGGCATTCCAATATTGTTCAGTCATGCCTACGGCATTAAGGTTTTCTTTAGCAATTTTTTCTGCCTCTGTACGATTTCGCTTCAAGACTGTTGTCTGGGCAACAATAGCATTTTCCAAAACATTAAGATTTTCAAAAAGATTAAAGGATTGGAAGACCATGCCTAATTTTTCGCGATAATGGCTGAGATTGTAATTATCAGCAAGGACGTTTTCGCCATGGAATAAGACTTGTCCATCGCTTGGCTCTTCTAAAAGATTAATAGAGCGTAGAAGTGTTGACTTTCCTGATCCTGAGGAACCAATGATAGAGATAACCTCACCTTTATGAACGGATAAAGAGATATCTTTTAAGACTTGGTTTTGGCCATAGGATTTTTTTAAATGTTTGATTTCAATAATTGGATTAGACATTTTTGACCTCCGCTACTTGCATTTGGTTAGCACCGGTTGTGTAAGTATCATGATCAAGGCGGCGCTCGATGTAACGTAAGATACGGGTAACTGTAAAGGTTAGGACAAAGTAGATGACGGCAATAACTGAGAAGGTTTGGAAGTATTGATAGTTTTGTGTCGCTACAGTATTTCCTGAGAAATAAAGTTCCACAACTGAAATAACGTTCAATACAGATGTATCTTTAATGTTAATGACAAATTCATTACCTGTTGCAGGTAAGATGTTGCGGATAACTTGAGGGAGTACAATTTTACGCATGGTTTGTCCATGTGTGAAACCTAATGCAGTTGCAGCTTCAAACTGACCTTTATCGACGGCAAAGATACCACCGCGAACAATTTCAGTCATATATGCACCTGTATTGATAGAAACAATAAAGATGGCTGCAAGAGTGCGATCGATGGAAATACCAAATGCTTGGGCAGTTCCATAATAGATAACCATTGATTGAACGATCATTGGTGTACCACGGAAAACCTCGATATAGACATTTAGGAACCAGCCGAAGAGTTTTTGAAGGATAGCTAAAGCTTTGTTTTTTGCTTTAGGAGCTGTGCGGAAGATACCGATTAAGAGTCCAATCATCAAGCCCACGATTGTACCAATGGTTGAGATAAGTAAGGTTAATCCGGTTCCGCGTAGGAATTGTTTCCAATTGGTTTTGACGATGGTCCACATTTGGCTAAAGAAAGAAGGTTTAGCTGCATCAGCTGATTTCTTTTCTTTTGGTTGTAGTCCAACCATCTTGTCCATCAATGCCACGCGATCTTTGTTTGATAAAGTGGAAAGAACAGTATTAACTTGATTGATACGATTATCGTCTTGGCGCATACCAACTGCAATAGCAGCATCGGATGCATTAACAGTGAAGCCTTTCTTTAAGGAAACCATTTTAAAAGAACTATTAGCATTTTCTGCGGTCATGGCTTCAGGTCGCTCAGAGATATAACCGTCAATGACACCAGAAGATAGGGCTTGACGCATTTGTGAGAAATCCCCCATTGGTGTTTGAGCATTAACTCCTTTGATTTGCGGAATCAGGTTGACATGCCAAACCCCTTGTTGAGCTGTGATTTTTGCTCCGGCAAAATCGTCTAGAGTTTTTGCCTTGGCGAATTTACTGTCTGCTTTAACAACGAGAACCGGCTCACTAGTATAATAAGCATCTGAAAAGGCAATCTCTTTTTTGCGTTCTTCAGTAGGGCTCATTCCTGCCGCAATCATATCGATTTTGCCAGAAGTTAAGGCAGGAATAAGTCCAGTCCAAGATGTCTTAACGACTAATAATTTCTTATTAAGTGATTTGGCAACTTTTTTTGCGACTTGAACATCGTAACCATTGGCATACTGATTAGTTCCCTCGATTGGAACCGCACCATTGGCATTTGTATCTTGTGTCCAGTTGAATGGTGCATATGCGGCTTCCATTCCGACACGTAAATAGGAATCTGCTTGAGCTTGGCTGATATTTCCAAATAGGAAGAGACAGGCGGCGAAGCAGCTAAGTAATAGCTTTTTCATAGAAAAACTCCATCTTTCATAATATATCCAACTATTTTACAGTAATTGGATAGTGATTTCAATCATTTTCACCTAAAAAAGTGAAAAAATATACAGGTGGATGATTAAAAATAAGCGTTTTCTATACTGGTAAATCTTTTATTTACACTGTTTTTTGTGATAGAATATGAGCTAGAAAGTAGGGTATTTGCATGACTATTAAACGTTTTTTACTTGCTCTTGTTTTCATTATTTCTTTCCTGACGGGGACTGTTTCAGCGGGCGAAGTTGATTATCGGATACCGCTTTATGAAGGTCATCTACATATCAATGAGGATAATAGTGCTGACTTTACTCAAGAGGTTACTTATATCTTTAGCACCAGTTATGGCGGTCAGTACGTCAGTCTTGGTAAAGCAGGCAATATGCCAAGTGGTTTTACGATTCAAGCTGAGCCCCAAGTGGAAGCCTATAGAAATGATCAAAAAGTAGAGGTTAGCACTTTTTTAGAAGATCTTGGCGATGGTTATCGCTTAAAGGTCTATAACGCTGGAAATTCTTCTGACAAAGTGAAACTAGTGGTTAAATGGAAACTCAATAATATCTTATACAAATACAAGGATATTGCTGTCTTAAATTGGAAACCAATATCAGACTGGGATAAGTCCATTGATCAGGTTCATTTTACGATTGATAGTCAAAAGGCTAGTAAAGAGCAAGAAATGTATATGCATCGTGGCTACTTTTTATCTGGTGCTCATGTTAAAAATAATGACAAAATTAATATTAAGGCTACAGAAGTCAATGGTGTTGTCGAATTACACGGTTATTGGGATAGTGCCATTATCTCTGGTCCTGCTCAAGATATAACCTATTTGCCAAGTTTTAAAAAGACCGAAGCTAATATTGCTAAAAATACCCAATTAGCCCATAATATTGTCAATTATTATGTCTATATTATAGTAGCTATCTTATTTGCACTTGCGGCATTTTGTTGGAACCTCTTTAAAAATTCTGTTTATAAATACAGCAATAAAAAAGATCAACGCCTTTATGCCTTACCGGGCGACCAATCCCCATTAATTATTGCCGAAAAAATATTCCATTTAAATCTTCACAAGTTAAACCCGAGTCAGTCAACTTTCAAGGATGATGACATTTCTTTTGAAAATCTCGTTCAGGCTACCTTATTGGACCTGGTTGATCGCAAAGCGATTAGCATGGAAAAAGAAAATGATGGCTATTATCTGACTTTATTAGATGAGAGTCACTTGGCTGATTTTGAAAAATCCTTCGTCCGCATGGCCTTTGGGGATGAGAAAAAGCTTAAACCAAACCAATTATTTGCGGATTATTTCTTTGATTCTGGAATTGAGCGTAAGCTCAAAAAGCAATATTCAGGTAAGGAGATGCAACGCCAGATGAATGCGCGTGGCCAGGAGCATTTAGACAAACTTAACCGTGCCTTCCGGAATCTGACGGATTCGGTTAAAATTAGTATTGGAACAGAAAGTGATAACTATTACCGTTCTATGAATGGTAAAGAAAAAGCTTATTTAGCTTTGGCAAACCTCTTCTTAGTTGGCGTTGTTGGCGTCCTTATTTGCCTTGGCTTTTATGTAATGGCTGTAGCTGGTGGTCGTAACCTGATCATTGATATTGTTCTAGCCTTGATTGCTATTGTTTGCATGTTTAGAATCAATAAAAAACCGACTGGTGATATTTTACAAGGGGTCTTAACCCAAGAAGGTCAAGTTGCCCGTCAACCTTGGGATGCTTTTATTCAGATGCTGAAAGACATTGACCATTTTGAAAAAGCAGAAGTTGAAAGCTTGGTTGTTTGGAATAGAATGTTAGTTTATGCTAGTATGTTTGGCTTTGCTGATCAAGTTGAGAAATATATGATTCTTCATGGTATCCAATTGGAAGATATGAACTTGGGTCATCAATACTCTCAGATTCATCCCTTTATGTATGGTATGACTAATAATTTGACTAGCTCCAGTATGGCGGCGACAAATGCTAGTCACTTTAGCGTTTCATCGGGAAGTAGTTCAGGTGGCTTCTCAGGTGGTGGCTTCTCCGGCGGAGGCGGCGGAGGCGGTGGTGGTGCTTTCTAACTTAGTCAGTCTACTATTGTTTACAATTTAATTTTTATTCACCAAACTAACATTTTCAGCTAGAATCTGTTACAATAGTTCTATTGAAAATGAGGAGTAATTATGTTATTTTTTGAAATTTTAAAAGCTATCTTTTTTGGTATTATTGAGGGTATTACGGAATGGCTACCAATCTCAAGTACCGGACATTTAATTCTAGTTGAAGAATTTGTGAAGTTACAACAGAATGCAGCTTTCATTGAAATGTTTAATGTTGTCATTCAACTTGGTGCCATCGTTGCCGTTATTGTGATTTATTTTAAACGCTTAAACCCTTTTCAACCAGGTAAGACGGCAGTGGAAGTTCGTCTGACTTGGCAATTGTGGTTGAAAGTATTAATTGCTATTTTACCAGTAGTTGTTATTGGCATGCCACTTGATAATTGGTTTAATGCTCATTTTTACAACTTTATCACTGTTGCCTTGATGTTGATTATTTATGGGGTTGCCTTCATTTGGATTGAAAAACGCCATGAGAATATCGAGCCAGAAATTACAAGTCTTGCTAAAATGTCATACAAGACAGCTCTCTTTATTGGGTTATTCCAAGTTTTAAGTATCATTCCAGGTACAAGTCGTTCAGGTGCAACCATTTTAGGTGGGATTTTACTTGGTACTAGCCGAACTGTCGCTACCGAGTTCACTTTCTTCTTAGGAATACCAGTCATGTTTGGAGCAAGTCTCTTAAAAGTTGTCAAATTCTTTATTAAGGGAAATGTTTTAGGCTTTAGCCAGTTGCTAATCTTATTAGTTGCTAGTTTAACAGCTTTTGTTGTCAGTCTACTAGCCATTAAATTCTTGACGGATTATGTTAAAAAACATGACTTTACCATTTTTGGGAAATATCGGATTGTCTTAGGAAGTCTCCTAATCATTTATTTCTTTATTACCCTATTTGTTTAATAACACGCCCTCTTTTGAGGGCTTTTTCTTTTCTTTGTATCCAAGTGTTTGATGGAAAAATAAAGTAAAAGGCCGTGTTCCAACTTGGGATCAATCACAAAATTGCGAAATTTCTGCTTTTCGAGTATAATAGAATGACTACGCGTGCGAGGTATATACTATGGAAATGAAACAAATCAGCGAAACGACGCTAAAAATTACAATTAGTATGGATGATTTAGAAGAAAGAGGAATGGAATTAAAAGATTTCTTGATTCCTCAAGAAAAAACGGAAGAATTTTTCTATAATGTTATGGATGAATTAGATCTTCCAGAAAACTTTAAAGATAGTGGCATGTTGAGTTTCAGAGTGACACCTCGTAAAGACCGCCTAGATGTCTTCGTGACAAAATCTGAACTTTCTAAGGAAATTGATTTTGAGGACCTGGCTGATTTAGGAGATGTTTCGCAAATGACTCCAGAAGATTTTTTCAAAACCATTGAAAAAAGCATGATGGAAAAAGGCGATGTCAATGCTCATGAAAAATTGGAAAAAATTGAAGAGATATTAGAAGAAGCTGTAGAAGCGAATCAAGCAAAAGTAAGTGACGCTACTGAACAAAAGGTTGAAGATACGATTGAACCTTTGGATTATGTTCATTATGTTTTTGATTTTCTTTCAATTGAAGAAGCAGTGCTCTTTGCCAAAACAGTTAATTTCCCTATTGAAGCTTCTGAATTATATAAAGATGCAAACCGCTATCACATGACCATCTTAATTGATGTTCAAAATCAAGCGCCTTATTTTGCGAATATTATATATGCGCGCTTGATTGAACATGCTTTACCAGGAACGAAAACGAGAGCCTATTTACAAGAACATGCTACACTCTTGCTTGAAGATCAAGCAGTAGAACAATTGAAAGAGATTGAATTGGTGTGAAAGAATGTTTCCATTTACATTTGATTATGTTCTGATCCTAATAGGGGCCTTACTGATCTCCTTATTCTTAACCCCACTGGTTCGTCTACTAGCCTTTAAAGTTGGAGCAGTAGATGAACCCAATGCCAGAAGGGTCAATAAGGTAACCATGCCAAGTAGTGGTGGACTAGCTATTTTTATTTCCTTTTTCATCACGACTCTCATTTTAATGCCTAAAGTTTCAGAATCGATATTAATAGACAAACAAAGTTATTTTGTTTATGTTTTCCCGGTTGTCATGGGTGCCTTAATGGTAACCTTGACCGGTTATATTGATGACTTATTTGAGATCAGTCCTCGCTTAAAAATGCTTGGCATTTTTTTTGGTGCTAGCATTATTTGGGCCTTTACAGAATTTCGATTTGATAGTTTCAAGGTTCCATTTGGTGGTCCTTTATTGCATTTTGGCACCTTTGTGACCTTTATCTTAACCATTCTTTGGATTGTCTCCATTACAAATGCCATTAATCTAATTGATGGCTTGGACGGTTTGGTTTCTGGAGTGTCAATCATTAGCCTTTTAACCATGGCTATTGTTTCTTACTTCTTTTTGCCTCAGCCTGACTTTTTTTTAACGGTCACCATCCTGATATTAATTGCCTCAATTGTTGGCTTTTTCCCTTATAATTATCACCCAGCTATGATTTATCTGGGTGATACCGGAGCTCTTTTCATCGGTTTTATGATTGGTGTCTTGTCATTGCAAGGTCTGAAGAATGCAACCGCGGTTGTTGTTGTAACCCCGGTCATCATTCTCGGGGTACCAATTATGGATACTGCGGTAGCGATTATCCGAAGGAGTTTATCAGGAAAAAAATTCTACGAACCTGACAAAATGCACTTACATCACCGTTTGCTTTCAATGGGCTTCACCCATCGTGGTGCTGTGCTTGTAGTTTATGGTATTGCCATGCTCTTCTCCTTGATTTCCCTCTTATTGAATGTTTCGAGTCGTATTGGTGGAGTTCTGCTGATGTTTGGGCTTTTATTTGGACTAGAAGTTCTGATTGAAGGATTGGAAATTTGGGGTGAAAAACGGACGCCACTCTTTAATTTACTGAAATTTATGGGTAATAGTGATTTTCGCCGTCAACCAGAAGTCGGGGAAAAGTCGGGGAGACATGCTCCAAACGCCGTAGTATAAACATTTCACTTTTTTTGTTATAAAACGTAATAAGAATTTTTATTAGTTTATATACTCAAAAAAAGCTAATCTAAAGGCTTTTTGTTTTTTATGATATGAAAATATAGATATATAAAATCATATATATTCAAAATAGGTCGGGGAGAATGTCGGGGAGTTTTTAACCCAAATTAATAGCATTGACAAAGCTATCTGAGACACTTTCTGACACTTCGTCTTTAATATGTGTGTATTTTGCCGTCATGTAGCTTGTAGTGTGTCCAAGAGCTGTTGCCATATGTTCTACTGGCACACCTGCAATCTGTCCCTGAGTGGCGAAGAAGTGCCTCATCATGTGTGGAGAAACATGGATGCCGCATTTCTCGCTAACGATATCAAACAGAACTCCGATTCTATCAGGGCGGATTGGCTTCCCTAAGCTTTTTTTCTTTGCTTTCTTGTAGTCAACAATAAACAAATAATCATCAGGGCCTAAAATCCTATTGAATTTCATTGCAAATTTCTTGGCGTGATCAACTGCTGCTAAAATGTATTTTGAAGATTCTACGTCTAGTACCATATAACGTTCTGAACCTTCAGTCTTCATATTGTTAGCTGATTTCCTTAGCCTTGTCCTTGAGCCATTTAACATTATCCTTACTTTACCAGAATTCATTGTGTCAATACACCCTATTTTTATCCCAGCAACCTCACTTTGCCTTGCTCCAAAATAAGTAATCAGCAACATTGAATAGCTGAAATCATCTAGTATTTCCTTGGCACAATTATTCCAAGTGTTAAAATCTTTAAGTGATAACCTTTTGTTTCTCCGTTTGATTTCACTCTTACCTATGTGAATTCCATTAATAGGATTGTCATCAAGCATTTTGTTAGTGACTGCGTGATTAAGCATGGCATTTAAGACGCCGTGAATTTGGACGACTGATGTTCTTGCTTTTGATTTTAGCATTGCATTCATATGATTTTCATACTCAATCCTATAAATATCTCGCATTCTAGTATTTCCCAAATACTCTTTGATGTTGTTATTGTAAATGCTAAGTTTATTATATTCCGTATCAGGTGCCCAAGAACCAGTTTTCATTCTATTGTCACAGTATATCTCCCAGTATTGATCAACAGTTAAATTCTTGTTATAGGCAAATTCATTGTTATCTATTTTTAACTCAATATCAGCAAGAGTAGAACGAGCTTCAGCCAATGTGCGAATCTTGCTTTTAGTGACTTCTTTTTTAGCACCATTAATAAAATAGCTACGCCTGATGTAGAAGAATTTTCCTTTAGTGGTTTTATACCAAAAGATATTTGGGTATTTAGTTTTATTATATTTCATTTTTAAAGTTTCCTTTCATAGTTTTGACTTTTGGACGGGTCTTGTTTTGTGAAAGGATTGGCATCACCCCCTTTTTTGTGGTAAAATGGGTATAGTAAAAAGACCTACGAAAAGTAAGGTTTTTACTATTTTCAACTTGACCTACACGTTTGCTTGCCGGCGCTGTGTAGGTCTTTTTTTATTTAAGCCGCTGTATCATTTTTAATTGATTCGTAGTATTGTTCTGCCACAGCTAAATCTGTAAAATGTACGGTGTTATTATGCTCTTTTAGTACCACTTCTTTGATTTCTTGTAAATCAACTTTAAAGAACTCTTTACGAGTATTTACTTTATTTAATTCCTTATCTCTAAAATAATTATGAAGGGTATTTTCTAGATGAGGTGCATCCTCACTAAAAATTAATGCATGTACATCAAATGGGAATGGAACAGACGCACTACCAAGCTCATTTATTCTATCCATCGGTTCAAGTCTTCTTGTCATACCAATCTTATATACATTCTCACCAAATGAACCTATATTAGAAATAATGTAAACATACCCAGCTCTAGTGTTGGACTCCCTTTCTAATACATTTTGTTTGTCTTTCTCTAATAGTTTTATTTTTTCTTCTAACTCTTTTATTTTATCAGCATAAATGTTTTGTTCAACTTCGTTATTTGCGCCATTTAAGTATTTCAACAATTTATTTATCTCATTATTAAATTGTTGTTCTTCCTTTTCAATCTTTCTCTTTTGATCTTGTATTTCTTTTTCAACTTTTTGTTGCTCTCTAATCTCTTCTTTTTGAGCTTTTAATAATTCTTTTTCAACTTCAATTTGTCTTTGATACTGATACATGATATCAAGCTGTTTTAATTTAGAAGTTAGTAACTTTTGGTTCAATTGAACATTATCAATTTCAAACATCTTATTTAATGTTTCATAAGCTTTTGAAATCTTATTTCTAAAATTATCAACATTTTTAATGGTTACATTTGATAGATAGTAATCAGCTTCTGAATTAAAGGCACGTAATAGCTGTTTTGATTGTTTGTTAAAGCTTGATTTTGTATTTCGACCACTATCTAATACGGCAAGTCCATCTTTTATTATTTGTTTTTCTTCAAGCTGTTGCATTGATAAAGTGTTTTTTATTTCATTTGATGTAATACCGTCTGTAAAATCAACAGTAGTTTGAGCAAACAGAGATTGATCAGCTTTTTCTGAAATATATAAATCAATTTCAGCTTTCTCTCTTTTTATTTCTTCAAGAGAGTCTTCAATATCTCTTTTATATTTATCAGCTTCATTTTTTACATTCTCACGATATGTATTAGCTTCTTCTCTAATCTCATCTGCTGTTATTTTAGACTCTTCGAATTCTTTATACTTAATAGCCAAATCTCCAGAAACCATTAGGTATTCTCGTCTAAATTGAACCATTAAACCAGCTCCTAAAATTGCTGTTATATATAGTGTTGCTGGTGCAATCAAAAATAATATTGATATAAACCAAATTCTGTAATAAAATGGTAGTTTTGTGTTACTTTCATTGTTCATTTTTATCACCTCAAATTAAATTTTTAAATTCTTCAATGACCATCGCTTCATTGCGGTGGTTTTTAAATTGGTACGGTCATATCTGATCCAACAACCTCATAAATGCGAATGAATTCGCCATCCGCAGGCGGAAAGTCAATAATAATATCTTCATACTTAGGATTGAGTGAAACTAATCTTAATTTTCCAGCTTCTGTATACACTCTCTTGATAAATGTATCTCCGTCATAAGCAACAGCACAAATTTCCCCGTCGTAGCTAGATAGACCCTTATCAACTAAATAAACAAGCTCACCGCTTTGGAATTTAGGCTCCATTGAGTCTCCATAAACAAATGACGCTAAATCGTGCTTAGGCGGTCTGTTAGCAACATAAACACGTTCTTGGTCGTATTCATTGAAAGCATATCCAAGACCAGCTGATAATTTAGTAGTTGCGATAACTTCATAGTATTCAATACTATCAGCTTCTTGGAGTAATTTAGCATATTTAAGAAGTTTAGTTTTACTGTCTTGACTAAGTGTGTTGTAGATTTGTGTGATTTCAGGTTGAGAAGATAGGAGAGGTGTGATGTTAGAAGGAGTTTTCTTGCTCATATCTTTTGGAGAAACATTCATTTGAATTTCTTGTTCGGGGTCTAATTTTTCTAAAATCGTATCAATATCAACACCTATTCCTTTAGCTACTTTTGAAATTGTTTCATTAGTAGGTATGATTGGTTTTTTTGATTTGGGATGTTCATTTTTTTCAAGCATTGAAATATAGCCTTTTGTCATACCCGACTTCTTAGCAAATGCATCCATAGATAGTTTGTGTTCGTCTCTATATTCTTTTATTATTTCTCCAAGCTTCAAAATAAACCCTCCTTATATTGTTTAATCTATTATACAACGTAAAAATAAAAAAATCAATATTTTTTGTTTAATACGCTTGACAAGTTACGTTTAACGTGTTAAACTAAACTCAAGCTTAAGAAAGCTAATAAATCTAAAAATTAGAAAGGAGGAGAAGTTATGAAAGAAATTTTATCAAGTATCGCAAAAAGCCTTGGATCCATTGCAACTGAATTCAAAGCTCAAAATTCTCATCGAGAAGAATTAAAATAAAAAATGGAACAAATGGAAACTCTCCTAAAAGATATCCAAGACGACCCATTCGGAATGATGAAAAAACCTAAATAAAAGGAATAAGATTTTTAATTTTTCCAACATAATCAAGTACAACGTCCAACTTGTCCTTGAAGCTAACCTCTAATTCTGCAATAGCATCAGTTGTAATGCTTACTAAATATAAAGTATCATTACCAGCTGTTCCAGAAATATAACCATGACGTTTTAGTTCAAAACATGTATCTAAAATATCGTCATACGTCCATTCTGGCATAATATTTTCTTTGATATAATCTATGCTTTGAAAATTTCTTGATTCTTCTTTGGAGACATTTTCTTTGCGACGTTTGATATAAGTAGCATACATTGAACTAATTAAAAACTTAGCATCATTTGTTAAATTATCCATCTTAATCACCTCCTTTCGAGATGATTATACTACCAAAATAAACTTTAATAAATAGAAAGGAGAAAACATTTGGAAAAAATTGCAATAAAAGAATTGCGAGAAGAAAAAAATATGTCGCAAGAAGAACTTGCGGACAAATCAGGAGTTTCCAGAACAACCATTTCGCTTCTTGAAACACAAAAATCAACAACAGTAAAATTAAGCACTTTAAAAAAATTAGCTAACGCCTTAGAAGTAAAAGTTGGATATTTTTTTAACCAATAAGTTTAACACGTTAAACAAAAACATAAAGGAAATCAAATGGAAAAAACACAATATTTTGGGGTTGACTGGCAAAAATTCAAAAAAATTTTGAAAGATAAAAACCAGTCAATAGAATCACTAGGAGAGATAACAGGTCTTGGTCGTAGAAATATCGAAAATATTAAAAATCATGACCCTGGTTTCGCAAAAATGGGAAAAATCGCTAATGCACTTGATGTCAGTTTAGACGAATTCAGATAACACAAAAAAGTCCGACGGCAATCGGACTCAGAACAAAATTAATTTACAAGTATTATACCACGAAAGGGGAAAAATGGACGATATTTTCAAAAAATTATCTGACTGGATAAGAGAACAGATTGAATCTGTGACTAATGACATTGTCCGATTAAAGACTGAAGAATTAAATGCAACGCTTTGGACGAGGGAAGAAGTTTGCAACAAAATGAACCTTAGTCCGACCACATTTGATAACTATTACCGTTATGATCCTACATTTCCAAAAGAACTACCAGCAAAGCGGTGGAAAAAAGCTGAAGTATTAGCTTGGTTAAACGGTAACTATTAAGACTTCTGGACGGGTCTTATAAGAGGAGTAGAAAATGACAGAAAATCCAATGACTGCACTAATCATCCTGATTGGAATTGCGGTAATAGCTTACTTAGGCAATCGCAATAGCAATCAAAAAACGATTGAGCGAACAATGCAAACAGTAATAGACAATAACTTAGTTATTCGAAAAGTCGAAAAACCAAAAAGAACTGACTTTATCGAACCTCCGACAAAAGGTTCGTGCGGAAAGAAAACTTGGGGCGTAGATAAACCATTTTAGGAGGAGGACATTATGCAAGTGGCTATTTTTATTTTATTACTAATACATCTTATTATGAACATTATTATTTTAATCAGACTTAACAAAATGAACTAAAAATGTTTTTGACTTGGACCAGCGGTTAATAGGCCGATCAGCAGTAACTTTGATTTTCATATCAGGAGAAAAAGGGTTCAAGTAATATTTGAAATGAGTATCTTTATTTGATGGTATTATCTCATCTTCTTTAAATGCAACCTCTTGTTGAAATTGATTAAAATTAAATGCTGGAGATAACCAATAATTATTATCCTCGGGAGACTTATACTCGTATCCATCGATAACACTCGCTGGGCTATTATCAAGATTTAGCAATTCAACATTCGTTATCCGGATAGCAGTAGAAGAATTATTAAATATATTAAAACCTATAAAAAAAGGATTTCCTTCTGGTTCTTCGTACCAAGTATTTATTATCTCAAGAGAAACTCTATCCCTTTTACGTGTATACCAAACAGAATAGAGCGCAACCATTAATGCTAGAGAAGCAATTAGAGTATTCCAGAAATCCCATGAATTTAAAATGTTACTCATCTCAACCTCAACATTTTTATTTCAATTATACCACATACAAACTTAAAGAAAATATCATTTTAGGAGGTAAACATTTAATGCAATACATATTTCAAAAACACGACAAGTAGTTACACGGCAGTAAGCAATGAGTTTGTAGATGACACGAGGTTGTTCAACAAAGAAAAAGGCCTATTGCTGACAATATTAAGAAATGCCGATGAGTGGCGTGTATACCCTGAAGAATTAGCTAGGAGATCTCAAGATAGCGTGTCTGCTGTCAGGTCTCAGCTAAAAGTTTTAGAAAAACATGGATATATAAGAACTTATCGCAAATCTCTTGGCGGTAGATACGGAACAGAAGTATACCGTTTTTGTTCTGATAGAACTATCAGTGATGAAATGTTTGAACAGTTAAAAACCAAATTTGCTACTTAGTGATTTGCACATTAGCAAATTGCACATTAGCAAATTGCTAATCAACAAATTAAACAACTAATAAATACTAACTAACAATAAATACTAATAATAAATAAATACTAACAACAAATAAGGAGCAGCTGCTAGAGAGGCTAAAGATGGATAAAAAAACATTATTCGAAAACTTTCAAAAAAACTGGATGCGTCTCATTTCTCCATTTGAGATAGAAGATATTGAAAAATGGATTGATGAAGACAATATGCCGGTTGAGGTAATAAACGAAGCCTTGAAAGAAACAGTTATCTATAACGCAAAAAATACCAGGTACTTGAATAGAGTGCTTAATAACTGGAAAGCAAATGGTATTGATACTGTTGAAAAAGTAGAAATTTCAAGACTTGAATTTGAAAACAAAAAACAAGGTAAATTTCAAAAGCAAATAGGGTCAAATATTCCGGAGTGGTCAAATCCTGATTACAAAGACCCTGACTTCTTAGAATTTGCATTAGGTAATAACTATGAATGATTTGCTATTTAAAGAATTTTCAAAACTCATAAAAAAAGAGTTTGGGGCAGAAATTACAAGACAAAATTATGACAAATTTGTTGAATATCGTGCAGCCAATAAAGAAATAAACGGTGTAAAGCCTGATTTTAACTGGATCAATTTATATGCATACTCAAAAGGCATGACGACAGATGAAGTCAACAAAATCAGATATGAAAGAATGAGGAAAGTGATTTGAAATTAAAAGATAAATTAACGAGTTTAGAATTGCGATTTTTCTGTTTTATTCCTCACGGAATGGAACATCCACGACCAAGAAAAGAGTTTGAGCGAGTTTTTGGAATGAGCAAACGGCAAGTTGAGAAAACTGTCGAGTCGCTTATTCACAAAGGAATTCCAGTATGTGCCATTAAAGAAAAAGACGGTGG
>NZ_LZDD01000004.1 GCF_001885095.1 Streptococcus bovimastitidis | reverse complement strand
AGTTTACCGTAAAGACAGAAAGTTCCCAATCGAAGCTGACGCCGATTTTAAAGCATACAATACTGGAAAATCCATGTGGGCGAAAATGCCAGCATTGATGATCCGTAAAGTTGCCCTAGTATCAGCTATGCGTGAAGCGTTCTCTGAAAATGTTGGCGGTCTATATACTACTGACGAAATGGGACAAAATGACCCAATTGACGTAACGCCATCTGAAAGTCAAGAAGAAGTTAAAGCTCGCAAAATGAAGGAAATCGAGTCATATAATCAGCAACAAGCTGAACCAGTAATTGACGAGCAACAACCTGACTTATTCCAAGCGTCTGAACAAATATCGGACGAAGACCTACCATTCACGGTATAGAAAGGGCAAAACATGGCGATTAAAGAAGCTGAAAAAGTAAATGCCCTAGATAGCATTGAAATCAATTACACACCAGCAGTTGTGTCTTTCAATGACTTTGAAAGTTTTGAAAAAGGTGTTGAAGAAGCAGTTGCTTGGTATAGCACATTTGACTTGGAAGTTAATACGATTGAAGAAGTCAAACAAGCCAGGACAGAGCTTAATGCTCTTGATAAAAAATTAGAAGATAGGCGCAAGGAAATAAAGAGAGAAATCAATGATCCTTATGCAAAATTTGAAAACCAGTATAAAATTCCATACCAAAAGCTAAAAACCCTCATTTCAGAGCTTAAAAATCAAATTGACGGTTATGAAGAAAACCAAAAAATGCTCCGAAAGGACAAAGTCAAGCACTATTTCTATGAAAAAGCTGAAGAAGCTAATCTAAATAAAGAGGTCTTCGATAAATATCTTGACCAATTTGTTAAAGCAACAGAATTCACACCAACTTTCAACATTAAAAAATCAACTCAAGACAAACTTGATGAAATTATTATTGATGAAATCCAAAAGCAAGACCAACGTGACGCAGACCTAATTGCAATAACTGACCTATGTGCCAAGAATAACTTAGGACCGGCAAGCTATATCAGGCAGTATGACAATGGTGCTTCACTTGCTGAGATTTTAGGTTTTATCAATCGAGATATTGAAGAAATCAAACGAACCCGTGAATTGAATGAAGCTAAGCGTATTGCTGATGAGAAGGCTCAGATTGAGCGTCAGGCAGCTATTGAAGCGCAAGCCAAGGAAATGGTTGGAACTACAATTAAAGCTGTAAATCAAGAAACTGGGGAGATTTTAGAACGACCAGTAGCGGTTGCTAAATATGAAACAACAATCAAATTCATCATGGATTTAGAACAAGCCAAAAAGTTTAAGACTTTCCTTGACGAAAATGATTATGAATTTGAAACGCTAGTAGGTATGAAAAAGGTAAATTAACTAATTTATTGCAAAGTGAGGCTCGGCCTTTGCAGTAATAATATTTTCCGAGCAAGAAAGGAAATTCTTGTCTATCGTCAGATTAACAGGACTGATGATATAAAGGATTGTTGCACCCGTCCAAGCCGTATGCTCACACATAAGTGGGCGGGTGTGATTTTAAGTGAAAGTATGAAATATGAATTTATTTTAGAAAATACAAAACAAAGAAAAGAAATGCTTTCAAGTAATGATCGTTTACATTTTAGAAAACAAGCTAATATCACAAAATTTTTAAGACAACTAGCGAAGCTAAAAGCTAGTGGTTCGTCAGTGTCTTACAGCCCGAAAAAGCCATGTAAAGTATCAGTTGCGGTTTTTAGTCCAACAAGACGAAGACTCGACCCTCCTAATTTTTATCCAACAATAAAAGCAATTTTAGACGGTTTCACAGACGCTGGCATCTGGACTGATGACAACCACGAAGTTATCAAGTTGTTTAGTTTTGAATATGGTGGACTGAGCCAAATAAAAAAGAAATACAAGATAGTTATAGAAATCGAGGAAGTGGAATGATACCAAAGTTTAGAGGAAAATCGACTGATAAAAGCAACAAAGGTCAATGGGTATACGGGAATCTCATAGTTGACGGAAATAACGCACTTATCGTTAACGGTATTATTGAAAGCGAAGAAGATTATGTTGCACTTGGAGATTGGTGCCCTGTTGACTTAAAGACTGTTGGGCAATCAACAGGTCTGTTTGATAAAAACAAAAATGAAGTGTTTGTCGGAGATGAAATTAGATGTACTAGCGGTTGTCCGCATGAAGTTTACATTGAAAAAGAATATGGTGGCACTTTTATAGGTGGAATGCCAACAATTTATCTCAAAGGAATTGACCAAGGATACGCTTGGACTGGAGATGAGGAAATCATCGGAAACATCTATGAACTAGAAAGCGTGGAAGAATGATAGGCGATTTATATAAAGACAAGGAAACTGGGGATATCTATGAGGTGCTTTGTCAAGGAAAGCTTGCAGTAAGAAAAACGCCAGTAGTTATTTATCAAGATTTAGATGACGAAGTTTGGGTTATGTCAGAACATTTGTTTTATAACGGAAGATTTGAAAAGGTGGAAGAATGAAAGATTGGAAAACAGAAGTGCTTAATATTATAGCGATTGTATTTGCCAGTTTGTCGCTTGGCATGAGCATAGCTGAAAGTAAAAAACAAAATGAAATCACAGAACTCAAATCCGAACTCAAAGTAAAAAACAAGCAAATTGACGGACTGCATAAGCAAGTAAGCAGACAGACAAAACGTATTGCAGAGTTGACTGGTAATGGGGGCTGAAATGTCAGAAATTAAAATTTTAGATGCCTGTTGCGGAAGTCGGTTGTTTTGGTTTGACAAAAATGAAGAGCATACCACGTTTATGGATATCAGACAAGAGACATTTGACATTCATGGGAAGCATGTAAATGTTGCCCCTGATATTGTTGGCGATTTTAGAAATATGCCTTTTGAAGACAATACATTTAACTTGGTTGTGTTTGATCCACCACATTTAAAACATGTTGGCCAGAATTCAATTATGAAAGCACAGTATGGCCAACTTGATAAAGACAACTGGAAAGAAGATATTTCAAATGGCTTTGAAGAATGTATGCGAGTTTTAAAAGTCGGTGGTACTTTAGTTTTTAAATGGTCTGATTGTCAGCTAAATGTAAAGGAAGTTTTATCAGCAATACCATTTAAGCCACTATTTGGCCAGCAACGAGGAACAACTCACTGGATGACGTTTATGAAATTTGAACTTACTGGAAATGGGGGATAGAAATGATTAAAGTATTTGAGGCTTTCTCGGGTATAGGCACACAACGTATGGCATTGAGAAATTTAGGTATTGATCATGAGGTTGTTGCTATTGCAGAAATCGACAAATATGCTTTGAAAAGTTATGAGGCAATTCATGGCGATTGTCCAAATTTAGGGGATATTTCCAAAATAGACCCAACTGATATTCCTGACCATGATTTATTCACTTATAGTTTTCCATGTCAAGATATTTCAGTTGCTGGAAAACAAGCTGGACTTGATATGAACAGTGGAACAAGGTCAGGGCTTCTTTGGGAATGTCAAAAAGTAATAGCTGCTAAAAAACCAAAATATCTATTGATGGAAAATGTTAAAAACTTAGTTGGTAAAAAACATAAGCCTAATTTTGATAAATGGTTAGAGTGGCTAGAAAGTCAAGGTTATACAAACTATTGGCAAGTATTAAATGCAAAAGATTTTGGTGTACCTCAAAACAGGGAGCGTGTGTTTTGTGTCTCAATTTTAGGTAATCATGAACCTTATGTTTTCCCTGAAAAACAAGAGCTGACTATCAGATTAAAAGATGTTTTGGATGATGAAGTAGATGAAAAATATTATCTGACAACTGATAAAGCAAATCAATTACTTTATACAATAGTTTCAGAAAATGAAGTTTTAGATAAGGAAGTTGTTGATTCGACAATATTAAAACCAAAAGTAAAAAAAGTAATGAATGCAATAACTGCTAGATATAACGCTGGTGTACAAAATCAACAGTCTATAGGGGGGGCAGTAGTTGAGCATATTAATAAAAAATGCAACTAAAAAAGGCTATCTGATAGCCAATGATGGTGACGGGATTGACACAGCCTATCCATTTAGCAAAACAAGAAGAGGGAGAGTGCAGAAAAACATGGCACATACAATAACGACAAATGACAGTAAGGCTGTTGTAATTGGAACGATTTATACTAATGTATCAAAACGATTTCAGAGAGGAGTTTACAAAAATTTGAGTAGAACTGTCAAAGCTAATAACCATGATTTATCAGTAGTTATTGGAGCAAGTAACACAATTACGACTGTCCAAAAAGATAACTATGCAGTAGAGTTGCCGGAATACCGCATTCGAAAATTAACACCAAAAGAATGTTGGCGATTAATGGGGTGCAGTGATGAAGACTTCAAAAAAGCTGAACAAGTAAACAGTAACAGTCAGCTATACAAGCAGGCAGGAAACGCGATTGTGGTTGATGTGCTAGAGGCTATTTTTAGCCAACTGTTTTTAAACGAGGCACAGCATGAACGGATTTGAAGAACACCTTTATTACATTTTGAAGAAAAAAGAGGTAGCAAATGAAGATTGAAGAAGAACAATTTGTAGGCGTATTGATTATTCGTAAAGATGATTATCAATATACTTGTAAAAATTTAAAAGAATTTGACGAGCAGGGGAATAGGATTGGAGAACCAACAATAACTATTCCAAAATCACAAGCTAGGTATATATTGGAAAACGTACCAAACGCCCAATGGCAATTATTAATCAGTAAGGCTTTAGCTGGATCAAAATATCCAGACTTAGAATGGGTTTCAGTAAAGGAGTTATAAAAAATGGCATATAAATTATATTATGTTGAAAATGGTACTCGTGATGAACGCGGGCAATTTGAACATTTTGACGAAGCAGTGGCAAAATTTCACACCATTTGTCGGGATGAGTTTAAGCTACCTGTTTGGGCAGCCGACATGACGGTTGAAGATAGTGTGACAAAAATTGATTATGGCCGAAATAGTAAATGGTTTGAAATTGAGGTAACAGAAGATGAACCTAATTCATAATTTAACTGCTTGGGACCAAACAGAAAGCGAAAGCTTCAAGCTATCAGTTGATACTGACAAGATAATCGCTATCACAGAAGAAAATTTTACAATTATTGATGATTTTTTAAGTGAAAAAACGTGCTATGGTTCTGGCATTTTAACTGGTACTGGCCAATATTATTTTTTAATGAAGCCTTACAAAGAATTAATTGAAATGATCAATGGCAAAAAAGAAAAGCCACCTGAACTAGAACTTGGGGTTTTAATGGTAAAAATGGTTGATAAAAAATTAGGTTTTGAAACTAATTTATATGTCAAAAATATTGGAAATGGCTTCAATTCTCATTTAGAATTTACTGGTATAAAATCAGAAGCAATGCAATTGACTAAAGAAGAAGCAAAATGCGATAAGTACAAGAATTTTGATTGGGTTAGTTTGAAGGAGGAAATGCCGTGAAAAAACGTCTTAGATATTTAAAAGACTTACATAAGCTAAATAAAAGGCAATTTGCTATTAAGTGCGGACTTAAAGAAACAACTGTCGCAAATTATCTTTATGGCAGTAGCGTTCCATCACTTGAAATCACTGAGCAAATTGCAAAAGCATTTGGAGTCAAGCCGGCCTGGTTAGCTGGGTGGGACGTCACGAATGGGAAAGTAGTTGAAAAGAAGGTCTATATCAGAGACTCAAGCGCTAGAATACCACCAGACTGGGAAAATGACGAATGTGGCAAACTAATCAGATGGACGAAGAGAGGTAAGCCAGTTGACTGAAGATATTATTTTTAAGCTTAAGAAATTGAGATTATTTGATACCATTATTAAATCAAAAAAAGAAGAGTTAACCTCTCTAAAATCAGGTATTCAAAGGTCTCCAAAATTTACAGACGAGCCAAAAAGTGATAGCGACTCAAATAGCACTGAAAATCTTAATATCAAAATTATTGATAAAGCTAGAGAGATAGAAAAAGAGATCAGTAATCTCTATGATGAACGAAGTGAACTTGTTGCGATGATTGACCAACTTAATGACCCGATTGAAACAGCAGTTCTAAGATTATTCTATGTCAACGGTATGACGTGGAAAGAAATTTCCATTGAGCTTAACGGGCACCAAAAGACCTTTCAAAATGTTAGAAAAACAGGTATTCAAAATCTAATATCCATTTATTCCCAAAATATCCATTTCAAGTGATAATATGGTAATATGAAATATGTGAAAGCAGCATAATCTCCTAAATTTTGCCGTTTTATTTCAAACTCTAAATTTTATCGGAAAAGCTCTTATGCCTATTGTGTAAGGGCTTTTTTAGTAGTATGATTAAAGTGATAAAATTTAGGAGAAAAACATATGGCAAAATACAAACCGATAAGGTTCTACTATCATGCTTGTTATGATGGTGACGATGCATTAGATCTAACGACAATTTTTGATAGGGTTTCAACTCTTTATGAAAATGAAGATGAGAAATATACTTTTAAAATTTCTGACGTATACTATACCTTGGAAAGATTAAAAAGACCAACTGATAGTAATAATTTTTATCATATTGTTGTTGAGGAGTTGAGAGATTTTAATTTTCCTACAAGGACTCGGGTAGGAGGAGCATCTTTAGATTTAGATCTCGCAGAAGATGAATTTTTAGGTGAGCGTATGTCAGCCCTTTATGATGGAAACAATCATATATTTATGCTACAGGTTAATAGGAATTCAATCAGTACAACAAAATTTGAACTGTTCCTTAGCAGTGTTCTTGAAAAAATGGGAAATCATATAGATTTGCGATTACCTGTAATTTTACAACAAGACGCTGAAAGGGTGGCAAATTCATTCACTGAAGTAAAATCTATTGCAGTTGGATTAAATCAATCTTCTAACATTCATGGAACATTTGATATATTTTCAGCGTTTAGACCGCAAATAGGCCCTGGAGATTCTGAACTTTTTGATGCTACTATTATTTTAAAAGCAAAAAAAGATGGCAATGGAAAACAATTTCTTCCAGATAGTATTGCTCATGAAGTTTTAGCCTACGATAGAGCTGGAATGAAAAAACTTGAGATAAGAGGGAGAAATGATAGTAGTAGTAGACTAGAAACAGTCGATATTATTGAAAACAAACTCATTGATGTTATTAATTTTTCATATAGTGAAGAAGGGAGGACATTGAGACCTGATTCAGTATTTGAAGAAATGAAACAAAAATATAGCGAGTCTATCCATAAAGTATTGAGGAACATATGAATTTTTTAAAATTAAATAGATATTGGTTTATCTATGGATCAATATTTTTAAGTGTTTTAGTGATTAGTTTTTGTACAAAAGATATCTTTGAAAAGTTAAACATTACTGAATTTATCGGTGATGTATTAAACTTTTCTTCAATAATGACAGGATTTTTAGGTGCTATGCTTGGAATTTTAGCATCCATTTCAAAGTCAACGAGCATTATGAAAAGTATCTTTGAAACTAAACAAGCAAAATGGCAACTAATGGTATCCGTGATAATTCCTTTTTTATCAGGTATGCTAAACATTATTATATGTTCAGTATATAGGCTATTATTAAACAATCAGATGAAAATAAACTATATGTCATTTTTGTTTATTTCGACAACGTTATTTTTCTTAATATCAAGTATTGTGATGGTTATTTTAATATTCGCACTATACTTTTACGAAGGTAATAAGAAGACATCAAGAAAAATAAGAAAAATAGAACCTAAGTGATGGTACAGTCAGCACATAGATGCTGGCTTTTTATTATGTCACAAAAGGAGGTGATGGAAAATTGAGTAAATTAACATTAAAACAGAAGCGCTTTGCAGATGAGTACATCATCTCTGGTAATATCGAACAGTCAGCTATAAGTGCGGGTTATAGTAAAAATTATGCCAGGGCGCAAGCTCATAAATTGTTGGCAAATGTTGGCATTAAAAATTATATTGATGAGCGACTTAAAATATTAGACTCAGAAAAGATTGCTGATCAGAAAGAGGTCTTGCAATACTTATCAGCGGTAATGAGAGGCGAACATAAAGAGAAAACCCTCATCAGTATTGGTGAATTGGGCCAAGAAATAGTTGACATTGATGTTGGGGCAAAAGACAGGCTTAAAGCTGCTGAACTGCTTGGACGACGCTATAAATTATTTACTGACAAAGTTGAAGTTGATGCAAACATTGAAACTGTTGTTTTTGTTGACGACATTGGAAGTGATTTAGATGGCTAAGAAAATCAGCGAACTTTTACCGAGTAGGTTCCATCCTGTTTGGAAAGCGTCTTTTAGTAAAGATATCCTTAATGTTGTTTGTAAAGGTGGTCGTGGTTCTGGCAAATCGTCAGATATTGCACACATCATCACTCAAATCATAATGAGGTATGCTGTCAATGCTGTTTGTATTCGTAAAATAGACAACACGCTTGAGCAATCAGTATATGAACAGCTTAAATGGGCCATTGCTGAGCAAGGTGTAACTCATTTATTTAAGTTTAATAAATCCCCATTGAGGATAACCTATCTTCCTAGAGGCAATTATATTGTGTTTAGAGGGGCACAGGACCCTGAAAGAATTAAGTCCTTAAAAGATGCACAGTTTCCGTTTGCAATTGGATGGATTGAGGAACTTGCAGAGTTTAAAACTGAAGATGAAGTCAAGACGATCACTAACTCACTACTTCGTGGTGAATTAGATGATGGTCTTTTTTACAAGTTCTTTTACTCTTATAACCCACCTAAAAGAAAACAGTCATGGGTTAACAAGAAATATGAGAGCCAATTCCAACCAGCCAATACATTTGTTCATCATTCAACCTATTTTGATAATCCATATATTTCAAAAGAGTTTATCGCTGAAGCTGAGGCTACTAAAGAGCGTTCACAGTCACGATATGATTGGGAATATCTTGGTAAGGCCATTGGTTCTGGTGTTGTTCCATTTGACAACTTACGCTTTGAACGTATTACTGACGAACAAGTAGCCGATTTCGATAATATCCGTAACGGTATTGACTATGGTTATGCAACTGATCCGCTTGCTTTTGTACGTTGGCATTATGATAAAAAGAAAAATGGTATCTATGCTATTGACGAGTATTATGGGCAGAAGATATCAAACAGGCAGTTGGCTAAGTGGTTGACGACGAAAGGATATCAGAGTGATGAGATGTTTGCTGAAAGTGCTGAGCCTAAAAGTAATGCTGAGCTTAAAAACGAGTTTGGCATCAAACGGATAAAAGGCGTTAAAAAAGGTCCGGACTCTGTTGAATACGGCGAGCGTTGGCTTGACGATTTAGATTTTATCTGCATTGACCCTAAACGAACGCCTAATATCGCAAGGGAATTTGAGAATATTGACTACCAGGTTGATAGAGACGGAAATCCTAAACCAAGACTTGAAGATAAAGACAACCATGCAATTGATGCCACACGTTATGCCATGAGTGAAGATATGAAAAAAGGTGCTAAATGGCTTGTTTAAGAAGGAGGTAAAATGCTACAAACTGATAATATAATAACGCTTGGTAACGAACTTTTGACCAAGGTTAGCAATGACCGTGTAGGTCCATTAAAAAAAGATATGGAGACCGGGCTAAGGTATTACGACGCTAAGCACGATATTTTAGATTACAGACTTTTTTATTTTGATAACGAGGGTAAGCTAAAAGAGGAAAAGAACCGAAGCAACACAAAGATAGCTCACGCATTCTTTACGGAGCTGGTAGACCAAAAGGTTCAGTACTTGCTGTCTAACCCTATCGAGGTAAAAACTGATCAAGAAGGCCTGCAAGAACTACTTGATAGTTATATTGACGAAGACTTCCAGCTAATGCTGCAAGAAATGGTTGAAGGAGCTAGTCAAAAGTCAATTGAATATGTTTTCTGGAAAGTGAATGCTGACGGTAAGATTGAGTTTAAAACGGCAGACGCCCAGCGTATCATCCAAATCTATGATGAAAATTATGAAGTGTCCCAGCTAATCTATTATTATGATGATGAAATCATAGTAAATGACACGGTTAAAACAGTCACTAAAATTCAATTGTGGACAACAGAAAACGTCTTTTATTTTGTGAGCGTTGACGGTAAAGCTATGCTTGACACATCTGTACAAATCAACCCGACCAAGCACCAATTGAGAAAAAAAGGTGAGGTTATCGAGGGTAAGGGGTACGGTCGTGTTCCATTTATTAGGTTTGATAACAACAAGCGTAAGACAAACGACTTGAAGCGTATCAAAGACCTAATAGATGATTATGATTTAATGGCCTGCGCCTTATCAAATAACCTGATTGATTTTGATAATCCAATTTATGTTGTTAGAGGTTTTGAAGGAGATAACCTCGATACTTTAGTAACTAACCTAAAGAGTCGTAAGACCGTTGGTGTTGGTGAAGAGGGCGGTATTGATGTCAAGACTGTTGATATACCAGTTGAAGCTCGTAAGACTAAACTGGCAATTGATAAAGAGGCTATTTACAAGTTCGGAATGGGCTTTGATAGTTCTCAGGTTGGTGACGGTAACATTACAAACGTCGTTATTAAATCACGATATAGCTTACTTGATCTAAAATGTAACCACACAGAGATTAGGTTACGACAAGTGCTTAAGCAAATGCTAGAGCTAATCATTGAGAATATCAATAGCCTGAACGGTAAGAACTATGATACCTCAGACCTTGAAATTACAATCATTCGTGATGTCATGGCCAACGAAGTTGATAATGCTAACATTGCTAAAATTGAGGCTGACACTAAGCAAGTATTGATTGGTAATATCATGACCGCTGCACCTAGACTTGATGATCAGACTGTTTTAAATCTTTTAGCAGATATTTTGGAAGTAGATGCCGAAGAAGTACAAAAAGCACTTGAAGAACAAGGTTATCAAGGCGATATGAACCAATTGACGGAGGTGTCAGATGTCGGAATTGAACAAGTTCCAGCGGGAAATAGAGGACCTGCTGAAACAGTCGGACAAGATAACGGATCAACGTCTGTTTAATCTCTATGTTGAGGAAATAAAAAGCCTAAGAAAAGCACTGCAAATAGATTTCAATAGCTTTGATGACTTAACATCAACACAGAAGCTTAAATTGAGTCAAATGACAGCCCTTTTAGACCAATTAGATATATCAGCCGAACGCCTTAGAAAGTCTCTTGGAGGGGCCATAAACGGTCATTTAATGAATACTGGAAAACTTGCTTATAACGAGTTGTTTTATGAACTTGAAAGTAAGCACGGCGGTATTAGTTTCGCCTTACTTCGTGAAGAAGAGTTAAAGACCATCATAGAAACGCCAGTTGCTAATTTTAAACTTTCTGAGCGTATTAATGATGGTGTTGTTCCCGACCTTAAACGAAATATTAAGAACGAGCTAACAAGGCTTTTTTTAATAGGTTTATCCTACCCCAAAGTTTCAGCTAGACTTGCCGAGCTTGGATATAGTTCTTATCGACGTGCATTGAATATTACTAGGACAGAAGCAGGACGAGTACAAGCAGTTGCAAGACAAAAGTCTCAACTTGAAGCCGAAAAATTAGGAATTGAGTTTGAAAAACAATGGGTAGCAACTCTTGATAAACGTACCAGACATAACCATCAAGAATTAGATGGCCAACGAGTTAAACCAAGCGGATATTTTGAAATAAATGGCCATAAAGCTCTTCAACCTCACATGTTTGGTATCGCCTCTGAAGATATTGCTTGTCGATGTAGAACAATATCAAGACTCAAAGGAGATGATACAATACTACTCCGCAGAGATAATATGACTAAGAAAGTTGTTGAATATAAAAACTATCGTGAATGGGAAGCAAATCATATTGCCTCTGAACAAAAAAAGATGTCTGTACGTTTTAACTCAGCTGTTGATAGTGGTATAATTAAAGTAGAAATGAATGAGCAAAAACAATTAGCTCATATTATCGGAAGTAAGGAACATTCAAAGCGTATAGCTAATAACAAGAAGAAAGGTATCAAACATGATCCTAGTTATTTGACTATATCTACCAATGAAGCTGCTGACCTAATCAAAATGTATTCTGGTAAAGGTAAGTTTCCTTACAATAAAGATATTGGCTTTGTGCCAAAAAAAGAAATTATTACTCATAATAAAGTTGTAGGAGTCTACATTGATCAAAGAACGGGCTTTAAGACTGAAACTAATAAATTCAGGATACATTATAGTAAAACAGGAGCGCATATTGTTCCAACGTTTGGAGGAGAAAAATGAAACTTTGGGAATATTTAAATAAAAAAGTATGTTTAACTCTTACTAATGGAGAGACAATAAAGGGTCAAGTGGTTGATTTCTGCGATGAATTTGATAATGATGAAGGGCAAGATTCAATTATTGTAGTTTCAGATGGTATTATGCTTGAATACTTTGAAAATAAAATTCAGAGCATTGAAGAAGCTTAGGAGGAAATTATTTTGAAACTAATAAAATCAATAGGTACACTTATTGTGTGCCTTTTTAAGTACCTAAAATTTAAAGTTTTCCAAAAAATAAAAGGGGGAATTAAAATGTGAATAAACGACAAAAAAAGAAAAAAGATATTGAAAAATCAATAGCTGAAATCAATCGAAGTCTTAAAATTATCAACCAAGAAATTCTTGATATTGAAATAGTTGAGTCTAGGAATTGCCTGGCGACAAATAAAGAGTTTTCCAGCATTAAAAAGGCTATCGTTGACCAGCAAGAACTAACCTATGCACTTTCTGAAGCTCTAGCAGAGTTGCAAGATTATGTTTTGAATGATTTAACCAATAAAAGGCCATTTTGGCAATTTTGGAAATAATATAGAAAGGAGATTACACCTTGAAACCGTCCGAAAACTGAAAGGAGCGTGATCCCATATCTTGACTGGCAGGAATAGACTGCTTTAAACCGTGTCGAATTCGAGGCGGTTTTTTTAATGCACAAAATCGCCCGTCACGGCGTTAAACTGTCGCCATATATAAAAATCTCGTGCTCGTCACACGTTAACTAGACGTAGGAGGCAATATATGAAACGTGAATTTTTAGCAGGACTTGAATTATCTGAAGAAGTGATTGACAAAATCATGGCTGAACATGGCAAAACAGTTCAAGGCGTCCAGACCAAGCTTGATGAGTCTGAAAGCAAACTGGAACAAGCTAACAGTACGCTAGACACCTTGAAGAAAAATAACAAAGATAATGAAGAATTGCAAAATGAATTAAAAACTTATAAAGATAAGGTCGTTGAGCTAGAGGCCCAGGCGGTAGAAACTGCTAGGAAGCAAGTTATTAAAGACGCTCTTGGCAATGCTAAGGCGCTAGATGTTGACTATCTTATGTATAAGTTAGGCGAAGTTGAAACAGATAAAGACGGTAACATTGTTGACCTTGATAATAAAATCAAAGATTTACAATCAAACTATCCTAAATTCTTTGAAACTGCGCCAGAAAAAACCGAAAACCCTGACGGTTACCAAGCATTAGGCGGGGCAGACTTACCTAAACAAGGTGCCGTCCATGAAAAAACTATTGTTGACGCTCTTAAGGATCCAAACGTGAACCTTACTGACTTACTAACTAAGAAATAGGAGAATAATTAAATGGCTAACGATATTACAAAAGTATTAGACGTAATCACACCCGAAGTTTTTAACCAATATATGGAGCAATATACTGCTCAAAAATCTGCAATTATTAGCTCTGGCGTTGCAGTGCCAGACGCTCGTGTATCTGCTATGATTTCTGCCGGTGGAAAACTTGTCCACATGCCTTTCTGGAATGATTTGAACGGAGAAGATGAGGTTCTATCTGACTCTGCTGAACTTGGTACTGGCAAAATCACTGCTGGTCAAGATATTGCGGTTGTTATGTACCGTGGACGTGGTTGGTCTGCAAATGAATTAGCAGCAGTATTTGCTGGTTCTGATCCAGTAAAATCAATCTTGGCTAAAATGAACGATTACTGGGTTCGCCAAGAACAAAAGGTATTGCTTGCGGTACTTAAAGGTCTATTTAGCTCTGGTGGTGCTCTTGCAACTACTCACTTACTAGACGCAAGCACTAAAAATATCACTGCTGCAACTGTTTTAGACGCAAAACAATTGCTTGGAGACGCTTCAGACAAATTACAAATGATTGTAATGCACTCTGCGGTATATACTAAGCTACAAAAAGATAACCTTATCCAATATATCCAACCAACTGACGCAACTGTACAAATTCCAACTTACCTTGGTTACCGTGTAGTTGTTGACGATAGCAATGCACCAGAAGGCAATGTTTACACTACTTACTTGCTTGCTTCTGGAGCATTCGGACGCAATACCGGAGAACCTGCTGATTTAACAACATTTGAAACTTCTCGTAAGGCTGCCGCGGGCGTTGATGAAATCTTCACACGTCGTGCTTTCGTTTACCACCCATACGGTGTTAAATTCACTTCAAAATCCGTTGCTGGTCTTACACCTTCAAATGCTGAATTGGCAAACGCTACTAACTGGGAGAAAGTTTACGACGATAAGAACATTGGTATCGTAGCAATCAAGCACTTGGTTGATACTGCGACCGTTTAATATAGGAGTCCAAAATGAAAGAACTATATTTAGTTATTGAACCGTTTATCGACGGTTTAGATGAAAATGTTGAATATCCAGTAAATGCTATCTATCCTCGTGAAGGTCATGTGCCTTCCGAGGAACGCATTCATCAATTAACGACGTTTAACAATGCTATTGGCCGTCCGCTTATCAGTAAGCTTATTAAAGTACCTAAAAAAGGTGTTGCTGATGAAGCGAAAACGCCTGCGGTTGATGAAATCGACCAAGAGCGACCACTAGAAGATTTAAACATTGCAGAATTAAAAGCTATTCTTGACGAACGTGGTCAAGATTATGCTAAAACGGCAAAAAAAGAAATCTTAATTGAATTAGTTAAAGCAGGGGAGTAGTCATAAGCTACTCTCCTTTATTTTTGGAGGTAGACAATGATTATTTCACTTGAAGAAGCTAAAAAAATAGATCCAAATGTTACAGAGGAAGCACTAATTGGCCTTGAAACAATGGTTAGGAACATTACTAACAATAATTTTCAGGTAATGAACTTTAGAATTAGTAATCTTGATTTATCTGGCAGTATAATAAAGGCTAGCGTTGGCCGTATTGACATTTTTAAACCAGGAGAAACAATAGAAATAAATGGCAGTCAGTATAATGACGGTCTATATTCAATTGTGAGCGTCTCTGGCAATGGTATTGAAGTTGGTGGCACATTTATACCAGAAATCAATTCTAACGCCATAGCAACAAAAGTGAGCTATCCTGCTGACGTTGTAGAAGGGATTAAGAAGCTTATTTCTTACGACCTAAAAATGGCCGGTAAAATCGGTGTAAAATCTGAAAGCATTAGTCGTTGGTCTGTTACTTACTATGATGTTACTAGCTCCGAGAGCGTAGAAGGCTATCCTGCGACGCTTTTAGGATTTTTGAAGAAATATAAAAAGTTGAGGTGGTCATAGTGGATCAAATTTTTGAAATCTTAAAATACGATAAGACAACCGTTAAAAACGACCTTGGCCAATATGTCGCTTCATATATTCCTAATGGCAGCTTTAAAGGGTGGCTTGATATGCTCGGTGGAAATGAAACCATTGATCAAAAAGCAATCACGGCTAATAGTACCCATGTTATTGTTAGCCCGGATATAAATGCTCAAGTAACTATTGCTGATCATGTTACCTATAATGGCCAAGTTTATGAGGTTACCTTTGTTGATAACCCAGTAAACATCAACCACCATTTAGAGATTTACTTGAAGAAGGTGGTCTAAATGGAATTTGTGGATAAGTCTGCAATGGCTAAGAAAGTCATTGAAAAGCAAGCGATTAAAGCATTACTCCAAATTTGTCAGTTAGTCGAGGGTCAAGCAGTATTGCTTACCCCCGTAAATACTGGCGGTTTAAGAGATAGTATTGGTTACAAGGTAAATGAAGCAGATTTAGTTGCTTATATTGGAACCAATTGTGAATATGCTATATGGGTTGAGTTTGGTACCGGGGAATTTGCTGAAAAAGGCAACGGGCGCAAAGGTGGCTGGGTTTATCAGGATCCAAGCGGAGAATGGTTCTTCACTTGGGGAATGGAGCCTCAGCCATATCTAAGGCCGGCCTTTAGACGTAATAAGAAACAGATACAGGCTATTATTGCTGAATGTTTACGGTTGATAGGTGGGTAATATGAAAGAAGTAATAAAAGCTATTTTAGAAAAGCTTCAATCGGTAGTGCCTGAAAGCTATTATATGTCTAATAACAGTCCGTCTGTTACTTACCCATATCTTGTTTTTAGCCTAGATACTGAAAGCATATCTTGGGAGACCGATGGGTCATATTTAGATATTGAAATCTATAACAATAAAGGTACTAATCATGAGGAAATCGAAACGACTGTTGACGCTATAAAGTTAGCTTTAAAACACTATACAGTCATGTTAGACTCATGCTTTTTACGAGTAAGGTTTGAAGGTGCTGGCAATACTTTGCCAGACTCTGATAGCTTACAACGTAGGAGCATGCGTTTTTATTTAAAAATAGATTGGAGAAATTAATATGGAACTTACACCAGTAAAAGGTACTGGCTACACAAAAGACACGCCAAAAAGTTATATTATCAATGCTGGGGCAGTTTACAAGAATTTGACTTGGGACAAAGCAACTAATACTTGGCAGGGCGAACGTTTGGGAGCAACTGCTGACGGTAACAAGCTAACTATCGAGCAAAACTACCGAACAATTGAAATTGACGGTGTATTTACAAACGCCGTTGGGCAAAAGGTTCTTGAAAGCCAGTATGCTAAGCTAGAAACCAATGTTAAAGAATTGACTTACGAGAACATTCGCTTAGCAATCAACGGCGTTGTTACTTCTGGAGACGGGGAAACAGCTCCTGCTAACTATAAAGTCGTAACTGCTAAAGGTAAGGTTGAATTAACTGACTATATCAAAAACCTTGGTATTGTTGGCACATTATCTGGTACTAACCAAAAGATTATCATTATTCTTGATAATGCTTTATGTACTTCTGGTTTAGAAACAGAGTTCAAAGATAATGAAGAAGCGGTTGTTGCAATGACTTTTGAGGCTCATGCTGATCAAGAACAAGTTGAAGACCTAACACTTCCTTGTCGCATTTATTATCCTGACGGAGAGGCTGGTACTGTTTAATGGAAATGAGAGAACTTAGAGGAGACGATATCTTTGTGATGTTGTCTATCCTTGGCAAACTAGATGTTCAAGATGATGTCATGGATTTAATTGATAAACAGTTTGAGACTGGAAAAGCAATTAGTCTAAATGACCGTAAAACTAAGAAGCTAACAAAAGCTGAACAAGCAGAGCAAGAAGCCATGATTGAAAAACGTGGTGCTAAAATGATTGGTGGAATTGCATTTACGGTTATCAAAAACATTGGTAAAGCTAAAGACGATATTAACGCCTTTTTAGCAGATTTAACCGGCGAAGATGTTTCAAAACTATCTATGCCAGAATATATGAAATTAATCACTGACTTCTTCAAGAAAGAAGAACTGAAAGATTTTTTCAAATCTATGTCCTCACTCTTAAATTAGAGGTCCACCAGCTTAAAGACATACTTTTTAGAAGATACGCTAGTCCACTAGAACTTTTGAGGTCAATGACCATGAAAGAGACAGTGGACTTTTTAATTTATCTAATCGACGCAAAAACCCGTGAGGAATTACGTGAAATATGGCTGGCTAAAGACTTTGAAATTAATCTTAAAGAATTTATTGATAAGTACATGCCTAAAACAAGAGGTAAGAGTATCACGCAGAGCGTAGATAAAGATAAAGAAGCAATTGAACTAGCTGAAAGTATATTAAGTATGCCTATTAAAGAGATAGGGGGTGGAGACAATAGAAATATTTAAACTATTTGGTTCTATCGGGATCAAAAACCAAGAAGCCAACAAGGCTATTGATGAAACAACTGGCAAGGCACAAGGCGCTTCTGGTAAAATTGGTGCTATATTTGGCAAGTTAGCCGGCGTTCTTGGCACATTATTTGCCGGAAAGGTTCTATTTGACTTCGGGCGGTCGGTAGTCCAGGCGTCAGCAAATGCCAAGGCCATTGAGTCCCAGTTCGTCCAAGTTTTTGGATCTATTGAAAAAGAAGCTAGGAGTAAATTAGACCAGGTTGCCAAACAAGCCGGAGCCTTGCCTAATCGTATTAAGCCAGCATTTAATCAGATAGCCTCATTTGCTAAGGTGACTGGTATGGGGGCCAAAGAGTCTTTAGATTTCACGGCTCGTGCCACTACTGCGGCAGCAGATAGTGCGGCGTTTTATGATAAATCACTAGAAGAAACAACTGACACCCTAAAATCTTACCTAAAAGGTAATTTTGAAGTTGCTGACAATCTAGGTATTTTATCAACAGAAACCACACGTAATGAAGCTGCTACTAGAATGTTTGGCAAAGCCTATAAAGATCTAGAAGGCCAGCAACAACAACAAGTGTTGCTTAAAATGTACGAAGACGCCAATAAGGTTTCTGGTGCAATGGGGCAGGCTGCCCGTGAGTCTGACGGCTTTGAAAACGTCATGGGCAATCTAAAGCAAGCTTGGGAAGATTTTAAAGTTAGCATTGGCGGGGCTGTATTAAAACCAGTAGTGGTTAGTTTACAAACTGCGGTTAGCTGGATTAAAGCAACACAAGAATGGCTTGGCAAATTAAAAACAGAGCTTAAAGAAAACGGAGCCCTTCAGTCATTTAAAGAAGGCTTTGCACGTTTTGGAGATATGTTAGGCGCATTTGGTGAAATGATCTCTAATATCTGGACTGCTCTAAGCGGTGGACAAGAGGCTAAATTAACAATTGAAGATGTTGGTGGTGCCATTAAAACAATTGCTGACGCTTTCCAAACCGCAATGGATATCGGCGCAGACTTTTTTGAATGGTTAAACCAGTCTAGACCAGAAGCTGATGCATTTAAATCTATTATTGTTGGAATAGGACTAGCATTTGCTGGCTGGAGCTTGTCAACTTTATTTATGAGTTTACCAGGCATGCTAACTGCCGCTGGAACTGCATTTATGGCATTTTCAGCAACTGCCACAACTGCAATAACTTCTATACCTATCATTGGTTGGATAGCTGCTATTATTGCTGCCTTGATATGGTTCTTCTCGCAAACTAAAACTGGACGAGAGATGTGGTCTAACTTCATGTCTTGGCTTGGAAAAGCTTGGGAAAATACTAAAACAACGGTTTGGAATATACTATTATCTCTTGCCAAAATTACTATTGATACCTGGAACAACATTAAAAACACTGTATCAAACGTCGTAAATGGTATTAAAACTACTCTATCAAATACCTGGAATAGTATTAAATCGACTGCATCAAGTGTCTGGAACTCTGTTGCTTCAACTATTTCTGGTGCGATTGATAAGGCTAAGAATGCTGTTCAAAGTGGTATCAATAAGATGAAATCAATGTTTAATTTCAAGTGGAGTCTACCACATATCTCTCTACCTCATTTTTCAGTAAGTGGAGGAGAAGCGCCTTGGGGCTTTATGGGCAAAGGTTCACTGCCTTCTGTTGGCGTTGATTGGTATGCCAAGGGTGGTATTATGACCGCTCCGACGCTATTTGGAATGAATGGCGATCGTGCTATGGTAGGTGGAGAAGCAGGACCGGAAGCTGTTCTTCCACTTAATAGGAAGACGCTAGGTCAAATTGGTCAAGGAATTCATGAAGCAACATCTAGCGAAGATAGTGTTGTTGTATCGCTTCTATCTCAAATGGTGGAATTACTAGACGAGTTGCTAGATAAAGATATTGACGTCTTACTTGATAGTGACTCTGTTGTTGCTAAAACTTGGAAGAAAACACAAGAAAAAATTGAATTTTCTAATAAACGAAACAAAAGATTGAGAGGCGAGGTTTAATGGTTAAAGTATTCAAAAAAATGACTGCGGACGGCATTGACCTAAGCCCTTATTTCCAAATTAAGAAAATTCATAGGCCAGCAACCGCAGATATTACAAATACGGTTAAACAGTATGGTAAGCGTGGAGCACAATTAATCGAGAAAAAATATGGTTCTAAGTTGATTAAGGTTGATATTTTTATTAAAGAAGATATTTTAGCCACAATTGATATTTTGAACTCTATTTTTATCCGAGAAGAATTTGAAATTATCTTTTCGGATAGGCCCGACAAATACTTTGTTGTTACTCTGGTAGACATATCTGATCCTTCAAGCGAAGTTAGAAATGCTGATTTAACACTTTCGTTCCTAGCATTAGACGGTCAGGAACATTCAACCACATATAAAGAAGCCACTGACTTTACTGAATATGATGATAAGATAGTCTTTCATCTTCAAAATAACGGTAATAAAGAGGCTTTTCCTATCATTACGCTTAACCATACTGAAGAAAACGGATATGTTGGTCTAGTTAACCGTCTATCCGTTTTTCAATTGGGAGATGAGGAAGAAGTAGATACTGAACCACGTCAACACTCCGTTGTTACCTACAATTTCAAGGAAAGCGCTCCGCAAAATATTAACCAGGCTTTGGCAATTGCTACACCTAACGCAGGCCGTTTTAATGACGCAATGCAGACGCTTGACGGGACATTGTCCGTTAAAAAATTGTGGAATAGGTCTCACATATATTTATCAAGCTACCCAGCAACAACCGGAACCAATCACGCAGGTTCTATCACTTTTGATATTCCTGACGGTGGTTCACTAAATGATTATATATGGTGGCGTCAAATTTTTTGGTGCTTAAACATCAATCAACTTGGTTTTATAAAAATCTCCGTTTCTGACGCAAATGGAGATTTTTTATATGGGGTCGAAACTATTAAACGTAAAAAGGGCCTTGAAACTGAATACAATTTCATGGTAACTGACGGTAACGGCGGGTATAAAAACACTCCGCTCCGCTGGAAATTTAAAGCTACTGAATATAACAATCATAACCCTTTTAATGCACCTCGTGGTTGGTCTGATTTAACGAGGTCTGATGATCAAGTATCAGTTCACTGGTTTGGTTCGCAATATAAGAGGACTTTCCCGGAATTAAAAGGGCGTATTGGTACTAAAATTCATATTGGTATTGGGGCGTTTGATAAACGTCCGTTTATGTCTTATGCCTTGCTCAATGAATTTATGTACCGCAAAGATAAGGTTACTTATGACTTTGATATTCCAAATGCTTTTGCCCAAGGAAGCGAAGTTGTTATTGATAGTGAGCGTGACATTGTAACTGTTGATAACGTTAAAAATCTAAATATCGTTGCAGACGGGTTTGATAGCTTCCCAGTTATTCCAGTTGGTCCGTCAGATTTTGAGGTCCATTTTTCATCATGGAATACAAAAAAACCTATTGTTAAATTGACTTACGAGGAGAGGTGGTAATTGAATGCTTTTAACTATTCATAATTCAAAAATGCAGAAAATCGCATTTTTAGATAACACAAAGGAAAAAACACTCAATTATTACAATGACCTCTGGGTTGAAGATTTAACGACGGTAACTAATACGTTTGACTTCACAATCGAGAAAAAAGAATTAGATGACGACATGCTCCATAGAAAAGCCTATCAGGAACTTTCTCTGCGGTCTTTCGTCTCTTTTACTTTTTTAGGACGTAAAATGCTATTTAACGTCATGGACGTTGAAGAAGATGAAGATGAAATTCACGTTTTTTGTGAGGATTTAAACCTTGAATTGCTAAATGAAAAAACAGGCCCATACAAAGCGACAACGAAAATGTCCTTTGAAGATTACTGTGAAACATTTACAATTCTTAATTTTGGTGCTATCACTATTGGTCACAATGAAGTTGCTGATTTTGAAAGAACCTTAGAGTGGACTGGTACTGATACAAAATTAAAACGTCTTATTTCCATTGCCAATCAATTTGACGCAGAGATTGAGTTTAGAACATATCTGAACAAAGACTCTACTCTAAAATCTCTAATTATGAATGTTTACCGAAAAAATGACGGTAAAAATAACCAGGGTGTCGGTAAACGTCGTGATGATGTTATTTTGCAATATGGAGATAATGTCGATACAGTCAAAAAGAAAACTTCTAAACAAAATATTAAGACTGTATTCTTCCCAACTGGTAAAAAGACCGTTGACGTAACGACAACTAAGCCCAACCCTAAATACGTTGCCCCTAAAACAAGAGCCGTTACCTATTCTGGTGGCGGTCTTTCTTATGCTGGTCGGTCGATTTCTAAGGCTAATGTTCAAGCGCTTTTAACACACTGTACTAATTACAAATTGTTACCTTCTGGTGTTTTAACCCAACTATTTGTTGAGTCATACTGGGGTAAATCAACAGTTGGCCAAGTTGACAACAACTGGGGAGGAATGACATGGACTGGTCAAACAACTAGACCAAGTGGTGTCCAAGTAACCAGAGGTATGGCTCGTCCGGCTGCAGAAGGTGGTTATTATAATCATTATGCTAGTGTGGCCGATTATTTTAAGGATTATACATATCTGCTAGCAGAACAAGGTCTTTATAAAGTAAAAGGTGCTAATAATTTAGATACCTTCACAAAAGGGCTTTTTAGAGTAGGTGGGGCATTATATGATTATGCTGCTATTGGCTATTCTAAATATCTTTACTCAATGAAAGACGTTCGCTATAACGTCAACCGGCTTAATAATAAGGCCATGGACACCCTAGATGATTTATTCAGGGGTAAAGGCACCGTCGGTCCTGCTCCAGTTGTCAATGTTGCACAACAAACCAAAGACGCTTTGAATGCCTTAACTGGGCTGAAAGGTCGTCTTGTTGGTTCTGGCCAATGTTATGCAATTCCAGCTTGGTTCTCGTATCGTTTAGGTGGAGCTGGTCTAAATGGCGGGCTTGGTCCTATTCGTGGTCTAATTCGTGGCGGTATGGCAGCAGCATATATTGGAACTGATTATAACTGGGGCCAATACGGCTGGAAAGCATTCACGCCAAAAAGCACGGCAGATTTCCATGCTGGTGTTATTGTCAACGTCAAGCCGTTTGCAGGCGGTCCGGTATATACTGGCGTCTATGGTCATACGGCCGTAGTTAAATCAATTTCTGGCGATACTCTAACGATTTTAGAGCAAAACTTTGCTGGGCACCAATACCTAGAAGAACGGACTTATTCTGCTAGTCAATACTTACGTGTAACGCAAACGGTAGTTTGGCCAAAAGAATTGGTTCAAGGTAAACGTGTAGAGTCAACTGCTACCGTAACCGTTACTAATACGCCAGTAGTTGAAAGCGGTAATGCTGAGCCAAAAACTATAACCGAAACTAGTCAACAAGAAAAAATTGTGACTATTGACCCTAAACTTTACCGTGAGTACAAAAATGATAAAGGCGAGGTTGAATTTTATGTCAAAAATGGCGGAGTATATGCTCCATTAGCAGCAGAACTTTACCCAGCTGTATTGACTGGAGAAGAAACCGACGACCCGTGGCTTCGTGAAAATATTGAAGTAGAAACTGATGATCAGGAAGTATTAATTTCAACTGCTTTAGAAGCCTTGAAAAAGGTATGTTATCCTGAATTATCTTATGATGTCGCAGCCTTTGACGATACTTTAAATGTAGGAGATACTGTAAGAATTGTTGACAATAGGTTCAGCCCGACCCTTACACTCCAAGCTCGTGTGTCAAGACAAGAGCGGTCATTTACTGACAAGAGTAAAAATAAAACCAAATTCGATAACTACAAGGCGCTTGAGAGTAAAATTTCAGATTACTTGTATTCTCGTGAAGAAGAATTGGCAGAGCTGGCCAAACCTTATGATTTAAGGTTGATTACAACCAATGGAGTATTATTTAAAAATAATGTTGGCGAGTCAATTTTGACCGCAGAATTATGGAAAAATAATAAAAAATACGACGCCACTTTCCAATTCAAAAACGTCGACACTCTGCTATCTAGTGGGTTATCTTATACGGTTGTTGCTTCCGAAATATCGGATAACTTCGTTGTATCGGTTGAAGCCTATGTTGGCAATGAGTTTATTACAAGCTCTCAAGTGACATTTGCAAATATCAAAGATGGCGTTGACGGCGTTGATGGTCTAGACGGGCCACAAGGATTACCTGGTCCTGCTGGTACTTCTAGCTACACGCACATTGCTTACTCAAATGCTTCTGACGGTTCTGTTGGCTTTAGTATAGATGATGGCCTTAATAAGTCTTACATAGGTATCTATGTTGATAGTGTCCAAGCAGATAGCACCGACCCGAACAAATATACTTGGACCTTAATAAAAGGTGCCAAAGGCGACCAGGGACTTCCCGGCCCGGTTGGTGCTGATGGTAAGACGCCTTACTTCCATACGGCCTATGCGACGAGTCCTGACGGTAAGACTGGTTTCTCTGTATCTGATAGTGCTGGCAAATCGTATTTAGGTACTTATACCGATTTTGTGCAAGATGATAGCACGGATCCATTGAAATATTCTTGGTCACTTATCAAAGGAGAACAAGGTCCCCAAGGTCCTAAAGGCGACCCTGGACCGCAAGGCCCAGTTGGTGCCACTGGTTTACAAGGCCCTAAAGGTGACCAAGGTATCCAAGGTCCTGTGGGTGCTGATGGAAAATCAAGCTACACTCATATCGCTTACGCCACCAATTCCACTGGAACTAGTGGTTTTTCTGTGTCTGACAACGTCGGCAAAACCTATATTGGTATGTATGTCGACCAAATTGCGACTGACTCAACCGACCCTAGCAAGTATAAGTGGAACTTGATTAAAGGTGCTGACGGAGCACAAGGTATTCAAGGGCCTAAAGGTGCCGACGGTCTTACGCCATATTGGCATACAGCTTACGCAAATAGTGCAGATGGTAAGACTGGATTTAGTGTTACTGATAGCGTAGGTAAGCAATATATTGGTCAGTACACGGATTATACTGCGACTGATAGCACAGACCCGACTAAGTATAAATGGGTTAATATGGTTGGTTCGATTGCATTAGGTAATCGAAATTTATTAGCTAGTAAGTATCTTGCTAATAATGTATCGTCTCAAGATTTCACTTTAAAAGCATGGGCGCAAGAGCTTGTTTCAAGCGCGAACTTGCCTAATATCTTGCAATCAGGACAAACTTACACTGTTAGCTTTGACGCTGAAATTGTTGGAAAATCAACCGTTGCTACTATTTACTCACTACAGGTTGGCTTTGCTATCCACTCTCCTACAAACGCACATCCTTTTACAACTCTATTCTTGCAATCAAGTAAAAATAACGCTATCCAAGTGTTGAATGAAAAAGGGCGCTTTGAACTAACGTTTGTTTGCCCAAATTTGGCGACAGATAGCCGTCTACTTGTTTATTCTAATAGATATGTTGATGGGGCAGCTTCTGATTTAGATACGGTTAAATTTACCAATGTAAACTTTATGATTGGGAATATTGCCAGCAAGTCTTGGGTGCGACCAATTGAGGATGTTGATGATGCTTTAAATTCAAAAGCTAATGATGCATTAACTCAGGAGCAACTAAACGCTCTTGCTGAACAAGCCAATATTGCCTAGGCAGAATTGGAAGCTAAAGCTAGCATGGAGCAATTGAATTATCTAATTGCTTCTTATCAGGAATATACTCAGAACAATGACGCTGACAAGGCCAAATCAGAAGCTGATTTAGCTATGTTAACGCAAAGTCTGAATGAGACAGTAACTAACTTAGCTAACATAGCGCAACGCTGGAACTTCTTAGACAACTATTTCAAAGTTGGAGAAGAAGGTCTTATCTTCGCAGATAAAAACGGTACGGCAGCTGCTAAAATGTCCAAAGACAGATTTTCAATCTTCTCTGCTGGTGCAGAGGTCATGTATATTTCGCAAGGTACGCTATATATCCAAAATGGTATCTTCTCAACAAGTGTTCAGATTGGTAAATATCGGGTACAACAATACTATGCAAACCCTGATATTAATATCTGTATCAAAGTAGGCTAGAAAGGAAAAATATGACAGAATATCGTAGTGCGTCAAGCCGTGAGTATTACCTCAAATTATGGCTTGACCAAGTGTCACAAGATAAGATAAAAAATCAATCAACTATTAGAGTAAGAATGTTTATTGTATCTGGCAATTATTCCTTTGCTAGCTACTCTTTGACTTCATCTATCACAATTGCTGGGCAAACCCTAAATGGTACAACAGTAACCTCTATGGGCTTCAATCAGACAATAACTCTGATTGATAAAAACATTATAGTTACTCACGACTCACAAGGGAAACTGACTGCCAACTTTACGGCAGTCTTTAATGGCCAAGGTGGTTATGGCCCTGGAAAGCTAACAATTACAAATAGTTTTAAGTTGACGGATATTCCAAGAGCTAGTACGGCGTCTTTGAGTCCGTCAACTGTTGATTTGGGACAACCCTTTACTATCAATATAACCAAGACTGACGCTAGCTTTACACATACTATTCGTTATAACTGGTATGGCGTTTTAGGCACTATCGTTGATAGGACGTTAGGTACTAGCGCAAGCTTTACTCCGCCTATTGATTTTGCTAGCAATATTCCTAGTGCAACAAAAGGCAATGGTACGATTTATGTTGATACCTATTCAGGTTCAACGTTATTAGGTACTAACTCTTATACTTTTTACGGAAATGTTCCGACAAGTGTTGTCCCAAGTCTTACAGGTTTTACATTAACTGATAACAATCCAGTATCAGGAGCAGTAGTGACCGGTGGGGAAGCGTTTATCCGGATTATGTCAGATATTAAGGTCAATTTTGGCCAAACTGTTGGTGCCTATGGATCAACGATAACCGGTTATTATGCTGAAATTGTAGGCAAAGGGCAGACAACCACTACTAATGGTGGGACTCTTGGCATGATGAATTATACTGGAACAGTTACTATTTCTGCTAAGGTTTTCGATAGTCGCAATCGTGTATCTAATATCATTACACGAGACGTCACGATTTTAGACTATGCGCCACCAGTACTTAGCTTTAAAGCAAATAGGAGTGCAACATTAAACACCACGTTTACTATTGCTAGAAGTGCCAAAATATCGCCTCTAACTGTTGCTGGTTCACAGAAAAATACCATGAAATTAGACTTCTACGTTGCACCTTTCGGATCTAGCACCTATACGTTAGATAATGGTGCTGCAGGCGGTTCTTGGACATCAATATCAGAAATTCCAACTCCGGCAAATTTAAGTGGTTCGTATTCGCCAACGTCGTCGTGGACGGTTAAAGGTGTTTTATCTGATAAGTTTACCTCGGCCGAGTTTATCTTCACGGTAGGAACCGAAGCCGTTGTTTTCGCTTATGATCAGAGCGGTTTTGGTATTTTGAAAATCAGAGAGCAAGGTGCCCTTGACGTAGGCGGAGACATTTTTGCTAATGGAAAGCAAATCCAACAATTGCAATTAAGCTTAAAAGACGGAACTCAAATAACCGCTACTGGCGATCTAAACAATTATAAGACTACCGGTTTTTATATGGGCAATAATACAAACTTGACCAATCTGCCACCGGCAGTTTCTGGGTCACATCCCTGGTACCATATCATAGTCCAACGACACAATGATCAATATGTGTTGCAACAAGCCGTTGACTTTAACGGAGTTATAACTGCTTATCGTGTTTGTTATTCCGGAACATGGAAAGGTTGGCAGTATTTAACGCAAAGTACGCACCCTAATTTAGTAAACACTGGTTGGGTAAATATAGGTAATGGTTTCCAGTACAAGCGCGTCGGAGATTTAGTTTCACTCTATTATGATTTCACAATATCAAATGGCACTACTAGCTTAACCGTTGGGACAATACCAACTGCATTGACGCCAAGAAGACAGATGTTCAGAATTGCTTCGTGGGATAATAGCGTGAATAACTACTCAATTCATATCCAGGTTGATGTCAACGGTAATGTGCAATGGTTAAACCCAAGTGCATTTAATAAATCTTATGCCGGCTCTGTTAGCTGGTTAATCTAAAAGGAGAAGTTATATGGCAGTAAATTTACCGTTCGAATATGTTCGGAAGTCTTTAAACTACGACGCCAGCGGTTCGCCGTCAGAGCTAGTAGTCTATCTAAATGTTAACGGCCAAGAAACGCCGTTTTTCTTATCGGCCGAACATGAGAAGAAATCAAATACTGAATTATTTGATTTAGTCATGGAGTCAATCTATCAAGTCAATTTTCCAATGCGAGCTGAAAACGAAAAATTCAACTTGCTAGGGAGCAAAATTGCAGAGGTTGACCAAGCTATTGAAGTATCAAAAAAAGCTACAGAAGAATTAATAGCTCAAACTGAGAAAATAAAACAAGAGTTGCAAACTAAAATTGATAATGCAGTTGTAGAGCTTACGACTCTAATTACATCTAGCTTGTCAGGTATGGGCTAATGGAAAATATTTTAAACACAATCACTACACTATTTTATATGTTAAAAAAAGGAGAATTTACTATGGTTTTTACAACAAAACATTATATCGTTGACGTTTGGTATCGTCGTGTTGCTAACGGAATTTGCGATTTCGAAGATGTTCCGAAATTATTTAATCTTCGTGAAGTGGTCAAAGAGTTACTAGATCAAAAAGTAACTGACCAGCCTATTTCAGAATAATGAGGTATTCTATGCAAACGATTATTGATAATTTTGCAGATTTGGCCAGCGTTGTCGCATCAATTACGGTCATTTTTGGTTTTTTAATAGCTATTTACAAGTTTTTGGTTGTCGAACCTGATAATCGTATGGCTCAAAAAATAAATGATCAAAACAATAAAGCTCTGAGAGAAACAGTAGAACCTTTAACAGAACAAATAAAATTACTTAATATGACTCTTGATATCACTAAGCAACAGTCTGACGAGGTAAAAAAAGAGGTTATCGATCATGACAGTCGTCTTGATAATCATGAGACACGCATATCGGTTTTAGAAAACAGAAAGGTAGGATAGTTATGAAAATTAATTGGGGTTTACGCTTACAAAGCAAATATTTTTGGGTCGCTTTAATCTCTCTTATCGTGTTGCTTTCTCAGCAACTTGGCTTTGACATCTTTCCAAAAAATTGGGAAGAAGTGCTTAACACTGTACTCAGCATCCTGATTTTGTTAGGTGTCATCAATGACCCGACAACTGCTGGAATAAATGATAGTGAACAAGCCATGGACTATCTAAGACCGAAAGGAAAATAACTATGACAATTAATATTGAACAAGCTATTGCATGGATGGCTGCAAGGCAAGGTAAGGTTACTTACTCAATGGACTATCGAAATGGTCCGTCATCTTATGACTGCTCAAGCTCAATTTATTACGCTTTACGTTCGGCTGGTGCCTCTGATAACAGTTGGGCAGTAAATACAGAGTATGAACATGACTGGTTGGTTAAAAATGGCTATCAATTGGTTGCTGAGAATGAGTTGCTTTATCCGCAACGAGGTGACATTGGAATTTGGGGCAAGCGTGGTTACTCAGCGGGCGCTGGTGGTCATACTTTTATGTTCTTAGATGACAGCAACATCATTCATTGTAACTATGGCTACAATGGCATTACTGTTAATGATTACAATGAGATCTGGTATGCTAACGGGCAACCTTACGAGTATCTATATAGATACACAGGTTCAGAATCAGCACCAGTAAATCAACAAGCGGTCATCTCACAATTTGAGAAAGAGCTTGATGTTAACACTCCACTCAGCAATTCTCAGATGCCTTACTATGAGGCAACGATTTCCGAGGATTATTATGTTGAGTCCAAACCTGATGCAAATTCCGAAGACAAAGAGTTGCTTGTTGCAGGCACCAGAGTCAGAGTATACGAAAAAATCAATGGCTGGGCACGCATCAATGCGCCTCAATCAAATCAATGGGTAGAAGATAGCTATCTAATCGATGCAACAGATATGTAAAAAAAATCACCGCTCAGATTAATTTCTGGGCGGTTTTTTTGTATTTTTAAAGTCTATTTTCTATTAATTGTTTTAATTCTATTAAGTCTTCTTTTGTAGCGTTCTTGTTAATAAAACTTCTAGCAGTTGATCGTTTTGATAAATAAGTTCGATGTTCTCTATTTTTTTCTGCCCATTTTTTATCATCTTTTTGCTGACTTGATAGATTATCTGTTACCATTTAACTTCTTAACTTCCTCACAATCTATTTAATATTTTGAATTTCTTCTGCGTATTCTGTTAACTTGCTAGCGACTTTTACAGTTAAGTTTTCAATTTTTCTTTTACCAGAAATCAATCCTGACAATGTCACTTGAGCAACTCCAGTATCTTTAGAAATCTTGTACTGTGTTTCATTCTCTAATAACCATTTTATTTTGTCTGTGTCTACTTTCATCCTTACCCCCAATTTATTTATCTTTACTAACAAGGTAATATGCAATCAAGCATATCAGGAAAATAACTAAATATTTCATAATTTTATTTGATATGATATAATATCAATAAGAGATAGGGGCTTTCGCCCCACCCTTACCATGAACCTCTACTTGAACTTCCTTGGACGGCGTTTTTGTTTAGGTTCTTTTTTTATTGCTGATATTAAACTTGCAATTCCTACTAGAAGTGTTCCTAGCGAAGTTAGTACATCAGCTATGTCTGATATTTTCATATCTTCCTCCTTTCTATATATTAATTATATAACATATGTTATATACTGTCAACACTTTTTATCAACTTTTTTTAAATATTTTTGTGCTATACTTAAACCATGAAAACTAAACAAGAACCCACATTTGATTTCTTCGGTCGCAGTTATATAAATTTCGAAAAAGACTTTAACGAATACTCAGCATTGCAAGTACCACTGACTTATTTAACAGATGACATCATGCTGACCATGCAAGCGACAAACGATCATTTCTTTATTCTAAATAAAGAGAATAGCAAGACGAGAAGAAGCATTAAGTTTAATTTTGATGTTAAAGATAATGTATATTACTATACAAATTATGAAGTCCTGTAAAACGGACTTTTTTTATTTTTTCCGTTTTAATAGACTTTGATACAAAGAAAAAAGACCTCGTCCAGAAGTCGGGGAAAAGTCGGGGAGACATGCTCCAAACGCCGTAGTATAAACATTTCACTTTTTTTGTTATAATTTATGTAATTATTAAAATAGCATTTTTGCGTCTCCTTGCTAATTAGCAAGGGTGAAAAATATAGAAAAAGAGGTAAATCATGTCTGTTCTTGAAATTAAAAATCTGCATGTCTCAATTGATGATAAAGAGATTTTAAAAGGGGTTAATTTAACCCTTAAAACAGGTGAAATTGCGGCCATCATGGGACCAAATGGTACTGGGAAATCAACCTTATCAGCAGCTATTATGGGTAATCCTAACTATGAAGTGACTGAAGGTCAAGTTCTCTTTGATGGGGTTGACGTTCTTGAGTTAGAAGTTGATGAACGTGCTCGTATGGGACTTTTCTTGGCTATGCAATACCCATCAGAAATTCCTGGTATTACCAATGCTGAATTCATGCGTGCTGCCATGAATGCGGGTAAAGCTGATGAAGATAAAATTTCGGTTCGTGATTTCATTACTAAGTTGGACCAAAAAATGGAACTCCTTGGCATGAAAGAAGAAATGGCTGAGCGTTACCTCAATGAAGGTTTCTCAGGTGGTGAGAAAAAACGTAATGAGATTCTTCAACTCTTGATGCTTGAACCTAAGTTTGCTTTATTAGATGAAATCGACTCAGGTCTTGATATTGACGCCCTTAAAGTGGTTTCAAAAGGGGTGAATGAAATGCGTCAAAAAGATTTTGGTGCCATGATTATTACCCATTACCAACGTCTTTTGAACTACATCACGCCTGACCGTGTTCACGTTATGATGGATGGACGCATTGTTCTTTCTGGTGACGCTGAATTAGCCGCTCGCCTTGAAAAAGAAGGTTATGCTGGTATTGCTGAAGAGCTAGGAATTGATTACAAAGAAGAAGTCTAATGATGTCTTGCTAAAAGAGTCTAGTTATTATAGAGAGAAAGAGGATACATCATTATGACATTAGAAAATATTTTGGCTTTTTCTCAGGGAAAAGCAGAGCCGGTATGGTTGCAAGAAAGACGCCAAAAGGCTTTTACATTAATTGATCAACTGGAATTACCAAGAATTGAACGGGTGAAATATCATCGTTGGAACCTAGGAGATGGTAGCATTTCTGAAAGTCCTATGACGGGAAATGTCCCAGATTTTATTACCTTAGGCGATAATCCAACCTTAGTTCAAAATGGGACCCAAACTGTTTTCGAACAGTTACCTGTGGACCTTCATGATAAAGGGGTTGTCTTTACGGATTTTTATTCAGCCCTCGAGGAAATTCCTGAAATTATCGAAACTTATTTTGGGACGGCTGTGGCAGATGATCAGGATAAACTAAGTGCCTACCATACTGCATATTTTAATAGTGCCGCCGTCCTTTATGTTCCTGATTTTGTGGAAATTGAAATGCCCTTAGAAGCTATCTTTTTACAGGATAGTGATAGTGATGTGCCTTTTAACAAACATGTCCTTATTATTGCGGGTAAAGAAAGTCAATTTTCTTATTTGGAACGTTTTGAATCATTTGGTCAAGGCAGTCAAAAAGCTTCTGCCAACATTAGTGTTGAAATTCTGGCTCAAGATGGTAGCCGTGTGAAGTTTTCAGCTATTGACCGTCTTGGTGAATCAGTGACAACTTATATTAGTCGTCGTGGTCGTTTGTCTAATAACGCCATGATTGATTGGTCATTAAGTGTTATGAACGAAGGCAATGTGGTTGCTGACTTTGATAGTGACTTGATTGGTGATGGCAGTCATGCTGATTTAAAAGTTGTCGCTGCTTCAAGTGGCCGTCAGGTGCAAGGGATTGATACACGGGTTACCAACTATGGTAAGAATTCCGTTGGTCATATTCTCCAACACGGTGTTATTTTAGAACGTGGTACGTTAACTTTTAATGGGATTGGCCACATTATTAAAGGTGCTAAAGGTGCAGATGCCCAACAAGAAAGCCGTGTTCTAATGCTTTCTGATAAGGCAAGAAGTGATGCCAACCCAATTTTATTGATTGATGAAAATGAAGTCACTGCAGGTCATGCAGCTTCAATTGGTCAAGTAGACCCTGAAGATATGTATTATCTCATGAGTCGTGGTTTGGATAAAGATACGGCTGAAAGACTTGTTATCCGAGGTTTCTTAGGAGCTGTTATTATAGAAATTCCTGTCAAAGAAGTTCGTGACAGCATTATCGACGTATTAGATCAGAAATTAGCCACTAGAAATTAAGATAAAAAGGAGTCGGAATGATTGATAGTTTAGCCATCAAAAAAGCATTTCCTATATTAGAGCAAGAGGTTAATGATGAGGCCTTAGTTTATTTGGATAATGCTGCAACGACTCAAAAACCGCAAGTAGTTCTAGACCGGATAATGGCCTATTATCATCAGGATAACGCCAATGTTCATCGGGGTGTTCATACCCTAGCTGAAAGAGCGACACGTGACTATGAAGCCAGTCGCACTTTGGTCCGTGATTTTATTCATGCCAAGTCTAGTAAGGAAGTTCTTTTTACCAGAGGGACTACTACCGGTCTCAATTGGCTGGCAGGATTTGCTAGAAGCATTCTCAAACCAGGAGACCAAATCCTTATTTCAATCATGGAACACCATGCCAATATCATTCCTTGGCAACAAGTTTGTCAAGCGACTGGGGCGGAATTGGTTTATGTTTATCTTAAAGACCAAGCCTTAGACATGGATGATTTGAAGACAAAGCTGACTGATAAAACGAAGATTGTCAGCTTAGCACATGTTTCCAATGTTTTAGGATGTCAAAATCCAATCAAAGAAATCACGCAATTAGCCCATGAAAAGGGTGCGCTGATGATTGTTGATGGGGCTCAGGCAGTTCCTCATATGGCCATAGATGTCCAAGATTTAGATTGTGATTTTTATGCCTTTTCAGGCCATAAAATGATGGGGCCAACTGGTATTGGTGTCTTGTATGGTAAAGAAGAATTGCTCAATCAGATGGAGCCCTTTGAATTTGGTGGTGAAATGATTGATTTCGTCTACGAACAAGAAGCCTCTTGGAAAGAATTACCTTGGAAGTTTGAAGCTGGAACGCCAAATATAGCGGGAGCTATTGGACTTGGTGCGGCGATTACTTATTTGAATGAGCTGGGGATGGATGCATTTGCGGCGCACCAGCAGGAATTGGTGGATTATCTCTTGCCAAAATTGCTTGCCGTTGAGGGTTTAACCCTTTATGGTCCGCGCCTGCCTGAGGCTCATGCTGCGGTTTTTGCCTTTAATTTAGATGGGATTCATCCACATGACGTCGCGACAGCTTTGGACTATGAAGGGATTGCCGTAAGGGCAGGTCATCATTGTGCCCAGCCCCTTATGCGACATCTTGGCATTTCCTCGGCTGTTCGGGCAAGCTTATATATATATAATTCAAAAGAGGATTGTGATCGTTTGATTGATGCAATTCTGAAAACGAAGGAGTTTTTTAATGGCACTCTCTAGACTGAATAGTCTTTATATGGCGGTAGTTGCCGACCATTCTAAAAATCCCCACAATCATGGCACGATTGAAGGGGTAGAGTCTGTTGTCTTGAATAACCCCACCTGTGGTGATGTCATTTCCTTAAGTGTCAAATTTGAGGATGACCGGATTGCTGATATTGCTTTTGCGGGGGATGGTTGCACAATCTCAACAGCTTCTTCTAGTATGATGACGGATGCTGTTAAGGGGAAGACTCTGGCTCAAGCTTTGGAACTGGTTGAAATCTTCTCGGAGATGGTTCAAGGTCAAGACAATTCTAAACAGAAAGAATTAGGAGAAGCTGAGCTTTTAGCTGGTGTTTCCAAATTTCCTCAAAGGATAAAATGTTCGACCCTAGCTTGGCACGCTTTAGAAAAAGCTATTAAACGTCACCAAGAAGAAGTAAAGTAAGATAGAAAGAAAAGGAATAGATATGTCTGAAACAAATGAAAAGGTAGAACCAACGCCCATTGATTTGGGAGATTACCAATTTGGTTTTCATGATGATATTAAACCGATTTACTCTACAGGTAAAGGTTTGAGTGAAGCTGTTGTCAGAGAACTTTCAGCAGCTAAGGGCGAACCAGAATGGATGTTAGAGTTTCGTCTTAAATCTCTAGAAACCTTTAATAAAATGCCTATGCAAACCTGGGGTGCAGATTTATCAGATATCAATTTTGATGATATTATTTATTATCAAAAGGCCTCTGATAAACCAGCTCGTTCATGGGACGATGTTCCGGAGAAAATCAAAGAAACCTTTGAACGTATTGGGATTCCCCAGGCAGAACGTGCTTATTTAGCGGGAGCTTCTGCACAATATGAATCTGAAGTGGTTTATCATAACATGAAAGATGAATTCGAGAAGTTGGGTATCGTTTTTACTGATACGGATTCTGCTTTGAAGGAGTATCCTGACCTCTTTAAACAATATTTTGCTAAGTTAGTTCCCCCAACGGATAATAAACTAGCTGCTTTAAATTCAGCAGTTTGGTCTGGCGGTACCTTTATCTATGTGCCTAAGGGTGTTAAGGTGGATATTCCTTTGCAAACGTATTTCCGGATTAACAATGAGAATACAGGGCAGTTTGAGCGGACGCTGATTATCGTTGACGAGGGTGCTAGTGTCCATTATGTTGAAGGCTGTACGGCACCAACTTATTCAAGCAACAGTCTTCATGCGGCTATTGTTGAGATTTTTGCGCTGGATGGGGCATACATGCGTTATACCACTATCCAAAACTGGTCTGACAATGTCTATAATTTAGTAACCAAACGGGCGCGTGCCTTGCAGGATGCTACGGTTGAATGGATTGATGGCAACTTAGGGGCTAAAACAACAATGAAGTACCCATCTGTTTATTTAGATGGACCAGGTGCGCGTGGAACCATGTTGTCCATTGCCTTTGCTAATGCTGGCCAACATCAGGACACAGGTGCCAAAATGATTCACAACGCACCACATACATCATCATCAATCGTCTCTAAATCAATTGCCAAAGGTGGCGGGAAAGTAGACTACCGTGGACAAGTTACCTTCAATAAAAATTCGAAAAAGTCGGTTTCCCATATTGAATGTGACACCATTTTGATGGATGACATCTCCAAATCAGATACCATCCCATTCAATGAAATCCACAATTCCCAAGTGGCACTTGAACACGAAGCCAAAGTATCAAAAATCTCAGAAGAACAACTCTATTACCTCATGAGCCGCGGCTTAACAGAAGGAGAAGCAACCGAAATGATCGTTATGGGCTTCGTCGAACCCTTCACCAAAGAATTACCAATGGAATACGCCGTCGAACTCAACAGATTGATATCGTATGAAATGGAGGGGTCCGTAGGCTAAAAAAAGGAGATGCTCAACAGCCATAAAGCTGTTGGCATCCCTTTTTTTAGGTCTATTTGATTATCTGATTGTTTGAAAAATATGGAAACTTAATCTTTTCTAACTTTTATCTCTTTTTAGATAAATTAGACGAACAATAGTCGGCTTTATGTTACAATAGAGACGTATATATATAAATCAAAAAATTAGAATTGGGGTTCTAATATGCAAGCCAAAAGGCAAATGGTTCAGTCACCTTTAAAGAAAAAGGTGGTGACCACTTTACTCATCATCCTGGTCTATCTGATTGGTAGACATATTCCACTTCCTTTAGTCGATGTTGATGCTTCCGCATTCGGTGGCATTAATCGAGAATTAATGAACATAGCAAGCCTAGTATCAGGAGGTGATTTTTCACAAATTTCCGTATTTACTTTGGGTTTAGGCCCATGGATGTCGACCATGATTCTCTGGGGCTTTTTCTCAACGAGTAAACGATTGAATTTACAAAAAATGTCAATGGTCGTTTCAGACCGCTGGCGTAAAATCATGATGATTATTATTAGTATTATCCAGTCTTTAGGGTTGCTCAGTTTCATGAAGTTTCAAACTTGGATTCTGCCATTTGAACGGATTGGATTTCTAATGATTGTCGCTTTCCTATCTATTGCGGGATGTTTTATTATTATGTGGTTGGCCAATTTAAACATGATGTTTGGAATTGGCTCATCTTCTATCATCATTCTGGTGGGGTTAATTTCTTCCTTACCAGCTCGTTTATCAAAGGCTATCAGTAAAGACGGTCACATGAACCAACACTTGTGGGTCTATGGCGTCATTGTTGCCTTTGCGATTATTGCTTTAGTGGTCACTATTTTCCTAGAGAGAGCGGAATATCGGATACCATTAGAACGGGTTATGATTCATAATGACTTCGCCCATAAATCTTATATCCCTATCAAAATGAACGTTGCGGGTGGGATGGCCATTATGTACGGGATGACTTTGTTGGTTTTACCACAATACTTATTCTCGGGCTTACAGATGCTATATCCTGACAATAAAACTTTATCTTACTTAGTTTCTAATCTTACCTTATCAAAAACCATTGGTTTAAGCGTTTATTTAGTTATTTTATTCCTCTTAACCATTGGCTTTGCGCTTGTTAATGTGAAACCTGATAAGTTAACCGAAAGTCTTCAGGAAATGGGAGACTATATTCATGATGTTAAACCTGGCAAACCGACTTTTAAATACCTTAATCGCATCGTTAAACAAGTTGGCTTTTTAGGTGGTTTATACACTTGCTTTATCATTGGTGTTCCTTTAGTGCTTGGGCATATCTACAAAATTGATTCGACAATATCAACCCTACCAGGAACTATTTTGATTTTGTCGACCTTGTTATTTACAATCTTTGATCAAGTCGATATGTTGCGTATAAACAAACAATACCATGAAATTTTATAATTGAGAGAGAACAATATGTACCATTTTATTCCTGCTTGGTATCGTAAAGACCGTGTTTGGTTTGACGATACGCAAGAGTGGACGCACGTTAATCAATTTCTACAATTTGATGATAGTGTTAACCAAATCCGTGTCTTTTTTGAAAACCAAGAGCCTGTTCGGGTTATGGTTTTAAATTATGCACCAAACTTAAGATCCTTCTTACACCAAAAGGGTCTTCTTGAAGTTCCCGTATGGTCCTTATTTGATCATTTACAGGATAGTCAAGACATTCAATCCTTTCCAATGGATTGGCGCAAATTAGCTTGGCCTCAAGGGACTAGTTTCATCTATTCGCCCTTTACGGTGACGGCTTTGCGTCATGAAAGACCTTATGCCAAAATCCAATTTGCCACAAATGGCCACCTCTTCCGCATTCTCCGCTATGAAAAAGATGGCAAGACCCTAAAAGAAGAGCTGGTTTTTGATGATCGCGGCTTTTTATCGAGTCTTTTAGTTTTTGAAAATGGCCGAGCAGATCATCAGGATTATTTCAATCAGGCGGGCCAATGGTGCTTACGAGAAACTTTAGACCCAGTTGTCGCAGACAGAATTAGCGTCAACCCTGAAGCAGGAACACTGCTTAAAAACTTAACTTATGCTAATTGGGAAGAGCTGATTTCCGAAACGCTAAATGCTGAAATCAGTCAACTCGCTGCAGATGATAGGTTAGTAATTGCAGCCCACAAACAACACAACGACTTTTTCAAAGAAACGAAACAGCCTAAAATCTTTTCCTTTTATCAAGAGCGTCAACGCCTTGATTCTGCTAGTGCAGCTGATAAGGAACTCTTTTCGCAAGCAGAATTATTGGTTTCTGATGATCAAAAAAACACTGAGGCTCTGCGATTATTGGCAGAAGAAGGAAACTATCCCAATATTATTCAAGTGTCACCATTTGATACCCGCTTTGAATTAGGCTTAAGTATCCGTCAGAAAGAATTAGAAGTTTATCTTTTTGTGGACAATCTTGATGATGCTGAATTGAATGCTATTTGTAAGATCCTTTTTAAGGAAATGCGCAAAAATGATTTGATTACCTTGACGCTAGGAAGCTATCAACGTTATGGTGATCGCAATCAGATGATTGAAACCATGCTGGAAGAGATGCTGGAGCAGTATGTTCCTAAACCAGAAATTCCGGAAGAAGATCAATTGCCAGATAAAGTGGTTGAAGAAGAAGAGCCACGAGCTAAATTCTTAATCATTAAAGAAGAAAATGATGTCATTGCGGCATTTAAAACTAGTCGGATTATTGTTGATATGGGAATGAAACCAGACTTGTATCATCAGATTGCGGCCATTTCATCAGGAATTCCACAAATTAACCAAGTTCAGACAGACTATGTGACCCATAAACAGAATGGCTACATCGTAGAAGATATTAAGGGCATCGAAAAAGGTTTGTCATACTTCTTCAAGGGATTAAGCCATTGGAACCGTTCCTTAGTCTATTCGATTGAGAAAATTGCTGAGAATACGGGTCCAGCGTTAATTAATAAGTGGAAAAATCAAGGGGAAGGACAAGTAACAGATGACAGAAGTTGATGTAAGAGTCCTTCAAATTGGACAAGAAGACTGGAGTCAAAAATATGACATTCCAGAAAATATGGAATGGTCTTATGGACTACCAGATAATTATCGTCCCTTGCTCTTCGATGAGAAGGGGAAAAAAGTTCGTGCTTTCTCACTGATTCTTTTTACAGATGAGACGACTTACGAAGAAAGTTTTGATGATCTCTTTCATTTTACAACGCCCTATTCCGTTTTCTACAATGATAAATTAGTGGATTGGAAAGCTCAAAAAGCCCTTTTTATCTCAAGGGTAGCTAAACCAATGGATATGTCTGATCCTGCACGCTTGATACCTCAATTGGGACATGACTTTTTCTCAGGACAAGAAGGATCTAAAGCAGACAACCGCTATGTCAATATTTATGAGGATTTCAAAGGAAAAGTAAGCTATCAGGGCAATAGCTTTATCCATCTTGAAGGCGAATTTGGGGAAGAATTTAAGCCACTCTTAACCTGGCGCTACAATATTTCATCCCGACCTGGTCAAACACTAGACTTCTGGTTGGAATATTTGAAAGAGGGGGAGGTCAACCTACTTCTTAAAGCCTATCGTTTTATCGGCGGTAGCTCAGATTTAGATGATTCCTATACCTTTACCGAAATTGACATGGAAAAACAGGTCACCATTCCCTCAAAAGAAAAAGAGCATTACCTTTCTTTTGTTCTTTATGCCAAGGGCAATGGTACTTTAAAACTGGGTCCACTACACCAAAGACGAGCTCGTAACTCATATGGAGAGTATATTGCAGGGGGCCGAAGGCTGGTGGACGATCAACGGCAAGAATTAATTGCCTACTTTAGCCCAGGAGACCTAAAACCACCATTAAATGTTTACTTCTCAGGATATCGGACTGCCGAAGGATTTGAGGGGTATTGGATGATGTCTAAAATGAAATCACCCTTTATCCTGATTGGTGACCCGCGTTTAGAAGGGGGCTCCTTCTATATGGGTAGTGAACAATTGGAAAATCAAGTGACGGATTTTATTGAAGACAAACTGCAATATTTAGGATTTAACAAGAAACAAATGATCCTCTCAGGTTTATCAATGGGGACTTTTGGCGCTTCATATTATGCCAGCCGCTTGGAACCACATGCTGTTATCATTGGTAAACCCTTGTTCTCATTAGGAACCATTGCCAAAAATGGTTTCCAAATCCGTCCAGATGAATTTGGAACAGCATTTGACATGGTCCATTCATTGACCAATCAATTAACGAAAGAATCGATGGAAGAAGTTAACCAGAAATTCTGGAAGGCTATTGAAAAGGCAGACTTTTCTAAAACCCTCTTTGCCATGGCCTATATGAAACATGATGACTACGATAATAATGCCTATTACGACTTTTTAGACTGGTCACAAGGTAAAAATATCAAAGTCATCTCTAAAGGGATTGAGGGACGCCATAATGATAATAGTGCTTCCATTAATCAGTGGTTCTTAAATCAATATGCCCGAATCATGAGTTTAGACTTTGGGAGGAAATCATAATGCAGACACAAATGAGAGATATCAGTCTGATAAATTGGGGCCTGCTCAGTGATGCCAGTTACCTATATGGTGTTGACCTAGAATTTCTCAAGGATGGACGGGTTTCTTTCCACCAGGAATTTTTGCCTATTGGAACAGTTATCCACACTTGGCTTTCTGATGTTAATTATCAGGACCGCCGTGATATTCCGAGGCTGCCACTACTAAAACGAGGATTGGACTATTGTCTAAAATTAAACTTGGAGACAGTTAGGGGACACCAGCCTTATCTAAGATTAACTTTTTTTAATCGACGAAAAGAAGTAGTCGCCTATAAAATTATTAAAGAGGATTCAGCAGAGTTTTCTTTACCTAAGGATTGCTACAGCTACAAGATTGATTTAATTAATGCCGGTAGTCAAAGTTTTGTTTTCGATAGCATTTTACTCTATGCCAAAGAAATGGAAGACCTTTTAAGCCAGTCTTATTTTGTCTTGCCATCTCTAGAAAAGAATGCAGAAAATGGGCCACTGAAAGTCTATCTCCTGGAAAATCAAGAGGGACAGCTGATGCCGTTTACAGAATCTTATTTAAAAAAAGTTGGCTCAAGTTTAATCGTTGGTTTAACTAGGCTTGATCAAATGGCTTACTTGACGGACAGCTTCGTGGATTATGTCGCCAAGGCCATTCACAAACATGCTCCAGAGGCACTGGACCAAGGTATTCAATTTATTGGCAGTGGTTCTAAGTCTGACCGCGTAGCCATTCTTTTGGAAAATGCCTTTGAAAAGGGCTCATCCAGCCTTACAGGCCCCGTGACATTTGATCAAGAGCTGAGAACAAGCATTGAAGATTCAGAATTAGCTTTGGAATGGTTAAGTGAGCTACTTCAAAACAATCCCTCACTTTCCACTGCGCAAGCTGATCAGCAAACTGACGATGCATTAGTTGAGGGGCTTTTGGCCAAAAATCACTATCTGGCGCAATTTCAAGAAAAATAATAAAAGGAGCTTACTTTGGGGAGCTTAAGCGAAAAATTTAGTATTAATAGCCTCCGTTTAAGGGCTATCAAAAAAACCTTAAACAAGGTCAATAACTATCAAGATACGATGGCTAAGTTGACCGATAAAGACTTGCAAGCTAAAACGCAAGAATTTAAAGACCGTTTAGCAAAAGGAGAGACCTTAGATGATCTACTTCCTGAGGCTTTTGCTGCGGTCAGAGAAGCGGATCGTCGGATTTTAGGCATGTTCCCCTATGATGTTCAGGTTATGGGAGCCATTGCCCTGCATCAAGGCTTTATTGCGGAAATGCGCACAGGGGAAGGAAAAACTCTGACGGCGACCATGCCTCTTTATTTAAATGCCTTGACTGGTAGAGGGGTTATGTTGGTTACAACCAACTCTTATCTTTCAAGACGTGACGGGACGGAAATGGGAGACGTATATCGTTGGATGGGCTTAACAATAGCACTCGGTGTGCCAGAAGATCCGTTAGAAAAAATTTCTGTGCCAGAAAAACGGGCCATTTATGCTTCAGATATTGTTTATACAACACACTCAACTTTAGGGTTTGATTACCTGATTCAGAATTTGGCGGATTCGGCGACTAAGCAGTTTCTTCGTGATTTTAATTATGCCATTGTCGATGAGGTTGATGAGGTGCTACTTGATAGTGCCCAAACACCGCTGATTATTTCTGGTTCCCCACGGGTTCAATCCAACTACTATAACGTCGCTAATACCTTTATCACAACTTTAGAAGAAGACCGTGACTATAAGTTTGATGACGAACGGACTAATGTTTGGTTAACCAACAAAGGCATTGCTGGAGCGGAAAAATTCTTTGGCCTAGAAAACTTATTTGATGCTAAGCATACAGAAATTGTTAGACATATTATTTTGGCTCTAAAAGCTCATCACTTATATGAGCGTGAGGAAGGCTATATTGTTGAAAACGATGAGATTATTCTTCTGGACGCTATTAGCGGACGAAGCCTTGAAGGGAATAAGTTACAAGCTGGTCAGCATCAGGCTATTGAAACCAAAGAAGCTGTTGAACGGACACCTGAAACAAGGGCCATGGCAAGTGTTACTTATCAGAATCTCTTTAAATTATTTGATAAATTAAGTGGAATGACTGGTACAGGTCGCGTTGCTGATGATGAATTTATAGAAACATACGATATGCCTGTTATCACTATTCCAACCAACCGTCCAATTCAGAGGATTGATCATAAAGATTTAATCTATACCAGCTTGCCTGAGAAAATTATGGCCTCTATGGCGTTTTTGAAAAAAGTTCACGCCACAGGGCAACCTATTTTGCTAGTTACGGCAACGGTTGAGATGTCAGAGATCTATTCTCACTTACTCTTAAAAGAGGGGATCGCCCATAGCGTCCTCAATGCCTACAATACAGCAAAAGAAGCAGAGATGATTGCTGAAGCTGGTCAAAAAGGCAATGTAACGGTCGTTACGGCAATTGCCGGTCGGGGGACAGATATCAAGCTTGGCAAGGGTGTAGCCGAGTTGGGTGGTTTAGCGGTAATTGGTACAGAGCGGATGCCGTCTAAACGGATTGACTTACAGATGCGAGGCCGTTCTGGCCGTCAAGGTGACCCTGGAATGAGTCAATTCTTTGCATCTCTAGAAGATGCCTTACTCATTAAATGGGGACCAGCCTGGTTGCTTGATTATCTGCGTAAGCAATTACCCAAAATGGACCCTGAAAATCCAAAACTTTTGAAATCTAGCCGCTACCACCGCATTTTGAATCAAGCTCAGGAAGCTAGTGATAGTCATGGCCGCCAAGCTCGTCAGAATTCTGTGGAAATGGATGAGAGTATCCAGGTGCAGCGGGAGATGATTTACAGTTTACGTAATCAGTTGATTGAACAAGAGAAGTTGGAAGATGTTAATTTATTAGAAATATTAGATGAAGTCTTGACCAATTTCCTAAGCCAAGAGAAGGAAATGACTGAGGAAAAATTGAGTCGCTACGTCTTTGATAACTTGTCCTATCAGTTTGATGACCATGAGATTGATTATGGCAGTCAGGATTCTATGAAAAAGGCTCTACGTCGGATCTTCCTCAAAGAAATGGAAGATAAGGAAGTGCAGTTTGGAGACAAGCAGGACTATATCAATTTCCAAAGGATGGCCATTCTTAAGGCTATTGACCAGGCTTGGATTGAACAAGTTGACTATTTGCAACAGTTTAGGATATTAGTGGCCAGTCGTAATTCTGCCCAAAGGAATACAACCTATGAATTTCACCGCGAAGCCTTGCTCACCTTCCAAGAGCTGGAACTTCGGGTTAAAGAAAGTATTATTCGTAACCTTGCCTTAAGTATGCTAGCCTATAACCCTAAAGGTGAGTTAGTTGCCTACTTTGCCTAGAGCTGAAGATTAGAGGAGAGAAATAATGACGCTTTATAATATTAATATGGGAATTGGTTGGGCTAGCTCAGGTGTTGAGTATGCTCAAATATATCGGGCCAAACTCCTGAGAATGATTGGTGAAAAAGGGATTTTTGTTTTCACCGATTTGATTTTAAATGAGAATGTGCAGCACTTGACTAAAAATATCGGCTTTGAAGACGATGAAGTTATCTGGCTTTATCATTATTTTACGGATATCAAATTAGCACCTACCAGTTATGCTTTACAAGATGTGCAAAAGTCCATTCCTTTCAAAATTGAAAAGGAAGAAATTTCAGGAAAAATCCGTCGCTACTTCTATGATAATAACAAACAATTTGTGACTTGCTATTTGACTGATGAAAGTAAGGATTTTGTTGACCGGGCAGAGTTTGTCGTCAACGGTTGTTTAATTCGTAAGGATTACTATAATTATACCCGCTACTGCACTGAGTATTTCACGCCAAAAGACAATAAGGCATACCTTTACCAAAGACGTTACTTTAACGAAGATGGTAGCACAGCTTTTGACGAACTCGTCGATGGTGATAACCAGATTTATCGTTTTCCAGATCAGATTTTCTTATCCAGACGTGAGCTTTTAACTTATTTTATTAAGTCTCTCAACTTTGGTGAAGAAGATATTGTCATTTTGGATCGCTCAAGTGAGATTGGTCAGGCTGCTTTGGAAGAAAGAGGCAAAGCCAAAATGGGTAGTGTTGTCCATGCGGAGCATTATAGCAAGAATTCTACTGACGATGATTTTATTCTCTGGAATAATTATTATGAGTATGAGTTTTCGCATGCCGATCAAATTGATTTCTTTATTTGCTCGACTGATGCTCAAACCCAAACACTTCAGGAACAATTTGCTAAATATCAGGGGATTTCTCCTCGTGTTCTGACCATTCCAGTAGGGTCACTTGATCAACTTTATCGTCCTGAGAAACGCAAGGCTTTCTCTTTGATGACAGCATCACGTCTAGCCAGTGAAAAACATATTGACTGGCTGGTTCTTGCCGTTATTGAAGCTAAAAAAGTCCTTCCAGAACTGCAATTTGATATCTATGGTAAGGGTGGTGAAGAAGCTAAACTGACAGAATTAATCAAGACACATCATGCTCAAGACTATATTCATCTAATGGGACATACTGATTTGACAACAGTTTATCAAGACTACGATGCTTATCTTGCTGGTTCAACTAGCGAAGGCTTTGGTTTAACCTTAATGGAAGCAGTTGGCTCTGGCTTGCCAATCATCGGGTTTGAAGTTCCTTATGGGAATGTCACTTTTGTTGACCATGAGAAGAATGGTATTTTGATTCCTAAAGAAGAATCAGATCAAGTGGATCAGATTGTCCGTCAATTTGCAGACGCTATTGTATCCATGTATCAAGATTTTGACATCAAAGAATGGCAAGACCATTCCTACCAAATTGCAGAGAAATTCTTAAGTCAAGAAATTGCTAATGACTGGAAAGAGTTTTTAAAGGAGTTTGCTAATGCTTAATATATTTGATACATACAACCAGGCTGCTCAAGACTTGCATTATTCTTTAGTCATGTCAGGTTATACGCATCCAACTGTTATTTTGAATGAGAATGGTTTTTTACCAGCTTCAGTGACTACACCTTATGCTTATTTTATGGGTGATGAAGACGTTGAAGAAACAAGAGCTCGCTTCTTTAACCAAATAAAGGCTCCTAATTTTTGGGAAATCCAATCCAATAATTCAAATGGAGAAATTGTTGATCACGATATCAAACGGGCTAATATCTTTTATGCTGAACCAACTCATAAACGTTTGGTTAGAGCAGTTGAATGGTTAGACCGTTCTGGAAAAGTACGTTTGGTTGAGTACTATAATAAAAATGGTCGTCTTTATGCTCAAAGCATCTATAATGTCAATCAGGAAGAAGTGATTAAGACTTACTATGACCAAGAAGGTAAAGAGAAAATCGTTGAAAACTTTGTGACCAATGACATTATTTTAAATGAAGATGGCAAAATCAAAATCTTTAAAGGTAAATTGGAATTTGTCATTTATTACTTGCAAAAACGAGGGTTTGATTTGGATAAAATCATCTATAACTCTCTCGCTCTTCCTTTCCAAGTTTCAATCAATTTGGATAAGCCTGGCCATGATATTTTAGTTTGGCAAGAACCTTTCCAGGGTTCCATTCCAGGTAATATGCAGGCTATTTTGAATGGTACGGTTAACCGCAGCAATCAAGTCATTATTCCTGACCCTAATGATTATCAAGTTTTTCTTAATCTGAATCATGGCCAGCATGACAAAGTGGATTCTTTGGGGTATTTATATCCTCTGTCTGCTGAAAAAGAATGGTCAGCGCATGCCTTGATTTTCACCAACAGTGATCAGATTGAACAAATTGAAAATTTAGCTACTCACTTACCTGATCTTCAATTCCACATTGGAGCCTTAACGGAGATGTCACCTAAATTACAGGCTATCGGTCAACGTGATAATGTTTCGCTCTATCCGAATGTATCGCAAACGACAATCAAGGACCTTTGGGAACATTGTGCTGTCTATTTGGATATTAATCATGGCAATGAGATTTTGGATGCTAATCGTCTGGCTTTTGAGCATCAGATGCCAATTTTTACTTTTAATAATACGCAACATGAGAAACTCTATACCTTGCCTGAAAACATTTTTAGTCCTAATCAAGTGACAGAAATGATGGCTGCTTTTGTTAAATTAAAAGATCAAAATCATTATAAAGAAGTTGTGAAACGTCAATTAGTCTTTGCCAATCATACGAGTCCGGAAAGATATAAGGAGATAATTGCGTAATGGGTGCAAAAAAAAATTTATCATTTTTAGAAGATGATATCGAGAAAAGATTAGAAAAATCACGGCAAAAACTGCCAGAAAAGAAGAAAAATGATGTCCGAAATTATGCTTATGTTTTACTGGGTTCGGTCATTGTTATTAGTGTTATCATGGGTTTACTTAACACACTCTATAGATTATTTTAATGAATTAAGGGAAGTTGTTTTTTATTACAATTTCCCTATTTTTTTATTTACGTAATATTTGACTAACATTCTAACTTATAATACAATATAGTTACCATAAACAATTAACAACTTTTAAAGTGGAGTTTGAAAGTTTCTTGAAGTTATGGGAAAGAGAGAGAGTAAAATATGTCAAAAAAACAAATTAACTCGGACTATATCCAGACCGAGTCTAAATCGCGTGTAAAATTGCACAAGTCAGGTAAAAATTGGGTTAAAACAACCCTTAACTCATTTGGCTTACTTCATTTATTCAAAGGCGCTAAAGCAGAAGAAGGTGTTTTAGACACAGATTTGAATCTTGAAGTAGGCTTTTCGTCTGCCCATTGGTTTAAAGGTGCAGCTGCAGTTGGAGCCCTCATTGGGGGAGCTGTAGTAACACAAACAGCCCATGCAGCAGAAACAACTAGCACTTTACCAGTAACATCTGAGGTTGCTACAACAGGAACAACACAAGTTGATTCAACAGTAGTTGTATCTGCAAGTGTATCTGATACAACTTTAGTGTCACAAAGCACTTCAGTTTCATTAAGCCAATCAGATTCAGCAAGCCAAAGTAACTCAGCTTCATTATCAACAATTAGCTCAGAATCATTAGCAGCTAGTACTTCAGTAAGTCAATCAAGTGCAAATTTGAATTCACAAGCATTAGCACCAAAAGCAGCTAATACAACAACAGCCCCAACAAAAGCAGCAACTACAAGTGGTTTAGCTATTAACGAAGCAATCACAAATGTCACCGTTACTCAATCTGATTTGGGTAATTATCTTGGAGACGATATTGATCCAGCTACTGTAAATGATGGGATTGTTATGCCGACGGAATCTGAAGCTATTGCTTTTGATGTTGCATTTAATATTGTCGATACAGCTACAGCAGGTGATCAGTTTACAGTATCATATTCTGATACTGTAAAAGCAAATGACCTTGCTCCTTCAGACTGGGTTTATAGTCCAATTGATCTGAAGGATTCTTCAGGGGAGGTAATTGCAACAGGAACTTACGATCCAACAACCAAATTAATAACCTATACATTAACAAGTTATGTCGATAAATATGAAAATGTTTCCGCAGTTTTTCATTTTGAAAAATATGTGAATCGAGATACAGTTTTGGAAGATTCTGCATCAATTCCAGTAACAATTACTGTTGGTACGGTAAGTAATACACGAAATTATCAAGTTGTATATTCTAAACCAGAAGTTAATGAAAATGCAGAAATTCGTTCTAGTTTTTCTTACGTCGATTTTAATTCCGGTCAAGTTGAACAAATTATTTATGTAAACCAAGATAATTACACCATGAAAAGCCCTACTGTTGAAATTGATGCAAGTACAATGCATGCTAATACAGTAGATGCCAATTCAACTATTGAAGTCTATCGGGTCCCTGCAGGCTACAATTTACCTGATAGTATGAAAATAAGTGATTACAGTGTCTTTGAAAAAGTTCTTGTAGATATTACATATTCAAATAATAAGGCAAGTTTTAGTTTAGACCCGTCTTTAGCAACAGATCCGAACGCATATGTGATAAGAGTAGTAAGCAACTTTGATACAAATAGTACTTATCCAATTGTTCAAACTGTCAATGTTGGAACAGAAGCGTTGGATCCGAATGCCTTAAATAACTACGCTTATTATTCTAATTCCATTGCCTTTAATAGTGAGTCATCAGGTGGTACTGGTAGTGAAACTCCTATTACTTATAAAATTGGTAACTACGTATGGGTAGATACTAATAATGATGGTATCCAAAATGAAGGTGGAACAACAGGTTTAGCTGATGTTCTTGTAATCTTAACATATCCTGATGGTTCGACAAAAGCTGTTCGTACTGATGCTAGTGGATACTATGAATTTACTGGTTTAATTGATAAAGAAACGTATACAGTAAGCTTTGAAACGCCAGCTGGTTACACTCCAACTATTTCAAATAGTGGTTCAACTACTGATGCCCTTGATTCAGATGGTGCAACTGTAACTGTTACCATTAATGCTGCTGATGACATGACTTTAGACACTGGTTTTGTGGTTGATTCTACAACATCAATTTCAAATAGTACATCAACATCAACTGTTGTTTCAGAGTCTACATCAACTTCAGTAAAAGATTCAGAATCGCTATCAACATCTGTACAAGATTCAGAATCATTATCAACATCAGTTAAGGACTCGGAATCAACTTCAACTTCAATATCTGATTCTACATCAAGTTCAACAAGTGTTTCTGATTCAACAAGCACATCAACATCAATTTCTGATTCAACATCAGTATCAGATTCAGTAAGTACATCAACAAGTATTTCTGATTCAACAAGTACCTCAACATCACAAAATTCAGGTTCTGATAGTGATTCAACAAGCTTATCAAACTCAGTAAGCACATCAACATCAGTATCAGATTCAACAAGTACTTCAACATCAATTTCTGATTCTACATCAGTATCAGATTCAACAAGTACTTCAACATCAATTTCTGATTCTACATCAGTATCAGATTCAACAAGTACTTCAACATCAATTTCTGATTCTACATCAGTATCAGATTCAACAAGTACATCAACAAGTATTTCTGATTCAACAAGTACCTCAACATCACAAAATTCAGGTTCTGATAGTGATTCAACAAGCTTATCAAACTCAGTAAGCACATCAATTTCTGATTCAACATCAGTATCAGATTCAGTAAGTACATCAACAAGTATTTCTGATTCAACAAGTACCTCAACATCACAAAATTCAGGTTCTGATAGTGATTCAACAAGCTTATCAAACTCAGTAAGCACATCAACATCAGTATCAGATTCTACATCAGTATCAGATTCAGCAAGTACATCAACATCAGTATCAGATTCTACATCAGTATCAGATTCAGCAAGTACATCAACAAGTGTTTCTGATTCAACAAGCACATCTATCAGTGGGTCATCTTCAAATACAGGTTCAGAAACACCAAAAGTTTACATGATTGGTGACTATGTTTGGGAAGATAGCAACAAAGACGGTATCCAAGATGCAAGTGAACCAGGTATCCCAGGCGTAACAGTTACTCTTACAAATCCAGATGGATCAACTAAGACAACGACAACTGACTCTAATGGTTACTATGAGTTTACTGATCTTAACGATGGTGAAACATACACTGTAACTTTTGAAACACCAAACGGATACAAACCAACTGTTTCAAATACTAGTGATGACTCTAAAGACTCAGATGGTGCTACAGTAACTGTAACTATTCATGGGGCAGATGATTTAACATTAGACTCAGGTTTCGTTAAAGACCTTCATACCATCGGTGATACTGTCTGGGAAGATAGCAACAAAGATGGTGTTCAAGATACAAATGAACCAGGAATCCCAGGTGTGACCGTTACTCTTACAAATCCAGATGGATCAACTAAGACAACAACCACTGATTCAAATGGTCATTATGAATTTACAGACCTCCCTGATGGTGACTACACTGTAACTTTCGAAACACCAAAAGGTTACACACCAACAACACCAAACACAGGTGATGATACTAAAGACTCAGATGGTCAAGTTGTCAAAGTTACTGTTAAAGGTAATGATAACCCAACCATCGATAGTGGTTTCGTCAAAGAAACACATACAATCGGTGATACTGTTTGGGAAGATACCAACAAAGACGGTGTTCAAGATTCAGGTGAACCAGGAATTCCAGGTGTAACAGTCACTCTTACAAATCCAGATGGATCAACTAAGACTACTACCACTGATGAAAATGGTTATTATGAGTTTACTGACTTACCAGATGGTGACTACACAGTAACCTTCGAAACACCAGATGGTTACACACCAACAACACCAAATTCAGGTGACGATACTAAAGACTCAGATGGTCAAGTTGTCAAAGTTACTGTTAAAGGTAATGATAACCCAACCATCGATAGTGGTTTCGTCAAAGAAACACATACAATCGGTGATACTGTTTGGGAAGATACCAACAAAGACGGTGTTCAAGATTCAGGTGAACCAGGAATTCCAGGTGTAACAGTCACTCTTACAAATCCAGATGGATCAACTAAGACTACTACCACTGATGAAAATGGTTATTATGAGTTTACTGACTTACCAGATGGTGACTACACAGTAACCTTCGAAACACCAGATGGTTACACACCAACAACACCAAATTCAGGTGACGATACTAAAGACTCAGATGGTCAAGTTGTTAAAGTAACCGTTGAAGGTAAGGACAACCCAACAATCGATAGCGGTTTCGTGAAAGAAGTACCGACTCCAGGCAGCGAAAGTGCTTCTGAGTCAACTACGACTTCACAATCACAATCAGAGTCACACACACAATCAACTTCAACTAGTCAATCTCAAGCTTCAGAAGCACCTAAAGCAAGTGAAACAGCTCTTCCTCACACAGGAGCAGCAGAAAACACTGGACTTTATGGTTCAGCAGCTCTAGCAATTCTTGCAGCACTAGGACTTGCAGGTAAGAAACGTAACGAAAACGACTAAGAAGATTTGAAAAATCTATAATAATTAAAAACTAGCTAAGAGAATTTCTTCGCTGGTTTTTTTATATAATATATGAAAGTATAATAAAAGTTAACAAAAAATAAGAAAATAGCTTTAAGATTAGGTTGTTTTGTAATAAAATTTAACTTGTTATAATGTATCGGTTCTAAATTTAAATTTGATAGATGGTCAAACTTATAATATGGACCGGGCTCCTGGTGGGGATTTTACCTTTGATTTTCAAAAGGATACCGTAGCACCTAGTGATTATATAACTTTTACGCTTAATAATAATTTAGATTATCATGGTGTAACTTCCTCATCAATTTATTTCCCAGCATTAAGAACCCCAGATGGTGTCACTATTGCGGAAGCCAATTATGACCCAACAACAAATTAATTAACATATATTTTTAAAAATAATGTTAATGGAAAAAAATATTACTGCGACAGGAAATACTCAAGTATTCTTTAATGATAATGTTATTCCTGTTGATACTTCAAATGTAGTTGTATCTGTTAACAATGTCAGTAAAACAGTAAATATTGTGTATGACAATGGTAATACAGACCATAGTGATTCGACAGGGTCTGACTATCAAACAGATGGTGTGTTACAGATGTTAATCTAACTGATAAAACAGCAAATTATGTTGCTATAATTAACCAACCTGGTTCAGATTTTCCCGCAAAAATGGATAATTCAACACCATATACAGTGAAAATTTCAAATGCGACTACTCAAGAAGCTTTGAATACAGGTGTTGTTTCGGATGCAGCTAATTTAGCTAGTTATGATATAGCAAATTCTACTTATAAAATTTATCGTGTAACGGATCCTGCGGTGTTACAACCGGGAATGGAAATGGATTACACAGATACAGCTAATTTTACAGATGTAAAGGCATCGTTAAATCCAACCATTAATGCCAATGGGGAACTCGTCTTTCAGTTGCCAAATACTCCAACGGATTCATATGTGGTTGTTATGGATGGTGCAATCGTCGGACCTGATACTGCAGAGGCAATCGCTGTCAAATCAACCTTTGGTACCGTCGGACAAAATAGCAATGGTAACTTATTAGATGGCTCGAAATATGTCTTTGGTACAAGATTTGTAAATGAAACTGCTACTGCAGATGCTGATAGTACGGCTATTAGCGAGTCTTTATCAAAGAGTGAATCTACAAGTATTTCAACAGCTAGTAACTCAGATACAACTACTGAATCAAATTCTAAATCACAATCAGATTCAATAGTATCAGATTCAATCAGTACTTCTTAATCTATCTCAGAGTCTACAACACAAAGTACTTCAGTTTCTGAATCCAAACATAGAGTCAACAACGCAAAGCACATCAGTTTCTAAGTCAAATACTAGTTCCATGAGTACAAGTCGTTCAATGATGTCATAAAACCATCAAGTGAGTGATCATGTTGAACTTCCACATACTGGTACTAATGAGAATTCAGGACTCTATGGTTCGGCAACCTTAGCAATTCTGGCAGCCCTTGGCTTAAGCACTAAAAAACGTAAAAATGAAAAGTAAGTTATTATTCTTTTACGAACGTTAAAGTGGTTTTTAAAAAAAGAAGAGGAGAACCTAACAGGATTCTCCTTTTTCGTATAAATAACTAACTATTTAGCAAAAGATTACTAAAATTTTTAATAAAAATGCACCATTAAATTAATTCTTAAATTTTCAAAAAAATGTTGCATTTTATAATATAAAAGAGTAAAATAGAATTAGACAAAAAACACGGTGAATAGGGATTCGCTATTTGTCGAGAGAGAGAGAGAAACAATATGTTACGAAAATTTAATAAGAGTAGTTTCATTGAGACTGAATCTAAGTCTCGTGTAAAACTTCATAAGTCCGGCAAGAGTTGGGTTAAAACAACCCTTGCCTTTTTTGGGTTGATTCAACTGTTTAAGGGTGGACAAGTAGAAGAACACATTTTCGATGATAGTGTGGATTTTGTCGTTCCCCGAAAACAATTATTAAAGGGTGCCTTAGGTATAGGAGCCATTGCAGGTGGAGCAACTCTAGGTCATACAGCTTTTGCTGCAGAAACGACAAGTAGTTTACCAGTTGCCTCTGAAACAGGAACGACTGCTTTGGCAGGAACAGATTCAACAGTTGTTGCTACAAGTTCTACAAGTACAAGTGGAACAGTATCTGATACGAGTTCAATGTCAATGAGTCAATCAGATTCTCTAAGTCAATCAACTTCTCAGAGCCAATCTGCAAGTAACTCAGCATTAGTATCATCTTCGGATTCTCAATCTGAGAGTCAATCGCAATCGTCGTCAACGTTTACATCAACTTCAACAAGTTTGATTACAAGTTCTAGTTCAAGTACGTCTACAAGTAATACATCTAGTTTGTCCCCAAAAACTAGTACATTCGCTACAACTACTTTATCTGCAACTGGTACTGTCAATAATAATCTTGTAACAGTAACATCGTCTTACATTAAAGATACTTCTTATAATGACGGTTATATATATCCCCAAGGTGGTGAATCTTTAGAGTATTATACAAAGTTTACAGTTGATAATGCGGCGACTGCAGGTGATCAATTTACCATGACTTATAGTCCCTATACCGCACCTTCAGATTTTGATATGGCTAACTGGACACCAACTGATATTACAGATAGTTCCGGAGAGGTCATCGCTACTGGGACTTGGGATGCTACTTCTAAAACAGTTACATATACTTTTACGACTTATGTGGATAAATACCAAAATGTTATTGCTTCTTTAGATGTTTCTTCTTATATAGATCGCTCAGTCGTTCAAAATGATGCCAATCTAACTTTAACCTATTCATTAGGTGGGGAAACTACTTCAAAAACTGAGTATGTCCGATACCAATCTCCAATTGTATATGGGAGTTCAAGTATTCAGTCTGTTTTTAATGAACTAGATTCAGTTAATCATACGGTTGAACAAATTTTTTACGTTAACCCAATGGATTATGCTGCTTACACGACGTACTTTAATGTTTATGGTTATCAGATTGATCCTAATACTGGCGCGATGGTTCAACAAGGTAGTACAGTCATCAACTCAACTACCACAATTCAGGTTTATAAAGCTGGAACTGGTTCAACTTTACCTGATAGTATGGATGTACTTGATTATAGTACTTTAACCAAAGTGACACCTTCCATTACATATGGTACAGATAGTGCTCGAATCAATTTGGGGACTATCTCAGATGTTTACGTGATTAGAGTTATTTCTACATATGATCCAAATTCAACAAACCCTGTTGTACAAAGTGGTACAATGTCATCTTACGACTACTCTGGTTATTATTCAATTGTTGAAACCAATAACTATGTCGTCTTTACTTCAGATACATCTGGTGGTACTGGTACTGCCGTAACATATAGTGCAGGAGACTATGTTTGGTTCGATACAAACAAAGATGGACTTCAGACTACTGGTGAAAGCCCTGCTGCTAATGTCTTGGTAACACTGACCTATTCCGATGGAACTAAAAAATCTGTATATACAGACGCTGCCGGGCACTATCAATTTGATGGTCTGCTTGATAAGAACACCTATACGATTACAATTACACCACCAACTGGTTACGTACTCACAACTTCTAATGTAGGTACGAATAGATTAATTGATTCAAACGGAACATCGACAACTTTTACAATAGCTGGTGCTAACAACATGACTATTGATGGTGGACTAATTCAGGATCCAGTGTCACTTTCAACTAGTACTAGTGCAAGTACCTCAACCAGCTTGAGCGCTTCAACTAGTACTAGTGCAAGTACCTCAACCAGCTTGAGCGCTTCGACAAGTACAAGTAAGAGTACCTCAACCAGCTTGAGCACTTCAACCAGCACAAGTGCAAGTGCTTCAACCAGCTTGAGCACTTCAACCAGCACAAGTAAGAGCACCTCAACCAGTTTGAGCGCTTCAACCAGCACAAGTGCAAGTGCTTCAACCAGTTTGAGCACTTCGACAAGTACAAGTAAGAGTACCTCAACCAGCTTGAGCACTTCAACTAGCACAAGTGCAAGTACCTCAACCAGCTTGAGCACTTCAACTAGCACAAGTGCAAGTGCTTCAACCAGTTTGAGCACTTCGACAAGTACAAGTAAGAGTACCTCAACCAGCTTGAGCACTTCAACTAGCACAAGTGCAAGTACCTCAACCAGCTTGAGCACTTCAACTAGCACAAGTGCAAGTACCTCAACCAGCTTGAGCACTTCGACAAGTACAAGTGCAAGTACCTCAACCAGCTTGAGCACATCGACAAGTACAAGCGTATCAGATTCAACAAGTGTATCTGATTCAACATCATTATCAGATTCAACATCATTATCAGACTCAACAAGTGTATCTGATTCAACAAGTGTATCTGATTCAATATCATTATCAGATTCAACAAGTGTAAGTACATCGATCTCAGATTCGACATCAACATCTGATTCAACGTCAGTCTCTGATTCGACATCATTATCAGACTCAACCAGTGTATCTGATTCAATATCATTATCAGACTCAACAAGTGTATCAGAATCAGCGTCATTATCAGACTCAACCAGTGTATCTGATTCAACAAGTGTATCTGATTCAATATCATTATCAGATTCAACAAGTGTATCTGATTCAACATCATTATCAGACTCAACAAGTGTATCAGAAACAGCGTCATTATCAGACTCAACAAGTGTATCTGATTCAACATCATTATCAGACTCAACAAGTGTATCTGATTCAATATCATTATCAGATTCAACAAGTGTAAGTACATCGATCTCAGATTCAACAAGTGTAAGTACATCGATCTCAGATTCGACATCAACATCTGATTCAACGTCAGTCTCAGATTCGACATCATTATCAGACTCAACCAGTGTATCTGATTCAATATCATTATCAGACTCAACAAGTGTATCTGATTCAATATCATTATCAGATTCAACAAGTGTATCTGATTCAACATCATTATCAGACTCAACAAGTGTATCAGAATCAGCGTCATTATCAGACTCAACCAGTGTATCTGATTCAACATCATTATCAGACTCAACAAGTGTAAGTACATCGATCTCAGATTCGACATCAACATCTGATTCAACGTCAGTCTCTGATTCGACATCATTATCAGACTCAACCAGTGTATCTGATTCAACAAGTGTATCTGATTCAACAAGTGTATCTGATTCAACAAGTGTATCTGATTCAACAAGTGTATCTGATTCAACAAGTGTATCTGATTCAACAAGTGTATCTGATTCAACATCATTATCAGACTCAACAAGTGTATCAGAATCAGCGTCATTATCAGACTCAACCAGTGTATCTGATTCAACATCATTATCAGACTCAACCAGTGTATCTGATTCAACATCATTATCAGATTCAACAAGTGTAAGTACATCGATCTCAGATTCGATATCAACATCTGATTCAACGTCAGTCTCTGATTCGACATCATTATCAGACTCAACCAGTGTATCTGATTCAACAAGTGTATCTGATTCAACAAGTGTATCTGATTCAACAAGTGTATCTGATTCAACCAGTGTATCTGATTCAACATCATTATCAGACTCAACCAGTGTATCTGATTCAATATCATTATCAGATTCAACAAGTGTATCTGATTCAACATCATTATCAGACTCAACAAGTGTCTCAGATTCAACATCATTATCAGACTCAACCAGTGTATCTGATTCAACATCATTATCAGACTCAACAAGTGTCTCAGATTCAACATCATTATCAGACTCAACCAGTGTATCTGATTCAACATCATTATCAGACTCAACAAGTGTATCTGATTCAACAAGTGTATCTGATTCAACAAGTGTATCTGATTCAACAAGTGTATCTGATTCAACAAGTGTATCTGATTCAACAAGTGTATCTGATTCAACATCATTATCAGATTCAACAAGTGTATCAGAATCAGCGTCACTATCAGACTCAACCAGTGTATCTGATTCAACATCATTATCAGACTCAACCAGTGTATCTGATTCAACATCATTATCAGACTCAACCAGTGTATCTGATTCAACAAGTGTATCTGATTCAACAAGTGTATCAGATTCAACAAGTGTATCAGAATCAGCGTCATTATCAGACTCAACCAGTGTATCTGATTCAACAAGTGTCTCAGATTCAACATCATTATCAGACTCAACCAGTGTATCTGATTCAACATCATTATCAGACTCAACAAGTGTATCTGATTCAACATCATTATCAGACTCAACCAGTGTATCTGATTCAACATCATTATCAGACTCAACAAGTGTCTCAGATTCAACATCATTATCAGACTCAACCAGTGTATCTGATTCAACATCATTATCAGACTCAACCAGTGTATCTGATTCAACATCATTATCAGATTCAACAAGTGTCTCAGATTCAGCGTCACTATCAGACTCAACAAGTGTCTCAGATTCAACAAGTGTCTCAGATTCAACGTCACTATCAGATTCAACAAGTGTTTCAGAAAGCTTGAGTACTTCTGAGAGCCAATCAAATTCTAATATTGGATCTGAGACGATGATAGTTCATACCATCGGTGATACCGTTTGGGAAGATACTAACCATAATGGTGTTCAAGAAATTGGAGAACCAGGAATTCCTGGCGTAACAGTTACTCTTACAACTCCAGATGGAAGTACCGTTACCACAACGACTGATACCAACGGAAATTATGAGTTTACTGATCTCCCAGATGGCGACTATACAGTGACCTTCACACCGCCAGCTGGATATGTGCCAACAACACCAAACGCTGGTGATGACACATTGGATTCAGATGGAACTGTCGTTAAAGTAACTGTATCAGGAAATGATAACCCAACAATTGACTCAGGATTCGTTAAAGATACTCATACCATCGGTGATACCGTTTGGGAAGATACTAACCATAATGGTGTTCAAGAAACTGGAGAACCAGGAATTCCTGGCGTAACAGTTACTCTTACAACTCCAGATGGAAGTACCGTTACCACAACAACTGATACCAATGGAAATTATGAGTTTACTGATCTCCCAGATGGCGACTATACAGTGACCTTCACACCGCCAGCTGGATATGTGCCAACAACACCAAACGCTGGTGATGACACATTGGATTCAGATGGAACTGTCGTTAAAGTAACTGTATCAGGAAATGATAACCCAACAATTGACTCAGGATTCGTTAAAGATACTCATACCATCGGTGATACCGTTTGGGAAGATACTAACCATAATGGTGTTCAAGAAACTGGAGAACCAGGAATTCCTGGCGTAACAGTCACTCTTATAACTCCAGATGGAAGTACCGTTACCACAACGACTGATACCAACGGAAATTATGAGTTTACTGATCTCCCAGATGGCGACTATACAGTGACCTTTACACCGCCAGCTGGATATGTGCCAACAACACCAAACGCTGGTGATGACACATTGGATTCAGACGGAACTGTCGTTAAAGTAACTGTATCAGGAAATGATAACCCAACAATTGACTCAGGATTCGTTAAAGATACTCATACCATCGGTGATACCGTTTGGGAAGATACTAACCATAATGGTGTTCAAGAAACTGGAGAACCAGGAATTCCTGGCGTAACAGTCACTCTTACAACTCCAGATGGAAGTACCGTTACCACAACGACTGATACCAACGGAAATTATGAGTTTACTGATCTCCCAGATGGCGACTATACAGTGACCTTCACACCGCCAGCTGGATATGTGCCAACAACACCAAACGCTGGTGATGACACAATGGATTCAGACGGAACTGTCGTTAAAGTAACTGTATCAGGAAATGATAACCCAACAATTGACTCAGGATTCGTTAAAGATACTCATACCATCGGTGATACCGTTTGGGAAGATACTAACCATAATGGTGTTCAAGAAACTGGAGAACCAGGAATTCCTGGCGTAACAGTCACTCTTACAACTCCAGATGGAAGTACCGTTACCACAACAACTGATACCAATGGAAATTATGAGTTTACTGATCTCCCAGATGGCGACTATACAGTGACCTTCACACCGCCAGCTGGATATGTGCCAACAACACCAAACGCTGGTGATGACACATTGGATTCAGATGGAACTGTCGTTAAAGTAACTGTATCAGGAAATGATAACCCAACAATTGACTCAGGATTCGTTAAAGAAATTGAACCACAGTTACCGCCAACAAGCGAGTCTGAAAGTAACACAACTTCTGAATTCAACTCTCAATCAACCCAAGAATCAACTTCAACAAGTCAATCAACAAGTACTCCACAAGCAAGCATGACAAACGTTCAACTTCCACATACAGGATCAACTGATAACAGTAGTCTGTTCGGAACAGCAGCATTAGCCATTCTCGCAGCTTTAGGATTGGCAGCTAAAAAACGTGAGGAAGAAGAATAAATTTCTCACAAATTACAAAAAGATCAAGATTTTCTCTTGATCTTTTTTTGTTGTGTCAGATAAATTTTTGTAAAGGTTGTGAATTAAAATGAGATGAAGATTACCTTTCTTCTATTTATATTTCATTAGATTTGACATCAATTACAAAATGGCTACTAGAGCTAGAATAATCACAATAACAATGAAAATACCTAGACCGATGAAGAAAATGCCATGATGATGATCAACAAAAGCTTCAAAACGGCTTAAAAAACCAGGTTCACTCGGTTTTTTCACTTTCACACTAGATGACCTGCTTTCATCAGCTTCTGTTATTTTCTTTTCTTTGGGAAAAAGATTGTCAAATTTAGTCTTAGAAGTTTTATTAATGTCTTCAAAGCCTTTTTCAGTCAGAGCATTAATGTAGGGATGTCGGTAGAATTCACCTTCTTGATCTGACCAGTCGCCAACCCCCATAACAATTGTAATCAAGCGCTGACCATCACGTTGAGCGGTGACCATAGCATTGAAAGCAGCGCTTGGGCTGGAGCCAGTTTTAAGACCATCGACACCTTTCAGACCATATTTGTCACCAGGCAGAGAGTAGTTGTAGGAATGGAATTCCTCTTCGTATGGAGTCCCAATCATAGTTTTGACAGTCGATTGGTTTGTAAAGGAAAGAATATCAGGGTATTTTTTTAAAAAATTGTAAGCTAAAATAGCCAGATCGTGAGCAGTCGTTTGATTAGGAGCTGAAGCATCATATTTATCAGGGGTGTAGTAGCCATTAAAGGCTTCAGCCACAGCACCACTTGCATTATTAAAGTGGGTGTTTGACATTCCTAATTTCTCAGCTGTCTTATTAATACGATCAATAAAGGCAGAAGCATTATTTTCTGACAGATAATTAGCCAGCATAATAGTCGCCGCATTGGAAGAGGGAACCGCAGTCATAGTAATTAAGTCACTGACCGGATAGTTTACACCGGCAACGATTTTGTTATTACTAATCTCATAAATTTGACTTATAGCCTGATCCGTTTCAGTAGCCCTGATTGTTGTATCCAAATCAAGTTTTCCTTTATCAATATCTTCAAATAAAAGGTATAAAGTAAACATTTTTGACATACTTGCCGGATCTCGCACGGCCATCATATTATCTTGCCATAAAATATCACCATTTGAAGCATTAACAACAATAGATGCTTTCGGCTTTGTAATGGGGTCAATTTGATAACCAGCATCTTGAGTGATACCAATAATATCCTTTGTTTCTTGAGCATGACTTGCAGTTGGGGAAAGGAAAAAGAGAGAAATCAAAAATATAATGACAGAAATTTTTCTCACAAAAAAGCTCCTTGCTAAAAATGATAAGTTTATTATATCACTAAGCTAATACAATGCAAAGAACTTTTTAATGTTTATTCAATTATTCTAATATTGATGAGTGAAGAGGTTGATGAATTTTTCCCAAAGTGTAAGACCTTCGACCTTCTTAGCGGCATAAATTGCTGTTTCAGGTTTCTCATCTAAGTAATCGGCCTTATCTTGGAAGATAATTTTTCCTAATTTTTCTCCTTTTTTTACAGGAGCCTTGACTTCTTTTTCAGTTAATTTAAAGTGATAATCAACTGACTTAAGAGACGGTGATTGAACCACCGAAAATTCAGTATTACTAACATAAGGAACAGTTTTCTGTTTGGCGTTTGAAATAGCTAATTTTTTAGGAAGAGGCTTGTTTTTGCCGTAAGTCACTTTTTTATAGTTTTGGAAACAGTAATCAAACAACTTGTTGGCCTCAACGAAACGGGCTTCATTATCATTTTCAGCATCATTAGCATGAAGAATAACGACAATAACACGCATATTATCTTGAACAGCAGTTCCAATATAGGTTTGCCCGGCTTTTGCAGTAGTACCCGTTTTCAAACCGTCGACACCATATCTACCCATGTTGTTGCCAGGAAGTAGATGATTGGAGTTGGTTAGGACATCATTACCCCAAAGTAGTTGAGTCTGAGAAGAAATTGAAAGAATCTCAGGATAGTCTTGAATCAAATGGCGAGCGACAATAGCTAAACTCCTTGCGCTCAATTCATTTTCTGCATGATGACTTGAACCAGGATAGATATGGCCATTAAGCATACTGTTATTCAAACCAGACGAATTCAGCAGTTGATAATCTTTGATGCCCCAGTCTTTCAATTGTTCCTTGACCATATCCATGAATTTTGGCTCACTTCCGGCGATTTTTTCTGCTAGGGCAATTGCAGAGCTATTAGCCGAAACAATCATGGCGGAGTCAACCAATTCACGAACAGAGTAGGAGTCTTTGTAGAGAGGCGGATTGCTGATGTCTGGGTTTTTGGCCAGAGCTTTCGCATATTTAGACAATTTAATCTGATCATCCCACTTGAGTCTGCCAGAATCAATTTCCTTAAGGGTCATATACACTGTCATGATTTTTGTCAAAGAAGCAATGGGAATTTTGTTTTGGCTATTTTTCTCATAAAGAACCTTGCCAGTCCTGTATTCCACAGCGATAGCTTCTTTAGCATTGATATTTAATGCTTGCTCTGCTTTGATTGTTGGGCCACTTCCCAAGAGCAGGAAAAAGCAGAAAAGTATTAAAGTGATTTGTTTTTTCATAGTACCTATTTTAGCAATATTAACGGGGATGGTCAAAAAAAGGAAATAAGAAATTCTTACTTCCTAATCTTATAAAAGTGTGAGAAATTCAGTTTGTTTAAGCCTGATTTTTCAGAGTTTTTCATTGACATAAGTGACGAAATGATTCCACCAAACTTTTAAGAAAAAGCTGCGTGGTATTTCTTCTTTAGCACTCAATTGATAGGTAGGCCTATCACCTAAATAGCCGATTCCGACAGGGTCTGAATCTTTATAACTAGCACTGGCAAGTTCTTCTTTTTTAGCGAGTGGTGCTTGAAATTCAGACTTTAGGGGGGTGATTCTAAGTTTATCAAGCTTTGCTTTACCAATTTTTTGGACAACTCGAATTGATTGATCGGCAACTAGGCCAACCTGCGTTTTAGGGCTATCAGTAACTTTAATTTTCTTACCTTTTAAGGTCTCCCCTTTTTTTACTAAGGTGACAGCCTCATAGTTTTTGCTAATGTCGTCCAAGAGTGCATTTGCTGCGGTGAACTGAGTGAATTCTTGTCCGTCAGCTTTATCTGCATCCAATATGATTGAGACAATCTCCATCTTGTTTTCTTTGCTAGAGCTGATCAGAGAAGCTCCGCCATTTTCTGAATAAGAAACAAAAAGTCCATTGGTTCCAATCCGGTAATTTGGCATGCCTTTTAGCATATAGTTGTAAGAGAAGATGCGATCACCTTGGTAGGGTGCAGAAGGTTTCTTGGTGATTTTAGTGACTTGAGGATAGTCCTGGAGCAGGTGGCGGGTGACAATTGCCAAATCCTGAGCAGACATCTTATTTTCAGCATTCTTTTTAGATTTGGGATAGATATGATCCCCCAGCTGGCTGTTAGAAAGGCCAGTTGCATTGACCAATTTGGCGTCATGAATCCGCCATTCCTTAAGTTGCTTCTGCATTTTATCAACAAAAAGAGGCTCTGTTCCGCCGATTTTTTCAGCTAGGGCAATAGCAGGACTGTTAGCATTGGTGATTAACATGGCCTCCAACAATTCTTTAACAGTGTACCTGCGGGCATCCAGTGGCACATTACTGATAGTATAGTTAGTGGTAAGGTTGTAAGGGTAGTCAGAAATTTTGACTGGTGTGTTCCAGGATAAGCGTCCGGAGTCAACTTCCTTGTAGACCATATAGGTGGTCAGTACTTTTGTTAGGGAAGAAACAGGAAGTTTTTCCTTTGCATCTTTCTCATAAAGAATTTTACCTGTGCTGACTTCAAAAGCAATGCCGCCTTTAGCAGGGAGTTTATAAGATTCTGCTGAAACCAAGGTTGGAATAAGTGCCAGACTGGCGATAAGCAGAAAGTGGGTCAATTTTTTCATATGGGTTAGGGTTTCCTTGTCAAGAAGCTAGATTCTTTTTAATTATATCATAAGTCTGACCTGAATTTCAGGACTTTTTTCTGACAATGCTCTTTTGAAAGCATTATCATGAGAAATGACAGTGGTTACATTAAAGAAGAAATGGAAGGGCTTGTGGGCTCTAATTAGCTATAATAAAGGAAAAATCTAAAATGATTTTAATAAAGGTCAAAAAAACTACTAAAATATTCAGATAATTTTGCGTCAAATATTTTTTTAGGAGAAAAATTATGATATAATGTTTTTAATTAGCACAATCTTTTTGAACAAGATTGAAGAAAAAATTTAGGAGCGAGTCTTATGAAAAATGGCAAGTGGTTAGCTGCCGCTGGAATAGCGGTCTTATCAGTATCTGCACTTACTGCCTGTGGCGGTGGATCAAGTAAAAGTGGTAAATCAAACACTTATAGCTACGTTTACTCAACTGACCCAGATACTTTGGATTACCTAGTTTCTGGACGTTCAACAACGAGTGAAATCACCCAAAATGGTGTTGATGGTTTGATGGAATATGATAACATGGGGAACCTTGTTCCATCAGTCGCAAAAGATTGGACTGTATCTGAAGATGGTTTAACTTATACTTACAAAATCCGTAAAGATTCAAAATGGTACACTGCTGATGGTGAAGAATATGCATCAGTTACGGCAGATGACTTTGTTGCTGGTTTAAAACACGCAGCTGATAAAAATTCTGAAGCCCTTTACTTGGTTCAAGATTCTGTTAAAGGATTGAGTGACTATATTGAAGGTAAAACTAAAGACTTCTCCACAGTTGGTGTAAAAGCTATTGATAAGAATACTGTTCAATATACGCTTAACCAACCAGAAAGTTATTGGAATTCTAAGTTGACTTATGGTATTTTATCTCCTGTTAATGCTGAATTCTTGAAATCACAAGGTAAAGATTTTGGTAAATCTTCTGATGCTTCATCTATCTTGTATAATGGTCCATTCTTAATTTCTTCATTAACAAGTAAATCATCAATTGAATTTGTTAAAAATGAAAATTATTGGGATAAAAAAGATGTTCATCTTGATGCCGTTCAATTAACATACTATGATGGTCAAGACCAAGAGTCACTCTTCCGTAACTTTGATAAAGGCTCTTACACTGCGGCACGCCTCTTCCCAACAACACCTTCATACAAAAAGGTTAAAAAAGACTATGGCGAAAATATCATTTATGGACCACAAAAATCTAACATCTACTATGCAACCTTCAATTTGAATCGTACTGCATATGAGCATACTAAGAAAACTGATGATAAACAAAAAGAAGATACACGGAAAGCTATTTTAAATAAAGATTTTCGTCAAGCTTTGACATTTGGTTTCAATAGAACTTCATATACTGCACAAACAGCGGGTGAGGAAGCAGCTAATAAAGCACTTCGTAACACATTGGTTCCACCAGCATTTGTTCAAATCAAAGGTGAAGACTTTGGAAAAGCTGTTGAAAAAGAATTAGCTAACTACGGTGACCAATGGAAAGATGTTAATTTAGCAGACGCTCAAGACGGACTTTACAATCCAGAAAAAGCTAAAGCGCAAATGGATAAAGCTAAAAAAGCTTTGGAAGCTGAAGGTGTTCAATTCCCAATCCATATTGACATGCCACAAGACCAAACTGCTTCTGGTTTAATGCAACAAGCACAATCAATGAAACAGTCCATTGAAAAGTCACTTGGTAAAGAAAATGTTGTTATTGATATCATTGAATTAAACTCTGATAACTACAACAATATTACATACATGGCTGAAACAACCGATCAACAAGACTGGGATCTCTCAACTGCCTCAGGTTGGAGTCCAGACTACATCGATCCGTCATCTTACTTAGATATCTTTAACACTTCTATGGCAAATGCTGCTCAAGCTAAAAATATTGGTTTAAATCCTGTTAAGGATAGTGCCATTGCTACTAAAGCTGGATTAGATGAATTTAATAAACTTGATAATGAAGCTGCAAAAATTACTGATGATCAAGATAAACGCTACGAAACATATGCTAAAGCACAAGCAGCATTAGCAGATTCAGCAGTTTATATTCCAACTTATTCATTAGGTGGTACACCAACAGTAACAAAAGTTGTTCCATTTACAACTGCTTTTGGTTGGGCTGGTAACAAATCTGATGCAACTTATTTCAAATACATGAAACTTCAAGAAGAACCAGTTAAAACAAAAGACTATGATAAAGCTTTGAAACAATGGAAAAAAGATAAAGACGAATCTAATAAAAAATATGCAGATTCATTAAAAGAGCATATCAAAAAATAAAAGCTTGTTCATTAAGAACTTTCTCTTCGAGTGAGGAAGTTCTTTTGAACTTATTATGAGGAATGGAATGAAAAAGTATATCGTTGAGCGCATTTTGAGGTCTCTCATATCGATTTTGTTGGTAACTACTTTAACTTACATTATTGTTTTTACACTTGTTCCAACAAATTTGATTTTTAAACAAGACCCCAACTATAATAAGATGGTGACAACACCAGACAAAAAAGAAAACTATCGTAATACCGTTTTTGAACGTATGGGTTACATTTCCTACTATAATAGTAAGGAACTTGAAAACAAGGCTGAGAAAATGGAGAAATCAGTTTCAGTTGAACCAACTGAAGCCAATAAAAAGATTTATCAAAAATACATTAAATCAATCGGCAATGGCTGGGAATTAAAACGTTTTGAAGAAAACAAAAAATTCTATGCTGTCCGAAACATTCCTATTTACGAACGTGTTTGGAATTTCTTTAGTAAACTAATTGTTATTGACCATCCTTGGACCATCCAAGATAAGAAAAATCCAGACTTGGCACGCTATATTCGTCCAGAAATGGATCCTGCAGTAGGACCTGCCATCGTTGGTTCAGGAACTAAGCACAAATACATGATGTATTTTAATGGTCAATTCCCATTTATTCATCAAAACTTCATTAGCTTCAATTTGGGCAAATCTTACCCAACCTATGCTAATATCCCTGTTATTCAAGTTATTACTCAAGAACAAGGTCGTACTCTTTCTAAAGAAGTTAAATTCCCTAACGGAGTTACCAAGTTCTCACCAATCAATATCTACTCTAGAACCTATAAATCACCAAGCCAAGCAGATGCTAGAGATCGCATGAACTTTGGTAAGGATGATCCTTACACAGCAACACAAAATAATCATGCTGAACCATCAATGATTACCAACTCTTTCATTATTGGGATGACAGGGGTTCTCTTATCATATATTTTTGGTTTGCCGATTGGGATGTTAATGGCTTACTATAAAGATGGTTTATTTGACCGTTTTTCAACAGGTGCTACAACCTTTATGTTGGCTTTGCCAAGTATCGCCCTTATTTACATTGTTCGTTTCTTAGGTTCAATAGTCGGACTTCCGGATACTTTCCCATTATTAGGTGCAGGGGATCCCAGATCGTATGTCCTACCAGCCTTAATTTTAGGGATCTTAGGAACACCAGGGAATGTCGTTTGGTTCCGTCGTTACCTTGTAGATTTACAAGGCAGTGATTTTGTGCGCTTTGCACGGGCTAAAGGCTTAACTGAAGCTGAAATTTCAAAAAATCACTTGTTCAAACAAGCTATGGTTCCGATTGTTAATGGTATCCCTCAGGCAGTAGTAGCTACTATTGCAGGAGCAACTTTGACTGAGACTGTTTTCGCCTTTCCAGGTATGGGTAAAATGTTAATCGATGCCATCAAGGCAGCCAATAATACAATGGTAGTAGGACTAGTCTTCATTTTTGCAGTATTATCAATCTTAGCTTTATTAGCTGGTGATATCTTAATGACAATTCTTGACCCACGTATTAAATTATCTAGTAAAGGAGGTAAGTAATGGCAACAATTGATCAATCTAAATTTGAGTTCGTTGAACTTGATTCTTATGCATCGGAAGTTATTGATGCCCCTGCTTACTCATACTGGAAATCGGTTTTCCGTCAATTTTTTGCGCGTAAATCAACGATTCTCATGTTGGTTATCTTGATTGCTATCATTTTAATGAGCTTTATCTATCCGATTTTTGCACATTATGATTTTAATGATGTCAGCAATATCAATGACTTTTCGAAACGCTACATTTCACCAAACTCAGAATTCTGGTTTGGTACTGATAAAAACGGTCAATCCCTCTTTGATGGTGTTTGGTATGGTGCCCGAAATTCAATCCTTATTTCGGTTATTGCGACCATCATCAATATGATTTTGGGTGTTGTTATCGGTGGACTTTGGGGTGTTTCTAAAACAGTCGATAAAGTCATGATCGAAGTTTATAACGTTATTTCAAACCTTCCTCAAATGTTGATTATTATTGTCCTAACTTACTCTATCGGGGCAGGTTTCTGGAACTTAATCTTCGCCTTTTGTGTTACTGGTTGGATTGGGATAGCTTATTCTGTCCGGGTTCAGGTATTACGTTACCGCGACCTAGAATATAATTTGGCTAGCCAAACCCTAGGAACACCAACATGGAAAATTGTGACTAAAAACTTACTTCCGCAATTGGTATCTGTTATTGTATCAATGGTTTCCTTATTGTTGCCAGCATATATCTCTTCTGAAGCCTTCTTATCCTTCTTCGGTTTAGGGTTGCCGCTTTCAGAACCAAGTCTTGGTCGTCTGATTTCAAACTATTCATCAAACTTGACGACAAATGCTTATTTATTCTGGATTCCCCTTACCACTCTTATCTTAGTATCCCTCCCTCTCTATATTGTGGGCCAAAACTTAGCGGATGCTAGTGATCCAAGAACACATAGATAGGAGTCGTCATGGTAGAAAACAAAGAAATTATTTTAAGTGCAAAAAATGTGGTTGTTGAATTTGAAGTTCGCGACCGTATCCTGACTGCAATTCGTGATATCTCCATCGACCTCTATGAAGGCGAAGTTCTAGCTGTTGTTGGAGAATCTGGAAGTGGTAAGTCAGTTTTAACCAAAACCTTCACGGGAATGCTTGAATCGAATGGTCGTGTAGCCTCTGGAAGCATTGATTATCGTGGGCAAGAATTAACGAAACTCAAGAATCATAAAGACTGGGAAGGCATTCGCGGTGCAAAAATCGCGACAATCTTCCAAGATCCAATGACCAGTCTTGACCCAATTCAAACCATTGGCAGTCAAATCACGGAAGTTATCGTTAAACATCAAAAGAAATCCCGTTCTGAAGCTAAGAAATTAGCCATTGACTATATGAATAAAGTCGGTATCCCAGAACCTGAAAAACGTTTTGATGAATACCCATTCCAATATTCAGGTGGGATGAGACAGCGTATCGTTATTGCTATCGCCTTGGCATGTCGCCCAGATATCCTTATCTGTGATGAGCCAACCACTGCCTTAGATGTAACCATTCAAGCACAAATCATTGATCTTTTGAAATCCCTTCAAAAAGAATATGAATTTACAATCATCTTCATTACCCATGACCTCGGTGTTGTTGCAAGTATTGCAACCAATGTTGCTGTCATGTATGCTGGTGAAATTGTTGAATATGGAACAGTAGAAGATATCTTCTATGACCCAAGACATCCTTATACTTGGAGTCTTCTATCAAGCTTACCGCAATTAGCTGATGATAAAGGGATTTTATTCTCAATTCCAGGAACACCTCCGTCACTATATAAACCTATTGTTGGTGATGCCTTTGCTCCTCGTTCACAGTATGCCATGAAGATTGATTTTGAAGAAGCAGTTCCACGTTTTGAAGTCAGTGATACTCACTGGGCAAAAACTTGGTTATTGCATCCAGAAGCACCAAAAGTTCAAAAACCAGAAGTGATTCAGGATATTCATGGAAAAATCTCAAACAAACAAATCTATCGGGAGGAAGGAAATGTCTGAGAAATTAGTCGAAGTCAAAGACTTAGAAATTTCCTTCGGTGAAGGAAAGAAAAAATTTGTTGCTGTTAAAAATGCCAACTTCTTTATTAATAAAGGAGAAACCTTTTCTCTTGTTGGAGAATCTGGTTCTGGTAAGACTACCATTGGTCGTGCCATCATTGGCTTGAATGATACCAGTAAAGGTGATATCGTCTATGACGGTAAAGTTATTAATGGTAAAAAATCAAAAGCAGATGCTAACGAATTAATTCGTAAGATCCAAATGATTTTCCAAGACCCAGCAGCCAGTCTTAATGAACGTGCAACCGTTGATTATATTATTTCAGAAGGTCTCTACAACTTTAACCTTTTCAAATCTGAAGAAGAACGTCAGGAAAAGATTAAAAATATGATGTCAGAAGTAGGCTTGCTTGCTGAACATTTAACGCGTTATCCACACGAATTCTCCGGAGGACAACGCCAACGGATCGGTATTGCGCGTGCTTTAGTTATGGATCCAGAATTTGTCATTGCCGATGAGCCTATCTCAGCACTTGATGTTTCAGTTCGTGCGCAAGTTTTAAATCTTTTGAAACGGATGCAAAAAGAGAAAGGTTTAACTTATCTCTTCATCGCTCATGATTTGTCAGTTGTTCGCTTCATTTCGGATCGGATTGCTGTTATTCATAAAGGTGTTATTGTCGAGGTGGCTGAGACGGAAGAATTATTCATTAATCCAATTCATCCATATACCAAGTCTCTTCTATCAGCTGTTCCGATTCCTGACCCTATTCTAGAACGGAAGAAAAAATTAATTGTCTACTCAGTAGATCAACACGATTATTCAGTTGATAAGCCAGAAATGGTTGAAATTAAGCCAGGACACTTTGTTTGGGCAAATAAAGCTGAAGTAGCAGAGTATCAAAAGGAAATTTAAGTTTATTCTATAATATAGTTAAACAAGTGAAACGGCAGGAAATGATTCCTGTCGTTTTTAATATTGAAAAATATTTAAAAAAGCAAGCAATGATATTGACAAGAGAGGCAGGTATAGTCTATACTAATTGAGTTGCCAAATTTTAGATTTATTTCCCAAAAAATAAATGAAAAAAGTTGTTGACAAGGTCACACTGACCTGATAGAATATAATAGTTGTCTCGTAAGAGATGGCAAGACCTTTGAGAACTGAATAAGACAAGAAAAACCAAATGTGAGGGTGATATGTTAAGAAGCATATTATCCGTCAATGAAGTAAAAAA
>NZ_LZDD01000003.1 GCF_001885095.1 Streptococcus bovimastitidis | reverse complement strand
TTTTTTACTTCATTGACGGATAATATGCTTCTTAACATATCACCCTCACATTTGGTTTTTCTTGTCTTATTCAGTTCTCAAAGGTCTTGCCATCTCTTACGAGACAACTATTATATTCTATCAGGTCACTATGCCTTTGTCAATACTTTTTTTGACTTTTCTTTGACATTTTTATTACTTTTTTATAGCATTTCCAGCGACGCTTTTGACAGCTTTATTAGTATACTCACTAGAGATAAACTTGTCAATAGTTTTTACTTATTTTTCTAACAAGAATTTTTGGATAGCTTCTTGAATACCAGCTTGATCTTTTGAGGCTACTGTAACATCTGCCAAATCTCTAATAGTTGCATTAGCGTTTGCCATTGCCACACCTAGACTAGCATCCCGGATTATGCTTTCATCATTATCAGCATCTCCAACTGCGATGGCTTCTTCTATAGAATAACCAAGTAAGGAACAAAGTGTTTTTAGACCCTGACCTTTTTCAACACCTTTTGCCGTGATTTCAATGGCTGTTTCTTCTGCCTTAGCAAGAGTAATGTTATCCTGACTTAATTCGTTGAAATAGAAGTCACGAAGGTCATTATTCTTAAAATAGAGATTAATCTTTTCAAAATTTCCAATATCCGCCTCCAATTTTGGAAGAATAGCTGGAACAAAATTAGCCGAGTCACGATACAAGTCTTCATATATAGTCATATGATAATCGGCAATATTATCAAAATGATTTTGTTGAATATAGCCCTGACCATCCACCATTAAAACGACCATGACATCATTGGCTTTAACAATTGCACTAATTCTTTTAGAAACATCAGCTGGGATAACTTGCTTGTCTAAGACTTTGTCATTTTCAAAATCATAAACAATCGCACCACTTTCCAAAACACCATATCGGATATTAGCTAACTCATTAGCGTACATATGAAGTTCTGATTTCGGACGACCCGTCGCCAATACAACTTCTTTACCATTATTAAATGCTTCTTTTATAGAAGAAAGACTGGTTTCTGCTATTGTTTTATCTGACTGTAAAAGTGTGCCATCCATATCAAATGCGATTAGTTTATACATATTATCTCCTTTAAACTTTATTATAAGACTTTTTAATGATCAGCTCTTTTAAAGCATTTTGAAATTCCTTATAGTTTCAGACTATTACAATTTCATTAATATTCCTTATTTTGCTTGTTCTCTCTTTATGTTAAAATATAGGTATTAAACTAATAGGAGAGTGTCACCAATGCATAATAACTTGCTCGTTTTACAATCAGATTTTGGTCTCGTTGATGGTGCTGTATCTGCCATGATAGGTGTAGCCCTTCAAGAAGATAGGCAATTACAGATTCACCATTTAACCCATGACATTACGCCTTATAACATTTTTGAAGCGTCTTACCGACTCTTTCAAACCGTTAACTATTGGCCTGAGGGAACAACTTTCGTTTCAGTAGTTGATCCTGGAGTAGGGTCTAAGCGTAAGAGTGTTGTTGCCTTAACCGAGAACAATCAGTATATTGTAACTCCAGATAATGGGACGCTATCTTACATTAAAAAGCATATTGGTATTAAGGCTATTCGTGAAATTTCAGAAGTCAAAAATCGTCTTAAAAACACCGAATTATCCTATACTTTCCATGGAAGGGATGTCTACGCCTACACTGGTGCTAAATTAGCTTCTGGTCATATTACTTTTGAAGAAGTTGGTCCAGAATTATCCGTCGATGCGATTGTTGAAGTCCCTGTCGTTAATACAGTGATTGAAGATGATGTCATCAGAGGTGTTATTGATATCCTTGATGTCCGTTTCGGTTCCCTTTGGACTTCTATTACTCGTGAAGAATTCCATCATTTTAAACCTGAATTTAGTGACCGTTTCGAAGTAACTATTTACAACAATGATATGTTGGTTTATCAAAACCAAGTTACCTATGGTAAATCCTTTGCTGATGTTCGTATTGGCCAGCCGATTATCTACATCAACTCTCTTTACCGGGTTGGTTTAGCCATCAATCAAGGCTCCTTTGCCAAAGCATATAATGTCGGCGTTGGACAAAACTGGCATTTAGAAATTAAGAAAATTTAAAATTCTCATTATTAGAGATATTATTACAGTTATCCTCGTTTTATCTAAATCAAACATCTTATAGAAAAGAGACAATTATGAATAACTTATCCATTAAAACTGTCGTTGCCATCGGTATTGGTGCTGCCCTATTTATCATCATTGGTATTTTTGTACCAATTACTATCTTTACCAATACCACTATTTCCTTACAATATGCTGTTCAAGCCTTATTTGCTGTTTTATTTGGTCCTTTAGCAGGATTCTTTATTGGTTTCTTCGGACACATGATTAAGGACATGCTTTCATACGGTTCCGTATGGTGGTCATGGGTTATCCCAAGTGGTTTAGTTGGTTTAGGCATCGGTTTCCTCCAAAAGAAACTTCAAGTTGCTAATGGGGTTTTCAATAAAAAAGACATTATTCTTTTCAACACCACACAAGCGATTGTTAATATTGTTGCCTGGGGAATTGTTGCACCCTTAGGTGATATCCTTGTTTATCATGAGCCAGCAAACAAAGTCTTTACCCAAGGTATTTTTGCTGGTATTGCTAATATTTTTACTATCGGTATCGGTGGTACCCTATTAATCATTGCTTACGCTAACACTCGTACTAAATCAGGTAGCCTGAAAAAGGACTAAAGACTTGGAAAATTCACAAAATACTGCTATCCAATTCAAAAATTTCACCTTCAAATACGACGCTCAGTCGACACCTACAATAACAAATCTCAACCTCAGCATTGAAAAAGGACAAAAAGTTCTCATTATTGGTCCTTCAGGTAGTGGGAAATCAACTATCGGAAACTGCCTAAATGGTATTATCCCTAATCATTTTAAAGGCGAGAATAGTGGATTTCTTTTGATAAATGGCATTGATGCCTTCGACCTTTCTATTTACGAAAAATCCAAAATGGTTTCAACTGTTTTGCAAGATCCAGATGGCCAATTTATCGGCTTATCGGTTGCTGAAGATATTGCCTTCGCCCTTGAAAACGACTGTCTAGACCAGACTGAGATGTCAAAAAAAATCAATTATTGGGCTCACCAATTAGAACTGACAGACCATTTAACCAAACGTCCCCAAGACTTATCTGGAGGACAAAAACAAAGAGTCAGTCTTGCTGGAGTCTTAGTCGACGAAAGTCCCATCTTGCTTTTTGATGAGCCCTTAGCTAACTTGGATCCCAAAACCGGACTGGACGCTATCGATCTCATTGATCGCCTTCATCAAGAAACCAAGGCGACAACTGTCATTATTGAACACCGTCTTGAAGATGTTCTTTATCGTCACTTGGATAAAATAATTCTCATCAACGACGGCATTGTCCTCTTCGACGGCAGCCCTGATCAGCTTCTGGCCAGCGACCTGCTTGTTCAAAACGGTATCCGCGAACCTCTCTACATCACCTGCCTTAGAGAGCTTGGATATTTCATTGAAAGAGAAACTGAACTCAACAATCTCGATGCCCTAGATCTAAGTCCCATCACACTTCCAGAACAAACTGAGAAAGCAACGGTAACGAAGAAAGAGCCTTTATTAAAAATTGAAAATCTTAATTTTGGCTATGACAGCGACCAAATGATCCTGAAAAATATCAATTTGACCCTAAACAAAGGCGAGAAAGTGGCTATTGTTGGGCAAAATGGTGCAGGAAAGTCAACTTTGGCTAAAATCATGTGTCAATTCTTAGAAACTGATGCCCGCGTGACCTACCGGGGGAAGGACATTTCCCAGGATTCCATTAAGGAACGAGCGGATAGAATTGGCTATGTCCTGCAAAATCCTAATCAGATGATTAGTAAAGCAGCTATTTTTGATGAAGTGGCAGAAGGTCTACGTCTCCGTGGCATCCCAGAAGAATTAATCAAAACCAAGGTGGATGAAACCCTCAAAACCTGCGGTCTTTATCCCTTCCGTAATTGGCCGATTTCTGCCCTTTCCTTTGGTCAGAAAAAACGCGTTACCATCGCTTCAATCCTTGTTCTAGGACCAGAAATCATCATTCTTGATGAACCAACTGCCGGACAAGACAAGCGTAACTATAGTGAAATCATGAATTTCTTAGACCAATTAAATCAAAAGGGACATACCATTATCATGATTACCCATGACATGCAATTGATGATGGAATATGCAGACAGAACGATAGTCTTAAGCCGGGGACAAGTGATTGCTGACGACCAGCCAGCGGCCATCCTTTCAAATCCAAGCATCTTGGACCAAGCTTATTTGAAAAAAACCAGTCTCTTCCACCTAGCGGAAAAACTGGACTGTGATCCCATCCAAATCACAAATTACTATATGACAAAAGAAAGGGAAAGACATGCCTCAGAGACTAATCGGTTACCAAGCTAACAAAACCTTTATTCATCAATTGTCTGGTGCCAGCAAGTTAATCTATTTCATTCTTGTCTCTGTAGCCTGCATGACAACCTATGATACCCGCTTAATTCTTTTTATCAGTTTGCTATCGTTAATCTTACTGAAAATAGCAAAGATTCCTTGGAAAAATATTTCCTTTGTCATTTCCTTTGTGACTTTTTTTGCCATCATGAACGTGATTATGGTCTACCTCTTCGCACCAAACTATGGACAAGATATCTACCAATCACAAACCATCTTGCTAAAAGGATGGGGCAACTACAATCTGACCAGCCAGGAACTCTTCTATCTTTTCAACCTCAGCTTGAAATATTTCTCAACCGTTCCCTTGGCCATACTTTTTTTGACCACAACCCATCCCAGCCAGTTCGCTTCAAGCCTAAACCAGATTGGCATGCCCTACAAAGTGGCATATGCCATCTCCCTAACCCTGCGCTACATCCCTGATGTGCAAGAAGAGTTTTATATGATTCGGACATCCCAAGAAGCCCGCGGCCTAGAATTATCCAAAAAGGCCAAACTCCTTGACCGAATTAAAGGCAATCTGCAAATCATTATTCCATTGATTTTTTCATCTTTGGACCGGATTGACACCGTGTCAACAGCCATGGAACTGCGTCGTTTCGGCAAGGAGAAAAAAAGAAGCTGGTACAGCGCCCAACCATTCAGCAAGCTAGACATATTAACCATCGGCCTAGCCCTAACCATTGTCAGCCTAACCATCTTCTTGTTCTTTATCAACCAAGGCCGCTTTTACAACCCATTTATCTAATCCCTTTTAAAACAAAAGAGAAATGGCGACAAGTGGACCCCAGTTAACATCCACCCACTCAGGCATCAAACCTCCATAAACAAGCCAAAAGGCTGGACTTCCCAAGGAAGACCAGCCTTTTTTCTATGCTTCAATGTTAAGAATCGTTTTACCTTGAGAAGACCCCTGATCAACCTTTTTCAAAGCCTTATTAACATCATTAAAGGCAAAAACCTGATCAATGGACACCGCAACTTGCTTCTCTTGCAATACTTGAGAAATCTGACGCAATTGTTGACCACTAGCTTGCACAAATAAGAAATGGTAAACTTGCCCTTTTTTCTTAGCCAAACGATCATACTTGGCACCAACTAAGCCCATCAAGAATTGTTTGAAAGCAGAAAAGCCCATTTCTTTGGCAAAAGCCTTATTAGGCATACCTTTAAGACTGACTAACTGGCCACCCTCTTTTAAAATCGCAAATTGCTTTTCAAGCTCCTGACCACCAAGCGTATCAATGACATAATCCATGTCAGATAGAACCTGACTAAAGCCCACCTCTTGATAATTGATATAATGGTCAGCACCAAGAGCCCGAACACGCGCCTCATTACGACCACTCCCATTAGTATAAACCTCTAAACCACGGGCTTTAGCCAAAGGAATGGCCATAGCGCCGAAGCCACCACTGCCACCAGAAATGAAGAGTTTCTTACCAGCCTCAACCTGCATTTTGTCCAAGGCTTGGAAAGCTGTCAAAGCCGTCAAAGGCACCGCAGCTGCTTCTTCTAGTGACAAATAATCCGGAACAAGAGCAAGAGCCTTAGCATCAATAGCCAACCATTCCCCAAAAGCACCCGTTTTAGCTAAAGGCAGACGGGCATAAACCCTTTGCCCAATTTCAAAATCAGTTACCCCTTGACCCAGCTCTTCAACAAGCCCTGAAAATTCATTACCAGCCACAAGTGGTAATTGGTAAGGCAGAATTAACTTAACCTCTCCTCTAGTAATCATGTTGTCTAAAGGATTAACCCCAGCATAGGCCACTTTTACAAGAACCTCACCCGGTCCTGCCACTGGTTTAGCAATTTCATTAAGGCTTAAATCCAATTTCTCTTTTGAATAATTTAATAATTGTGCAACTCTCATCTCTCACTCCATCAGCCACAACTCCCAAAGGCGTCATGAGCTCTTCTCTCACTTTTTATTACTGTTTTTTTGCTTATCTAAGCTTACCCTAGCCAGCAAGCACTGTCAACAAATGGGCTCAAAAAAAGAGACTCCTGCCAAAGCAATTTCTAACTTAGAAAAACTAAGCTAAAGTCACCTACCAAAAATCTCTTACTTACATGTGGTTAATAAAATAATCAAAACTGGCCTTACTTTCCGGATGACTAGGCAAAAGCAACTCCGGATGCCACTGAAAACCCAAAATCCGGTACTTGTGACTATAAACTGCCTCAATAGTCTTGTCCTTCTGGTCCCAGGCAATGGCCTTCAAATCAGGCGCCAACTCCCTAATAGACTGCATATGCAAGGAATTGACCCTGCTTTCCTGACCATAAATCCCATACAAAACACTATCCTTGTCCAAAACAATTGTGTCCTTAGCCTGATGAGGGGCTTCTTCTTGCCAATGGTTGGAAATGGATTGGTTGAGAGTCCCGCCTAGTACGACATTGACAAGCTGAGTCCCACGGCAGATAGCCAGGACCGGCTTATTCTGTCTGAGGACCTCCATGACTAATTGGCTTTCAAAGATATCTCTGTCTTCATTGTAGTCATCACTGGCAATGCTCTGCTTTTCACCATAAAAGTGCGGCGAAACATGCTGACCACCAGTTAGAATCAACTTATCAATCATAGAGACATAGTCTTTCACCAAGTCCTCATTGGCAATCGGTAGCATCATGGGCAAACCGCCCAGCTCCATGACCACATCAGAGAATATGGTCGAAGAATAAGTTCTGGTAATGCCATTTTCCCAGGAATATTGATTCTTGCCCTTACTGATATTACCTGTAATGCCGATAACCGGTCTCTTTGTCATGCTAAGCCCCTTCCCTTTTGATAATAGGCTTATTTTAGCACAAAGACTGAAGGCTGGGTATTAGGTATTTTTTATCGTTGGGATAAGAAAAGTTAATGACACCTTATTGAATAAAGGAGTCAGTCTATCACATTTAGAGACAAAAAAACACCAGCCAACAGTGACTGGTGAAGGGGGATAGAGATAGGACTTAATGTTTGTGATGCATGCTTTTTCTGAGTTTGAAAAGAGCATTAAAAGGATAATATAGGAGACTAGTTGGAAGATTAAATTCCCCGATATATTCATCAATGGTCGGGTTAAAATTGGACTTAAACTTGGTTAGACCATCAGAGAAATCCCCTTCAATACCACCCATATTGGCCCACTTGATTCCCTTCTGATAGGCATCCTGAAATGCTTTAGGATAAAGCAAGTATTGCGGATAGAAGGTTTTAAATTCCTCATTCATCCCAGCATAGAGCATCTCCATGGAATGGCCGTAGGCAATAGACAGAATACCCGCCACCATAACTTCTTCCGGATATTTCTTAGCATACTCCTCATAAGACTTGATCGACTTACTCAGCGAAGCTTGCTGGTCCGATAACTTCCGCAATTTCTTTTTCTGATGTGGCTGACATTGACTCAACTCTTGCTCCACAATAGCAAATTCTGCCTGGAGTTTCTCCAACTGTAAAGGAATATTTACCTTAGCCAAATGCAAATAAGCATCATCCCCATAAATAGTCATCAAATTATTAAAATAGTCAAACCCTCTTAAATGAATCTGCTTACGGTTTTCCGTTAGGGAAATCAAATCAGCAAAGGCCGCAAGATCGCTTGCCTTAGCCCGGTGAACCGTAACACCTCTCTTTTGGGCATCAGCCATCAGACGCTTAGTGTGTTTCGGAAAATCTTCCTGAAAATCTGGAAAAAGGTAACGATTAGCCTGAAAGCGCGGTTGAATAGTCTCATAAATCATAAGACTCGGACCAACCCATTTCAAACCAGCCTTTTTCAAGTTGTCAATGGCTTGTTGCCCACTACCTTCAATATCTTGCACATTCTCCCCCAAGCGATATTGCTTGTAAAAGATAGCTGGATCACATTTAACCATCAAAGCATGTTTTTCCCGGGCATAACGCTTCAAATAAGAAAAGACAAAGGCAACCAAATCAGCACAGCTATAATCCATTACCGGTCCTCTTGGGACATAAATCATGGACAAACCAAACGGCAAGGGCTTAATCAGCAACGACAATGAGGCCACTTGCTGATTATCCTCATAAAAACCAATGCGTTCATTGACCCAATTAGATTTGACTTGAGCCCAAGCACTACTCTGTAGGAGATTGATTTGCGAATGCCCCTTAACAAAGGCATCATGTTCATCTGCACTAATACCAATTCTAAAATGATATTTCCCTGTCATATTTACCTCTATAAAGTTTACTGAAATATTTCTTTTGTTTCATTTGTGTTACATAAGTGACTTAATGATATCATATAGACATCTAATTGTAAACTAAATTTTAAAATAATGTATAATTTTTTTAATAATATTACGTATTGGAGTGTTTTTATCATCCTTATTAAAAAAATCAAAAAAATAAAAAGAGACTGGGACAAATGTCCTGTGCCTCTTCATGGTTATAGTCTAGTTTACAAAACGATGAGCTGGAGTGGACCCTAATGTATTGATAATACAAGTCCTACAGCCATCCTAATCAACATTGCGGAGATAAGACGATAAAATCGGTAATTCCATTGAAAGCACCGAATTTTGTCCTGCTCTCTTTATTTTACCTTGTAAGAAAGATTAATCTAGCCACCAATTATGGGCCTGGCAGGCCTTATAAATCCCATCTTGAATGTTGTCGTCGGTAATGTAGTCAGCTAATTCTTTCAGCTCTGGACAGGCATTTCCCATGGCAATGCGATAAAAATGGTCATTGAACATATCGATGTCATTTCGTCCATCACCAAATACCACGACATCTTGACTATCTGCGCCAGCAATTTCTAAAAGACGATATATACCTGCAAGTTTAGCATCCGGTTGGAACATTAGGTATTCTTTTTCAAAACGCAAATGCCCGATAGCTTCTTTTGATTTGAGGAGTTTTTCTTCTTTTTCAGGTACTGCCACGTACATTTTAAAAATCTCTTTAAAGGTCTTTGGATCAAATTCTGGGTCGATAATATAGATAGATGGTTCTTTACGCATACCGACTTGCTCATGGAAAAGAAAATCATTGGCATAGACTTTATGACTGTCATCAACTGCAGTATAGATGCCATAACCCAAATCTCTGGCTTCTTGATAGACCGCATAAGCCTTTTCAAAATCTAAACCTTTATTTTCAACGAGCTCACCATTAAAAACAATACCATGGCCACCATTACAAACCATGTTATCAAAGCCATTATCCTTCATAAAATGAATAGCTTTATAATGGGCTCTCCCCGTTGCAATAGCGACAAAGTGTCCAGCTTCCCGTAGCTTTTTGAGTGCTTCCAAAGCTGAAGGTACTACTTTACCTGTGCTTCGATCCGTTAAAGTGTCATCGATATCAATGAAAAAATATTTTTTTGTCATCTTATTCAAATGGATATTCCATCCCCCATTGTTGACGAATGGCAGTTAAAGTTGCCATTACATCTCTTACAATCTCTAAATTTTCTTGGCCATTTCCTAGTCGAATATAGGATTCCATATCTTCTACTTCATATTGAAGAGCCTTGTCTGAAACACCATCTTCGATAACTTCAGTTCTACCATCTTCTGTGTAGGTAATAGTTGCTTGATGAGCTCTTGGATACTCAACAATTTCGATATAGCCTTTTTCTCCAGCAATAACTCCTCGTTTTGGTTGTTTAGCGCGCATGGTTAATGCCATAACCGCCATCTCGCCATCAGGATTTTTCAAGATAATACCTGATGTTTCATCAACACCTGTTTCAAAATAATTAGCCGTTGTAAGGACAACATTAGCCTTACTCTTCATGAAGAAACGAGCAAAACTGGTTGCATAGACACCGATATCTAGAAGGGCACCACCAGCCAATTCTTTGGAGAAGAAACGGTTATTAATATCATATTCTTTACATGAACCAAAGTTAACTTGTATCATTTTAACCTGACCAATAGCTCCGCTCTCTACGATAGTTTTCAATTTTTTGTAAAGTGGCATATGAAGCAGAGTAACCCCATCACTAATAACCAAGTTCTTTTCTTTGGCAATGGCTACGCATTCCTCAAGCTGACGGCTGTTAACAGTGATTGATTTTTCACAAAAAACATGTTTTCCTGCAAGCAAAGCCTGACGCATGAATTGGTAGTGTAAACTATGTGGAGTGGCAATATAAACAATATCAACTTTAGGATCTGCAATCATGTCATCCGCACTAGCATATGCTTTTTCAACCTGAAATTCTTCAGCATATTTTTGAGCACCAGCAAGATTAGCATCACATACGGCATAAATACTGCCTTTAACTTCAGTCAAGGCCTTACCCATTTCATGTGCAATCCAACCTGTTCCTAAAATTCCCCAATTTAATTCTGTCATTTTGATTTCCTCTCTTTTATTATCTTATCATTTTCTTTGGCAATAATAACTTTACTAGCCACTTTGTAGAATAAAGAATGTCCAACAAGACCTGGAAGACTATCCAATGTTTTAGCTAAATCTTCCAAATCATCAACTTGTTCAAAGTAAGCATCCATTAAATAATTGCCATCATCACTAATGACTAAGCCGACTTTTCCTTGACCTTTTCGTGATTCCAACTTGATAGCTTTTTCCCTAAGAATTTTCTTGATAAAACTATACGATGAAGGTAAAACCTCTAAACAGATTGGAAAAGCAAAGGCAAGCTTCTCGTGATATTTACTGTCATCTGCAAGGAGAATATAGGACTCTGCCATTTGGGCTAGTATTTTCTCCCTCGTGTGATTACCACCACAAGATTTTAAGGCATTTAAATTAGCATCTACTTCATCACAGCCGTCAAATGCTAAACTAACCAAAGCTGTATCCTCAAGTTCTTGAATAGGGATCTCATTTTCTTTGCATCTCATTTTTGTCTCATAGGAAGCCGTGATAACTGTTACATTTTTTGAGCTTTTGCTAGTTTATCAATGATTAGAGCAACTGTTGATCCACCTCCTAGGCCAATCAACATGCCATCTTCAATCATTTCAAAAGCTAGCTGAGCACATTTTTCTTTCTTGATTATTCCTCGTTAGGTAATGGCTTTTTGAGGATTGCTAGGATTAAGCATCCCACAACCGAACCAATTAAAATAGCTAAAGCATACATTAAAGTATGCCCAATTGTTGGTAGAACAAAGATTCCTCCGTGAGGTGTCCGTAATGTACAGCTAAAAGCAAGGAATAAAGCACCGGCTAAGCTGAACCAACCCAACAATACAAAATGGAAGGACTTAAATAGAACCCCTAGCATCAAATGGAATGGCTCCTTCTGAAATAAAAGGGCATTCAATACGAATGCTCTTTTGAATATATTTTTTATTAGCTAAATTTCACGATAATTTTCTATAATATAATCTTCTGCTTTTTTACTCCAAATACCATTATTTTCAGAAATAATAGCAGCTAATTCTTTATCAAAACAGCCTACTTCACTTAAAGCCATTCTTTCAAATTGTTTCTGCGTATAAACAAGTTTCTTGCCCCCACCAATTTGAGGTTGATTTTGTGTTGTTTCAGCAAGTGAATCTAGTCCTAAAATGTGAGTAACAATATTTGCAACGGTCACAGACCCATTTTCTACAGCTTTAACAGCCTTCTTCATATCATTAATATTTCCACCTGAAGTTCCTACATAGTGTGTAAATGAATAATGAATATCGTAAAAATTGATTGGTGCAAAGAAATCTTTGTTTTGTGGTCCTGCAAAGAAATTTAAACAAGCATCTGCAGCTAATAATTTTGAAGCATCTGTTACTAAAGATTCCGATGGAACTAGTACAAAAATGTCATCATATAATTCATCTGAAAGAACTTTTTTTAAAGAATCAACTTGATTTTCCAAATCTTTTGTATTTACAAAGAATACTTTTGTTTTTTCTGTTGATGGATAAAGTCTTTTAGCACGATCCAATTTATCTTGATTAATATCTGTAATCACAAGATTTTTAGGATTAATTGGTCCATGCAAGGCATAGTCTATTGCTAATAATCCCATTGGACCAGTCCCACCCAATATTAACATATTTCCATTTTCTTTAATTCCCATTTTATGATTGTAAGAACCCTCAATCAAGTGATAGTTGGCCTCAAAAGCACCAATAACACATGATAAGGGTTCTAGAAGAGACCCTTCAAAATAACTGTCACCTTCATAGGGGATTAAACAATCTTGATTTAAAACATCTTTATCAATAATGATATAGGTAGCATCTCCACCCGTATAAGGATAGGAATAACCTGGACAATCTGGTCTATCAGGTAATTGTAAGTTTGCTTGAACAACATATTTTTGACCAGTTTTAAATTTATGCTTCCAATTTTCACCTACTCTAATAATTTCACCACAAAATTCATGACCAATTATAATTGGGTTATTAGATAAATCATTTGGCGTCTTTTTGTGGTTCTCACCTTGATTTGCTAGCTTCCATGAGGACATACAGATACTATCAGTCACTACCGATGCCAAAATTTCATCTTTACTAATTTCAGGTAATTCAAATTCCTCAAGTCTTAAATCGTTTTTGCCATATAATCTAACTGCTTTTGTTTTCATTACTTATCTCCTTTATTTTAAAATTCCTAAGGCATATCCTAAAATTCCTACTGCAAATAATGCAAAAATTAATAGAATTGGACTAACTTTTTTGCGTAAAAGATACATCATTGCGAAAGTTAGTATTAAGGGTAATAAACCAGGAACAAGTTGATCCAGGATATTTTGAATGGTTGTGGTAATTATTTTACCGTCCTCACCTTTTGTTTTATATGCAGCTAGAGCAACATTGATACTCGTCCATTTCGTAACAAGGACTCCCATAATAAATAAACCTAGAATAGTAGCACCTTCTGTTAATTTTGGAAGAATATTCCCTGACAAGTTTTTCACTATTCCCAAACCTTGTTTAAAGCCATAAGTTAATCCATACCATTTAATTGCCATACGAGCTGCATTAAATGCCAAGAAAAATATAATTGGTCCAAGAACTTGTCCAGTTAGAGCCATTGAAGCACCAATAGCTGCAAGTATTGGTCTTAAGGTTCCCCAAACAAGCGGATCGCCAACTCCACAAAGTGGTCCCATTAAACCAATTTTCAAACTACTAATTGTTCCATCATCTAAGTCTGCACCATTTGCTTTAGCTTCTTCCATAGCCATTGTGACTCCAATTACTGGACCACACATAGCAGGTGTAACGTTAAAGAAGGTTAAATGTCTCCTTAATGCTGCAACCTGATCCTCTTTTTTTGTGTAAACACGTTTAATTGTTGGTATCATATCAACACAGAAAGCTAATGCATGGATTCTTTCAAAATTAAACGATGCTTGTTGGAAATTGGAATAAATGAAGGTCATGAACATATCTTTTTTTGTAATGCTATTCATTCTTATGTTTTTTTCTCTTGTCATTTTTCTTACCCCTTTAGTCTTCTAATTCATCATCTGCTAATACACTAGTTCCAGCATATGAAACAGTTTGCACCTTATTTGCAAAATTAGGATTTAATTGTACATAAATCAGAGCAATAATCAACCCTAAAATCCCAAAAGATAATAGACTTAGGTCAAGATAACCTCCAAGGATAAAACCTGCAAAGAAAAATGGAAGAAGGTATTTAATATACATCATATTAAGCACCATTGCATAACCTACTACAACAATCATGCCACCAGCTACAGCTAGCCCTCCCGTTATTACCTCAGGAATCGCATTTAACATTGTAATTACAGCACGTGCATCTACAAAAATTGCTACCATTGTAGCAGGTATGGCAACGCGCATTGCTTGAAAAATAAGTGCGAAAAAATGTAAGAAGATAATTTTTCTAAAATTAGCATTCTCTGCTTCCTTATCAGCGGCATGTTGAATTGCAACAGTAACTGTACGAACGAGTACAGTTAAAACTTGTCCTGCAACAGCAACTGGTAATGCAATTGCAATACCTTTTTGAATATCTTGATTACCGACAACAACTAAAATAGTAGAAATAACACTGGCTAAAGCTGAATCAGGTGATTGAGCTGCTCCAATATTCATCCATCCTAAGGCAATGAGTTCTAATGTTCCTCCTAAAATGATGCCCGTTGTTAAATCACCTAAAATTAATCCCGTTACGGTACATGCAATTAGTGGTCTATGCGTTTGAAATTCGTCTAGAACACTTCCCATACCAGTAATACTAGACCAAATAAATACTAAAACTACTTGAAACAATGATAATTCCATTATTCATTCTCCTTTAAAATGTTTACACAGTTACTGAATCGAGTAAAGCTTTAAAATCCTTAGGTGTATCAGTTGAAACAACTCGGCAGTCTAATTTGACACCATGTTTTTCAAGTTCATAAAAAGCATCAATATCTTCTTTAAAAACAGAAATAGCTTTAGTAATTTGAACTCTTCCTTCTTTATATTGCATTCCACCAATATTAATTGACTGAATAGGGATTCCTGCATTTACTAATTCCAAAACCTCACTAGGTTTTGTAAACAGAAAGAAGACTGTGTCATTCTCATATTTGGGATTGTGAAAAACTTTAATGGCTTTCTCAGTTGTAATAACATTTACTTTTACACCTGGAGGTGCTGCCTGCTTAACCAAAGTCCTCCGGATCTCATCATTAGCAACTTCATCACTAGGAATGATGATTCTTTCAGCATTTGCTTCTTTTGCCCATACAGTTGCAACTTGACCATGTATTAATCGGTCATCAATTCTTGCTAATTTAATTTTCATAACAAATCCTCTTCATCTTGATTCTGATCTTGTTCAAAGATTCTAACAGTTTCACTAGCCATAGAAATAAGACTTTTTGAAATCTCATTAAGCGATTTACCACTATTATTTAAAACAGCTGCTTCCAGTACCAAAGGAAGTGACATTCCTGAAATAATTTCAATTGAACTAGTTGGATTCTTCATAGATACAGCACAACTTGCATTAAAGGGTGTTCCGCAAAATAAGTCTGCAAAAATAAGCACAGGAGATTTAAGCGCTTCCAATTTTTTGGAAATCTTTTCTTGCAGATTATCTAATCCTTCCTCAGCTAAAAATTCAATGGCATGGAAATTTGGCAGTTCTCCATATAACATCTGAGCTGAATTCTTCATTTCTAAGGCCAATCTACCATGGGCGATTAAAATGATATGATTCATACAATTTATCCTCGGGTCTTTCCACCGGCTACATTGGTTGTAACACCAGTAATATAACTAGATCTATCAGAAATATAGTAAGCTACTAAATTAGCGACCTCGCTTAATTTTCCACTCCGTCCTAATGGTGTAGTGCTAGTAGATGAATAACCAGCTCTAATGTCGCTAACAGTTTTTCCTCTCGTATAAGCTAAAGCTTCCTCATAGGATTGAGTTCTTAGACCAGTTGCTTCCATAATTCCTGGAGCGATCCCAACAACTCGAATCCCATGTTTTCCAAGCTCCTTTGACCAAGACCGTGTGTAACTATAAACAGCTGCTTTAGTAGCTGCGTAAACACTTTGACCTTCAGAACCTTCAAGCCCAGCTTCTGATGACATGTTAATAATTACACCTGACTTATTCTCAACGAATATTCTACCTACGATTTGACTCATTATGAATAATCCTTTTTGGTTAATTGTTGTGATCTTATCAAATAATTTATCACTAATTTCATAAATACTTTGTGGTGACTTACCGTCAACTAGTAAACTAGGTACATTTATTCCAGCATTGTTAACAAGAGCATCAACTTTACCAAATTTAGTTACAACTTTATCAACTGCTTCTTCAACTTGCTGACGATTAGTAATGTCAACTTTTATTGATAGCAAATTTTCATCCGTTAAATCTAGGGTAGTTAAATCAAAATTTGCGACTTTAACACCATCTTCAAGCAATTCTTCTACAATCGCCTTACCGATACCAGATGAACCACCTGTTACAATAGCTACTTTTTCTGAAATATTTAACCAATCCATTTTTCAACCTCTCATTTGTGACTTGGGTTTAACATTTGTTACAAGTTTAGTATAACACCCTTTTTAATTTTGTCAACACTTTTGTGAAATCAATTTCACAATGTTGTAATAGAAGAGTTAATAAAAAGAGTTGATGGTTACCATCAACTCTTTTCAGATATGTTTCAACATATCTCTTGCAGTATCTTCTGTTGTGACTAATATATTGATATATCTCCCCCTGAGGGCTCCAATCAATGCTGGAACTTTACCACGTGATTCAGCAATACCAATCCGATAAGGACACTTTCTAAGTTTTTCAACTGAAATACCAATAATTCTATCATCAAGTTCACTTTCAATATGATCACCAATACTATTATAAAACCTTGAAACAACATCCCCGACCATATCATTTTCTTTAATTTTTTCAATTATATCCTTACCATAGAAGTCCTGCCACGTTTGATTGTTCATTAAAATTGGACTACCCACACCCATTATTGCAACATCTAAATTATCCCAATATGTTAAAAATTCTTGATTGAATTCATTTTTCATGAGTTGCTCCCTTAGAGAACTTGTTTCAAGAATTGCTGGTGAGTCAATCATTAAAGCCTTGCCATTTAATTTTTTAGCTGCTTCATAAGCAATTGTATTAACATGGTAATCACTAATAAGTCTCCCTGAGGGGCCACCTATCATTGGGACACAAATAATATCTTTTAGTTTTAGGCTAGGCATTTTTTCTGAAACCGCAGACATTGTTTCTCCCCAGGAAAATCCAATTATCATTTTATCATGAAGAAGTTCTTTTAGATATGATGACAGCCCCTCAGCTAAGGATAAGTCTTTTTGTTTTCTAGTCATATCAGTCGCAGTAGGGATAACAATAGCTTTATGTAATCCAAAGTTTGACTCAAGTTGTTGTTCAATACTATAAGTACCTGCTTTATCATACTTAATTGTTATTGTAACGATTCCCTCGTCTCTAGATTGTTTAAGTAACCTACTTATTGTGGTTCTATGAATTCCTAATTCCCTAGAAATTTGACTTTGGGTCTTATTTTCTTGATAATACATTTCCGCAATTCTTACTAATAATTTATCTTCAGACATCTAGTTTTCCTCTATATTATTTAGTCTGAGAGTATTGTAGCATATTTTTTTATATAATCATATGTTAATTACTTTCACAAACGTGAATATTTCTGATTTTGATATTGCATCAATAAACATTAACCTTTAATCTAACTCGTCACCATTACTTTGAATGACTTTTTGATACCAGTAGAAGGAATCCTTAGGTCTGCGTTCCAAGCTACCCTTGCCCAAATCATCCTGGTCCACATAAATGTAGCCATAACGTTTAGACATTTGCGAGGTCGAGACACTAATCAAATCGATTGGTGCCCAGCTGGTGTAACCAAATAAATCAACCCCCATAGCAACAGCCTTTTTCATTTCTTCAATATGGGCTTTCAAATAGGAAATGCGGTAAGGGTCATGAATACTGCCATCTGCCTCAATAGTATCCTTAGCTCCCATACCATTTTCCACAATAATCAAAGGCACTTGGTAGCGGTCATAAAGCTCTAACAAAGAAATGCGCAAGCCCACGGGGTCAATTTGCCATCCCCAGTCCGTTGACGCTAAGTAAGGATTTTTCACACTCATAATGGTATTGCCCGCAGTCTTTTCCAGCTCGGGGTCTGCTGATTCGGTCCGTGACATATAGTAACTAAAGGCTAGATAATCAGCTCGGCCATTCGCCAAAAGCTCCTCATCGCCCGCTTCCATGTCAGGTGCCACTCCTTTAGCCTGCAATCTCTTCAAATGAAGGACCGGGTACTTGCCAAAAATTTGAATATCGGAATGGGAATAATTGTCCAAATTTTGAGCCAGCGCCAATGCCACATCCTCAGGATGACAAGTGTGAGGATAGGTGGTCAATTTGGTCAACATAGAACCAACCTGACTACCCGGAATCATTTGATGGCATTTTTGCGTGGCAATGGCTGCCGCCAAGTACTGATGATGCAAGGCTTGATAGACAGCCTTTTCCAGCGAGTAAGCCTGGCATTGATCGGGAATGATGCCAGCTGTGGTAAAGGGATGTCGACCGACAGAATCGATTTCATTGAAAGTCAGCCAATAAGTCACATACTGACCGAAAGCTTCAAAACAGCATTCCGCAAAGCGGGTAAAATGGCTAATCACCGCACGATCCACCCAACCATTATATTTAAGGCTTAAAGCCAAAGGCATCTCGTAGTGAGATAGGGTGACAATAGGCTCAATGTCATGTTTCTTAAGCTCTTCAAAGACCTTTTTGTAAAAGGCTAGACCCGCCACATTAGCAACTTCCTCCTCACCGGTTGGAAAGAGACGGGACCAAGCAATGGAAAGACGCAATGTCTTAAAACCCATCTCCGCAAAGAGAGCAATATCTTCCTCATAATGATGGTAGAAATCAATCCCCCGACGCTTAGGGTAGTCCTTGGCATCATCAGTCGCCATAGCTGTTTCAATCATGGCAGTGGTAACTGTATTATGACCAGCATAATCAGTCACATCCAAATTTGGCTTAAAGACAGCAACATCAGCAACCGAAAGGCCCTTACCATCAAGATTCCAAGCCCCTTCAACCTGATTGGCCGCAATGGCACCACCCCATAAAAAATCATCCCTTAATACACTCATGTTAGACTCCTTTATTATTGATGCAACAGTTTTTAAAACGAAAACGAATTCATCCTTATTATACCGCTAATTTTCGGGAAATTCTAATGCGAACAAGATGAAACAGAAAAAGACACCTCACTTGTTAGAGAAGTGTCATGCTAAAAATGATGAAATTAATTATTGAATCCTAGCACTCTTGACCTATTTCCCTTGAAGAAAGTTATCCAATTCTTCTAAATCTTCCTCAGACAATTTAATCTCTAAAGCCTTAACGGTATCAGTCATGCGACCAGCTTTTGTAGTACCAACCAAAACAACGTCAATCGGTTTTTTAGCCAGCTCCCAAGCAATGAGCACATCCGCCTTGGAGCAATGGTGACGATCAGCTATAACTTGCAAGCTTTGACTAATTTCTTTTTCAAAATCAGACAATACCTGTGTTTTCGAACGGACTGTTTCTTCATTTCCCTTGCGGGTTAAACGTCCACCTGCTAAAACCTTATAGGCTGTTAGGGAAACACCCATATCTTTCAGCATGGGGAATAATTCTTCTTCAGCTTTGCGCGATAGGATATGATGCTCATTTTGCAAGGAGATGAAAGGCGTCCAACCATGCATTTTAGCCGTATACTGGTACTTAGCAAATTGCCATGCTTTCATGTTGGAAGCCCCAATATAACGGACTTTACCCATCTCCACCAAGTCATGCAAGGCTTTCATGGTTTCCTCAGTCGGAGTCTCCATGTCTGGACGGTGAATAATATATAAATCAAGGTAATCAGTACCTAATCGTTTCAAGGATTTTTCGACTTCATCAAAAATCACCTTGCGCGACAGACCCTCGGTATTGGGCTTGCGACTATAGCTCAAGCCACATTTACTAGCAACGACCACATCCTGACGCTGAGCATATTTCTTCAAGGCCCGACCCAGTATTTCCTCAGACTCACCATCGGTATAGATATTAGCCGTATCAAAGAAGTTAATGCCAAGATCCAGACATTCCTTAACAATCTTTTCAGCCTCTTCTTCACCAACTGTCCAAGAGAACAGTTTTCCCGGAGTCCCAAAACCCATGGTACCCAGACAAACCTTCGAAACCAACAAACCACTCTGACCTAAACGTGTGTATTCCATTATCTTACCCTCATTTCATTAAATAAGTTCATTATAAACTATGGAGTCCACTCCAAGGCAAGTAAAACATGAAGATTTTTAGTTTTCAGCGGCAGCTTTGGCTAAGGCAAAGTTACCAAGTGTTGCGGAGCCATTATTCTCAATAGCAGGGGTAACAATATAAGATTTAAGATCAGGCACTGGTAGATAGCCGTTAAGCAGCTCTACGAATTGACAGTGAACTCTATCAACCATATGTGCTTGAGCCATAACGCCACCACCGAATACAATGACCTCTGGGCGATAGAGCATGGTTGCTTGAAGGGCCGCTTGCGCAATATAGAAGGCCTGAATATCCCAAACTGGTGAATCCATTGGAATAAGCTCTCCTTTAATACCAGTTCTAGCTTCTAAACTTGGTCCTGCGCCCATCCCTTCGAGACAGCCCTTATGGAAAGGGCAAACTCCAGTAAAACCATTTTCTATATCAGTCGGATGAGCCATAACATAGGTATGACCAGCTTCTGTATGCCCCATACCACCAACAAATTGACCATCTTGAATAGCTCCAGCCCCAATTCCAGTACCGATTGTGTAATAAACTAGGCTATCGACACCTGACCGAGCCATTATTTCACCATAGGCTGAACTATTAACGTCTGTCGTGAAATACATAGGCAGTTTAAGGGCATTTCTAAGACCACCCAACAAATCAACATTAGCCCATCCTGGTTTTGGAGTGCTGGTAATATAGCCATAAGTGGCTGAATCAGGGTCAATATCAATAGGACCAAACGAGCCAATGCCTAAACCTACTAAATCTTTAGCAAAAGGCTTGAAAAAGGCAATGCAATTGGCAATAGTCTCTTGCGGATTAGTCGTTGGAAACTGCGTCTGTTCAATAACGCTAAAGGAATCATCACCAATAGCGCAGACAAATTTAGTACCACCCGCTTCAATACTTCCATACAATCGTGTCATTAAAATCTCCTTCAAATTAACTTTTGTAATTTGTGCCCCCCTTGAATAAAGTAGGTTGAAGTTAAGGCAGCTTCCCCATCATTAATTAATATTTCAATCGAAGACTTATCAATAACCACTTTCAGTTTCTCAGCACTAATATTAACTGCTTTTATCGATGTATCCCATTCTTCTTCACCAATAATTTTTAGCGCCTGTTTACTTCTATCAATGTAAACACTATTGTATTTATCAGTATATCCAAAAGTAATATAGTCACCTTCAGAACCCAATTTCATTTCAAAGGAGCCGTCAATATCAATCGTTAAGACCCCTGGTCCTTCTGATACTTTATTTACATCAATGATAGGCAATTTCTCAATGACTTCCTCAATAAACTCTTGTTTAATAGTATTATTTTCAACTTTTAACACTCTAGGTATTGTCATTTGCCCTGACCAGTGATGTTTGAGTTCATGAGTAACAACGGTCCTTCCCCATGTATGCATCCAAGAAATCATCAGTCGACGTCCTTTATCATCAATCAAGGTTTGAGGAGCATAAAAATCATGGCCTTGATCTAACTCTTTAACGGATTCAAACAGAAAGATTTTTTGTTGCCAATCCACTTTCCCTTTAAAAATAACTGCTGAATTAATATTTGTGTAGTGATTCCCATCTTTGGGGTATCGCATTGGTGATAGAACAAGGTAAGATTCACCATCAATTTCAAAGTAGTCTGGGCATTCCCACATTTTACCTTGTCCCTTTTTACCTTCAAGAAAAATAGATTCAAATGACCAATCCACTAAATTTTCTGAACTAAGTAAAACAATACACCCTACCTGATTTTTATGTTGAGCAGCAACAACCGAATAATAACAACCATCTTTTTCAAATAACTTAGGATCCCTAAATTCTGAAGGTATTAAATCTGAAGGTAATATTTCTCCAGTAGCTACTGGATTTGAAGCTAATTTTTGAAAATGAATACCATCTTTAGAAAATGCTATATTTTGAACTTGACGATTTCCATTTTTAGAATCAATTATATTTCCTGTGTACATTATCCACAAAGTGTCATCTTTTACAATTGCACTTCCTGAGAAACAACCATCCTTATCATATGGCATATCTGGTGCTAGGGCAATGGGTAAATGTTCCCACTCAACAAAATCTTTTGTTTTCGCATGTCCCCAATGCATAGGACCCCAAACACTATCATAAGGATAATATTGGTAAAAAAGATGGTATTCATCTCTGAAATAAACAAATCCATTAGGATCGTTTATCCAACCAATTGGGGCTGAAAAATGCACCTCAGGCTTGAAAGTATTATTTACAATGGCATTATGATTATTATTAATAAACGCATTTGCTTTTTCAATTGAATACTCGAATTGACTCATTTTCACTCCTTATTCTTTGTACTTAAGTAATCGTCATAATATTTTTGTTTAATTGTGAGCCAATCATTCAACCCATAACGACTTAATTCTTTTTTATAAGCGTCCCATTCTTTGTCAATTCCACCTTTTGTAATCCATTCTGCTCTTTTACGAGCGATATAATCTGTCATATCAGCTTCAATTTGTGCCGTTTTATCAAGATCTTTCTCTTTCATGAACACTTTAGGATAAATATTATTATTTTTCATATATGGTACGTAATTTTCTTTCAACAAGTCCAAACGCCATTTTGCATCATCTGGCATTGTTGTTACTTTACCATAGTAACTATCAAGAATTGCTAATGGTCCACCAACTTCTGTTTTTTGGCGAATTTCAGTTGGGGCAGTTCCCTCAAGTGGTAAGTGTTTCAACATTTTCTTTTCTTTATCAAATTTAAAGATATTTTGTTGTTTTGTATCCCCAAATGTGCCCCAATTATTCTGAACAGATTGCAGTGGTGTATACTGTTGGTCAATCCATTTAGCTGTTAACTCTAAATTCTTATTAGCACTAGTGATAACCATACGATCCCTTGAGAAACCTACATTGTTTGTTCTCGTAACATTTTTTTCGCCATTTGGACCAGATAATACCGGAAGAAGTTCATAATTACTTTTAGCACCTGTTACATTATTTTTATCCCAAGTGAAGTAGACTCCAAATTTATTTTCTCCACCCTTCGCTACATATGAATTCCAATCTTGTTCAAAGGCTTCACTATCTAATAATCCCTTTTCTTGAAGAGTACGCATAAATTTAATACCCTCTTTATAACTATCATTATCTGCGGTAAAGTCAACCTTATTGTCATTATTAACAATAAGATGGTCATCATTATCTCCTTCACCAAATGACCCTAGAAGAACTTTGAAATCTTCATTCCCTGGACTATTAATGAATGACATAGGAATTTCATCAGCTTTGCCATTTCCATTCGGATCTTTAGTTTTAAATGCTTCCAGCACTTTAACTAGTTCCTCTGTTGTTTGTGGCATTTCCAAACCGAGTTTATCTAACCAATCCTTATTAATCCAAGCCATATCATTAACACTATGAATAGATTCTTTTCCTTCACCAAGTTCTTCAATCCAAGGGAATGAATAAATGTGACCATCAGGAGCCGTAATCATTGATTTATATTCAGGTTTTTCTTCTAATACTTTTTGCAAGTTAGGCATATATTTTTCAATAAGATCATCAACTGGAATGATAACTCCTTGTTTAGCCCATGACATTAACTCAACATCCGAAGCACCATCATTGTGGATTGCGTCTGGCAAGTCACCACTTGAAATATCTAAATTACGTTTTTCAGCAAAATCCGATTGATAGTTTGTCCATTCAATTTTTACACCAGTTTCTTTTTCCATCCGTTTCAAAATTAATTTTTTATTTGGATCTTTAGGAGCTAAAGTTGAACTACCTGTCATAAATTTCAATGTTACTTTATCCTTTAATGGGAATGAAACTTTTTTTAGTTCATAATCAGGGCTAGAAACTGTATTTTTTGCTCCACAGGCACCAAGTACAATTGCACTTGCTAACACGACAACACTCGATGTAATCCATCTTTTTTTCATTGTATTTCTCCTATAAATAAATTTTTATTAACCTTTTAGTGAGCCTGCCATAATTCCCTTGTCAAAGTATTTCTGGAAAAAAGGATACATGACAATAAGCGGCAAACTAGAAATGATAATTGTGGCATATTTTATCATCTCTGCAATTTTCTTCATCTCATTCATTGCTGCTTGCGCGCCAATCATATTTTGACTCACCTCGCTTTGAATCAAAATATTCCGTAATACCAGCTGTAATGGAGCAAGATTTGGATCTTTAATATAAATCATTGCATCGAAGTAAGAATTCCATTGACCCACAAATGCATAAAGAAAGAGGACAAACATAATTGGTTTAGCAAGAGGAAGCATTATTTTCAAGAAAATTTGAAAATCATTTGCCCCATCAATTACAGCAGCTTCAACTAATTCTTCAGGTAGACTTTGGAAATATGTTCTCGCTAATATAATATTCCAAACATTTACAGCTCCTGGGATAATAATTGACCACATCGTATTCAACATTCCTAAATTTTTAATTAGTAGATAAGTTGGGACTAGACCACCACCAAAAAACATAGTAAATATTAAGAAATAATTAATCCATCTTCTACCAACTAGATCTTTTTTTGAAAGAGGATAAGCCGTTAAAACCGATATTGCAACTGTAAGTAATGCAAAAGTTACCGAATAAATAAGTGAGTTGATAAACCCTCTTAAAATTGCCCCATCTCCCAATACACGTTGATAACCTTCGATAGTCCAATCTTGAGGGTTTAAACTGAGTCCTTGATTTGCAAGAACTTGAGGATCCATAAAAGAAGCAATCAAAATATAACCCATAGGTACGATAGTGATTAAAACCAAAAAACCAACAATGATTTTATTAACGACTAACACTCTTTTGTCAAAATCAGTATATAAATTAGTATTCATAATCCTCACTAAATCCCTTCTCCATCATTGATTTTTTCTACTATTTTATTTACAGAGAATAGTAGAATCATATTGATTACTGAGTTAAATAAACCTACAGCAGTTGAATATGAATAATCACCTGAAACTAAACCAACTTTATAAACATAAGTTGAAATAATTTCTGACGCTGGTAAATTTAGAGAGGTTTGCATTAAAAATGCTTTCTCATAACCGACATTCATAATATTACCAGCAGCTAAGATAAATTGTATTACCATTATTGGTTTAAGGGCTGGTAAATCAACATGTCTAATTCGTTGGAAAATATTTGCCCCATCTAATTGAGCAGCTTCAATCAATGATGTATCTACATTTACTAAAGTAGCGGTATAAAGAGTTGAGGCCCATCCCATTCCTTGCCAAATACCACTAATAATATACAAGGGTCTAAAATATCCTGGACTAGTCATGAAATTGGTTTTTAGCCCAAAACTTTTTAAGATATCATTTACTGGACCCTCTACTGAGAAAAACAAAAAAATCATTCCGACAATAACTATTACAGAAATAAAGTTTGGTGCATATAGAATTAATTGAATTCTTTTCTTTGCTTTCTCACTTATTAATTGATTTAGCATAATAGCTAAAATAATTGGAGGAAAAAAACCCAATAGCAAGCCAAAGACACTTAACTTGATTGTATTCCCAAGTAGAATATTAAAATTTGGTGAAGCCAGAAAATTTTTAAATTCCAAAAATCCAACCCAAGGACTCTTTAAAATTCCTAAGAGTGGATTATAATCCTTGAAAGCAATTAATACTCCATACATTGGTATATATTTAAAAATAAAAGTTAATAAAAGTCCTGGTACTAACATAAGTAATAATAATCGTTGTCGTTTTACTTTAGCTAAAAAATTCGACTTGTTATTTTTTATTGACATCTCTTTCTCCTTTTTTGAAACGTTTCATTTTAATAGGAATATAATAGAGTGACTTATAAGTCTACTCTATTTGAAACGTTTCATTTATCACCTTTAAAAAAAAGTAAATCGATTTATTTACAGATAAATTCTACCATTGATAGCGCTTTCTGTCAACAGAATTTTTTTATTTTTTTGTTGTTGGCCCATCAATAAATGAAATTGGTAAAGTAACTTGTAATTTATGGGGCTCATTTTCAATAATACTTAATAAAATACGAACTGCTTCTTTTGCCATTTCTTTAAGTGGTTGTTTAATTGTTGAAATAGGGTAAGATTTCTCATTAGCGAGTTTTATACCATCATAACCAATAACCTGGACATCTTTTGGAACTTTTTTTCCCAATTTTTCCAAAATATCAATGACATCAAGTGCAGTAAAATCGTTTATCGCAAAAATCCCATCAATATCAAGATGGTTCTCCAAATAAGAAGTTAAGGGTCTAACAAAATCATCAAAAGGCTCTTCTAGATCAAATACCCGAGGAATGACATCTTTTTCTTTCAAAAAGCTCTCAAAACCGTTTCTTCTATTCTTTGTTTCATTATCTGTTTTATTATGACTTCCAACAAAGAGAAGATTTTTACAATTATTTTCAAGTAATACTTGGGCTGCTTTTTGTCCACCAGAAAAGTTATCAGAACTTACCCATGGAATATCTTTACTTCCATAGGATCTATCAATACTAACAAATGGAATATTAGAATTTAAATAATCCTCAATTGGACTATAGGTGATTGCAATGATACCATCAACTTTATTTTGTTGTAGCATATTGATATATTCTACTTCTTTTTTAAAACCATCAGTATTACATAAAAGTAATTTGTAATTTATTTGACTTAATTCTTTTTCAACATAAAATGCAAATTCTGAAAAGAATGGATGCCATATTGTTGGTACAATCAACGCAACTGTTTCTGTCCGATTAGTTTTCATGCCTCTAGCATAATTATCTGGAACATAATTTAATTCTTTAATTGCTTTGTTTACTTTTTCTAGCGTAACCTTTTTTATTCCTTGTTCATGATTGATAACCCGTGAAACGGTACCTACACTTACACCAGCTTGCTTGGCAACATCTTTCATTGTATATGATTTTTTTATCATAGCAGAGCTTCACACCTCCTCTAAATTATTTAAACATATTTTAACACGTTTTAGAATTGTTTACTATATCTAACGAATCACTCAGTGTTTTTATGAATAAATTTCTGATTGCTTTTTTCCACTTCTACCATCAATTCTGCCAGCACAGCATCAAGAACACCAGGTTTTTTATTGACGTTATGACCCATATTGGGAATGGTAATCAGCCGACTATTGCTGTACTGCTGGGAAATTTTCAAAGAATGGCTAGGGCGAATCATGTCCCTCTGGCCGACCAGAACAAAAACCGGAATGCTGTCAGAGAAATGACTTGGCACAATGGTCTGGTGGGCCATCATTAACTGAGCAACATGATATGCATTTCTTTTTTTGGGGGAAAAGATGCTCCCTAAAGCCAGTTTCAAGACCTTGATTGAAATGGAAAAAACATAATGAAGCAGTAAGCCAAAGAACGTAATATTGCCAGCATTTAAGAGGAGTCCACCGACCTTATGGGGAAAGAGATTCTCATAAGCAATGGCTAAATTAGCCCCATCAGAGTGCCCGACCAAAACATACTGATCCAAATGTAAAGTTTCTAGTAAATCATAAACATCTTTCGCCATTTTGGCAGAGCTTATCTTCTTTTTCATAGCTCCCGATTGCCCATGACCAGGACTATCCACCAAAATCAATTAATAGCTATCAGCCAAATGCAGTTGTGGTTTGAAATAAGCCACTGTCTGATTGTTGCCATGGAAAAAGACGATAGGATAACCCATCCCATAAATTTCATAGTAAAGCTTTTGCCCTGAGGTACTTGTAAAATACATATTCTGCCCTGATTCTAATGGTGGTGATTTTAATTTTTCCAACGATTCCATTCATTATATCACTAATTGCTGACATCACTCTTTTTCTGCTTTTAATTCTTGATATTCTAAATAAGTCAAAAGATTCATTACTTGCTAATATTTTGACTTACGAGTTTGTTCAATATACTTTTTAACTTATTCTTTTCATTGTGAGTTAATTTGTTTTGGATTGCATTATGATTAGGTAAAGTGCCAACGTGAGTAGAAATATTTCTTTCAGGATCGATGATTACGAGAAAAGGAACTTCTAAGTTACCTCCAACATGTTTTGCATACAATTTATTTAATTGATTTTTATAGTTGTCTTTAAAATTCTTGTCTTTGATATTGGTGTAATTGGCTTTTATCTTGTTTTGTTCTAAAACTTCATCAAGAATTGGCTGAAGTTCTACACACCAAGGACAATTTTGATAACCAAAATAATATATCCCAGGTTTTTTCGAGGATATCATTTTCATTGTACGACCAAATGGTTCCTTAGTAAAATTAATAGAGTTTTCTATTCTAATTGAATTACTTTCTGTTTTTGTGTTTGCAATATAATAGACAAAAGAAATCGAAAATAATAGAAAGAATATCTTTGAAATAATTTTTTTCATATTTTCTTCACCAACCTTATTATTGAAATCAGAATGACTTCACCGTCTGAAGTAACTGGAAATAAGTTTATTATATTGGAAAAACATAATACTTTTGTATAAAATCCATAAATACTATAATCTTGAAGAATTACTCCCAAACCAATTATTATTATCGGAGAAAGTGCTGATACAAGTAGATTTTTAAAATTAGATTCTTGGTTTTGATATTTTATTGACGGACAACAAAAGTTGAATTTTATTTCAGGTGATAGATTGAGCAAATACGCAGTTAGAAAATGAAAACTTTCATGTAAAATCACAAGCAAAAGTGTAATCACTGAGAATAGTAAAAATGTTAGAACAATAATTTTCGTTTCCTCCATTTTTGTAAAACATAATATATACCTAACCAAACAAAAATCATAATGAGATAAATAATTAATATTTTATAAGTCAATCCAAATACGGTATAAAGCCCATTACTATTTTCTGCACTTTTTATATACAACCCCATTACTGTTATTCTTTCAGAATTATTTACTTGAAATAATTCTATACCATAGTCAATTAGAAATAATATCAACCAAAGTAAATTAATATAACAAAATTGTTTTATCATCTTTTGAATCATACTAAACTTCTTTCTTTTTTTAATAAATAAAGAATAATGGCTATAAATATTACTATTACAAATATCATTGGCAATAGATAGTTCTTCATAATCAATATCATGACAACTGTTAGAAATAGTAAAAATGTTGAAACAGTTTCGTTTAATGTGCTACTACTTTTGGGAAATAAAGCTCCAATAATGATTGCTGCAAACGCCAATAATATCCCCCATAAAAAGTCATGATATCTACCTGGCAAATAAAATCCCAAAATAATTAAGGGAATTTGAAAGACCACAACACAAATTGATACTTTAAATAATTCTTTCAAAATAGAAACATTGAGTAAATTATATATTTTTCGAACTTTCGCAGTTGAATCAAAATAATGCAAAAAAACAACATTAAGAAATGGAAAGAGTTGGCCAAATATAGATAACATCGTCATAAAATCAGCAACTATCAATGAATATAAACATGTTACAGTTAAAACAATCTGAGAAACAATATAAAGTTTTGTTCTCATTAAACCTTTGTACTCATTAGGAAGATATCTTGAGAAGGGCAAATAATAATAAGTGCTTTTTAAAAATTGATTTTCTATATTCCTATAAGGAATACTTAAAAAAATAAAAACAATAATAATATTGAAAACAAAGCAAATTATTGTCAAATAGATAGGTTGATTAATTAGTTTTGATAAGAAAGTCTCTAGTTTAAATCTCCCAATGTAAAAAAAATAAAAAGTCAAACACAAAAATGCAACTGTTAGAAAATTTTTCAATTTGGAGTAATATGAGATAAATATTTTATTAAATGAATTATAGTAAAACAAACTCAGCATATAACCGTTAAAAAATGAAAAATGACAGGTGAAAAATAAAAGAGTTGAAATAATCACATTTCCAATTATTTGTAACCCAGGCATCATTATGATGAAAAATAATTCAAAAAATATAGCCGATGTCCCTAATTTGAAAAACTGCACAGCATATTTTAATTCATTTTTATGATATGGAAGAGATTTAATCGTAAATAACGAGCTACTTTTCACCTGAATTATGGCTTCTGATAAATGGAAAATTAATATGCCAAAGACAAATGATAAATCGGAATAACTTGTAATTGATAATTTTTGAGCAATTTTAAGCTCCTCAAATGTATAATTCCCTCTATTTTGACCTAAGTTTACAAACTCCACTGCATTTATATAGAAATAAAAGCAATAGAGAATCAAGAAAGTTGTAAGTAAACCATAAATCCCAATTTTATTTTTGAATATTGGTCTTTTAATAAATCCATGGAAGGAATCGTTAATAAATAGTTTTACTATTTCCAAAATATTCATGTAATGAATTGATTTTATCACTGATTCCTCCTATAGATTTCACAATATTGTTCTTATCATTAACATTTCCTAAAAATGGAGTAATACAACCTTTATTCATGATAAAAATATTTTCCGGAAATCGTTTAAGGGTATCCATATCATGTGATACAATGATAAAACTTCTTTTTTCTTTAAAATAGTCAATTAAGCTTTCTAATAATATCACCGTGTCAAAATCCAAACCACTAAATATTTCATCTGCTAAAATATAAGGTGTAAATGAACAAAATGAAGCAATAACTTGAATTTTCTTTTTCATACCAAAAGAATATTTTTCTATTAAAGTATTTTTATATTCCGCAAGATCAAAAAGATTCAACAAAAATTCAACTAGTAAAAAATCAGCATTTTTATAATGTTTTAGAATAAAATTTATATATTCTTCTCCAGTCATAAATTCTGGTAAATAAAAATCCGAAGGAATATAGAAAATTTGTTCATTATATTCTTTACTCTTTATTGGAAAACCATTGCATATAATTTCCCCAGAACTAAATGGAATCATTTCAGATAATACATTCATGAAAGTGGATTTTCCACATCCATTTGTTCCGATGATAATACTAACTCCACTATTTGGAAATTGACAAGAAATTTCTCGTAAAATTCTTTTGCTACTAAAAGATTGATCTAAATTATTTATATTAAACATTACCCCTCCAAATTAGGAAATAAATAAAAACAATATTTCTCACATAAAATGTTCTTTTATACTACTTACATGCAATACCCATTTGACCAGATTTTGGCCAGTTATATTTGATATTAAACGCGAAGGCATAACCTCTACTTGTACAATACCATGCATAAAGACCAATTGCCGCAAGAGTTACCATGGCAACAATAATCCAAAACCACTTGTTTTCTAGTGTGTTCTTATACTTTTCATTTAAATAATCTGTATATTGTAATATAGCCAATTCCATATTATTTTTGTATTTTTTTAGTACAGTATTCATATTTTTTCTCCTCTTCTATAGTTTTTAAATAAGTTAATTTAGAATATCACCTATTCAATAGTCTGACAATGTCAGGGAAGTCTGATTAAATTGTTTCGTAAAAAAATAAATGATATGGGAAAAAATTTCTTGCAAGAAATTTTCGATTTTAGAGATGAATTTTTTTATTTTAAAGGTACCCATAAGCCATCTCACTAATTACATTCGAAAAAAATTCCAAAAAACAAAAAAAACATCACCTTTTCAGGTGATATTTTTAAGTATGAGTATTTTTCTTATTTATTTTCTTTACGATTTTTACCAGTTAATAGAGCAAATGCGCCCATAAAGCTAGCTGCTACTACTGCTAAAGCACTATTTGAAGATTGACTACCAGTATTTGGTAAGGCTGCTTGTGGAGCTGATTGAGAACTTACTTCTTTGTTCTCAGTTGCAACAGGCATTGGAGCAACTTTTTGTGAAACTGGTTTAGCAGTTGATGTTGCCACTGGACTTGTTGTTTGACTTTGACTAACTGAAGTTGAAGCCACTGATTCTGATGTTGCACTTGTTGATTGAGACCATGAATTTGAATATTCATAATAAGTTTCTGTTGTTGACTCTGATTGTGTCAAACTTGCTGAAGTTGACTCAGAAGGAAAAGCTGATTCTGATGGGAATGAACTTGTTTCAACTGTTGAACCAGATAAGCTAGCAGATTGTGATGGTGTTGCTGAGAAAGTTGAATCAGTACTCATTGATAAGGAATAGTTAATAGATGAAGATTCCAAGTATGGCTTAGTAATGCTATCAGAAAGAGACTCGAATTCTGACATTGAAATACTTTCAGATTCTGAGAGGGATAAGGATTGTTGTTCAGAATATGAAGCTAGCTGTGAACTATTTAAAGTTGAATTAGAGTAAGTGTAATAAGTTGATTCACTAGTCGCCTCTGATAAAGATGGCATAACGCTAGCTGAAGCTGAAGCAGAGTCAGAAATCACAGCATTTGCGGACGCAGCAACAACGACATTAGAATCCAATTGTGTCGTTTGATCTAGAGCCATTTCAGACGTTAGCCCAAGAGTAGTCGCATCAGCTGCCTCTACTGTTTGAACAAGAGCTGAAGCACCAGAAATAGCACCAAGCGCCGTCAGTGTTTTTAAAATAGTATTTTTCCCCAAAATTTCTCTCCACCGAACAAAGTCGGTCTCTCTTTTATAAAATATGAAAGTAAAATGACTAAATGTTTGAATATTATCAAAAAATTAATCCATTCACAATATTTTTAATATTACAATAACTCAAAAAAATAGTCAATCATAATATGTCACAAATTCACAGAATAGTTCAATAAAACTGACCAATCTTTAAATTCACTAACAAAGGCTCAAATCTTGATGTTTTTTCACCCTTTGCACAATATTTCAATTCATAATTATGATTAATTTTTGGCTTTTTGACATGATTTTATGGTAAAATAATTAAAGAAAAATGAGGAAAAAGAAATGTCTGAAAGAGTAAAACAAGTCCTAATCGTTTTAGCTTGTATCCTTGTCACCTTACCAGGGGTTATCTTCTTTGGTTTTGTCGCCTTCACCTTGTATGATATCTTTACGTATCAAGATAAAACGGATAGTTTATATGATGAAAACAAATTCAAACCCCTGTTAATCTCTTACTATAAAAAGAGTGGTTTCAATGGGAAAATTAAAAATTTTAATATTGAGCTTGATGCCTTTGAGAGTTATTACTTATACTCATATGATTATGTTGAAAACATTAATGGCCACAAAGTGACCTATAAATTTAGAGATTATCGATTACCGGCTGGAGGAATCGAATCATTGCCCCCAGTGACCAGCACAGAAGACTTGATTTCAAATCACCTCTTTAAATATGATGAACATATCGCTTATTTATTTGACAAAACCTTAGGCCACGGACAAGAGGCCAAAGAATATAACCAAAAGATCAAGTATTCTTTTTCAAAAACAATCAGTGATGAAAAAGGAAGGTTAATTAACCCAAGTGGAATAGCTCTCTATTATGATAGACCTACTTCAAGAGATTACGACCAGAAAGCGGTCAAACAACAATTAATCAAAGATATTGGTCCCCTTGAAGAAGCAAAAAAGAAACCGCTTCTTGGAATCTATGACCTAAAATTAAAATCCTATTTAGCTAATTATTTCTATACCTATAAAATCTACATGTCACCGATTTACGGAAAAGTGAAACAGGGAACTTCCCTTAAAGCAGAAATCGATCGTATGACAGGTCAATTGGACCAATTAAATGTCTCCCAGTGCCCAGATGGTTATTATGAGGTTGACTTTGAATACACAAAGGATAAAGACTCCTATGATAGTTACGATCTGCTTTTCGGCGTTGAGGTCAAAGATGGGAAAATCAATCTGATTGAATACCCAACAGATTATGAATAAAAAAAAGCATCCTCGGATGCTTTTACTATACTCAAATAATCAAACCTTGGTATTCCGGAAGGTCAAGACCCAAGAATTTAGATAAAGCTAGCATCAAAAGGCGATGATCATTGCCATGATGCAAACCGGAAATGCCTAAAATTGCCACCATTTCTCCAGCCACCTTAATGGGAAAGGCACCCGCAACTGGCAAAATGCGCTCCAAATCCAAAAGTTGCGGATCCTCGCCTAACAAAGCTAGAGAATAGAGACTAGAGAATCCCGTCACTCTGACAGCAGCCATCTTGCGCAGAGCAAAACCAATATTGCGCTCCCCGCCAGAATTACCAATGTATTGGAAAATGGCCGCCCCATCAGATAAGCGCTCAATCCGAATGGCCGGCTCCTCGCCAAAAGCCACCGCTTCCTCCACCAAAAGCGCCCCCAAAGCCAGAGCCGCCTGACTATCGAAAGACTGGAAAATCAAATTTTCTTCAATGCTTGCTAAGATTTCCTTGTCTTCTTTAGAGAATTGCTGCGCTAATTCCATTAAATTGTGAGACATTCTTATTTACTCCCTTCGATTCTGCCAGAGCCTTCATCAGACAGAATTTGTTTTTGACTTCAAAACCGACTAGCAGTTACCAACAAGCTGAATGGACTTTTCAGTATACTGCATAACTTCAAAATAGTTGCCATCCGGATCACGAAGCCACATCTGGTAAGTCTCAGACGGACCCTTGGAAATATCGTGAACCAGCTCCACACCAGCGGCTAACAGCTGATCACGCGTCTTGAAAATGTCGTCCACCAAAAGGGCAAAATGCGAATAACCCTTATGCTCATCCCACTGCGTGTGCTCCTTCTGAGTCGCATGAGCCGTAAAAAGTTCAATAAACTGACCTGGAGCAGCCTCAAGGTAAATATTAAAAATTCTGTCAGGCTCCTCACGCGCAATCTTCTGCAAAGCCGGCCGGTCATCCCGATCCAAATAAATAGAATAGTTAACCTCAGACTTCTTAGTCATACCCAACTTGTTGACGTAAAAATCCAACATCTGATCCAGCTGATCCGTGTAGAAAGCAATATGCATCAAAGACTTAAATTCCATGCTAAACCCTCACTTCTTCTTATTTAACTAGCTCAATTTTACCACAGCCCAAGACCAAAAAGACCCCTCAACCCCAAAGCGGTCAAAAGGTCACAAATTGATTGAAAAATGTGGGGGAAAGATGAACAAAAAGTTCGGGAGGAGGTCTTCTACAAAGACACTATTCAATTTTTTAAATTGAATTCAAAAAGTTGTTTTGACTTCCAAATCTTTTTTCAATAAGATTATTTGACTATATCGAATCATGAAAGAAAAATTATCAAAGATGATGTCAGAGGGCTGATCGAATGTTAAAGTTGAGAAAAAACATAAATCAATTTAGAAGATTCTATTTTATTTTAATTGCCTTGATCTGGTTTAGTAGTTTACTTATTCCATGGGACTGCGAGATTATGGGGTATTACCCCTATTTTATTATTGTTAATCTAATCTTACCAATTTGTTGCGTATTTTCTTTATTGCTAACATTGATCACCAAAGAATTGAAATATATTTTTCTTGGCTTCATATGTATTTTTGCATTTTGGATTCAATTCAATCTAATCTTTGGATTGTTACCCGCCTTCCTAGGTAATTAGAAAACTGAATTAATTTAAAAAATAAGATGAATGAATCCCCTTCTAGTTTGTTCAGAAGACTGCTAAGGAGATTTATTCTTTTTTTGTTAATACAAGAATTTTAGCTCCAAACAAATGAACTACTCAAATCTTTTTTTAAAAAAAGAGCCCATCTCCATATTAAAGGAGATAGGTTTTATAAAAGTTGAATGAGTATTCAATCATAATAGAATCAACTACCAATCAATATCAAATTCAGAAACACCTTGCGAGATTAAATAATCCTTTAAATCCTCATAAAAGTCATCTTCTTTTGCTGGCGCACTTCCATCATGCGTAAATCTGCCAGTATTATCATCCCAATCTAATATTGTAACATCATATTGATCAGTAGTTTCATTCCATTCAACTTCAGCAGTGTATGTAATATCTCCAGATATCTCTTCAAAATAGTCTTGTCCTATTTCAAAATCTGGTATCAAAACAGTAAATGGATAAGTTTTAGTAAACTCAAAATACGATTGACGTTGTTCTACGGACTCTTTATCCTTATCCGAATTCATAAAAAAATCAAAAATTCCCATAATTCCTCATTTCTTTGTATACATTATTAATAAATAATTGATAAATATAAGATTTAACTTACTTTTTAAACAATACTTTTTCAAGATCATTTATAGCAACTAAAAGTTCTTTTACTCTTCCTCTATCATCTTCTTTCATTTTTTGTTTAAGGTCAATGGAAATATCTCCTAATTGTTTAACCTCATTTTTTAATTTTCTTTTTTTCGTAAAAGTATAGGCACCACTACCTACAAGTAGAACTGGTGCTGAAACTAAGGCTGCAATACTAGCTATCCCTCCAACAGTACCTCCTACACCGAATCCTGCAAGAGTAGACATTATTTGTGCACCCGACATACCAGCAAAAACTGAATAAACGGCTCCAATTCCTAGCATACCTGTGCCAATACCACTTAGGGCAGCAACTAATTCAGGAGCAACATTATCTGAATATTCATATTTAAACTTATCTTCTGCAAAAGTATTCAATTCCAATAGCAACATCTTATATAAATCAACTTTTTTCGAATTTAACATTTTTGTTCTCTTTTCATATTTTCAATATTTATACTAAGACAATAATCATCTTATAAATAAGGCATTTTATCTTCCTCAAACTCTCCAAGAAATTTGAAATCATGGTATTTTATACCATCATATTCATACCCAGTATAAGAATAACCATTAATTGTTTCTCCTTGATATTCTTTAAACTCAGCAACGGCTTCTTCATATGTATAAGCTGATTTGTTGAACCAGACAATATCAACATTTTTATCCCATCCTATTTGTGTTGCCTCAAAAACATATCTCATATCTTGTCCCTTCTTTTTGCTGTGATTTCTATTTTAGCTTTCAAATTCACTTATTTTTTTACCATCATTACAATCTTTTTCGTTATTTTTTATTGTCTTGAACTTCTCATTTACATAATATATTGCCCGTCTCTTAACTGTCTCATTAATATTTTTTTTCTTTTTCTATTTTTAAAATAACTAACTCTCGAAAAGATGAAGGTTCCTATTGATATTAATCCAGTAGTTAAAATTATCCCTTCTATCCTACCTTGTGTGCATCCTTTTTCAAACCCGTTATTATACCCAATTGTTTCCCCTTCACTAAATCCATCACTAAAAACAATTTCAATAAATTTTTCTGGACCTCCAACCTGACTAGCTAATTTACTTAATTTTGCATATTCAAATTCATTAACTCTATCTTTATTCATTAAATTTGAAAATTCATTTAACATTTCGTTCATAAATGATACCTCATCTTCTTATTTATGATGATAATATCAAATTGTCTAGAAAAAGTCTTTCTCATTCTGAGAATATTTCAATTATTGTAGACAAATCTTATTAAGGATAAATAATTTTTCGCGTATTTATTTCCCATTTTTTCGAGATCTAGCATGAGTAAAATGCCAAAATTATTATTATTTATCTCATTGAAACTGTTATTTATTATTCCAAAAATGTAACGTAAGGCTAAATAATATTCTCTCAAATTATATAATGTTTCACTGCCTTTGAGATTGGATAAAAGTAATAATATAAAATTATCTATTTCTGATTTTGATGTATCAATAATTTCGTCCAAAGATGTCTTTTTTCGGTCTAAGTAAAAATTTGAAACAAAAAATTTAGTGTTATTATACTTATTAGTTTTTCCTTGATGCTTTATAAAACTTAAAAATTCATCCCTAATTTCTGACATGTTCCCCATTGATGCTACTAAAAAAATAATTCCTAGTATATTTGCTCGTACAACAGCAAGATCAGTTTCAAAATATAAGTCAAAGTATAAATCAAATAACTCATCCATTTCATGATCTGTGAAATGTTCAAAATTATTAAACCAACTTTTATGTAACTTTATTGCTCTTGTAAACTTTTGATTTTGTTTAGCTTCTGTACTAGATAAAATGGGAAACATGATTAAACACTTTTTATTAAGAAATTCATAATTATTTTTTATGTTATTTAACATTTTAACTGTTTCTAAACTATCAGATAAATCAGAGTATAATAAATCATCTATACTAACATTATAATGATTCGATATTTTTTCCAAATCTTCATAATTCGGCTTCCTCTTATTATTCTCATATTGTGAAATTGTATTTATAGCTTTACCTAATATTTCAGACAAATCAGTTATAGTCTCACCATTTTTTTCTCGAATTTGCTTTAAATTTTGCCCTAATCTTTCCAATTCCTGTTTCTCCATTTTTCATTTTAAAGATTTATTATTATTAGTTTGATATTTTTAAATTTATTATTATGAACCAATTATACCACTTTTCAAATCGCTTTCATGGTATTTTATAACCTTTTAAGATTGTATTTTTCAACGAATTAAAAAAAATGACTCAGTATTTCCAATTTACTGAGTCATTTTATTTAATAATGATTGGTTATACATCCACTCAACTAGATAATATCCAATAGATTCTTTAGCCTTTTAAGATGTTTAGTAATTCCTCTTGACTGCCTTAACTAATATTTCTCAATGATATGCTGGCTGGAAATGGAGTACTCCTATAACTACTATTCATACTAGCCTTACCATTTAGAAGTTCTATTATTCCGATCCCAAGCTTTTTATACTCACCGAAGACCTCTTTTGCTAGTCTTGAGTCACCTTTTTCTACATCTTGAAATTCAACTACCATCATCTTGCCAAAATCTTCTGGCGACATATTATCAAGTTTGCAATCAATTGTTGAATTTTTTCTCATTTAGAGCAACTCCAATTGTCTTTACTTTTCTACAATACCAAAACCAAATAAATAATCAATATTAACTTAATAACATTATATTTTTATTGAATTAACTATCTGTTGATAATACTAAAACAGACGATTCCAGTCTCGATTATTTTCGTCTTTACTTTATTAAAAAATGATTAATAATGATAATAGTTATACCTAATAACCTTTCAAACATTGACTTCGATTTAAACTTTTTACATGGTAGGTTATCATTTCCTCATATAACTATATCAATTCACGAAGACTCTAAACTAATAATACTAATAATTTCTTTGTTTTTACTCAAACTCCGTCGTAAATCAATTTTTTGAAATTCTCGTAACTGTGACTCTAAGTAAAAATAAGTTTCAGAATTTATTTCAAGTTTACTTAGTAACATTTGAGTGTCCGAAGCAACTTTTCTTAGATTATCAAACCTTTCTTTCCAATTTTTGTTACGTAGATCAAGTTTTTGCAATTTTTTTTGTTCTTCAAGTATTTGTATTATTGCTTCCTGTAATTCTAGTCTATTTGAAAGGTCTACTTCTATATTTTGAAAATCATTCAAAAAATACTTTAAAAGTGCTAAATTTGATTTCACATAACCTAATATACTAAATGTAGGTTCCTCTCCTTTATGCGCATAAGTATGGCGTGCTAATATTAATTCATCATGCTTATGTCGTATGTCTGATTCAATACAAAACGAAAGTAATTTTATCTTTCTTGGCGAAGTATATAAGTATTTATTAAGATTATCTTCTATCTCCTTATATTTTACTCTTGGAGAAAAAGTACTAGGATTTAAATTATCATTTAAGTACTTCTTTCTATGAATATTTCTATCTATAGCATGAACATCCAATACAGAATAAATAAAATGCTTCATTAGTTGCTCACAAAAAGTATAATAGTCGACAAGTAATTTCAGTTCTTGTGCTTTATAGATACTACGTAGATCCCTATATGGAATACCTATTTTAATCGCTAATTCTCTGTGAGGACCCGAACCATTTGATATACTATCCTCCATAATATCTATCAGTTTAACAGATTCTTCAATTTTTGAAAATCTTTCATTAAAAAATTCAATATCCATACTTTATCCTATCATGGACTTAAAGATTTCATATCTTTTTTGAATAGACTCTAAACTACCAGTATTTGTAGAAAATGGATTTTCTTGTTCCTCAAGAACATAAGAATCCCATAGTTTCGTCAGTTCTTTTTTATAAATATCAATAAATTTATCCGGAATTACTTTATTACTTTCAACAAAACTTCCAACTAACGATTCCAATATCCCTATATTAATAATGCCTTCAAACTCTCCTTCTGAATTAACTCTCTTAAATACATGATTTTTTTGAAACAAATCAACAAATTGTTCAATATATGAAAAAATTGCTTTCAATCTATCTTGACTTATCTCTGTATTACGATAGAGTTCACCATATTCATCTAAAATATTTTTTATTCCATATCTTTTCGGAGAGAATCTTCCAAAATTTAAATCAGATACAGCAAGAATTCGAAGTAGGGCTTCAACATGGATATCCTTTTTTATCTGTGTTGTTGAGAAAAGGCTTAGATAATTATCATTTGAATTTGCCGCATCATAAAGATTTTCCATAAATGGACCATATGCAAGAGATTTTCGAATTTGCATTCCATTTAACTTTTCAGAACCAGTGTTTATTCTTTCAAAAATTAAATATTTTGAACTAAAATCTCCTGGACTTAACTGTTTAAACTCTACCAGAGGAATTGTACTTCTTCTTAATTTTGTTTGATGATCAATAGAAAGTTCATCAAAACACTTACCTTCTATATCTTTTAATATATTTTTTCTAGACAATCGGGAAGTAACTTTTCTTTTTCCTTCTTTATACCCAACCCAAGGTAACCCTTCAATAAAATTATGAAGAGTAGTTAATCGCTGATACCCATCAATAATCTCATATTCATTATCATCAACTTCCAAAAGAAACAATGGAGGAATTGGTAATCCCAAAATAATAGATTCAATTAATCTAGAACTTTTAACAGAATTCCACACAAATTTCCTTTGCATTTCTGGAGTTTTTATCTCTCCATGTTTATACATATCAACTAGTTCACCAAATGATCTATTACTCACCCAATGCTTGATTCTAAATTCTTCATTCCTATTTCCATCATCTGTGTTATCCAAACCGAAAATTTCTTGAATTTCTTCGATTATACCATCTTCAATTTCTAAACCTAATTCTTCGAACTTAGTATTTAATTCTTCCTGATTTTTTATATTTCTTAATTGTTTATAGCTATCAATTTCTTCAGTATTAATTGCAATAACCTTAAAATTGTGCACTAAATAAAATATATCCACTTTATTTCCCCCACGTTAGATTGTATTCAAATTTTATCGAGGCTACACTTTTAACTTATATAATAGAATTACTTTTCAACACCAAAAATACCAATTTGAGATTTTGCCAAATGAGCAACTTAAATATTTTTATGAATCTATATATGAGTTGAATTAATTATTTCTACGTAATAAACCATTAGTCCATCCTTCTTACATTAGCTTTTAATTCAGCAATTATGTAGTCTGGTAAACTAAAATAATCATAAAGTTGTCTTTCAATATCTTCTACTGTTTTTGACCAGTCAATTTTTGAGTAATCATTAAAATCAAACCACGGAACATTCCCCCAAACTTCTTTAGTAGCATTATCCTGAGTTATTTTTAATGTACCTAACATAGCACGAGCAATATCAGTTTTAATAAACTTCAAGCAGTTTTCTGCTTCTATTTCAGTGTCAAAAGCCCCAAATGAAATAAAAGTTTGTGTGTGACCCACGAGTGGGGTACCCACGAGTGGGGTCGATAATACTTCACCTATCGCCCCACTTCCGTTTGACTTCGGAAGAAAGACCTTGTATTTGTTCAAGTTTTCATGTTCTTGAACATAAGATTTCTTAATCCATTTATATACACGTTCATTATTTTGTCTACCGAAAATACGAATATATTCTGAATTTAAAGGTCTATCTATAAAAATTTCAGGTAACTTGTCAAAAATATTTGAACCAATTGACTTTTCTTCACTTTGTTTAATCCTACCTTTTAATTCCGGATGCTCTTCGTAAACTAATTTAGTAAGTTTATAACTGCTCCGTCCGAAAAGATATTCATTAAATGATCTCTTTTCCTTATTACGAATTAAATGGAACAAGTCATTTAACCATTCAATCGGTGTAAATGTCTCAATAGCCCCGAAATTTCGCATAGAGTCTCGGTATGTAACTACAACCCCACCTTTGATGTCTGTATTTGGAAACACTTCTTCCGATTTCTGTGCAAAATAAATTACTTTGAGATGAGTATCTTCTAACATCTTCTTATTCCATGATTTCGGGGTTTGTCCAGCATTAAAAAGAAAGCGAGCCGGCGTAATCAAGACCGCTTTATCTGCAACTTCGTAAGCTAAATCCATAAATTTATGATAGATTGGTTCATCACGAGCTACATCACCTGAACCCTCATTTTGATATGGAGGATTACCAATGACAACATCAAATTTCACGTTATTAAATGCCTCCTCTACTAACATTTTGCCTTTTTTTAGATCTGTTTTTAGTGTATCTGTCAAATCATCAATATGGATAATATTTGTCTTATAATTCCGATATCCTGTCAGGGTACGTTCAGTAATGGTTTTAGCCATAGGGGTTTTCGCAATGGCGTAGATATTGTTTTCCAAAATTTCTTGATAGACTTGGTCAGCTTCAAAATGATTATCATCATTTTGTGCAACCCTTTGATAATACAGACTGATGGCACTATGAAGTGGATAAAGTCCAGTCTTCGAATTGATTTCTAAGATTTTCGTCTCTTTTTGATAGATTAAAGGTGTTACCTCATTTTCCACCCAATGAAGATTTGACGTCGCACCGTCTGTCACAGATTCAAAGTTATCATCATAAAAGTTCAATCCACCGACAGATTTCGTGACCTGAAGATTCACAACACGCCACGGTGTCAGTACTGTTTCTTTGTCAGGATTTTTAAAGGTACTAAACAGCGCAGCAATGTTTTCTGCCCTTTCAATAAAATCCATATCATCAAAAGATTTTGCTCTTTGACGAATGATACGTCCTGCTTCAATAAATACTTCTGCATCATAATATTTTGTGATGTCACTAAACATCCCCTTGGTAAACCCTTTTGGCATAAATTCTTTCCAAGACTCATCATCCACTTGTTGGATAAATTCTTGAATTGTGATATCTTTTGATAAATCAACTGCCATCCCGTAAATCATCATTGGAATACGGATAGAAACTCCACGTAATATAGAAATCATGCTTTTACGTTGTTTTTTGGCTTCTTTTTGTTTTTCTATAGCTTCAAGCTCTTCTGGTGTCCGTTTGTCCTTAGGTTTTTTCTTTGCTTTTTCGGCTTGTTCATACTCTTCATCGGTAAAGCCATTATCATTAACGACAACTTTTTTAGGTGCTTTTTGATTTTGTGACTTTCCAACAATTGTATTAAGTTTGCTAAACATTGTCGCATCTTCAGCGGTCAATGTAAGAAGATTGTCATTATAGAGACTGTCATCTTCAAACCCAGATCGAACAGCTTTTTCAGCATACACTTTTTTGAGTTGTGTAAGCATTCTGTCTACATCAAAAGTTTTCATACCATTATCTGTAGAGCCTAATATTGGCATAAAATTGAGAAGCCGTGCCATGGCTTGTTTTTGCTCTTGAGTATTCTTCTTACCTACTCCTGAATTGATTTGGGCACTTTCTGCCATAACAGTCAATGCTCTATCCGGAGCAAAGTCAAAAACATAGCAGTTTGTTTTCATTCCTAATTTTTCGTGTGAAAATGGAGTTTGAGCACGAAAAGCAGCTTGGAGATAATTCATTGCACTATTTGTATTGGAAAGAAATAAAACTGCGGTCCACTCGGGAATATTGACACCTGTCGTTAATTTACGAACAGTCAAAGTAATTGTTTTTGTTTGTGACGGGTCTTTTGTTATGGCTGTTCTAACTTTTTCAATATCCGCCTCATTTGTGATACCGTCATCTGAACTTGAACCTTTTACAACATTAACAATCTTGTAATCCATACCAAATACTGGGTGTTCTTTAAGTAAATCTTCAAATGCATTTGCTTCCTTGACGCCTGGCATGAGCCAAAGTGTATGACGTAATTCATCTCTATAAGATTTCGTTGAAAAGGGATAGTTAGTACTACTATCAGGATTAGTAATATTATCTAAAAATTGTCGAACATCATGCTTATGAACAAGTTTTCCATCTTCACCCACACGGAAGAATTCCCTAAAGTTGAACGATTTACTTTCATCTGTAAAACGATTTTTGTTTTTCATTTCAAAAGTATACATGGATACTTTTGGTAAAGTTTCATAAGGGTTCGGTTCATTAGGACGTTCAAGTTCCCATTTTTTCTTCGCAGTTTGTTCCATAACGTAATCCCAAGTGTAAACTTGTTCATCGTCAAATTGATCTAAAAGATTGAAGGGTGTCCCTGATAATTCTAGTATCTTAGTCTTGGTTTTTACAAGCTCTTTCATCACAGTATCGCTGAGTTCAGTTTGAGTACCTTCATGAGCTTCATCAATAATTATTAAATCCCAATCAATATCAGAAAATTCCTTAAGATTTGTTTGTCCATTATTGTATCTCAGCAGTTGTATCGAGGCAAAGTAAATAAATGGTTTCCTTGATTTCTTTAAATTTTCAAGAGTTTCTCCTTTATTTACAGAACCAAAATTATACCCAGCTTTGTTCATACTCATCTTTTTAAAATCATCAAACCATGAATCAGCTACAACCGGTCTATGTGTCATTATTAAGACCTTTTGAAACTTTTCATTTTTGACTAATTGCAGAGAGGTTAATGTTTTTCCAAAACGCATTTTTGCATTCCAAAGCATCCTATCTTTTTTCTTAAATACATTTTGCGTCTGTTTGACAGCTTCATCTTGCTCCGGTCGAAGATTAATGGTCGATTCTTCTACTATCGTTACCCTTTGTGAATCATTAAGATAATTAATACCATTTTTCACAGCTTTTATTGCTGCCTTTGCAGTTTCTATATCGGTATTATACCACTCATTTCCTTCCAAATGTTTTGCCTGTTCAATACCTGATCGTTTTAAAACATTATGAACGTCATAATCATGAAACCATGTTTTTGTTGCTTTTTTATAAGCAAGTTCTACCCACCCAAGGGTATATGGTAATCCAGATGTTTTCATATATTGATTGATTCGCTTCGGAGCAACCCTTCTTAAAAAGTCACTATTTGGAGACCAATCTGTCTCAATATCGTCTGAGGAAACCGTTCCTTCCCCGATTTTTTGTGTTCCTTCAAATGCACTAAATAACCCACTCTCATTATTTACCGTTTGAACATAGATGAATTTACGCTCTGCCGTTGTATACATTTCTTGTGCTCTCGGTTCTAAAAACTGACCAATTGCACTTTTTTTAATTTCAGGATCAATATAAGTCAGCATCACCCATGCTAATATATCAAATAATTGCTCCAAAGATTTCAATGCGTTTTCTTTTGTAGCATTCTCTGGATTTAGGACATGAGCAGAGCTATTTCCTTTACCTTTAATTTCATAGAAATTATCCACAATTGTTTTATTAGAAATTAAGTATCTTATTTCTTTAAGGATATCGTTAAATGTTGTACGTTCTTGAACATCTATATACTCTCTATCAGCAATTAATCGTGCTGTATTTTCAGCTACTTTTCTTACCTTAATCAATGTCCCTTCGTAATCGCCGTGAGTATAATTTTCTTCGGCCATATTTATTGTTCTGAAAAGCTCTGCCGTATCAATGTCAATTGTCAAAAACTCAAAATTTGAAATCATTTTATAAATCTCCTAATAAATACACCTTTTGAATATTTATTTCTTCTACCACTTTAGTTTTTTCTACAATCTCTTCCTCTAATCTAAATTCATCATCCATATCAAAGAAACTCATTTGCCCTTCAACAACTCCTTTATCATTTTCAACAGTATCACCTAGAAGTTCAGACAAAGTAAATGGAATTTTTTTGACAAAACTATGATGACCTTTCACTAATCGCCACTCAAAAAAGACAATCGGATCTCCTGTAATAGGATGTTTCTGGGAGAGTGTGTTACCTCTTACAATATTTTTATGAATAAGATAATGAGCGGATTTATAGATGTCACTTTTACTAGTTAACTTTATGTTAAAAGTTTTCTCATACCAATCTAAATAATATAGGAATACTCGAGAACGTGCTACCTCTAGATTATCTTCAAGAAATTCTATACCATATATTGAGGATAAGGCTATTAAAGATTTTGTTTTCCAATTTCTTTTATCATATTTTTTAACAACATGCTCTAACTTTCTCTCTAATATTGCTTGTAAAAAGTTTCCATCACCAGCAGATGGTTCTAAGAACGTTGCCGATACATTTTCACAAGCCTCTTTTACACCAGGGGTATCTAGCATTTTTTGAACCATCCAAGATGGTGTAAAGACCTCGCCATGTTTTTGAACTCGTTGTTTTGATTTAATTAAACTCTCTTCCAAAGTATTCTCCTTGAAATCTATTTATTATTACAATTATATCATTTTATTACTGCACTTAATCAGTATTCCAATACTTTAAAAAGAATTTTCTATTTTTATAGCATTCGATTTTACTTTAAATAATTTTTTTATGTTGAAAATTCCTGTATCGGTTGTAATATTATTTACTAAATGTTAGAATAATATTATAAATAAGTTGTAAAGAGCTTATCTCAGATACAATTAAGACTGTAGTTGCATTCATTTTAAAAATAACCCTAGACTGGCCAAAATAAATTATTTAGTTTTTAATACTCAAAAAAATCAAGTTTTCGTTTCACGAGTGAAATGGTGAAATTTCCCTTATTAAACATGAGCATTGACAATCCTAACAGTGAAAAATTTTGGTTGCTCCTTTCTATTAGGATTTTATGATTTCTGTTCATAGGCATCACTTCACTTTCCTGATTACAACTACCGTCTTTATTCTTGTTAATAAACTTCTACTAGAAATTTGCTTTTGCTAATCACCCAACACCCAAAAATGATCTTTTTCATTTTTGGGTGTTTTTTTACTTTAGTTTAGAATCTTACTTTTGGAAACGCAACATCACAACCATCATTTTAGGGCAAATTCTCAAAAAAGTATCAAAAAACACTCCATAGTGTGAACCATGAAGTGTTTCCAATTGTTGATATAACAGTATATTAACGTTTTGAGAATTGTGATGTATTACCGGTTTTTTAAAAATATTTTTATTTCCTTTGTGATTTATTATTCCTTTTAGGTGACGGACTCAATTTACATTTAATTGTTGTTGCACATACTTCAGTTAGCGGTTCACCAATTGCTTCTTTATAATTGAATCCAAGCAACTGCATTGTTTTTAATGTATCTTTATTTAAGAGCTCCACTAACTGAGTCATAGATGCTTCTTGTTCACTATCAACATTTGTGAAAGACGAAATCAGCGAAATCATCTGCGTCAAAGTTTTATGTAAATATTCAATATCCTCATCATTAATATTGACCTTTTCATATTCTTCTTTATAGGCTTGAGCTATTCTTATTGCTTGCTCTCTTTCTGAAAGTAATTCATTTATAATTTCATCATATGTATTTCTTAACTTTTCTGCGCTCTTTTCATCTCTAATTGATTGAATTTTACTATTTACCAAAGTTGTTGTACCTTTAACAGCTAGTACACCTAATTCAACGCCAGCTCTAAGCAGTGCATCAGAAACTTGATTTTCCATTGTTTTTCTCCTTATTAGTAATTATTATTGTTCTTATTATTTTGGCATTTTGTCATATTAAAAATATAATATTTGTTACTTAAAGTCAAACTATTGCATAAATAGTATTTGAAGATTTTAAACACAAATCCTTGTATTAAATTATAGGATATACAAGAAAAGTTAGAGAATACGTAATCAAAAAATTTTTGTGTATCATTTTAGGGCAAATTCTCAAAAAATGTATCAAAAAAGCACCCGTAGGGCAAACCCTTGAGTGCTTTGAAAAATTGATATACCAGTGTATATTAACGTTTTGAGAATTGTGATGCTTTACGGGCTTTTTTAAGACCTGGTTTTTTACGTTCAACCATACGTGCGTCACGTGTAAGAAGTCCAGCGCGTTTTAATGAATCGCGGAAGTCTGGGTCTACTTGTAGCAATGCGCGAGCGATACCATGACGGATAGCTCCTGATTGTCCACCGTAACCACCACCGTTTACGTTTACGAATACGTCGTATGAACCTTCAGTAGATGTTACTGCGAAAGGTTGGTTGATGACTAAACGTAAGTCAGCGTGTGGGATGTATTCTTCAACATCTTTGTTGTTAACTGTGATTTTACCAGTTCCTGGGAGTAAACGAACGCGTGCAACAGCGTTTTTACGACGGCCAGTTCCTGCATATTGTGCTTGTGCCATTATTTATGTGCTCCTTTCCTCTTAGATAAGTCCTGAGATGTCAAGTACTTCTGGTTGTTGTGCTGCGTGAGTGTGCTCACCGCCAACGAAGACTTTCAATTTCATACCTTGTGCACGTCCAAGAGTGTTATGTGGAAGCATGCCTTTAACAGATTTTTCGATTAAACGAACAGCATTTTTAGAACGTAGTTCACCTGCTGAGATTTGTTTCAATCCACCTGGGTACATTGAGTGAGTGTAGTAGATTTTATCAGTTGCTTTTTTACCAGTTAATTTAACTTTTTCAGCATTGATAACAATTACAAAGTCACCTGTATCAGTGTGTGGTGTGAAAGTTGGTTTGTTTTTTCCGCGAAGTACGCTAGCAACTACTGCAGAAAGACGTCCAAGAGGTACATCTGTTGCGTCAACAACGTACCATTTGCGTTCAACTTGGCCAGTTTTAGCCATAAAAGTTGTTTTGTTCATGATTTCTCCTATACGAATTCGTAATATTTGTTTACAGGGTTGATGGGTGTTCCGTCCCATCGAAGGTATTTGGAAGGTTCCGGGGCCTTTCAAATGGGGTAAACAATACCGCCTACTATAATATCAAAAATACTTGCCACTAGCAAGTACTTTTTCTCTTTTATTTTTCTTTTTTTGACAGCTTACAAAGCCTAGTCTGATTAGCGTTTTTCCTTACCGAAGGCAAAGGCAGCTAGGGTGTTTGGACCGACGTGGGCAGCAATAACTGGACCTAGTGGCATGATCAGCACATCGGTCACTTCCGCATGCTCTAAGAGGGTCTCACGTAGCTCCTGTGCCGCTTCTTGATCGTCTGAATAGCCAATAATCATAGTGGAGTGGCCGATGTCAGAGGTCAGCTGATTCACGATTTCCTTCATGGCTTTTTTGCGCCCCCTAACTTTTGCGACGGGCACCAAATTTCCGGCTTGGTCAATCCAGAGAATAGGCTTGATACTCGCTAGACTTCCGAGAATCGCTGAGCTTTTCGACAAGCGACCGCCACGCATAAGATGGTAAAGATCGTCCACCAAGAAGTATGTGCGAAGACGAGGGTGAAAATCCTCAACCAGGGCTTTGGCGGCCTGAATAGACTGGCCTCGGTCCCTGGCTTGCGCTGCCAGAATCGACAGGTAGCCTTCGCCGCCCGCGGCTGCTAGCGTGTCCACAATTTCGATAACCGCATCAGGATAGTCCTCCAGGATCATTTCACGCGCCATAACCGCACTCTGGTAAGTTCCAGACAGAGCTGATGAAAAGGCGATATAGAGGACATCTTGTCCTGCTTCTGCATGTTTACGGAAATACTTTTCGAACTCACCGACGTTGATTTGGCTGGTTGTCGGTTTACTGCCGGCCTTCATCATGGCTAAGAGTTCAGAACTGCTTAGGACATCTGAACCCACTGTTTCATAGGTTTTACCATCACAATTAATGGTCAACCCTAAGATATCGACTTGGTGCTCTTGGGCCCAACTTTGGTCTAAATCAGCTGTTGAATCCGTAAGTATGGAAAATGACATGAAAACTCCTTTGACAATTGATTTATTTTAGCAGAAAGTGCCTGAGGGCGCAAGCTTAGTCTTGAAAGTTACTTTTATTTTTTGACAATTTTAGAGTTTTAATAGTGGGTAAATCTCATTACGGAAATAGGATAATTGGAATTTTTCATCATAAAATGTGCTGAAATTTTCATCTTGGAACTCGGATCAGTTCATCCTACTTGCTATCAAATCGATAATCTAATAGTTGCAAATTCTTATTCCTACTATAAAAAAGTTTGAATTTTTCATTCGGCTACTACTTCTCTTTCTCCCTCTCCAAGTGCAACTAAAAAAGCACCTCAGTGCTTCTTTCTTTTAACTCATTTACCCCAAATCATCCATAAAGTCTTTGAGTTTTTGCATATTACCTTCCTCAAAGGGGCGGAGTTTTGGTTTTTTCATTTCGATGGATTTGGACATCTGGTCTAAATCGGATTTGACGGTATTGACCCGGCGTTCCAGTTCACGCGCTGGGACCCGCAAGGCTCCTTGCGAAAAGATAGTCCATTGTTCGTTGAGGTCACTGGTGGCTACTTCGACCAGATTGCGGACCGTGTTTAGTTCTGCCGCCGTCCGCTCAATATAGGAATCTGCTGTTTCTTCTTCCTCGGTGAAGACCACTGAAATCATATACTGGTCATAGCGTTGGCGTACTCCTGGGACAAACTGGGCATCAAAAACACAGGTGATGTCAATCTTTTCAAAGTGGGCGTAGTTATTGAGCTTGTTAAGCAGAACTGTCCTGGCTTGATCCAACTGGTTGGTTTTGAAGAGTTGCTTAGTCTCCTCCCAGAAGGCAATCATGTTGTAGCCATCTACCAAGAGTATTTTTTTCTTCATGGCGCTCCTAGAGTTTATTGCGGAAAACTTCATACATGAGCACAGCCGCAGCGACACCTGCATTTAAGCTCTGCACATGACCATCCATAGGAATGGTAATCATCTCGTCCACCTGCTTCTTGATATTGGCCGAAATGCCCTTGCCCTCACTACCGATAATCAGCGCCAGCTTGCCTGAGGTATTCCATTTATGAACCGGCGTACCGTCCATATCCGTGCCGAAAATCCAGAAACCTGCTTCCTTAAGTTTGTCTAAGGTTTGGCTTAAATTGGTGACCCGGGCAATGGGAACGTGCTCCACCGCACCTGTTGACGTCTTAGAAACCACCGGTGTGACACCGACAGCGCGGTGCTTGGGAATAATAACTCCAGAAACCTTCGTAGCATCGGCCGTTCTCAAGATTGAGCCAAAGTTGTGAGGATCCGTCAAACCATCCAAAATCAGAATCAGTGGGTTTTCTTCCCCTTCAGTTTTGGCTATCAGCTCTGCCAGATCAGCATAGGCGAATTCAGCAACCCGCAAGACAAATCCTTGGTGGACAGCCCCTTCTGTCATTTCAGACAAGGTCTTCTTAGGTGTCCATGAAATGGAGACCTTTTTCTCAGTGGCTAAAGCCTTAATGGCATCCACGTTTTTGCCACGCAGGTCTTCTTGAATATAGAGCTTGTTGCCAGTATTGGCATTTAAACTTTCGGTAACGGCATGCACGCCGTAAACCATATCATTACTTGTTTCCATCATATCATTAAACTTTTCTTTATCTTTCATAAGACCTATTATAACACGAAAGCAAAGAAAGGGAGGAGTGGAAGAAAGAATATATGGGAAAGAATTTGATAGAATTCCTTCTATGTCAAACACCTCAAAGTAGTCATTCAAAAAGCAGCTACTGCTCAGTAGCTGCTTTTTTCAAGGAGGTTCTATTTTACTTGGTGGTGAATGGTCGCTGATTGAACAGTTTGACCATTGTAGCTAGCTTTGATACTATAGTCGCCACTTGGGTAACCTGTCAGGTCAAACCAGGCAGTCATACTTTGCCAGCCGGCTTTTAACTCATATGGGATAGTTGCTAAGACATTGCCTTGGCTGTCCACCAATTGAAGCATGGCCTGCCCACCTTTTGCCAATTCAGAGCTTATGCCTAATTGGCAGTCAATAATGACAGTATCTTTGCGCATTTGCGCATTTATGCTTAAGCCAGAAGTGTTTGTCTGGCTAGTGCTTGCTTGAGGGGCTGTTCCTGTCTCTTGAGCAGCTACTTGTGGTGCCATTAGTAAGCCACTAGCAGCTAGGGTAAGAGTGGCAATGAGGGTAATTGTCTTGCGATTTCTCATTTTTTTCATCTTTTTTTCTCCTTTTTCTCCTACTACTGCCATTGTATAGTAATAAAAAAGATATTTCAAGGAAAAACCATAGCTCAACTATTATAGGTGGTCTCTCGCTCTTTAACTAGCTAGTCTCCTCCTTTGGGGATTGGTAAAGCATCAAGTATATAGCAAAACTGACACTCTGAGAGGTCAGTTTTTAATCTATCATTTTTAGAGGTTTTCTCTGTTTGATTCTTCCAAGGCCAGGGTTTCTTTATGGTCAATCATGGTTTGAAGGGCATATTCCAAGATAAGAATGATGGCTAGAGCCACGAAAGAGCCTAGGAAAACGCCGACAAAACGCATGGTTGGAACTCAATGTTTGAAAGAGTGTGATAAGGTCATTAGGATAATTACTTGGGGATTGGTAAAGAAATTAGCAATGGTATAGTTCTTGGGCATGAAGAGTTCGGTTAGGAAGTTGGAAATAACCAAAATCAGAATCAGTAGGGTGACTGGAGGATTTATTTGTAGGATTAAAACACCTAGACCGATTCCAACAATCGTGCCCAGCACCCGACCAAAGGTCCGACTTTTGATTCGCTGCAAGTGTTCCCCCGACAAAACAGCGGCTGACAAGATAAGGACCCAATAACCATCTTGATTTATCAATAGATAGGCTAAGTAAGATGTCACAAAAAGGATGCTGGCGAAGTGGCCAGCCTTGACAATAACAGTTGGATCTTCTGTCAGGGCAGCCTGGTATCTGTCACGTAGATTCTGGTAGCGCAAGCTCTGGTTCTGCTCCTGCCATGGTAGGTTGAGGGCTTTGGAGATTAGTAAAGACACCAGCAAGGAGACGATTATTCCTAAAGACAAGCCTATTGTTCCACACTCAAAGCTGATTTAGAAGGGTTCTTGGAAATTGTAGCCAGTCGCATAAACCATAATGACGAAGAAATAGTCGGGTTTGGGAATGCGGTAGAGTTTTGTAACGATAAAGGCAACAAAGGTCAGGCTTGCTGTGACAAAGGGAAGAAGCCAGGGTGCTAGTGATGTTGCAGCACCAAGTAGGAAGGCTAACCAAAGGGCTAGGCCATGGAGGAAAATAGCTTTGAGATTATAGGTAAAAGAACGGCTTTGGAAGGCAAGAAAGGAAAAGGATCCCAAAGCTCCAAGTGTTCCGATACTTAAGTGCCCCATAGCTAGGGCAAAATAGAGCACAATACCGTTAGCCAGTGTTGCTCCCATTGGTTTCAAATAAGATTGTGACATTCATCCTCCTTTTAGTAGCAATGAAAAAAAGGGATGTTTTCATCTCCCTTTTTCCATATTGGTTTCGACTTCTTGGATACACCAAGCAATCAATTCTTCAAGTCTTTCCGTCTGACCAGTCATATCAAGAAAACCCATGACAGCTTCAAAGCCTGTCGACATGCGATAAGTTACCACATCAGCATTTTTGGCCTTGGTATGACTATTGGTATTGCGCCCTCGACGGTAGATATCTTCTTCTTTTTCGGTTAATAGCTGAGCTTCTAACATTTTTTGAATCAGACTTGCCTGTGCTTTAGCAGAGACATAGTGGGTCGCCAAGTGGTGTAACTGACTAGGCTTGGTTTGCCCTGTAAAAATCAAGTGGCGGCGGATATAATAAGAATAGACCGCATCCCCTTCAAAAGCTAGGGCAATCCCATTAATAAGATTGACATCTAAATCAGTCACGTGTCCACCTCACACCCTCTTTAGTGTCTAACAATTTAATGCCTTGGGCAGCTAATTGGTCTCTGATAGCATCTGCTTTGGCAAAATCACGGGCCGCCCGCGCCGCTTGACGATCTGCAATCAAGGCTTCGATATCCGCATCCAAGACTTCTTCTTGGAAAACAATACCAAAGACTTCAAGCATTTGACCAAAGGCTTCTTTAATTTCTTGATCAAAATGACCAGAATTTATCCACTTGGCAAAATCAAAGACAACGGTAATCCCATTAGCAGCATTAAAATCATCATCCATGGCTTCCGTAAAAGCAGTCACAAAGTCAGCTAACTGAGCTTTTTCTGCTGCTTCATGAAGCGGTAAGGTATAAGTGTTTTTTAAATATTTAAGGTTAACTTCGGCATCATGAATGGCTTTTTCTGTAAAATTAATGGGCTTGCGATATTGTTGAGTCGCTAAGAAAAAGCGCAACACTTGGCCATCGACGGTTTTTAACATGTCATGGACAGTGACAAAATTCCCTAAGGACTTAGACATTTTCTCATTATCCACATTAACAAAACCGTTATGCATCCAGTAATTAACGAAGGTGTGCCCTGTTTTAGCTTCTGACTGAGCAATTTCATTGGTATGATGTGGGAACTCTAAATCGACACCACCACCATGAATATCAATGGTATCCCCTAAAATTTCCGTCGCCATAACCGAACACTCAATGTGCCAGCCCGGACGGCCATCACTCCAAGGACTTGGCCAAGAAATTTCACCTGGCTTAGCTGATTTCCAAAGGGCAAAATCCAGAGGATTTTCCTTCAATTCTGTCTCAGCATCTGTTCTGCCACTAGCCCCTACTTCAAGGTCTTCTAAGGTTTTATTGGCAAGCCTTGCATAATTCTCTGATTTGACAACACGGAAGTAGACATCACCCTGCGACTCATAGGCAAAGCCTTTTTGAATGAGCTCCTGCACAAAAGCAATAATTTCCCCCATATAATCCATAACCCGTGGGTTCTGGTTAGCCGGTTTAATGCCTAATTGTTTGGTATCTTCCATAAAGGCTGCAATAAATTGATCCGCCAAAGCCTTTGGCGTCATGTCATTTTCAGCTGCCGCCTTGATAATTTTATCATCAACATCAGTAAAGTTGGAAATGTAGTTGACCTGATAACCACGGTACTCAAAATAACGACGAATGGTATCAAAAGCAACCGCCGATCTAGCGTTTCCGATATGAATATAATTATATACAGTTGGTCCACAAACATACATGCTGACCTTTTTATCAACTAAAGGTACAAATTCACGTAGGCTGCGGGTCAGGGTATCATATATTTTGATCATTCAATCTTTCCTTGGTTTCTATGGTCTTTTATAATTTTGAGGAATAATAAGATTCCTCACGTTGATGTTCGATGGACTGGATTTGAATCACATCCTTTTGCCCATGAACTCGGACGACTTTTGCTGGTACCCCAACAACAGTCACATCTTCGGGAACATCCGAAAGGACTACCGCTGCCGCACCAACTTTAGCGTTGGCCCCGATTTCGACAGGTCCAATAACCTGTGCGTGGGCAGAAACTAGGGCTCCGCGACGTACTGTAGGATGGCGTTTGCCACAATCTTTTCCTGTTCCACCAAGCGTTACACCATGATAAAGCATAACACCTTCTTCAATTTCAGTTGTTTCTCCGATGACAAGTCCTGCACCATGGTCAATAAAGACACCGGCCGCAATACTTGCTCCTGGATGAATTTCAATATTGGTTAAAAAGCGCCAAAATTGGCTATGCATGCGGGCTAAAAGCTTAAAACCGTGATTCCATAAAAAATGGGATAGACGGTGGGCAGCTAAAGCCTTAATGCCTGGGTATGTTAAAACTACTTCTAAAGAGCTACGTGCGGCTGGGTCTAACTCTTTGACAATAGCAATACTTTTTTTCCACCAGCCCATTTCATCTCCTCTTATTTCTCAATGTCGGTCCAATCCATGAGGATTTGTTGCTCGTCAAAAGGATTGACGGCTACACCGACAGTTTCTTCAATTTCATTTTCGCCATTGCGGGGTTGGTAAATGTCTTCTATCTTCCAAGTCATGATAACACCTTGAGCTTTACGGAAAGCTCCGCCAAAGTCCTCTTGGTTATACCACTTAGCAAATGAATCCAGATTAGAAAAGGCCGGAATGTAAGACTTGCCTTCTGGGGTTGACATGGTTGGGAAGAATCGATCATATTTATCTTCACCAAGCACCTGAACAAAGGCCGGTACTAAGTAGACTTTGTCCATTGCGTCAGCTGCCAAGTTTTTGTCGCCCATAAGGGTGTTCAAAATAGCGGTATAGTTGTTGATAAACTGAATCATATCGCTACTTTTGAAAATGGTAGAATTGCCGAAGTCCCCTTTTTTCTTAAGGTTGAAGACAAGGCCAGAAACACCCGCTTTGATGACCTCTTCCAAGACAGCGACGGCAGAGCGCTCCAACCAATAGTGGCTTTGAGCACTCTTTTGCTGATCCTTGAAGAAGGCCATATCATCTTTGTCTGTGAAGACAGGGGTTACTTGAAGGCCCTCAATCTCAATGGCATATGGTTCTTTGGCTGCCCAAACTGGAAAGTTGTGAAGGGCATTGACTAAGGCAACACTATCCAAAAAGTTGTCAGGGGCATTGATAAAAGCCCGTAAGCGTCTATCTAATTCATTCATATGCTTAATCCTGTTTTTCTTTTCTTTCAGCTGTTGCTGGCGTTACAGCTTTGTCAAAGTCTTTTTTCTCTGCTTTTGGCGGGCGTGGAATCAAGGCTTTCATTGACGCATCAACACGGCCTTTTTCATCCACTTTGATAACCTTAACATCAACTTCTTCACCAACTTCAAGAACGTCGGCTACATTTGCAGTTCTTGTCCAAGCGATTTCAGAAATGTGAACAAGGGCATCTGTCTTGTCAAAGAGGTTAACAAAAGCACCGAATTTTTCAACCCGAACCACTTTAGCATGGTAAACTTCACCAACTTTAGCTTCACGCACTAAACCAGCAATTATTTCTTTTGTGCGATTGATAGCAGCTTGGTCGCTTGAGAAGATTTGAACCATCCCTTCATCGTCGATATCAATTTTAACGCCTGTTTCAGCAATGATTTTATCGATGGTTTCGCCACCTTTACCGATAACGATCTTGATTTTATCAACATCAATTTGAATGGTGTCAATTTTTGGAGCTGTTGGGGCCAATTCGGGACGTGGTGCCGGAATAGTTGCTTCAATCAAGTCAAGAATTTCAAAGCGGGCTTTCTTAGCTTGAGCTAGCGCTTCTTCCAAAATTTGCGGCGTAATACCAGCAATCTTGATATCCATTTGAAGGGCAGTGATACCATCGCGAGTACCAGCTACTTTAAAATCCATATCACCAAAATGGTCTTCAAGACCTTGAATGTCAGTTAAAACAGTATAGTTAGTACCGTCTGAGATAAGACCCATAGCAATACCAGCAACTGGAGCTTTGATTGGTACACCACCAGCCATCAAGGCAAGGGTACCAGCACAGATAGATGCTTGTGAAGATGAACCATTTGATTCTAGAACTTCAGCAACCAAACGGATTGCATATGGGAAGTCTTCTAAGCTTGGTAAAACTTGCTCAAGGGCACGTTCGCCTAAGGCACCGTGACCAATTTCACGACGTCCTGCAGCACCATAACGACCAGTTTCCCCAACTGAATATTGTGGGAAGTTGTAATGGTGCATAAAGCGTTTTTTGTACTCAGTATCCAAACCATCAATAATTTGAGTTTCACCCATAGGTGCGAGGGTCAATACTGACAAGGCTTGAGTTTGTCCACGGGTAAAGAGACCTGAACCATGAACTTTTGGCAAGAAGTCAATAACAGCATCAAGCGGACGAATTTCATCGATTTTACGACCATCTGGGCGAATTTTATCTTCAGTAATTAAACGGCGAACTTCAGCGTGTTCCATTTGTTCAAGAATTTCAACTACGTCACGCATGATAATAGCAAAGTTGTCATCTTCGGCAAATTTTGCTTCGTATTCAGCTTTAACAATATCTTTAACCGCTTCAGTTGCCGCTTCACGCGCTTTTTTCTCTTCAACTTGAACAGCTGCTTGTAATTGTCCATTATATTTTGCAACAATTTCAGCTTGTAAGTCAGCATCAACTTGAAGCAATTCAACTTCTGCTTTTTCTTTACCAACTGCAGCGACAATCTCTTCTTGGAAGGCAATCAATTCTTGAATCGCTTGATGTCCTTTAAGAAGAGCTTCCAACATGATATCTTCAGAAAGTTCTTTAGCACCAGATTCAACCATGTTGATAGCTTCTTTACTACCAGCAACTGTTAATTCTAATAGCGAAGCTTCAAGTTGAGCCTTGTCCGGGTTGATGATGAATTCGCCATCAATGTATCCCACTTGAACCCCAGCAATTGGGCCGTTAAATGGAATATCTGAGATTGAAAGAGCAAGTGATGAGCCAAACATGGCAGCCATCGGAGCGCTAGCATTTTCATCATAAGAAAGAACAGTATTAATAACTTGGATTTCGTTACGGAAACCTTCCGCAAACATTGGACGGATTGGGCGGTCAATTAAACGAGCAGTTAAAGTCGCATCTGTTGACGGTCGACCTTCACGTTTCATGAAGCCACCAGGGAATTTTCCTGCAGCATACATTTTTTCCTCATAATTAACTTGTAATGGGAAAAAATCGCCAGTTGCCATTTTCTTAGACATAACAGCAGCTGTAAGGACAGTTGATTCTCCATAGCGAACAATTGTTGCGCCGTTAGCTTGTTTGGCAACTTGACCAATTTCAACAACTAAAGGTTTACCAGCAAAAGTTGTTGTAAATGTTTGTTTTGACATAAATTGTGTTCCTAAAATAAGTCTTGAAGAAAGTCGTTAATCCCCAGCAAAACTTATTCTTCCTTTCAAAATATCTTTTTGTGATACGGTCTGATTTTGCTACAAAAAGCAACCTAAGAAAAACTCTTAAACTCCTCTTTGTATCAAACAGTCGTATCTCTATGATTTTACCACAAAAAACGGAAAATAGCACGGATACAAAGGTTTCCCAAGAAGAAAAAAGCTGTCAGCAAATGGGCTTCTTTCGCCTATTATTAATGATTTTTTAGATTAGAACATCTACCATAAAAAAACAGTCAGTCAAATTCAGAAAAAACACACTTAAAATATTTAAACATTTCAAAAAATAAAAAAACTCACTGCCCCACTCGGTTAATCTTAGGATTACTTTATTTCAACTAACGACGGCATAATAAAAGGACAGTTCAAAAATGAACTGTCCTTTTGATTAAATTTAAAATCTCTTTCTGACAAGTTTGCCTGTCGCAGGCATAACTTAAGTTATGAAACATTCCAAGAATTAAAAAGCCCACTGCCTAGACAGCAAGATAAGGTTAATCTTAGGATTACCTTATCGCAGCTAACGACGGCAGAGGGCTTTTAAAACTTGAAATTAACGACGTAAACCAAGAGATTGGATAAGCTCGCGGTAACGGTTAACGTCTGTACGACGTAGGTAACCTAATAAGTTACGACGGTGACCAATTTTTTTCATCAACCCACGGTAAGTAGCGTGGTCTTTTTTATGTTCTTTGATGTGTCCGTTAAGGTGATTGATTTCCCAAGTAAGTACTGCTACTTGAACTTCAACTGAACCAGTATCGCCTTCATGACGTGCATATTGAGCGATGATTTCATTTTTTTTCTCTTTTGAGATTGCCATAATATTTTCTCCTTTTTTTGCTTAATCCGAGTCTTAGGATTGGCACTCCTGAAACCAAGAAAAAGTTGGTATGTCTTTCGACCTCTCTATTTTATCAGATTCATTTAGCTTGGTCAAGGTTGGCTTTCTTTTTTTAAATAGTGGCCAGTCTAGTTTGTTTTCCCTAATCTTCTGACAGTGAGCAGGATACCAAGTCCTAAACTGAGCAAGCCATAAACTAAGTAAGGGAGAACCAACGATGGTGATAAGTAAGAAAAGACTTGTAGTATCAAGGCTGCGCCACCACCACCAATGTTACAGCCAAGTAAAACTAAGGTTGTAGCATTGGTCAGTTGCTGGGCAGGAATTTTTTCTGACACGTGATGGAAAACATAGGTAACCCCCAGACTATAAACAAATCCTGTCAGCAAAGCTCCGATAGCAATCAGGAACAAGCTATTCGCTAGCCACAAGATCAAGGTTCCTAAACCTAGTAAAATGGCCACTATTGCCGGTAGGCTCTCCTTAAAACGCGCCAAGAAAGCACTGAAGCTAATGCCTGCCAAGATGCCCATCAGCATCATTAGACTGAGGACCAGGCTGGCAGCTGCTGGCGAACCAAGGCTTTGCAGGGCTACAACTAATGGAATCCGCATGGTGATAGAGGTATTAACGATAATCACAAAACCAGCATAAATGGCCAGACCAATAATCATCAGCAATTGTTGGAAGGTAAACTTCTGGCTTTTCGGACTTTTCTGCTCATGAATGACCTCCGGAATCTGGGGAACAAACAAGAGGTAGAGCCCCAAAATAATGAGAGCAAAAAAGTAGATAGCGTAGGCTTTGGACCAACCGAAGGTAATCAGGAAACCAGCCAAAAAGGTGAAGGCCGCTGAACCCAGAACTTCCGCCGATCCCCGATAACCTAGGAGGGTAATTTTTTCTTTGCCAGAATAACGCTCACTTATAATATTAATAGCCTTAGCGTTAATGAGTCCAATCCCTAGACCAAGCAGAATCCGAGATAAGAAAAGCACCGGGTAAGCTTGAATCAATACAGGACTACCACCACCTAAGGCAATCATCAGTAAGCCTAGAATTATGGTTTGCTTTTCTTTAAGGTATTTACTGAGCAAGGGATTGGCCAATAGAACAGCTAAGATTGCGAAAGATGAGAGCGAGAATAAAATATTAACACTGCTTTCACCATAGCCCTGCTTTTCGAAAAATAGTAGCATCCGTGGAATTGCTGGCGCTACTGAGAAGGGGGAAATCATCATTAAGGAAAGACTTAATAATGAGACTTTTTCTAAAAATGCTTTCACGTATTACCGTCCTTTTTCTTGTTAATTCTCATTTACTTCAGTATAATCAAAAGCGACAAATAAAAATAGGACCAAGGTCACAAAATTAACATGAAGACGATTACAAATCAAGAAATATTAGAGCAACTACTGAAAGAATATGACTTGGAAGATTTTTTCCCTCCATCTTTGCGTTCAGAATTGACACTTTTGCGCTATCAGAAAGGGCAAATCATCTGCCATCAAGATCAAAAAATATCATTTTTAGCCTATGCCCTTGGCGGCAATGTCAAAATAGTTAGACGCCTTTCTAATGGCAAGGAACATGTCTTAGAGAGCTATAAACAACCCTGTATCATTGGCAATATTGAAATCCTAACCAATCAAAAAGCCGTCACTTCGGTCATTGCCCTTGAGGAGACCTATGTCATCCAATTAAACAATATCACCAAAGAAAAGTTATTGGCAAACCCCAACTTTTTATACCAAATTAGCCATGAATTGGCTAAAAATTTTTACAAACAGAATATTAAAAGCACCCAAAATGTCACCTATACGGTCAAAGAACGCTTAGCTAAACACATCTTAGAAAGTCAGTCAGATGGCCATTTCCAATTGAACTTACCACTGTTAGCCGATTCTTTTGGCACCAGTTATCGCCATCTGCACCGTGTCATTAATCAATTAAAACAGGCGGAAATCATCGAAACCAAGTCTTTTAAGAACTATCAGATTCTAAATCCAAAGGCACTAACAGAAATGGCTGAATGGGACTAATGCGAACTAACTTTAGCTTTGCTCCTATTAAAAGCTTTCCTTGTGCCATCTAGGATTATTTTATGAAAATAGGCACCCCTTGAAAAAGTGGGTGCTTTCAATTGTAAAATTTTTGTAAAAATTAGATAAAACCGAACAATACATTCTATTTTTCATCTATAATAATATATAAAGGAGAATACTATGAATATTGCAATCATTGATATCGGATCTAATACGATTCGGATGAACATTTACCATCTTGAAGGAAAAGACTATTCAATTCTTTTTACCAAAAAATACACAGCAAGTTTGGCTTCTTATGTGGAAGATGACCAATTAAACAAGGATGGTGTTGAAACCTTAAAAACAACCCTAAAATCCATTCAAAAAGTTACTACTTTTGTCAAACTTGATGCTGTTCACTTCTTCGCTACTGCTTCACTTCGTAATGTTAGTAACCAAGACGCTGTCATCAAAGAAGTTAAAGACGAATTAGATATCACAATTGACCTTTTAAAACAAAGTGAGGAAGCACGATTAGGTCATATCGGGATTGAAGAAGTTTACGGTCACTCAGACGGCCTTTCAATCGATATCGGGGGCGGCTCAACTGAAATTGCCATTTTTAAAGATGAGGCCATTGTTAAAGACTTTAACCTCTCAGACGGTTCCTTATCTTTCTATAAAAAATATGTCGATGACATTTTACCAAGCCAAGACGAATGCAACCAGATGTCTGAAAAAGTGAAAAAGACACTTAAAAAGACTAGTGATAAACTCCCTAACTTTGACACCATTATCGGTATTGGGGGTAGTGTGCGGGCCATTGGTAAAGTCATCCAGAAAAATGAAGACAATGATAGCCCATTAGAATTTAGCCTAGATCAACTAAAAACACTTTCGAAAAAACTACTGAAAAAAGACAAAAAGACCATGGTTAATGTCTTTAAAGTGGCTCCTGATCGTGTTCACACCTTGACACCTGGTGTCATTATTTTAATGGAAGTCTGCAAAGACTTTGGCATCAAAACAATCCGTATTTCAAATAAAGGTATCCGCGAAGGTTACCTCATTAATAGTCTCAAAGAAATGAAAAATAGCTCAAAGGCCTGAGCTAGAGGAGCTTTACTATGACAAACAAATACATGCAAAACCGCGAGGTGGCATGGTTACATTTTAACGAGAGAGTTCTTTTAGAAGCTCAAGCTTCAGAAGTTCCCCTCTTAGAAAAACTCAAATTCATTGCCATCTTTACGAGTAATTTAGATGAATTCTTTATGGTTCGGGTTGGAACCCTCCACGATTTAATGTTGATGAAAAAGCATAAAATCGATAATAAGTCAGATATGACTGCTGCCCAACAGGTTGATTTAATCTTGAGCATGATGCCCGACCTCTATCAAAAGCGTGATCAAATTTATCAAGATACCTTAGAAGATTTAAAAAATTACCATATTCGTCATTTAACCTATCCAGAACTCAATCAGGAACAAAAACAATTTGCAAATAAATTCTTCAAGCAACGTGTTGATGAATTGATGTCGCCTCAAATCATTGACATGAGCCACCCACTTCCCTTCTTGGAAAATAACAAGCGTTATGTACTGACAGAATTGGAACGTGATGGTCAGACCATGTTTGGATTATTGCCAATGTCAGAAAAATCCCAGCAGGTCCTTAGTTTGCCAGGCCACCAGGTGGACTTCATCTTAACTGAGAATCTGATTCTCCATAAAATTGAAAAGATTTTTGAAGGCTATAATGTCCTTACTAAGACAATCATTGCTGTTACTCGTAATACTGACTTAAGTACGGATAATGAAAACAACGACCTGTTTGACAATTACAAAGACTTTATGAAAGCCATTGTTAAAAAGCGCAAACGTCTCAACATTGTTCGTCTGGAGTCACAAGGTCCTCTTTCTGAGACTAGTAAGGCCTTCTTATTTGAGAAATTAGGTCTAGATGATGCCCATTATATGGTCAGCCAAACACCATTGAGTATGGATTTTGTTTTCCCAATGATGGATATCGTGCCTTCTGCTGTCAAAAACGACCTGCTCTATCCAAAGATTAACGCCTATAATCCCTTCAAATACACCCATTCCATTATCAACAAGATTCGCCAAGAAGACCAATTGCTTTCCTATCCTTATGAAGATATTGAAGGATTCGTTGCACTCTTAAGCGAGATGGCCGAAGACCCCGAGTGTCGTGCTATCAAAATCACCATCTATCGCCTTGCTTCACAATCTAAAATCGTTGAGCAGTTGATTAAGGCCGCTGAGAATGGGATTGATGTGACCGTTCTGATGGAATTAAAAGCCCGCTTCGACGAAGAGTCCAATATTAATTATGCTGGAATTTTAGAAAAAGCCGGCTGTCACGTTATCTATGGTTTTGAAGAATATAAAACCCACTCTAAGGTCTGTCTGGCTATTTTCAAGGACCGTTCAGAAAATATTCATTTTATTACCCAATTAGGAACAGGTAATTACAATGAAAAAACGTCTAAAATTTACACTGACTTTTCATTGCTAACAGCTAATCCCGAAATTGGTTTGGATGCTAACGACTTCTTCACCCATCTGTCCTTAGGTAATTTGAATGGTAAATACAAACATCTCTTACAAGCACCAACTAGTCTTCGCCAACAATTCTTAGAATTGATTGACCGCGAAATCGCTAAGGGACCAGACGGCTATCTGTTCTTCAAATTTAATTCCTTTACTGATTTAGTCTTCATTGATAAGTTGGTGGAAGCTTCTAAAGCCAGAGTACCCGTTAAATTAATCATCCGTGGTATTACTTGCTTGATTCCAGGAATCCCTGGAGTGACTGAAAATATTGAAATCCATAGCATCGTCGGCCGTTTCTTGGAACACCCACGTGTTTATATTTTCGGTAAAGACAAAGACATGCGCATGTATATTTCATCAGCTGACCTGATGACCCGAAATATGGAAGAACGGGTTGAGATTGCCGCACCAGTTTATGATCCCAAAATCAAACAACGGATAATAACTTACATGAACCGTCAATTTTCAGATACCTTAAAAGGACGTAAAGTCTCATCCACTGGACTTTATGAAATGATACCTCCAATTAAAGGGCAAAAACCCTTTTCAGCGCAAGATTCTTTTATCAAAGATGCCGAAAAGAACTTCCAAAAACAAATTCGCTTGCAGGAAATTCAAAACAAAGCCAATAAGAAACCAATCAATCAGTTCTTTAACCGATTACGCAATCGCTTAAAATAAAAAATGAGGCTGAGCCTTATTTTTAAGACAGGTAATATCTTAATACCCCTTTTATAAAAAGTAAAAAGGTCCTCAAGAAAGGACCTTTTAAAATTTGTCTTATCATCCTCTCTCTCAACTGAGGATTATATTGTTTGGAGATAGTAGTATTATAACTAAAGACAATCTAATATACAATATCTTTTTGCAAATAATATGATAACTTGTCTATTCTGATAACAACTTGTACGGAATAAAACAAACAAGCTTTTAAACCATACCGAGAACACCAGATAATTGTTCAGATTGAATAATCACTTGATCACTACGTAAGTCAAATTCAGCCATAATTAATTCTTTCAAGGCATGATCGTTGAGTAAAGATTGGACAGAATAAGACATTTGCGACTTAGACCCTGAAACAATCTTGATTTTTTTCATGATTTTTGGACTCTCTTTTAGATCGATTCCCTCACTCATGCCGACAAAACGAATATAATAATCATAACCTAAGGTTTTGGTTACCCAAAGCTTCGCTTTAAAGGCTGAATACAAAGCACAGCCCAAGCCTACCATAAAAACAAGTGCAATAATTCCTTCCATTCTTAGCCTACTTTCTATCTATTTTCTGACGTATTTTCTTAAAATGATAAGCACATTATAAGCTTCTTTGGAAGCCTTGTCAATCAAATCAGGTTGGTCTGATAACAATCCTTCGAGGTCGTCAATCCCTATGTTTGATGGTTTTATGGCCCTTCCTAAAAAGAAACTTAAAGTCGCATTCCACTTTCTACTATTTTTGTTTTATTTAAGCTAACTGGGATATGCTATAGCAATTAAAGGAGCAAAAATGACCAAACTTATTTTTAGAAAGGTCACCTTACTTTATAGTGGCCTCTTTTTCTTACTAACACTTGGCGTCAGCAACAACTCTGCCATGATTCACTATCTAGACAATGCTATCTTTAACCTAGTCGCTATAAGTGATAGCCATAACTTAACTACATTCATGATTTATGTTTCTAGTATTGCTAGCCCATTAATCGTAAGTGTATTAGCGACCATCTTACTTATCCTTAACCGGCATCAGGTCACTAAAAGCATCTACTTGGCTACTTTTTATTTTGGAACCAGCGCCATGGCCCTGGTGCTGAAACATCTCATCCACAGAAGCAGACCTCATTTTCAACTTTTCCCCGATACTGGCTTTAGCTTCCCTAGTGGTCATAGTATCTGTATGATTCTTTTTTTCCAAGTCCTCTTAGTCCTACTAGCTGGCCATAAAGACACTTCCGCCGCTCTCATGAGATGTGGCGCACTGCTCATGACTTTGGCACTTCTTTTCTCGCGTGTCTACCTCCGGGATCATTTCCCAACAGACATCCTCGCTTCCTTATGCCTAGCCATGTCCTCATTCTCCTTTTTCCAACCCCTTTTCTGGGAAAATAAAAGCTTTAAAGTTTTCAAAAGAAGAGAACAGAGCCTGAAAGTTGGCTAACTTGTCCCTGGCTGCGCTTTATAAATCAGCTATTTTGTGATATAGTATTTCCATGAAACATTAAAGGAGTTATAATGTCCGCACAAGATAAAATTATAAAAGCTAGTCACATGATTACCATGGATGATATTATCCGCGAAGGTAATCCTACCCTCAGAGAAAATGCTCAAGAAGTAGCCCTCCCCTTAAGTGATGAAGATATCATCTTAGGTGAAAAAATGATGCAATTCTTGAAACATTCTCAAGATCCTGTCATGGCTGAGAAATTAGACTTACGGGGAGGCGTAGGACTGGCTGCACCGCAATTAGATATTTCCAAACGAATCCTCGCAGTCCTAGTACCTAACATGGAAGACGCAGAAGGCAATCCACCGAAAGAAGCCTATAGTCTTCAAGAAATTATGTATAACCCCAAAATTGTGGCCCATGCTGTTCAAGATGCAGCACTCGCTGATGGAGAAGGGTGTTTGTCTGTCGACCGTTTAGTGGAAGGTTATGTAGTCAGACATTCACGTGTCACTGTTGACTACTTCACTAAAGACGGTGAGAAAAAACGCATCAAACTCAAAGGTTATAATGCCATTGTTGTTCAACATGAAATCGATCATATTAACGGCATTATGTTCTATGACCGCATCAATCAAGACAATCCATTTGCTATTAAAGAAGGTATGTTAATTATTGAATAATAAAAAATCTCAGTTCGCTTGAACTGAGATTTTCTTTTTTTTTGGGGGGATTGTATGTGTGGATTATTTAGGGAGAATTACACTTAAGCTTCTGTTGAGATAGCTGCTAAAAGAGCATCTGCTTGAGCTGACAAGCTTGCTTTCGTTTCATCAGAAATTTCAAGCACACCAGTTCCCCATGCTTCAGGGTTAACAGTAGCTTTTGTAAACTCACCAGCTGAAGTTGTACGGATAAATGGAATTAAATCTTTGTAGATGGCAAACATTGGTTCATGACCTGCGTTAGCAACTGATGAAACAGTTAAGACTTTACCGCCGATTGCTGAAGGACCAGTTGTATCTGATAAATCAAGTGCGCGTGATGCCCAGTCAAGTAAGTTTTTCACTGAACCAGGAATTGAGAAGTTGTAAACTGGTGAGAAAATCCAAATAGCATCTGCAGCTTGGATAGCTTCACGAACTTTAACGACAGATTCTGGAGCATTTGCTTCAAGATCTTGACTGAATACAGGAACTTGTGCCCAATCTAAATAAGTCACGTTAGCTTTACCAGCTAAAATTTCTTCAGTTGCTTGAGCTAACTGATGGTTGAATGACCCTTTACGTAAAGAACCGTCGATAAATAGAATATTTTTCACTTCTTTTTCTCCTTTAAAAAAACCTTTAAGTTTAGCAATGATAGACATATTGTCTCCTTTTATTTCGTTACTAATCAGCAACTCATTAATACTATGTAGTAATTATATTATTACTAGTTAGTAAAGTCAATCAATTTAACTCATAAAAATAAGAAGTTGGGCAAAGTGCTCAACTTCTTATCAATAGACATTAATAGTTTAGAAGACTTCTAAAAATTAGTTAAAAACTTTAAAACGATCTTCGTCAGCCATAAATTCTTTATCGCCAGCTGCAGCTTCGATTGAACCAAAGTTCAATTGACCACGAAGTTTCCATGAAGCAGGAACTTCAAATGCTTTAGCAACTGATGCATCAATAACTGGATTGTAATGTTGTAGGTTAGCACCTAAACCAAGTTCAGCTGAAAGTGCAGTCCATGCATTGACAGTTGAGATACCTGAAGCTTGTTCAGACCAAACTGGGAAGTTATCAGCGTAAAGCGCAAATTGTTCTTGCAAGCCTTTAACAACGTCTTGGTCTTCAAATAACAATACTGTCCCTTTAGCAGCTCCAAAGCTAGCTAATTTTTCTTTAGTTCCAGCGATTGCTTCTTCAGGAACACCCTGTTCTTTCATTGTAGCTTCTAAGTCAGTAGCTACTAATGTATTCCAGAAGTTTGTCACTTGCTCATCAAACAAGATAACAGCGCGTGTTGTTTGACTGTTAAATGCTGATGGTGATTGACGGATAGCTTCTTTAATCACTTCAGCGATTTGTTCGTTTGAAGCTTCAACATTACGACCTAAAGCGTAGATTGTGCGACGGTTTTTTAATTCTTGTAAAAATGACATGTTTTTCTCCTATGAAATTGTGGCTATGAAAGAATGTCTGTAACACTCTTTTTTATTACTATGTAGTAATTATATTATTACTAATTAGTAAAGTCGAAAGAAATGACTCAGGAATTTTTAAATTTTTTTAAAAGTCTAATGAGTTCTTCTTGCTCTGCTTCTGTCAGTACGGAAAAGGTCTCTTCAACACGACTGATATGTTGAGGTAAAGCTTTCTCGATAACTGCTTTGCCATCCTCCGTTAAGCTAACAAGGAAAGAGCGTTTGTCATTTGGACACATGATCCGTTCAACCCAACCCTTTTTCTCCATGTTTTTGATAACAACGGTCATATTACCTGATGTTGCCAACATGCTATTGATGAGTTCACCAATTTTAAGGGTTCCTTTTGCATTTAAGACATCCAGTACTGCAAATTGTGTTGGGGTTAGTTCAAAGTCTTTATAGCTTTCAGAAACTTTGGCATCAATAGTCCGGAATGCCTTACGCATAACAACCATTGATTTTACTGCTGAATTTTTAAATGTTCCCATATTGCCTCCTTTCCTTTTATGGACTTATTTTATAACTAATTAGTAATAAACGCAATCAACTTGTTTTCTTTCGTTCATAGAAGATTTTTTAAGATAATTGTTTTTTTAGAAGAAATCATCAAAAAGACTTAATTGGTTATCTTCTGGTAAATTCCCCAGGATTCCCATATCATCCATCTTTTCAACAATCGTTTGTGAAGCACCGCCACGTTTACGTAACTCCATTTTCGATAAGAACTCCCCTTCTTCACGCGCCCTAACGATTTGTTTAGCCACGTTTTCACCCAAGCCTTCTAAGGCCACGAAAGGTGGAATAAGGGTATCTCCTTCAATTTGGAATTCAAGGGCATGACTCTTATAAAGGTCCAACTTACCAAATTTAAAGCCACGTTCCAACATTTCATTAACCAGTTCCAGAGTCGTAAAGAGATCATTTTCAACATTAGTTGCTTCATTATTTTTGCGTTTAAGGGCAATATCTTCCATTCTTGCTTTAACAGCATCAAGACCACCACTCATGGTTTTCAATTCAAAGGCTTTAGCCCGAATAGAGAAATAAGCACAATAATACATGATTGGGTAATGTACCTTGAAGTAAGCAACCCGCAAGGCCATTAATACATAAGCTGCTGCATGGGCTTTAGGGAACATGTATTTGATTTTCCCACAAGATTCAATATACCAGTCGGGCACATTGTTCTCACGCATGGCTTGAATATAAGAATTACGTTCATCTTCAGAAATCTTCAACCACATGCCCTTCCGCACCCGTTCCATAATGGTAAAGGCCATTTTGGGTTCTAAGCCAGCATGCATCAAGTAAACCATGATGTCATCCCGACAACCGATAACCGTTTTTAGGGTTGCAATTCCTTCTTTAATAAGGTCTTGGGCATTCCCCAACCAAACATCGGTACCATGTGACAGTCCTGACAACTGCAAAAGTTCTGCAAAGGTGGTTGGATGGGTCTCATTAACCATGCCACGTACAAAGTTGGTTCCGAATTCCGGAATTCCCAACATCCCTGTTGGTGTCCCAATTTGTTCTGGCGTTACCCCTAGAATCTCTGTTCCAGAGAAGAGCGCCATGACTCCTGGATCATCAGCTGGAATGGTCTTAGCATCAATGCCTGCTAAATCTTCCAACATTTTAATCATAGTTGGGTCATCATGACCCAGGATATCAAGTTTTAAGACATTCTCATCGATATCATGGAAGTTAAAGTGAGTGGTTTGCCAAGAAGCCGTAACATCTTCAGCTGGGTATTGAACAGGTGTAAAATCATAAACATCCATGTAGTTTGGAATAACAACGATACCACCCGGGTGCTGACCTGTTGTCCGTTTAACACCGGCAGCACCTGCTGCTAGTCGATCAACTTCGGCATCTCTATACATTTTACCAAAATCACGCTCATAGCCCTTAACAAAACCATAGGCAGTTTTTTCCGCAACCGTACCAACGGTACCCGCACGGAAAGCATACTCCTCCCCGAAAATATCTCGAACATCCAAATGGGCTGACGGTTGATCATCTCCAGAGAAGTTCAAATCGATATCGGGAACCTTATCCCCATCAAAACCAAGGAAGGTTTCAAATGGGATATCTTGCCCATCTTTTTTATAGGCTGTGCCACATTCTGGACAGTTTTTATCAGCTAAGTCGTAACCGGAACCGACAGAACCATCGGTAATGAATTCTGAGTGCTGGCAATTGGGACAAACATAGTGCGGTGGCATAGGATTAACTTCCGTAATCCCAATCATGGTGGCAACGAAACTAGAGCCAACAGACCCCCGCGAACCTACCAAGTAACCCCGCTCGTTTGAACGATTAACCAACATCTGAGAGGCCAAGTAAATCACAGCGAATCCATTTCCCAAAATAGAGGTTAATTCTTTTTCAATTCGAAGGTCAATGATATCTGGTAGAGGATTTCCGTAAATTTCAAAGGCTTTCTGATAGGTTAATTCTGCAACAGTTTCTTCAGCCTTGTCGATAAATGGGGTGTACAAATCCCCTTTAACGACCTCTACGGCCTCAATCCGATCGGCAAAATCTTGCGAGTTTTGAACCACAACTTGGTAAGCCAGGTCATTCCCCAAAAAGGCAAAGTCATCAAGCATCTCATTAGTAGTTCTAAAATGGGCTTCTGGTAATGGTGCTGGTTGCGCCCCTTCCCCTCGGCCGATGGTTCTATTAATCATAGCCCCTTGACCTAAGGCGCGGACAATGATTTCACGATAAATCGCTTCTTCTGGCTCGATATAATGAACATTACCTGTGGCTATGACAGGTTTGTTGAGACGACGACCTACTTCAACCAAATCGAGAATGGCCTGTTCAATGCCTGCCTGGTCCTTAACCAACTCACGTGCAATCAGTGGCTGATACAGGGCTGGCGGCATAATTTCAATAAAGTCATAATACTTAGCCACTTCAACAGCCGCATCAACACCCTTGGTTAGAACGGCATCAAAGACTTCACCTTCAGAACAAGCTGTACCCAAAAGTAAACCTTGACGGTATTGGTCCAAAACAGTTCTTGGTATCCTTGGCACACCTTCAAAATACTTCACATTAGAAAGACTAACAAGTTTAAAAATATTTTTTAAACCAGTCTGATTTTGCACATAAATAGTCGCATGCTTAATCCGAGCTTTTTTATAAGAATCTTCGGCCACAAGTTTGGTATTTAGGTCCATTAAATTGGTAAGGCCATGTTTTTCCCTAGCTTCTTTTAAAAAAATAAAAAGCAAGCGTCCAGTGGCTTCCGCGTCATAATTGGCCATGTGGTGATGATCAAGAGAGACCTGGAAACGTTTGGTCAATGGGCCAAGACCATGACGTTTGTATTCTGGATAAAGATTACGGGCAAACTCTAAGGTATCAATAACCGGTTGCGTGATTAAAGGCAGATTATTCCGCTCATAGTTGGCATTCATAAAGCCAATATCAAAGCTAGCATTATGGGCAACTAAGACCGTATCCTGACAAAAGGCTTGGAATTCTTCTAGTACTTGTAAGAGTGGCTTAGCACCAACTAAATGATTGTCGGTAATTCCCGTAAGTTCCGTTGTAAAACTGGAAAGTGGATGACCAGGATTAATGAATTCATCAAATTGTTCAATAATATTTCCTTTGTACATTTTTGAAGCCGCAATTTGAATCAAATCATTATTCATGGCTGAAAGACCCGTTGTTTCAACGTCAAAAACCACATAAGTTGCCTCATGCAAGTCCATGTCAATAGGGTCATAAGAAATAGGAACCTTGTCTTCAACAATATTGGCTTCTATACCAAAAATAGCTTTAATCCCGGCTTTACGAGCACGGTGATAACCATGAGGGAAGGACTGAACATTGCCATGGTCAGTAATAGCAATAGCCGTGTGACCCCATTTTGCAGCTGTGTCAATTAAAGATTCAACGGTTGGTAAAGCATCCATGGTTGACATGTTAGTATGAGCATGGAGTTCAACCCGTTTTTGCCCCTCTGGCATCAAATCTTTCCGAGCGTGATGAACAATCTCCTTGATTTGTTGCACATTCATGGTCAAACTCTTAGTGAACTGGTTGTTTTCGATATTCCCTTGAACCCGTAGCCATGACCCTTTGGCAATCATATCAAATTTGCGTAACTCATCGTCATCCTTAGCCCACTTTTGCATAGCAAAACTTGAGGTATAGTCGGTCATTTTAAAGTTGATGATATGACGACCTGTCCGCGTTGTTTTGCGGTCAACATCAAAAACCATTCCCTCAAAGACAATGCGGTTTTCCTCAGTCTCCACTTCAATCATCGGAGTGATAGACGCTTTTTCAAAACCAGCCTGCCTTTGAGCAACTCTTTCTTTATAGTCAAAACTTGGCTGCTTGTCGCTAGCTTCCTCAGCAGGTGGCTGCATGGCTTCTAATGATCTTTGCGCCTCTAGATTCTCCTGTACCGCCTTCTCTAGAATAGCTTGGCGATTGGACACAAAAGAATGCTTCATAGCCTCGGTCATTTCCTGATTGCTTACCATTTCTATGGCCATTTGGCCAAAGCCAAAGGCTTCAAATTGTGCAACCAGATTAGGAATGTGGTTCTTCTTGAAATGATCATTATTGACAAATTGAGGCGTATCAATAATCAGTACGCCATCCTGGTAAGAAACTTTGAGACTGGCGAAAGAAGACTTAAAAGAGGCCGCGTTACAGGGCGCGTGTTCAAAAGCCTCCTGATAGTAGGCTTGTAACAAGTCCTGATCTGAATAATCCACCTTGTCCGCTTTAATATCAAAAGTCGCTTTGATATCAGCCGCCTTAAAGGTATGCGTTAAGCGATAATGCAATTCCCGAAAGATTTCAATGGGTAAAATCTCCGCAAAAGAAAAGTGAAACTCCCATAAACGTGACAGGGAATGCACATTAACTTCAATAATGTCAGCAGTCGAAAAAGCACTTGAAGTACGCATTTCAAGTGGCATTTCTATTTGTTCCATTAATTTTACGAATAAGTCTGACATAATTTTCTCCTGAATTTCTTAGGCTCTATTTTATCATATTTCTTGATAAATTTCGACTGGCAAGATAAGCCTCGGTAATCATCAAACCCTGTTCGGGTTCAAAAAAACGACCATAGATTCGTGGTCGTTTTTTTGAAGGACTTTGCCCTATGTAAAAGCAGTGTCTTAAAATATCTGCTTCTACGTTCTATTTCTTAGTCAAAATTTCTAGTGTTTCAATAATATTATCAGCGTGAACTTCAATACTATCACCACTTGCTTTGATTTTAATTTCGACAATACCTTCGGAAGCTTTTTTACCAACAGTGATGCGAATTGGCAAACCAATCAAATCACTATCTGAGAATTTAGAACCAACACGTTCATTACGGTCATCAGTTAGTACTTCATAGCCTTTAGCCATCAAGTCAGCTTCAACCTTACTTGTTAAATCTTGAGCTTCTTGATCTTTAGTATTAACAGTGATGAGATGAACATCAAATGGAGCTAATTCTTCTGGGAAGTTAATACCCCAGGCAAAACGGTAATCACCTTTAGGCGTTTTGGAAACAAATAATCTGGCATGTTGTTCAATGACTGCAGACAAGATTCGAGAAACACCAATACCATAACATCCCATAACAATTGGAACTGCTCGCCCATTTTCATCAAGAATATTGGCATTAAAGCTTTCTGTGTAGCGTGTCCCTAATTTAAAGATATGACCAACTTCGATACCACGGGCAAATTGAAGAACACCATGTCCATCAGGTGAATCTTCACCTTCTTTAACTTCACGAATATCGACATATTCAGCTTGGAAGTCGCGACCTGGGTTAACACCAGTTACGTGGAAGCCATCTTTGTTAGCACCGGCAACAGCATTAGCCAAGTTCTCAATATTACGATCAGCGACAATGCGGATATCTTCAGAAATGCCAACTGGTCCAAGTGACCCAAAATGAGCTCCAAAAGTTTGGAAGGCTTCTTCTTCAGTTGCTGCTTCTAAGAAATCAGCTTCTAAATAGTTTTTCAATTTAACATCATTGACTTGGTCATTACCAACTAATAAAGCTACTACTGGTTTGCCATCTGCCATGAAAAGTAATGTTTTAATAGTTGTTTCAGCTGGACGGTTTAAAAATTCCGCCACTTGGTCAATAGTTTTGCAGTCTGGTGTTGCCACTTCAACCAAATTTTCTTGAGCTTCAACCTTTGTGTTTGGGGCAAAAGCATTGCTGGCCATTTCTAAGTTAGCAGCATAGCTAGATTCACTTGAGTAAGCAATGGTATCTTCACCTGAAATCAACCATGAGCTTAGCTCTTCCTTGATTTCTGCAAGAACTGATTCTGGAATATCATTGACTGATGGAATGGATTTATCTAATACCAACCAACGGTCAAGGTCAGTCCGTTCAGGAGTGATGGCCATGAATTCTTGGGAATCTTTTCCTCCCATTGCACCGCCATCTCCAATAATCCCTTTAAACTCAAGACCTGATCTCGTAAAGATAGCTTCATAGGCTTTACGGTAGTCTTCGTAAGTGACATCTAAGTCTTCGTAGTTTTGGTGGAAGCTATAACCATCTTTCATGATGAATTCGCGCGTTCTTAATAGTCCGTTACGTGGACGTTTTTCATCACGATATTTAGCTTGAATTTGATAAAGATTTAAAGGTAATTGTTTATATGATTTAACCGCATCACGTACCAAGGTAGTGAAGGTTTCTTCGTGAGTTGGTCCTAAGATAAAGTCTGAGGATTCACGATTTTTTAATTTATAAAGGTCATCTCCATAAGTTTCATAACGACCAGACTCACGCCACAAATCAGCTGTTAATAAAGCAGGAGCCAGCATTTCAACGGCACCAATTTTATCAAATTCTTGACGCATAATGGTTTTTAATTTTTCAATGGTGCGGTTTGCTAGTGGTAAATAGGCATAAATACCCGCTGAGACTTGACGAACATAACCAGCACGCAACATCAAGGCATGGCTGATAACTTGTGCATCACTTGGCATTTCCCGTAAGGTTGGGATTAACATTTTTGATTGTTTCATTAGATTATTTTTCTCCTCTTAACTTAGAAAAAAGCTCGGATAATATCATTCCAGGTCACTGCTACCATAAGAACTAACATGATGGCAACTCCTGCAAAGGTAATATATGTTTCTGTTTCTTGTTTGAGTGGTTTGCGACGAATGGCTTCAATGATGTTCATTAAGATTTTCCCACCATCTAAGGCCGGGATTGGCACAAGGTTGAAAATACCAAGGTTGATGGATAACATGCCCATCAAAGTCAGCACAGATTCTAAACCATTGTGGGCTGCCTGGTTAGACATCTGATACATAGCTACCGGACCACCCAGTTTATCTAAACTAAAGCTCAGTATAAGATTTTTCAGTGCAGTGATAATGAGTGTAGCTCCGCTAAGAGCCATTTGGAAGCCGCCTAAGATTTTGTCCATAAGCCCAGTTTTCAATGGCACTTGAACGCCAATGACATAGCTCTTAGCCACTTTTTTGGGTTTGACTTGGACAATCTTACTGTCCCCTTTAGACTTTACAGTCACAGGGATGGTTTGTCCTTCTTTAAGGCCTTTTGTTGATTGATCAACAGCTTTAATTAAATCTTCCCAGTTAGCTACCTTGTATTTGCCAACTTTTAGAATCTGGTCATTGGTCTTGATTCCTGCAGCCTGAGCAGCACCACCATCAGCTACCCTGATGTGGTTACTTGAATAGTCAAGAGCCCCACCTTGGACAAAGGTCAATAAGATGAAGACCAAAAGTCCCAGAATAAAATTATTCATTGGACCAGCAAAGTTGGTGATTAAACGTCCCCAAACACTGGCATTCTGATACTGAACATCCAGAGGGGCAATTCTAATCTCTGTTCCATCTTCTTCTACGATGGTGGCTTCATGGTCGACCGCATAAGTTTTGGTCTCATCAATGACCAAGCCAGTAATAGATAACTTGTCTTCTAAGTCATATGAGGTGACATTCATTGGCAAGCTTGTCGGATCGATATTGGTTTTCGAGAGATTTATACGACTTACCAAGCCAGCTTGATTAAGGGTCAAGCTAGCTGGCGTGCCGGTTTTAATTTCCGTTTTATCATCACCCCAGCCAGCCATACGAACATAGCCACCTAAGGGGAGCATTCTAACAGTATATAAGGTTCCTTCTTTATCAGTATGAGCGAAGAGTTTGGGGCCCATACCTATTGCGAATTCACGAACCAAAATACCTGATTTCTTGGCAAAATAGAAATGCCCAAATTCATGGACAACAACAATTATGCCGAAAATAAGGATAAAGGTTAATAAGCCTAGCATAAATTTCCTTTCAGTCTACTTTTTTGAGTTTAAAAAAGTCCAAAAAGATGCATGATGGGGAAAACAAAAATCATGGAATCAAAGCGGTCTAATATACCACCATGACCTGGAATTAATTTCCCTGAATCTTTAACACCAAAGTGTCTCTTAATAGAACTTTCCACAAGATCGCCAAATTGCGCAAAAATCGAAAAGAAAATAACAAATACTAACATGGTTAAGAAGTGATGCGGTGCATATACAGCCTTATCAAAAAGCATGAAAATTAATGAGACGAGGACTGCAGAAGCAATTCCACCCAAGCTACCTTCAATGGTTTTATTTGGTGATACTTTAGCCAATAATTTTCGACGGCCAAACTTACGGCCGATGAAATAAGCCCCCATGTCAGTTGCCCAGACGATGAAAAGCGCTAACAAGACTTTGTCGATTCCAGACATGCGAGCATTGACCAAATTTTGGAAACCAATACCCACATAAAGACTTGCTGCTATTGGAAAGGCTGCGTCATCAAAGGAATAACGCTCACTATTTAGGACTGTCCCCGCTAAAAAGAAGAAGACAATAAGGCCAAAACAGGCAAAACTGGAGTCCACTGGTAAAAAAATGAGGTAGTTATCCATAGGGACAGTTAGGACAAAGGCTGCCAACATGGCTAGGACACCTTCAAATGAAAAGACCTCTAGCTGTTTCATTCTAAGCATTTCGGATACAGCAATCATTGCTAAAACAGCTACAAAAAGCTGGAAGGGAAGGCTGCCAATAATTAAGAATGGCAAAAAGATAGCTGCTGCTATTGCCCCCCAGATAATTCGTTCTCTCATATATTTACTCCTCTAAACGCCACCAAAACGACGGTGACGGCGGTTATAATCTTCCAAGGCTGCAATTAACTCAGCTCGCTTGAAGTCTGGCCATAAAATTGGTGTGAAATAAAATTCACTATAGGCAGATTGCCAAGGCATGAAATTGCTAAGACGCAACTCACCACTGGTTCTAATAATCAAATCTGGATCACGATATAGGTAAGGCAAGTGGTCTGTCATTAAATAATTGGCAATTAATTCTTCGGTGATATCACCAGGATTTAAATTGGCGTCCAAAACATCTTGTGCGATCATCCGCACTGCACTAGTAATTTCGGCACGACCACCATAATTCAAAGCAAAATTTAAGACTAGTCCTGAATTTTTTCGAGTAGCTTCGATAGCTCGATTCAGGGCATTTAAAGTTGCTTCTGGTAATCGATTGGTTTCACCAATCATTTGGATGCGAACATTATTTTTGTTAAGCTCCGGAACATATTTATCAAAAAATTCAACTGGTAAATTCATGATAAAAGAGACTTCATCTTGAGGTCTGGTCCAATTTTCGGTTGAAAAGGCATAAACGGTTAAGACTTTAACGCCTAATTCTGAAGCTGCAATGGTAACATCTTGAAGGGCGTCCATTCCGGCTTTATGACCAAAAACACGTGGTTTTAAGCGCTTTTTCGCCCAACGACCATTACCATCCATGATAATGCCAATATGTTTAGGAATTTTTTCGAGTTTTACTTCTTTTGGTTTTAGCTGTAATCGTAACATGTCATTTCCTTAATTTTAAGCGTACTTACTTTATTCTACCATAATTAGAGCTATTTGACTTAGCTTTTAGCGTCTAAATCCACAAAAAAAGGCCTCTAATAGCCAAATTTTGGCGATTTTAGAGTCCTTTTTCTTGATTTCAAGTCAAGCTACTTATTTTTTCAAATATTTGCTTACTCTTGAATAGCTGAATCACTTGTTTCAGCTGTCTGAATTGCTGATTCTTCAGCTACTGGAGTTACTTCTTCAGATGCTGGTACGACTTCTTCAGCCTGTTTATCTTCTACGGCTTCATTACTTGTTGTAACTGCTTCTGCACTTGCTTTAGTAACGATGCGTTTAATGGCTCCCAGTTCAAATGGTAAGTAAACACCATCGACATCTAAGATGATTTTGTTTGCTGCTTGGTCAACTTCATCGACTAAGGCATACATACCACCAATAGTAATAACTTCATCACCTTTTTGTAAGGCATTCATTTGTTCTTGACGTTCTTGTGCTTGTTTCTTTTGTTGGCGTTGCATATAGAAAATGAGTCCAATAAAGACGACAAACATGATTATTGTTGAAAATCCCATAATTGCTCCTTCTTTTAATTAAAAGTCTTGCTTAACTATATCAAAATTCGCATAACATAGCAAGGAGAGGCTAATTATTTTCCGCTACCGCCCAAGATAAAATCGACGATTTCTGATGGTGACAAACTGGAATCACAAACCACCTTAACACTTCCAGCATTTCCAACAACCAAAGCCGGAACAGTTTGAATCTTATTGCTGGCACGGAATTCTTGAATAGCTTCAAAATCGGCTAGGGAGTCGCTAGGGATATAGTAAACAGTTAATTCTTTTTCTTGACTGACTTGAGCTAATTTTGGCGCGAAACGGCGACAAAAAGAGCAGGTAGGTCGCCCTAGAAAAAGGATAAAATCTTCCTTTGCATTCTGCTTTTTCAGTAGTTGGTTCATGGTAATCTCGGTAAAATAGCTAATTGCTTCTTGAAATTCCATTATGTCTCTCCTTCAATCTAAATAGTTAAAGGCATGGACGCTGAGGTCCAAGCCCTTCCTTTAAACTTCATAGCCATTTGGGTGGCTTGAATGCCAAGTCCAAGCGCTGGCAATAATCTTTTCAATGTTATCAAATTCTGGTTTCCAGCCCAGGATATCACGCGCTTTAATTGAATCAGCCACTAAGACATCCGGATCCCCTTGGCGACGTGGACCAATTTCACAAGGAATTTCTTTACCTGTCACTTTACGGGCCACTTCAATGATTTGAAGATTAGAAAAACCAGTTGATGAACCTAAGTTAAAGGCAGAAGAATTATTTCCTTTGCGAAGGTAATTAACGGCTAACAGGTGCGCTTGTGCTAAATCGAAAGGATGAACATAGTCACGAATGTTTGTACCATCTGCTGTTTCATAATCATCCCCAAAAATCATCATTTTTTCACGTTGACCATTAGCCACTTGAAGGACAATCGGAATTAAATGAGTTTCTGGTTTATGATCTTCACCAATTGAGCCATCAGGTTTGTCACCCGCTACATTAAAGTAGCGAAGGGCAACAAATTTGATGCCATAGGCTTGGTCACACCAATCCATGATTTTTTCCATCATCAACTTACTTTCGCCATAAGGATTAATCGGTGCTTGAGAAGTAGTTTCCTTAATCGGCAATTCTTCAGGAATACCATATGTCGCTGCAGTTGATGAGAAAACAATTTTCTTAACGCCAACTTCATTCATAACTTCTAAAAGTTTAACCATACCAACGGTATTATTGTCGAAGTATTTTAAAGGATCTGTCATTGATTCACCAACCAAAGAGAAGGCAGCAAAATGAATAACCGCATCAATATCTTTGTTTTCTTGGAATACCCGACGCATAAAGTCTTGATCCGCTAAGTCACCTTGATAAAAAGAAGCCTCTGGATGAACCGCTTGGCGATGTCCAGTAACTAAGTTATCCACAACGACAACCTCTTCACTTCCATTTTCAATCAACCAATCAACCATGTGAGAGCCTATATATCCTGCTCCCCCAAGTACAAGAATTGCCATTATTTTTCTCCTTCTATTCCAATACTTTCCACAAATCGCATGAAGGCTACTTTGCCTTCCGCATCTTGTTTATAAACGCCTGCATCCTCTAGAACCCGGACAAAAACTTTTCCGACTTCATTTTGGACCAGGTCATGTACATTTTCAGGTGACACAACTTGATGTGTCTTGATTTCATCCGCCCATTCAAGATGATAGTCTGCTATGTTATTATACTCACCTAATAAGTATTTTTCAACTTCTAGAAGTTCATCTTTAAGTCGTGGTGGTAGAATAGCTAGTCCCATGACCTCGATTAATCCAATATTTTCTTTTTTAATATGATGCAATTCTTTATGCGGATGATAGACACCATCTGGAAATTCACTGCTTGTATGATTGTCGCGTAATACAATATCTAGTTCATATTTCCCATGGCGCTTTCGTGCAATTGGGGTAACTGTATGATGTGGTACCTCATCTGAATAAGCAAGAATATCAACACTTACATCAGAATGCTGACGCCAAGCTGTACGAATTATTTCTGCCAGGTCACTGATTTCTGCCGGATTTTCACCCTTTAAGCGAATAACTGACATTGGCCACTTTAGAAGCTCAGCTTCAATTCTCAAAAAGCCCTTAAAACGAAATTGTTTTTCTGCTTGTGCAAGGGCCATTGGAAAATCGTGTCGTCCCCCTTGATAATGGTTATGAGTTAGGATTGAGCCTCCAACAATTGGCAAGTCAGAGTTGGAACCTGCAAAATAATCCGGGAAAATGTCGACGATCGCCAGTAGTTGGTCAAATGTTTTTTTTGAAATGACCATAGGCACATGCTCTTGATCAAAGAAAATACAATGCTCATTAAAGTAAGCATACGGAGAATATTGGAAGCCCCAGGCATCTTGGTCTAATTTCATCCTTATAATTCTATGATTTGCCCGCGCTGGATGATTTAACCGACCCTGATACCCTTCATTTTCCATACACAATTGACATAAAGGATAGGTTGAGGACTTGGCTAATTTTGCTGCTGCTATAGCTTTTGGATCTTTCTCAGGCTTTGATAAGTTAATCGTAATTTCTATATTACCGTAAGGTGAAGGTGTTTTGAATGCTATATTTTTAGCAATAGCTGACACTTTGATGTAATCATTAGCTTTACTGAGTTTATAAAAATCAGCTATTGCATTCTCAGGAGATATTTTATAAGTTTCCCAAAAAGCATTATTGACTTGACTTGGTACTGGTGTCATAAAATTCATCAACTCTGCACCAAGACAGTCTCTTTCTTCAAGAAATTGACCAATTTTGCCATTATTTTGAGCTAAATCTAAGAGCTCTTCTTTTAATAAGATACAATCTGTTTCTTCAGTTTGCTTGTCACTTCCCTCTTCTCCAACAAGTGAAAGGATTCTATTTCTTAAATACAAACTATCCTCTTCTGTATAATCAGATTGTTTGATGATAGCTTTTACAAATTGGTTTACAAGTTTTTTCATGATTATCTCGCTTTATAATACGTAAGAACCTTGAGCGACTTCTGCAATATAAAATCCTGGTTTATAACCAATAACGTCAAGGTATTTTGCTTCAATAGCTTCTTTAAAAGATTGAACTTTTTCTTTTTCAACAATGGCGATAGCACAACCTCCAAAACCAGCACCAGTCATCCTTGCTCCAAGAACACCATCTTGTTCCCAAGCTGAATGAACCAAGGTGTCTAGTTCAATTCCAGTAACTTGGTAGTCATGTTCTAAAGAGACATGAGAGGCATTAATCAAACGACCAAATTTATCCAATTCGCCCGCTTGTAAGGCTTTTAAGGCTTCTAATGTTCGTTGATTTTCGGAGACAGCATGACGAGCACGTTTTAGTCTGTTGGAATCTTTAATAAGATAGGCATATTGATCAAAAGTTTCATTGTCAATGGCGCCAAGTGAATCAATTACAAGTTTTGTTTGCAATTCTTCTAATGCTGCTTCACATTCTGAACGTCTTTCATTATATTTTGAGTCTGCCAGTTCCCGTCTTTTGTTTGTATTCATGATGACAATTTGATAATGTCCTAAATCTAATGGTACTAGTTCATATTCTAGACTATTTGTATCTAAATAAATAGCTTTTTTATCTGCACCCAAACCAATTGCAAATTGATCCATGATTCCAGAGTTAACACCAATAAATTGATTTTCAGTCTGCTTACCAATTTTCACTAAATCAAGGCGTTCAAGTTGAAGGTCAAATAATTTTTCACAAACAATCCCAACTAATAGCTCGAGAGAGGCTGAGGAAGATAAACCTGAACCATTTGGTATATTTCCATTAACATATAAATCAAAGCCATAAGGAATGTCATGCCCTGCTTCTTTTAAGAACTTGATAACACCCTTGGCATAATTTGTCCAATTATCTTCTTTGGCAAAAACAAGTTGATTTAGATCAATTTCAATTATACCTAAATCCGAGAAATTTTCTGAATAGAAACGACAAATAGTATCAGTACGTTTACTTGCAGCGCCATAAGTACCTAAAGTAATTGCCGCAGGAAAAACATGACCACCATTATAATCTGTATGTTCGCCAATTAAATTAATGCGTCCAGGTGAAAAGAATAAAGCATCTGCTTCTGATTTAAAAACCTCTTGAAACCTTGTTTGTAATTCAGTATTTGTCATTTTTAGACTCCTTTTTTCTTCTATTAAGTTTATTTTAGAAAATCTCCAAATTATAGTCAATTACTTTACTAAAATTTTACTAAATTGTGGTTAAAAACTCTTCTTTACGATATACTTATCATAAGATAATAATAAAACTAAGGAGATAAACTATGGCAACCTTGAAAGATATTGCAACCTTAGCTCAAGTGTCGCAAGCTACTGTTTCGCGTGTCCTTAACGATGACCAAACACTATCAGTTGGTGAAGATACCAAACACCGCATTTTAACAATCGCAGATCAACTTGGTTATTCAAAACATAAATCTAAGACCAATCTTCCAAAAATAAAGCAAAAAATCGCCATATATCAATGGTATAGCCAACAAGAAGAATTGAATGATCTTTACTACTACTCGATCAGGATTGGAATTGAAAATAGGGCACGTCTACTTAGTTATGACATTGTTCGATTCTTCAACGATGATAAAATTATCTTAGACGCTAGTGTTGTAGGCGTTATCGCTATCGGAAAATTTAGTCAGAAACAGATTTCAAACCTCGAAGCACATAAATTACCACTTGTTTTTGTCGATTCAGACACTTTAACCGCTGGACACCATTGTGTTACAACTGACTTTGAGCATTCTGTCATGATGGCTGTCGATTATTTTATTGACAAAGGTTTTCACGATATTGGAATGATTGCTGGAGAAGAAACAACCAGTGACCGGAGCCAAACACTAACCGATCAACGCTTTCGAACATTTAAAAATTATACAAGTGAACTAGGTCTCTATAAGCCTGAATTTATGTTTGTAGGAGAATTTTCAGCACAGTCAGGCTACAAATTGATGAAAGATGCTATCACTACACTAGGCGACAAACTTCCAAACGCCTTCTTTATCGCTAACGATACACTGGCAATCGGTGCACTTAGAGCTTTACAGGAAGCTAATGTACCAGTTCCTAATAGAGTTAATATCATATCTTTTAATGACACAGCTATCACTAAACAAGTTTTTCCCGCTCTTTCAAGTGTTACAGTTTATACAGAAGAAATGGGCATTATGGCAGTTGATATTCTCAACAAACAACTTATCCAACCTTCTGACACCTTAACACTTACCAAAATAGCAACACGATTAACCATCCGTGAATCCACATTATAAAAGGAATCAATCCATGAATAGTAAAGACTTAATGCATTCTGGCCAACTCTACTTCCCAAATGACCCAACCATTATGGAGAAGCAAACCCAATGCCAAGAAATCCTATACGATTTCAATCAAACTAGACCTTTGGAAGGTCAAAAAAGACAAGACTTAATGCAAAAGATGTTTCACTCACTTGGTGAAAATGTTTATATCGAACCACCATTAAGAGCTAATTGGGGAGGACATTTTACCAGCATTGGAAATAACGTCTATGTTAATTTCAACTTAACTCTCGTTGACGATACCTATATTGAAATTGGTGATAATACCATGATTGCCCCTAATGTGACAATTATTTCTGGTACTCACCCATTAGAAGTTTCATTACGTCAACAAGGTTATCAATATAATCTCCCTGTAAAGATTGGTAAAAATTGCTGGATTGGCGCCAACTCTACCATTTTACCAGGAGTAACAATAGGTGATAATAGTATTATTGGAGCAAATAGCCTTGTTACAAAGGACATTCCAACTAATTCATTAGCTCTAGGCAGCCCCGCCAAAGTTACAAAAACAATTAAAGAATAATTCCACTTCAAACTGATAAAAAAATCTAGGAAATAAATTTCCTAGATTTTTCTTCTTTTAGCTATCTTTCCCTTGTTTACGTGCCAATAGTGCAAACGGTAAAATTAAGGCTCCACCAGCTAAAGCAAGAATACCTTTTTTATTCTTACTCTTGTCAACTTTGATGGCTTTTTTTAGTTTTTTGTCAATAATTTTTGACGCTTTTCCCGTCTTATCATGTCCCTTATTAGTTTTATCATGTTTTTCATGACCTTTGTGCTTGCCTTGATCATGGCCACTACCAGAAGGTCCATCAGGAATTGGAGTTTCAGGAGTTTGTCCATTATCACCTGGGACCGGTGTATCAGGGGTTTGGCCTGTATCACCAGGTACTGGTGTGTCTGGATTTCCACCATTATCTCCTGGATTTGGTGTGTCTGGATTCTGACCTGTATCCCCAGGTTCTGTATCTGTCACTTTCGCCAACTTCAAGATAGTCGCTGTCAAAGCATCAAGTGTTAAACCGTTTTGATCAAAATGCAAACCAGTAGGATTGGTTAAATTGGCCAAGCCTGCACGCTCACCATCTGCCAGCACGCTAGCGCTACTCCATTCTGCTGGTAGAGTAAAATGACGTACCTTACTGTCCGAATTAACGAGGACCACATAACGATCTCCATTTGTTGCAGTAACCATATAACCAATAACAAGATCATTTTCGGCTACACCATCTTGACCAGGAATAGTCAACAAGCTCACGTTTTGATCAACAAGCGCTTTGTCACCAAGACGGAAAGCATCTGTCGAACGACGAATAGCAATCAAACCTTGCATGTAATCATGACTCTTAGTATTTTCAGGATATAGCGAACTATTTGTTGCCTTAGTCCAATCAAAATGATTGATAGCATCAGTAGAATCATAAGAATCGTGGATAAAGTATGGGTATTCAAATGGTGTACCATCTTCATTTACAAGCAAATGGGATTTGTTTGGTACCAATTCACTGGCTACTGGCTGTTTGTAGGCTTCATCCCGGAATTGTTTGGTACGGCCATATTCTTGACCAGCATGAACAAATGCAGTCCCTTGAGAAGTCATGATAATCAAATTACCTAAACGCAAACGACGGTGAATTTCAGCATTATTTTCGGCAATGCTTGGATCTTTTTTAATAGATTGCGCAATAATATCAAATAGGGTTAAGTTATCATGGGCTTCAATATATTGAATGACATCACCAGGATCATCAGCTGTAAAGTTCGTTGGTTGTCCTTTAATATTGCTAAAGATGCCATTAATGCTACGACTACCATTTGTTAAGAAGGCTGGTTGCCCTTCATTTGGATAACCTGATTTCAATAAATTTCGGATATCATCAGAGAAAGATGCAACAGAATCTGTTTGATTCATCCAAGATTGATCTGCCGCTTGAACTTTCTTGTTTTCATCTCCAGCGTATGTGATCCAACCTTCTCCCAACATCAGGATATTTGGATTAAGAGCTTTAGCAGCATCAAATGCAGCTTGAATGGTTGCCGCATCATGTTCACCCATCATATCAAAGCGGAAACCGTCAACCTTATACTCTGAAACCATGTATTTAATAGAATCAAGCAAGAGACGATGTGTCATATAATGGGTTGTCCCAACACGACCACCACCAAAAGCAGTTCGAGGTGTACCGTCAGCATCCATGAAATGGTAATAGTTTGGTTCCAAATCTTCTAAAATAGCGACCTTAGCAGTATGATTGTAAACCACATCAAGCAGAACACCCATACCAAGTTTGTGAATCTCATTAACTAAATTCTTGAATTCAGCAATTCGTTTACTTGGATCAGTTGGGTCTGAAGAATAATTACCTGTCAAAGCAAAGTAAGATTGTGGATCATAGCCCCAGTTATAGTTAGTATCACTAGAAGCATAGTTATCCATTCTGTCTTTATTCATTTCATTGATGAAATAGTAAGACATAACTGGCAATAATTGAATGTGGGTAACCCCTAATTCTTTCAAATATTGTAAGCGTTCTACGAATGCCCCAAAAGTTCCAAATTGATTTGTCAAATCACCAGAAATAGCCTGGTCAGATGTAAAGTCACGAACATGCGCCTCATAGATAATCGCATCTTCACGTTTTGTGAAGCCTGGAATGTGAGCATAAACTAAGTCTTTTGGACCATATTGACTCGGATCAATGAAGGCTGCCTTAGCAACTGCATATTCAGGTCCTTTAGCGGCTAAATCAGAATTCCATTCTGCTAATGACTTAGCATAAGGATCTAAAGCAAGCACGGTCTTATCACCACGTTGAATTTGATAATGGTAATAATAGCCCCGATAGTCAGTCACACCCAAACCGGAATTGCTGTCCAGATGTCCCGTCCATTGACCCTTGTCACCTTTAAGCATTGCAACAGTACCAAGAACAAGAGATTGGTCATCTTTATCATAAACAACCACTGAAACATTATCAGCACTTGGTGACCAAATAGCCATGTCAACTGATTGACCATTTTCATTGACTTTTGAACCTAGGAATCCATCATAGGCATAAAGGGAATCTTTGTACTCCCAATTGCCTTTAGCTAAAAATTGTTCTGAAATATAAGTGACAGTAAATGGTCCCTTATCGGCAGCAAAATTACCAGTAATGAGGATTGTTTTTTGAGCTGCATTTAGAGCAATAGAGTCTATTGTCACCAATTCTTTAGCCCCATTAATCACTGTTAGGTTTTTAAGAATTGTCGGCTTATCAGCACCTTCAAGACTAGTCATACTAGCTTCAATAGTTGTCGGACTAGTTTGTTGAGCACCTAACATGCGAACATTATTAACAAAGTAAGGGTTTGTATAAATGGTTGAATCCTCATCTTTCAAGAAAATCTGTGTGTTATTTTTAAAATCTGTAAATTTGTAGTCAGTTGGATTAATTTTAACAGCATCACCACTCTTACTTTCATCCAACAATAGGAAACCTAAATCACTTGGCAAATCTGTCAATTTAATATCTAGGTAGGCACCATACTTACCTAAGTCAGTAAAATTGACACCATCAGGCCAAGATCCTAATTGTTTTAATTGAGCTGGGTCGACACTGCCCCAAAGCCATAATGATTTGTCGCTGTAGTTACCATCAGTTCGGAAATAGTTGATGCGAAGAGTTCCGACAGCTTGAGGCGCATAATAATGTGCTTTGTAGTTTTCATCAAACCAAACTTCATTCATGCTTTGACTCAGCACATCAAAAGATTGGTCGCCAGTAATATTTTGGCCTCCGGTATTATTAATAAGCCATTTAATTAAATCTCGAGGACCTTCTGCCATTTGAATGTCAAGATAGAAGCCATAGGCATCTTGCTTAGCCGATTTGAAGCTGGTCGCACCTGTTGGCCAAGCGCCATTTTGCTCAGAAGGCTTAGCCACATCTTCCCAAGTCCAAAGCCCTAGACTAGACAAATCAGTTGACGGTAAAGTCTTGAAGTGCATACGAATATAGCCTGCTGCGATAGGCGTTTCAGCATCAAGTACTGTATCAACCTTAATAATATCGCCATCAGTGACTTGTAAAATCATGGTTCCGCCATCTTTAGAATTTGGCGCTATAAGCTCAACAAAGAAGCTCCCATCAGCAGCTTTTTGGGCTTGATAAGACTTGCCAGAATAAGCGTCAAAAACTGTTGCTTTTTCGGAAGAAAGGGTTACCTTGAAAGTACGGCTAGCATCTTCCATGTGATAAAGGAAGTAAGCTGTATCACTGCCATTGCTGCGCTTAGTCAATAACCATCTTTGACTGTCACTAGAAGATATAAGGTTTAAATCACCTTTGGCCATCAAATCACTATGGGTGTTACGGAAATTTAAAAGAGCTTTATAGTGGTTTAACAGTTCGCTGGTATCAGCTTTTGACCAATCTAATTCATAACGGTTATCATAGTATGGCCAGTTATTAGCACCTGATTGACCTAATTCTTCCCCATAATAGATGACTGGCTGACCTTTAGCTGTCAGTAAAAGACTAATAGCTAACTTGTACTTATCAAGATCATTGCCAATACTGTAAAGGAAGCCATCTTCATCATGACTGCCCAAAAACTGTGCTAAGGTTTGATTGCTAGTCAAGAAATTGTTTCGAGCAACAAGTTCTTTTCCAGCAGCTGTTAATTGACCATTTACGAAGAGTTTAGCAATGTCTTTAAAGCCAAAGTCAAGCAAGCTATCCATAGTACCAGTGCCTAAATCACCCTTGGTATCTTTATAATTTGCTCCCCAACTTTCACCCACCAAGTGGAAGTCAGCATCTTTTAAAGCTAATTCATTTTTAAAATCCTGCCAGGTTGTGTCGTCAACATGTTTGACCGTATCAACACGGAAAGCATAAATGCTATTGCCGTTTGCTGTCGTTGCTTTTTCTAACCATTGTGTTTGCCAAGCAACTAATTGATCACGAACCAAAGGATCTTCAGTCCGGAAATCCGGAAGGTTGGCAAGAGAATCTTTCTGGTCATCCCCAGCAATAATCTGGTCCCCTGTACGAATCATATCCTTGAATTTAGTCTCTGAACCATAACCCGCATGATTGAGGACCACATCGACAATAATATTAATGCCACGCGCCGCAGCTTGGTCAATCAACTCATGGAAATCATCCAAGGTCCCCAAATATGGATTTAATTTTTCAAAATCATCAGCCCAGTAGCCGTGATAAGCATAGTATTCCTTACCAGCTTCAGTACTAACATTTTGTGGCACGTTTTCGACAATCGGTGTCACCCAAACACTTGAAACACCAAGAGCCTTCAAGTAATCTAATTTAGCAGTAATTCCTTTAAAGTCACCACCCTTATAGACACCAGCTTGATTGACTGCACTATCATAAGGTTGATTAAAAGAATTGTCATTGCTCTGATCACCATTATAAAAACGGTCAGTCACAGCAAAATAAATAACTTGCTCATCCCAGTCCTTTTCACCAAGCTTCTTGTTTCGAGGATTAATGGTTACAGTCACTTGACTATCATAATAACCATTATCAGCATCGTAAATCCGAATCGGCAATTGGTAAGTGCCCGCTGCTGTTGTCGAACTAGCTGTAATCGTAACACGGTTCAATTCTGGTGAAATCAGAATCTTGCCACCACCGATTTGCGCAGTGTCAACATCCATGCGCGTAATTTTGGCATTATCAGGATTCGTCAAAACAATATCAACAATGCCAGTTTCATTGTAATTAAAAGGACGCAAACTGCTAGCTTGAGCTTTAATGTTCTTAGTTCCAGGAATAGCTTTGCTGAAATCTTGCTCAGTTTGAGTTTTAATGTAGTAAGGATTAGTGTACAAGCTATCATCGCCACTCTTCAAAAAGAGCTGACTCTGAATTTCCCAATCAGTGAAGCTATAATCCACAGTTTTATTACCAGGGGCATCTGGATTATTTTGATTGACTAATAAAAATCCGAAATTCGAAGCCAAAGCTTTTGAAAGCGGGATATCAACATAGCGACCATTTGGTCCCTCATTGACAAAATCTAAAGCGTCGGTTGGCCATTTTTGACTTGCAGTGGCCACATCACCCCAAATCCAAACACCCCAGCCAGCATAATTATTGTCTGCTCGTTTATAATTAATGCGAATGATAGATTCATCAGCAATCGGTTGATAAGTATAGCTATTGAATTGCGCATCAATCCAAGCTTCATTCATACTAGGGTCGATAACAGGAAGTTTCCGGTCACCATCACCACCAATTTTAGTACCATTATCTAAAAGAACATAACCAATATCACCAGTTCCACTAGCTGCCTTTGTGATATCAATGTAGTATCCATAGGCATCTTTTTGTTGACTATTAAATGGCATTGCGGCTGTTGGCCAAGTCCCAGTTGAAGGATTAGCAACAGCACCCCAAGTCCAAATAGCCGCATTGGCAACATTGGCATCAGTTACATTTTGAAAATGCAAACGAATATCACCAGCAGCAATTGGAGTCTCTGCTACATTCGTTTCCACAGTCGGGGTAGTTGATGTAACAACACTATCATTTGAAGTGCTTGTAGCAAGCGAAGTTGGATTGACAGCTTCAACTGGCTGTGTCTCTACTGTCGAATTAACAGTTACATCCTGATTCGATACGGTAGAAACTGGATTACTGGTTTCAGAAGTCTGACTAGCATTAACAGCAATCGGAGTCTCGCTAATTGTTGGAGTAGTCGATGTTGAAATTTGATCACTAGACGAATTGGTATCTGTGACGAGACTTGTCGCAGTAGCATCTGTCAGACTATCAACCGTATTGGCTTGAACAACATGCCCTCCCGAGAAAAAGAGAGCTGTTGCAATAGTTACCGAAGCAACTCCAACCTTCAAACGACGAATCCCAAATTTTTGCCGTTTTTCAGGTCTGAAGGCTTCAGGTTTTTTTATCATTGAATGTAACATATGATCCTCCTTTGATCCTTTTCATAACTAGTATACAAAGGAAAAATCATTTATGCAACCGTTTTCTTAAATAATTATAAATAATTATACAGTAAGCCAGTTTTGTGCCTTTAAGGCCGTGCAATCGCTTGTTATTTATTTCCTTGCTTAACCTCTTAAAAACAGATGGTCTTTTAAATCACTCATTCTTTTTTTATGATTATAGCATGGGCATCCCTGATGCCGAATGGCTTTAAATCTGTCCGCTTTAATTTACCAGTATTCAAATGGTAATCGAGCAATTGATCCGAAAATAGAAAATAAAGTCTTGATTTATCATTAGCCAAAAAAGGCGGTAAATAATCTCTCTTCCCTTGTGGCTTTATCTTAATCATTTTTTCCTTCATGGCACTTATTTCAATAAGTGTCCAAGAAAAATCTTTATTATAGAAAGCATCATTTTCAATAATCAGTTGCTTGCTACCTTGATGATAAAAAATAGATTTAGGGTACTTTGCGGATGAGGGGAAATAGTTTTTTTGTCTAGAATCAAGATCAAAAATCATGATTTGTTGACCAGACAAAGGCTCACCATTAGCATCTCTTCCCCTGAAAGATTCTGGTAAATACAAGGTATGTCCGACATTGGCCATTCGTAAAAAGGCTGAGGAGTCTTCTAAATCAATTCTTTCCTTAATGTTAAAAGAGCTTTGTCCATCAGCCAAAGACAAGTACCTGGTAGGCCACTAGCTTTATCCACATAAGAAACTAAAAGATAGAGTTGATCATCAATTAGTAGAAATTGATTACTAGCATTTATATGCTCATTATTCGGAATAGACTTCTTGAGAACTTTTTTCAAGTTTAAATCATATTTGTAGAAGTCAAGTCGATCAGTAAAAACTGCTGTCGCATAAAAATATCTACCATCCGTAATAGAAGTATAGGCATCGTTACCCAAGGCTGGCTGGATTTTTTCTTCCAAAGTTTTCTGATTGATACTTTCTAAGAAAACCTTTAAACCATCACCTTCCAAAGTCTTGGCTAAATAGCGATGACCCGCTTGTTTAAAAGATTCCTTTTCAAAAAACTTCGTATTCTTACGGCGAATTTTTTCCAGAGGCTGCAGCTGACCCTTAGATACACTAAACGTTTGAACATCTTTTTTATCAAAGATAGCAAACTGATAATCCTTTTTTGCCTGATAAGCATGACAAGCTGTCAATAAAGCTATAAGAATAATCAGGGGAAAAGTGCAGACGAATACTTGTATTTTTTTCATGACCTTATCGATTTCTATATATTAATGTGGTTTCTTTGGAGCTCATGAGTTCAAAGGGGTGAATGGCATGACCCCATTCCCAAGTTCCAATGTCAACATTGGCAGTATCTTTATAGGCTGCCCAAACCAAGTGTGAACAATAAAATTTGTTTCGTGTTTTAATATCAAAAAAGATATGGTTATAAGCTTTTCCGATTTGTTTAGCAGCCCATAGAGCAGCCTTTTGGTCCTGTTGAACCGTCGTTTTAGCGACACCGTATTGGTAAACCTTGTTACCATTAAAACGAATATTCCAATGGCCGTATTTAGGTTGGACCCCGTCACCAGTATTGGCTTCAATAGTAGCATCATAATAAGGGGCAGCCGCTACAATACCAGCATGTCCATTATTAAATAAGGGACTCTTTGCGTGAGAATCAGTGATACAGATTACACCATCACGCCATGTCCAATTACCCATAGCTGCTCTTGGCATCCTACCACCATATGGCTTTGTGTCCCCCATAGGAATTTCTTTATTAGCCTCACTTAAAATCTTATTTTCCCAATTCTCAACTTGGCTACTTGAAAAGTAGCCCTCATCTTTCACTTCTTCTTGTGCAGAGATCAAGGTTTGCACACTAATCGTTCCAGCAATGACAGCAAAACAGGCCATTAATTGTTTTATTTTCATCTTAATACTCCTTTCTTGCTTTTTTCTTCAGAAAACGTTTTCTAACTAAATTATAATAAACGAGCCTGTTTTGTCAATCTTATTTTAATAATCTAACAAAAATATCATTTTTCTGTTTATGACAAGCAAAAAAAGCCTTCAAAACTGAAGGCTTCTCATTAACTTATTTTTTAATACAGAAGGCATCCCAGGCTGCCAAACGACCGGAATCAATAACTTTTTGAGGGTCACTATTAGCAATAATGGTTTGATAAGAATCGCAGACCAAAGGGAAATCCTGCTCGTGATCAGAAAGGTTGACCACGATTAAATAGGAATCTTGTCCTAAACGGCGTTCATAAGCAAAAACCTTGTCTGCAGTTTCTAACAATTGGAAATCAGCTTCCACCAACCAGTCCTGCTCCTTACGCAAAGCTACTAATGTCTGATAGGTATAAAAGAGGGAATTTTCGTCTGCTAAAGCTGCTTGAACATTAATGTCCTGATAATTCGGATTGACAGGTAACCAAGTCTTCTCAGCACTTGAAAAACCAGCATTTGTCGAAGCATCCCATTGCATCGGCGTTCTGGCATTATCGCGCCCGATTTGGCGAATACTTGCCATGATATCGTCTGCTGACACTCCATTCTCCAAAGCTTCTTTAGCATAGTTGACCGACTCAATATCATCCACTTGCTCTAAAGAGGCAAAAGGATAGTTAGTCATGCCAATTTCTTCTCCTTGGTAAATATAAGGCGTACCGCGCATCAGATGAAGTAAAATGGCCAGGGCTTTACCAGATTGGACACGGTGTTCTTGCGAATTCCCCCAGATTGAAAGAACTCGAGGCAGGTCATGATTGTTCCAAAACAAGGAATTCCAACCTTCTCCCAACTTCAATTCCGTCTGCCATTTGGCAAAAATAGTTTTGAGAGCTGACACATCTAATTCTTTAGCAAATTCCCATTTTGGACGATTTGGCTCATGTTGCAGACCAATATGTTCAAATTGGAAGACCATAGATAACTCCTTATTCTCTGGACGAGAATATTGCTTAGCAATTTCTGGAGTTGCCCCCCAAGTTTCACCAACAGTTAGTAAATCATAATTGCCGAAACTAGCTTGGTTCATTTCTTTTAAATAGTCATGTAATTTTGGACCATTACCCGTAATTTCAGCATCCGGAATTTTACCTATTAAATCAATAACATCCATGCGGAAACCACCAATGCCTTTAGCAATCCAGAAATTCATCATGTCATAGATTTTCTGACGAAGATCGGCATTTTCCCAGTTTAAATCAGGTTGTTTTTTGCTAAACAAATGCAAATAATATTGACCAGAGGCCTCATCTAATTGCCAAGCAGAACCAGAGAAAGTTGATGTTAAGGCATTTGGCTGGTCACGCCAAATGTAGAAATCTCTTTCTGGACTTTGCGGATTTTCTCTTGCTTCAACAAACCAAGCGTGTTCATCAGAGGTATGATTGACGACCAAGTCCATGATGATTCTAATGCCGCGTTTTTGGGCTTCTTCAAGGAGAAGATCCATGTCGGCCATATCGCCAAAAATGTCTGCGATAGCCTGATAATCCGAAATATCATAGCCATTGTCATCCATTGGCGATTGATAGACAGGTGATAGCCAGATAGCTGTTATTCCAAGTTTTTCTAAGTAGTCTAACTTTTGAATAATACCTTGCAAGTCGCCAATCCCATCGCCGTTAGCGTCCATAAAGGATTTAGGGTAAATTTGATAGATTGTAGCTTGATGCCACCAATGCTTTTCCATAGGTCTCACTTTCTATATAAGGGTGATATAAAGTCCTCAAAACAGAATTTCGAGGACTTTATATTATTCTAGGAGGAATCAGATTTTAACGAATAGCTTTTTCAGTATCTAAGTCGAAGAAATGACCTTTAGAAACATTAAAGGTTAAGCTAACTTTTTCACCTGGATTGTGGAAATCACGCGCATCAACACGTGAAGCAAATTCAGTGTCACCAAGTTTTACATAAAGCATTGTTTCAGATCCTAACAATTCAGAAACGAGAACTTCTGCTTCAACATTGGCACTTGGGAAAGTTTCTTCAACAAGAAGGTTAGCTGAGATATCTTCTGGACGAATACCAAATGTCACTTTTTTACCATCATAGCCAGCTTCTTTAAGCATTTTCGCTTGACCTTCAGTAATACCGATATCAAGGCCATCTTCACTAGTAATTCGGGCACCATTGATAGTGACATCGAAGAAGTTCATAGCTGGGCTTCCGATAAAACCGGCAACAAATTTATTAGCTGGTTGGTTGTACAATTCTTGAGGTGAACCAACTTGTTCAATTTTACCGATTGTTCCGTTACCTTCAGGATTTTTTGTCGCTGACATGATAACAATACGGTCAGCCAAAGTCATCGCTTCTGTTTGGTCATGAGTAACGTAGATTGTTGTTGAACCAATACGACGGTGAATTTTAGCAATTTCAGCACGCATTGACACACGTAATTTAGCATCTAAGTTTGATAAAGGCTCATCCATTAAGAATACTTTTGCATCACGGACAATCGCACGACCCATGGCAACACGTTGACGTTGTCCACCTGACAAGTCAGCTGGTTTACGTTCTAGAAACTCTGTTAAGCCTAGGATTTGAGCAGCTTCTTTAACACGTTGGTCAATATCAGCTTTTTTGTATTTACGCAACTTAAGACCAAAAGCCATATTATCGTAAACAGTCATATGTGGGTATAGGGCATAGTTTTGGAAAACCATGGCAATATCACGGTCTTTTGGTGACTTGTCATTAACAAGTTCACCATCAATTTTTAATTCACCCTCAGAAATATCTTCAAGACCAGCAATCATCCGAAGCGTTGTTGATTTCCCACATCCTGAAGGACCAACGAAAACGATAAATTCTTTATCTTTGATGTCTAAATCGAAATCTTCAACAGCGTAGTGTGTTGTATTTGGGTATTTTTTGAAAATGTGGTTTAAATTTAATTCTACCATTACTTACTCCTTGATTTGAGCTTTCTAACTTTGAAGCTAGCCAGCAAAGCACCTGCATTTTTGATACTTCTATTCTATCAAAGAAAAGGCTTACAAAATACAGACAAGGCGCCCAAACTTTATTGGGCACCTTGCACAAGTTTATTGTTTCAACATAAAAAGGTAGGCAAAAGCCAAATCGTCAAGGGCCTTCAGATTAAGTCCTGACTGCTTTTTGAGTTTATCTAATTTGTATTGGAGAGAATTCCGGTGAATATAGAGTTTTTGGGCCGTTTGCACCAAATTTCCCTGTGATTCCCACATGCTTTCTATCAAAGCCGAAAAATAACTATTTTGCATCAGGACTTTTTGGAATTGCCCTTCAATAGCTGGTATTTTCTGATGTTGTAAGTAAGCCCAAAGCATCAATTGGGAAAAAGTCTGTACTTTAGAAGCGCCTTTTTTTAGCAAATAGGCCGAAAACAAGGCATTTTCTTCCTCAAAGACATCCCGCAAACTGGCACTATCTAAACGGTGCCACTCATTCCCCACAAAAAGCGACAAGGCTAGACCAAAATCACTTTCCAAAGTTGGTAGGATATCTTGGAGAATAGCCAAGCTGTCTAACGGATCAGAAATGTCTAAGAAAAGGACCGTCCGGTTTTGGGAAATCGGAAAAATAGCTATCGCTTCCGACAAAATCTCCTCTAGGACCTGGAGAAAGGCCGCAGAGAGAGCTTCCTGATGATTAAGATAAAGAAATTGAACATGACTAGCCTCTTGCGGAGCCGAGCCCACTTGCTTGACCAAGTAGCGATACCAAGGCGATGTCACTTTCTGAGCAGAAGGTGATTCCGGGGCAATCATCTTTAAGAGCTCTAACTCGCGAGCCGTCAAACTATCCTTAGGAAAATGTAAATAATTCTCGTCTTTTTCAATACTGATCCAAGAATCATCAGCCATCGGAAAATGACTCTCCTGCATTTCTGGAAATGACTTTTTCAGGTCCATCTTTATCCCTTTCTTAATCTTCTTTAGACATTATAACATAGAAAACCTGTTTCCTCAGAAACAGGTTTTTAATTAGAAGGTGATTTCTTGTCCGTTTTCAAAGACTTGATAACTACACTCCTGAAGATTCATCTGAACTTCTGAAACTACAGATTGGTCTTTATTAGATCGTTTAATAATAATCGAATAGTTATCGGGAGTTTCAATCTCAATCTTTCCATCCAAATCAAAAGCTTCAGATTGATTACGATAGGTAAATAAGTTTATCAAAGCTTTAACAACTGGTCGTTCTACTTCCTTAGCAATTTCTTCGTTAGAGTAATAATGACGGTTAATATTACGTCCTTCTTTTGTAGCTTCTAAAAGCTCTAAATCATTTTTTCCAGCCAGCAATCCAACATAATAAACCTGTGGAATTCCTGGAGCAAACACTTGAATCAAGCGGGACATAAAATATTTTTTATTATCATCGCCGAGGGCTGAATAATAAGTTGAATTGATTTGATAAATATCTAAATTATTGTATTCTGCTGATGAATATTTGCGTTTAACATTAGCACCAATTTTATACAATTCATTTGATGTGTATACAATTTCTTCGTCCGTCAGAATATCTTTAACATCAACAACGCCGATACCATCATGTGTGTCAAGAGTCGTGAATTGTTTCATTGGACTCATCTGTAACCATTTTGCTAGTTTTTTGCTCTTACCACTGTATAAACTATATAGGACAACCATCGGTAATGCAAAGTCATAGACATAATAGTCATGGTCTGCAATTTTAAATTGAATGGCATAATGCTCATGAATTTCTGGGAGAATTTCAGTTTCTGTTTCAGCTGCAATGGTACGCACTTTATCTAAAAGTTCCCAAATATCTGGCTCAACAAAGAAATCATTGGTATCTAGTTTCTTGATTGCATAAGCAAAGGCATCTAGACGGATTAAATCACAACCATTCGCAGCAAGGTTTTTAATGGTGTCAGTAATAAATTGCATGGTGACTTCCTTAGTAACATCCAAATCAATTTGTTCTTCACCAAATGTGTTCCATAAATACTCTTTACTTCCATCAGCAAAAATTATTTCTTGCTTTGGAGCACGGTCTTTACGCTTATAGATAAGATCCACATCATCTTGAGTTGGTCTATTTTCAGGCCAAAACTTATCCCAGTTTAAGAAGAGATCTTTATAAGCGGAGTCATCGTGCTTTTCTTGATAATCTTGATAATATTTAGATTGACGAGAAATATGATTAATCATGAAATCAAACATGAGATAATACTTTTCTCCTAGAGCTTTAACATCTTCCCAATCCCCAAAAGCTGAATCGACTTGGTCATAATCAACTGGTGCAAAACCACGGTCACCAGTAGAAGGGAAGAATGGTAATAGATGGACACCTCCAACGGCTTCACCAAAATGAGTTTCTAGATTTGTCTTTAAATCTTTCAGATTATTACCTAAACTATCGGAATAGGTAATCAACATTGTTTTATTTGTAATTGCCATAATCTATTCTTTCTAATTCCTTCGCTTATTTAACTGCTCCACTTGTCATACCTGAAATAATATTTTTTTGGAAAATGAGGTAAACAATTAGGATTGGAATGATACCAACCACATAAGAGGCAAAGCTTGGTCCATAATCGCTAAAGTACATGCCTTGATAGTTATATTGGAATAAAGGTAGGGTCCAGAGATTTTGATCCTTATTTAATACCAATAAAGGAAGCAAGAAGTCATTCCATATCCACAAAGCATTAATAATTAATACCGTAGCATGCATTGGTTTTAACAAGGGGAAAATAATTTTCCAGTACATTGTGAATTTATCACAACCATCAATGGCCGCAGCTTCATCCATATCTTCAGGAACAATAGCTTTGATATAACCAACATACAAGAAGAGTGTTTGTGGAATAGCATAGGCCAAATAGAGTAAGATAAGTCCAACATGATTATTCAAATCTAAAACAGACATAAGTTTTGTCATTGGTAACATGATAACTTGGAATGGTACAAAAATTCCAATAATCAAGAAAATATACATGATAGCAAAGGCTTTACTACGCTTCATGTGACGGGCAATTGAGAAGGCTGCCATAGGAACAATTACAACGATTAACCCAACTCCAACTACTGTTAAAAGACTTGAATTGAAGAAGTACTGAGAGATTCCATCCTGAAACAAGCGCTGATAGTTATCTAACGTAAATTCCTTTGGTAATCCAAAGAAATTACCAGTGATTTCAGCTGTTGGTTTAAAGGATGAAACGATGGTAACGATTAGAGGGATAATCATCAACATGATTCCCGCAAAAAGAATCAGATAAACCCACCAGTTACTTTGCTTTTTATTTGACATTCTAACTACCTCACACTTCAAATCTCTTAGAAATTGTCATCTGAATAACAGAAATAATGACAATGAAAATAAATAGGATAACCGCTAGCGCATTGGCATATGAAAATTGGTTATTTGAAAAGGCATAATTATAAACCAAAAGTCCTAATGATTCCGTTTTCCCATCTGGTCCACCACTGGTCAATGCAAAGATCAAGTCAAATGCTGTTAAACCTGATTTCATTGCAAGGATAAAGACCATAGAAATCGATGGCAATAAGAATGGAAGTTCCACATGGAAAAATTTTTGACTTTTATTAGCTCCATCAATTTCAGCAGCTTCAATAATATCTGAGGGGATACTTTGGAGACCAGCCAAGAATATAATAATCGGCATGGCCAGCCCTTGCCAAAGAGCTACAAAAATAACTGATGGAATAACTGATTTTTCACTGACTAATGGATTTGAGGAGAGCCATTTAAGATGAAGTATTTCACCTAGTTGAGGAACACCATAGTTGAAAATTTGACTAAAAATCAGACCTAATGTAACTGTTGAAAGTACAGCCGGGAAAAAGTACCATGTTCTAAAGAATCCTACAGCTTTGATTTTTCTATTCAATAAAGTGGCCATAAATAAACCAATAACGATTTCACCTACAACTAATCCAATAGTAAATAAAATGGTAAATGTCATACTTTGGTAGAAATCAGGGTTTGAAAAAATATGAGCATAATTTTTCAAACCAATAATGTTATAACTACCAGTAAGACCACTCCAGTCTGTTAAACTGTAGAAAATACCATTAAATAATGGATAATAGAAAAATATGACTTGTAGGATGACTGGAATGATAATAAATAACCAGCCCCAATAGCGTGACACGAAACTTTTTTTATTCATAATAAATATATCCTCTATACTTCCATTAAAGAAAAACTGATAGCGACTAGCATTCTAGTCAACTACCAGCTTTACCTTTTATTTTTTCATTGAGTCAAAGAACTTATTAAGACCTTTAGCTAATTCTGCAGCACTTGGATTTTTAATGTTTTTAACAGTAATGTTCCAGAATTCTTCTTCTGATTGCCATTCTTTTTGTAACCAAACGATATGTTTATCAGAGAAAGCATATTTTGTTACACCTTCAGTTTCCTTAAACTTACCTTCAGTGTCAACATCTTTTACAGAAGTTGGTGAGCCATCAACATTATAATATTTTTGGATAGCTTTTTTACTAGACATGTAGTCAAGGAATTTTTTAGCTTCTTTTGGATGTTTAGAATCTTTACTAATTGAAAGTGCTAAGTCAGCTGCACCAACAGTTAATTCTTCACCTTCTTTTTGACCTGGAAAGGCAAACATACCAACTTCGAAGTCAGGTTTTTGTTGGTTGATTACTGGAGCTGCCCAAGTACCCTGAGGCATCATCAAGGCCTCACCTTTAGCAAATTTAGCAACAGTATCAGTATATTTAGCACCTTCATAACCTTTTTGACCATTACCATGTAATAGTTCTAGTGCTTGATTTACTTTTTCAGTAACGGCATCATCAGCTTTAATTGCACCTTTTCCACTACGGATTAATTTTTCTTCAGCGCCATCATAACCACCAGCGTTTGTAGCCCAAGCTAATTGATGGTAACCATTTAGAGACCATGGATCATTAAGTGAAAGTGCAAATGGTGCAGCTTTACCATCTTTATTGATTATGTCAACTAGAGCTTTAAATTCATCAAAGGTTTTTGGAACTTCAATACCAAGTTCTTTGAATTTGTCTTTATTGTAATAAACACCGTAAGCATTTGCAGTCAATGGTAATGAGTAAATCTTGTCATTGATAGCGTAAGTTTTAGCTGCACCATCTTTCAAGTTTTCAAGACCAGATTTATTGTCTAACTCTAAGAATTGACCATCTTTAGCCCATTCTTGGAAATCCATATTTTGTGGATAGACATTGATAACATCTGGATCTTCGTTATTTGCCATACGTGTTTTAAGCACTTTACCAGCATCAGGAACACTTGTTAATTTAACTTTGATATCTGGATTTGCTTTTTCAAAATCTTTAATGATATCTTTTAATGTTGATTGCATCTCAGCTTTTTGTGAGAAATATTCAATTTCAACAGCACCCTTGCTAGCTGAACCACCGCCATTACCACAGGCAACCAATGTACTTGCAAATGCACAGATAGCCGCGCCCTTTAATAAACCTTTGACTTTCATAAAGCCCTCCTAAATGATATTAAAAATATATTGAACACTGAAGTAATCTTCCTGAACATGCGGCATTGTTAATCCTATGTTCATCAATTCATCACCATAAAAACGAGCGTCAAGTTCTTGACAGTAGTATTCTTTTTCAGAATCTAATCCTGAAAGTTTAACCTGAATACTTGGTGATTCTGCTACAGATAAGAGTTTAACAAATGTAAAAACAAACTGTGACTGGTCTTTACTAACATAATTGTAAGCATAGTAATTATCTGTTTTTGCTAAACGGTAATAATCGCCTAATTGAATAGTTTCACGAATACCCTTATAAAGTTTAACTTGTTGACTAATATCTGACAAGTCCTTATCCGATAAAGTGGTTAAATCTAATTCATAGCCTAAATTACCAAGCATTGCCACATTCCCTCTAGTTTGAAGACTCGTGTGGCGACCTGTTTGGTGATTTGGCGATGCTGAAACATGGGAACCCATGGTAATAGATGGATAAATGAGGCTTGTTCCTTCTTGGATTGAAAGACGTCCAATTGCATCCGTATTATCACTTGCCCAGGTTTGTGGCATGTAATGAAGCATTCCTAAATCATAACGACCACCGCCACCACTACAGCTTTCAAACAAAACATCAGGGAATGTTTGCGTTAGTCTTTCTAACACATCATATAACCCTAAGATATAACGATGGAAGAATTCCTGATTTTCATGGTTTGCATAAGCTTCAGGTAAATTTGTCATGTTACGGTTCATATCCCACTTAATATAGGAAATGTTAGCTGACTCCAAGACTTTTGAAATGCTATTAACAATATAATCACAGACTTGCGGATTCGCATAATCTAATACCAATTGTTCCCGGCTGTAAGTATGCGTCCGACCTTTGGTTTGAATAGCCCAGTCAGGATGTTGACGATACAAGTCACTATCCTCAGAAATCATTTCCGGTTCTACCCAAAGTCCAAATTGCATTCCTAAGTCGTTGACCTTTTGAGCAAGACCTTTAAGTCCACTTGGTAACTTTTCAGTATTCTCGTACCAATCTCCTAAAGAAGAGGTATCAGAGTTCCGTTTTCCAAACCAACCATCGTCTAGGACAAAAAGTTCGATACCAACTTGACTAGCTTTTTCTGCCAGCGCATGCAATTTTGCTTCAGTAAAATCAAAGTAAGTCGCCTCCCAGTTGTTAATGAGAATGGGGCGCAGCTTTTCAACAAAAGGACCGCGGCAGATATGCTCTCTCACGAAGGCTTGGCTATCATTGGTTAAGCCTCTAAATCCTTTGTCCGTATAGGAAAGCAAAACCTCTGGGCTTTGGAAACTTTGATCAGCTTCCAATCGCCAACTAAATTGATCATCATTGATCCCCATACCAAAACGACTGGTTTTAAGTGCTGTTTTTTCTACGAAGGCTCTGAAATTACCACTATAGACAAGTTGTGCTGAGTAAATGTCACCTTCTGTCTCACTAGTGTCTGGATTAGCTAGCGCCATGAAAGGTGTTTTAGAGTGACTAGAGGCACCTCGTATGCTAGAAATATCGAAGCGACCATCTGGTAAATCAGTCACATTCCATTCTTTCTCATGGCCGTATCGACCAGTTAAAGTGTGAACTTTGAAATAACTTCTTGGTAAATCCACTGTAAAGGACATGAGTTTGTTGACTTTTACGGGGTACTGACCAGCAGTCACCTTGGCAGAGCGTACTAAATAATTCGCTTTTTCAAATAAATGGTAATAGAGAGTGACCGTTACATCAGCAAGTGAATCATAAAGATCAATTTCTAAGCTCTCTACTTGACCCTCTTTATCATAGCTACTTGGTAAGCCTGAAAGTTGCTCTTTTCCTTGATAAATCCGATGACTTCGATAAGTTAAAGACAAAGCTGAACCATGTTGACCAAGAACCTCAAGTGATGATGTTCGAAAATCTCCTAAGCCGGTGCTAGAAAACTCTAATGGTAGTGTATCTAAAGAGAAAGTCCGATTTTGACTGGTTGGATTACCAGAAAAAGCACGATCCAAATATGTAATTTTGTTACTGTCACTAAATTTCTTAATAGACTTGCCAAAATAGCGGTTTACTAGAATGCCATGCTCAATAACTTGGAGAATATAAGAAAAATCACGGCTTTTTATATGGAACAGTTGCTGTTCCTCATGAAATTCAATCACTTTTCCTCACCTTTCTGTCACTTCTTTATCTATAGTTTATATAAAAGAAAACGCTTTATCTATATCTTTTTGTTTCTTTAATATGGTATAATGTTGTTTGAGGAGTTTGCCATGAATATTTTAAATACCTACAATGAATTTAATATCAATCACTTTGAGTTAAACGTTGATCATTACGGAGCGGAGATTTGTGACTCTCTTTATTCTTTTGGACCTGCAGTTCGAGACAATTACGTTTTACACTTCATTGTTCATGGACAAGGAACTTTTACCATTGATGGTAAGACTATCCCTCTAAAAGAAGGTGATATTTTCCTTTTACCCAAAAACAAGGTAACATTTTATCAGGCTGACCGTTTCAATCCTTGGACTTATGTTTGGGTTGGCTTTAGAGGTTCAAAAGCAGAATCTATTATCAAAGACTCTGCCTTATCTGAAAGCTATTATTGTCACTCCAACCTGGAATCTCCCATATTAAACCAGTTGATGGAATTAATTAAATTTTCAGATGAAAAACCAACAAATGTTACAGAATTACTCTTGATTGGAGAATTGTACAAATTATTGGCCTTTTTGTGCCAAGAATTTCCTCATCAATCAACATCTTCTGATCAGGAATTGATTAATGATTATGTTAAACAAAGCTTGAAACTCATTCATGCCAATTATGATTCCAAAATCCGAATAAGTGACATGGCTGATAAATTAAACTTAGATCGAACCTATCTCTATAAAATCTTCAAAGAGAAAACCGGTTACTCCTTAAAGGACTATATTTTACACATTAAGTTGGACAAAAGTGCACAGTTATTATCCGAATCCGATCTCACTATTACAGAGATTTCCTATTCTGTCGGCTATTCAGATCCCCTACAATTTAGTAAAATCTTCAAAAAATTTTACAAGGTTAGTCCTAGCCAATATCGCAAAGAAAACAAAGTCACTATAAAGGTATAATAAAAGGCCGGAACTTATCAACTAAGCTCGGCCTTTTATCACTTCGAAAATTTCTTTATCTCTCTTTTGTGTCTAAGAGTATAGTCACTGGGCCATCATTAACCAAAGACACTTTCATATCGGCACCAAAGACCCCTTTTTCGACTGGGCAGTGTTGGGCTAACATGAGGTTAAAACGGTCGTAAAGATCGCTGGCTAAATAAGGTTTGGCAGCCCCGGTAAAAGCTGGTCGATTGCCTTTTTTTGTGGCCGCGAAAAGGGTGAATTGGGAGATGGAAAGGATTGACCCTTGGATATCTGTTAGAGCCAAGTTCATTTTATCCTCCGCGTCTGAAAAAATCCGCATTTGGGTAATTTTCCGCACCGCATAGTCCAAATCTTCTTGTCCATCCTCGGGTCCAAAGCCCACAAGGAGCAATAGACCTTGCTGGATGGCGCCAGCGATTTGTCCATCAATAGTAACGGAAGCTTCAGAAACTCTTTGAATCACTACTTTCATTCTAGACTCCTTTAACCATTTGTCCGTTTGACATTATAGATATCAGGGACAGCCTTAATCTTTTCAACAACTGTTGTTAGGTGAGTTAAATTAGGAATACCAAAGCTGACATGAATATTGGCAAATTTCATGTCTTTTGTCGGTTGGGCATTAACGGCTGAGATACTCTTGGTTGAATTGGAAAGAATTTGTAAGACATCATTAAGTAAACCACTACGGTTCAAACCATAAATATCAATTTCTGCTTGATAATCCTTGCTTGAATTTTCCATGTCCCATTCAACTTCAATCAGGCGCTGTTCATAACCTTCTTGACTCTTAATATTGTTACAATCGGTGCGGTGAATAGCAATTCCACGGCCTTTAGTAATATAGCCATCAATTGCATCACCTGGAACAGGGTTACAGCATTTGGCAATCCGCATCAAGAGACCTGATGCCCCTTGAATGATAACCCCATTTTCACTGCGAACCTTAAGCACTTCTTTATTCTCATGCTTAACTTCGCCACCTTTGACCAATTCTTCCGCTTCAGCTTTAGCCTTGGCTCTTTCTTCCTCACGCCGTTCTTTCTCGGTCAATTTATTAAAGACAGAGACAGGACTCATGTCACCGAAGCCTACCGCTGCATAGAGCGACTCTACACTTTTAACACTGAGGCGAGGCAGAATTTCTTCAATTTTTTTCTTCTCTAAGTACTTGTTAGCAACATAACCCTGCTCTTGGAAATAATTGACCAGAAGCTCGCGACCTTTATTAACCGACAATTCCTTGTCTTGGTTTTTAAAGAACTGACGAATTTTATTACGGGCTTTGTTAGTTTTCACCAAATTAATCCAGTCCCGGCTTGGGCCAAAGGAATTTGGGTTGGTCACGATTTCAACCACATCTCCAGTTTTCAACTTGGCCGTAAGGGGCACCATTTTACCATTAACCTTAGCACCAGTCGCTTTTTCACCAACTTGGGTGTGGATGGCATAGGCAAAGTCGATAGGACCTGATTCCTTGGGCAATTCTTGCACGGCACCATTTGGCGTGAAAACATAGATACGTTCTGAGAAGATTTCTTCTTTGACGGAATTGACAAAGTCTTTAGCATCCCCATTGGAGGCATCTTGGAGCTCCACCAATTCATTGATCCAGTTCATGCCGACTTTTTGGTCTGACTGACTAACTTTTCCTTTGATCCCTTTTTTGTAAGCCCAGTGAGCGGCTACCCCATATTCAGCGACTTGATGCATCTCTTTAGTACGAATTTGAATCTCAATGGGGCCTTTAGGGCCATAGACGGTAGTGTGGATAGACTGATAACCGTTGGCCTTAGGCGCAGCGATGTAGTCTTTAAAGCGACCAGGCATGGGCCGCCATAATTCATGAATGTAGCCAACCATAGCGTAAACATCACTCTGGGTCTCCATAATACAACGGATAGCAATCAAGTCAAAAATCTGATCAAAGCGTTTCTTCTTATCACGCATCTTACGGTGAATTGAATAAATATGTTTCGGACGACCATAAACATCTCCATAGAGACCTTGGTCATTGGTATAGGTAATGATTTTATCAACAATTTCATCAACTAGGGCTTCACGTTCACGACGTTTTTCCCGCATCATGTGAGAAATTTTATAAAATTCTGACTCATTAAGGTAACGGAAGGCTAGATCTTCCAATTCCCATTTAATGCGACTAATACCCAAACGATGAGCTAAAGGAGCATAGATTTCCATGGTTTCCCGGGAAATGCGTTCTTGCTTATCCTTGCGTAAATGTTTAAGGGTCCGCATATTATGAAGACGGTCAGCCAATTTTACCAAAATAACCCGAATGTCTTTAGACATAGCCATTAACATCTTACGGTGATTTTCAGCTAATTGTTCCTCGTGTGATTTGTATTCAACCTTACCAAGTTTGGTGACCCCATCAACAATATCCTTGACATCAGATCCAAACTCTTTTTCAATATCATCAATAGTGATGTCCGTATCTTCAACCACATCATGTAAAAAGCCGCAGGTCACAGTGACCGCGTCTAGATGTAAGTCAGCTAAAATCCCCGCAACTTGGATGGGATGAATAATGTAGGGTTCACCTGATTTTCGTGCTTGGTAGAAATGGGCCTCAGTCGCATAGTCAAGCGCTTTTTGTACAAAGGCCACATCTTTTTTTGTCATATAGTTTGCTGCCAAAGCAACAACTTCTTCACCAGATAAGTTGATTTCTTTTGCCATTCTTTTCCTCAGTCAATTTCTTTTCCCTATTTTAACACTTTCAATCAAAAAGAAAAAGAAGGAATCACTTTCATCGTATGGAATGCCTATTATTGTTTTCTCAATTTTTATATTTATGAGAAAATTCATCTAGTATAATGTATATTTTTTGTAAAATTTTGTTAAAACGTTCGTAAAATCCATTGATGAAAACCCTTTTTCAAGCTATAATAAAAGTCCAAGTTCTTTTTTTACCACTTTTACATTAAAGGAGATTTTTTAGGAATGAAGAAACATTACGTATCGAAGAGCGCCCTCTTTTTAGCCATGTTAGTTGCTGCTGGTTCAGCACAAATGGCAAAAGCTGAAACCCCTTCAACAAGTGCACCAACGACAACTAGTCCTGTTGCAGCAAGTACTACAACTAGTGACCCAACAACTGCACCTGTGGCAGCTCCAACAAGTGCACCTGCAGTGGAAGCAACAGCTAGTCAAACTCCTCCAGCAGTGGCTCCTACAACAACTGCTCCAGCAGCAGCTCCAAGTACAAGTGCAAAAACAAACGCTCAATTAGCACCTGTCGCTAAACAAGCAGCTACTACTCCAGTCGAAGGGCAAAATGTTGATGTGCGCATTATTTCGACAACTGACCTTCATTCAAATCTTGTCAACTATGACTATTATCAAGACAAAGACTCACAAGCCCTAGGTCTTGCTAAAGCAGCTGTCCTTATCGACCAAGCAAAAGCCGAAAACCCTAACACTGTTATTGTCGACAATGGTGACATTCTTCAAGGGACACCGCTTGGAACTTATACAGCCCTAATTGACCCCGTTCAAGCCGGCGAAGTGCACCCAATGTATGCTGCCCTTAAAGAACTCGGATTTGATGCCTCTACTCTTGGAAACCACGAATTCAACTATGGTTTACCATACTTAGAACGCGTCATTGCTTCTGCTGGATTGCCAATTCTGAATGCCAACGTGTATGACGCTGCAACTGGCAAATTCCTCTTCAAACCTTACGACATCATTACAAAGACTTTTACTGATGCAAATGGCCAAGCAGCAACTGTAAAAATCGGTATTACCGGAATTGTTCCACCTCAAATCATGGCCTGGGATAAGGCTAACCTGGAAGGCAAAGTTACCGTTAAAGATGCCGTTCAAGCCGTTCAAGAAATCATTCCTACCATGAAAAATGCTGGCGCTGATATCGTTCTCGTTCTAGCTCATACAGGTATTGGTGACGATGTCTATGAAGTTGGCGAAGAAAACGTTGGTTACCAAATTGCTAGCTTAGCTGGCGTTGACGCTGTCGTTACAGGTCACTCACATGCTGAATTCCCTTCAGGACAAGACACTGGTTTCTATGAAGCTTATAATGGTGTTGATGGCGTTTCCGGTTTAATCAACGGAACACCCGTAACGATGGCTGGAAAATACGGCGACCATATTGGTGTTATTGACTTAGATTTAACCTTTACTGGTGGCAAATGGACTGTTAATAAATCCTTAAATCATGCTGAAATCCGTAAAATTGATACCAAATCAACAGTAGCTGATCCTGATATTATTGCACTTGCACAAGAAGCGCATAAAGGAACAATTGAATACGTTCGCCAACAAGTTGGTGAAACAACAGCTCCAATCAACTCTTACTTCGCACTTGTAAAAGATGATCCATCAGTCCAAATCGTTAACAACGCTCAACTATGGTATGCAAAACAACAATTAGCTGGCACACCTGAAGCAGACTTACCATTATTATCAGCTGCGGCTCCATTTAAAGCTGGTACTCGTAATGACCCAACTGCATACACAGATATCCCAGCTGGACCAATTGCTATTAAAAACGTTGCTGACCTTTACCTTTATGATAACGTTACAGCAATCATCAAAGTAACTGGTGCTGACATCAAAGAATGGTTAGAAATGTCTGCTGGACAATTCAATACTATCGACCCTAACAATGCTGGTCCACAAGACTTGGTAAATACACAATACCGTACTTACAACTTCGATGTTATCGATGGTGTCACTTACGAATTCGACGTTACTCAAGCCAATAAATATGATGCCAAAGGAAATCTAGTTAATCCAGATGCCAACCGTGTTATCAACTTGAAATATCAAGGCAAAGACATTGATCCTAACCAAGAATTCATGGTTGTCACTAACAATTACCGCGCAAGCGGAAACTTCCCAGGTGTTAAAAATGCAACAATCAACCGTCTTCTTAACTTAGAAAACCGTCAAGCTATCATTAATTATATTGTTTCTGAAAAAACAATCAATCCTAGTGCTGACAACAATTGGTACTTCGCCGATACCATTAAAGGTTTAGACCTTCACTTCTTAAGTGCAGAAAAAGCCAAAGATTTAATTGGTAGTGCTAAAGATATCGCCTATGTTGCTCCTTCTACCGTTGAAGGCTTTGGTGATTTCGTCTTTACCTATGTGAAACCTGAAGTTCCAGCAACTCCAGTTGAAACACCAGAAACACCAAAACCAGCAACTCCTGGACAAAACCAAACCGGCCTTACACCAAGCCAACGTCAATATGTTTACCAATTGGCCGCAAATGCTTACAAACAAACGAGCCAAAAAGCAACAACAAGTAAAGCAGCACAATTACCTCATACTGGTGTTAAAGAATCACGTGGCTTCCTAATGATGGGACTTAGCCTCCTTGGTTTAGCTGGTATTTTACGCAAAAAAGAAAGCAAATAAGGCTTTAACTTTAAACTTCAATTGGGAAAAGCTTAAATAAGCAAAAAGAGGATGGACTTGTCCAGGTAACTGATGAGTTCATCCTCTTTTAACTTGTCTATGACTATATCTTGTGCTAAACTAGTAAACAGATTACAAGATATAGTATTAGGAGATCAAATGTCTGATTTAACCATTGTCTTTATCAGTTTAAGTGGTAACACCTTAAGTTTCGTTAAACGCTTAGGCCTTTATTTACAGGAAAATCATGGTATTGGGACCAGAACAATCAATATTAAAGAATTAAAGCATGAAACTTTCCCAGTTGACGATAATTATGTCGCTATCTTACCAACCTACCTTGAAGGGGGCAATGGACTTGATTCTGGCAATGTCGAAATCCTCACCAACCCTCTGGGAGATTTCATCAAAGCCCACGACAACTACAAACGCTGTTTTGGCATCATCGGATCTGGCAACCGGAATTTTAACAACCAATATTGTCTGACAGCCAAACAATATGAACAACGCTTTGGCTTCCCCATGATTGGCGATTTTGAGTTGCGAGGTACCATTTCCGATATCGAGCGCTTAGCCAAGGTTATTTTGGAAAGAAAAGCCGCATTTGAATCACAATCATAAAAAGAGCTCAGAAAATCTCTGGGCTTTTCTTCTGTCTTTGGCTTTAGCATGCTATAATAAGAGTATTGAACTAATGAAAAGGGAGCAATTATGAAAACAACTGTTGACTACATTACAAAATTAACACAAATCCCATCACCAACTGGTTTTACTAAAACCATTATGGACTATGTTTCAGCTGAATTAAGTAGCTTTGGTTATGAACCCGTTCGGACCAATAAAGGTGGGCTCATGGTTTCTGTCAAAGGTCAAGATGACAGCAAACACCGGGTGGTAACTGCTCATTTAGATACTTTGGGTGCTATGGTTCGAGGCATCAAACCTGACGGTCGTCTAAAGATGGATCTCGTTGGGGGATTTGTCTACAATGCCATTGAAGGGGAAAACTGTATTGTCCATGTGGCCAAAAACGGTAAAGAAATCTCAGGAACGATTCTGATTCACCAAACCTCAGTCCATGTCTATAAAGACGCCGGAACTGCCGAACGTAATCAAGCTAATATGGAAGTTCGACTAGATGAAAAAGTTCGTACTGCAGATGAAACACGCGCCTTAGGCATTGAAGTTGGTGACTTCATTTCTTTCGATCCACGTGTTGTTCTCACTGACTCCGGCTTTATCAAATCACGTCATCTAGATGATAAAGTGTCTGCAGCAATTCTGATTGAATTACTTAAAGAATACAAAGAAAATAATATTACCCTACCATACACCACTCACTTCTACTTCTCAGCCTTTGAAGAAGTTGGACACGGGGCTAATTCAAGCCTTCCAAAAGAGACCGTTGAGTACCTTGCTGTCGACATGGGAGCAATGGGAGATGACCAAACCACAGATGAATATACCGTTTCTATCTGTGTCAAAGATGCATCGGGACCTTACCACTATGACCTACGTCAACACATGGTAGCCCTTTGTTTGGATAATAATATCCCTTATCAATTAGACATCTACCCATACTATGGTTCCGATGCCTCAGCAGCCATGCGTTCAGGAGCTGAAGTCAAACACGCCCTCCTCGGAGCAGGTATTGAATCAAGCCACTCATACGAACGCACCCACCGCGACTCTGTTGAAGCAACTGAAAAACTAGTAGATGCTTACCTCAAGAGCCAAATGATTGATTAGTAGAAAAGAGGAAGATAGATTGACCAAACTCATTCTGATAAGAGGAAATTCTGCTAGTGGAAAAACGAGTTTGGCTAATGCTCTTCAAGCTAGATTGGGCGAGAATACCTTGCTTCTTTCCCAAGACAAGCTCCGTCGAGAAATGTTACTGGCTCATGATGGTTTTGACACGCCAACAATCCCACTATTAATATCCTTGTTAAGTTATGGTATTAAAAACTGTGACTATATCATTTTAGAAGGTATTCTAAAAGCAGATTGGTATTCTCCTGTTTGGGACTTTATCAGCCAACAAAATCAACTTCAAGTCTTTGCTTATTATTATGATGTTCCATTTGAAGAGACATTAAAGCGCCATTCAGCCAGAAGTAAGGCCGAAGAGTTTGGCGCGGAGGCTCTGAAAAGGTGGTGGAATCACAAAGACTTCCTAGGGATAATCCCCGAAAAGACTTTCGACAAAACAGTCACCCTTCAAGAAGCTCTCGATAACATTTTGCAAGATATTAAAAAAGGTCAGGAATAATTTCCTGACCTTTTTAATCACTTAGCCACTCTGTTTCGACTGACAAGCCAAAATGGTCACTAACCACAGGGGCAGTACCACCTTCAAAAGTAATTTCTGAATTTTTAACCAGAAAATCCTTGCTCATAAAAGCATGGTCCACTTTAAAGGCCTGATCATTTTCTTCCCAACCATCAATATCAGCCACAATACTATGATTTCCAAAGACATGCTCAGCAACCTTATGACTATCTTGCAGCTCCAAAGGACTAGCCATTACCATTTGGTAACCCGGACCATCAGTGGGATTATTGAAATCCCCCATCAGCATTAAAGGAAGATCTAGGTCAGCTAAGCGTCCTTCCAAAACAGCCCACTCTTCTTCAAAACCTTTACCAAACCAAGACAAATGAAGAGACGTCACAGCAACTGGACGGTCTTCAACTATCGTCTCTGCCAAAAGGACTCGTCTTGTGTGGAAATCATACTCATCGTTTGCCTCAGTTACCAAAAGGTCTTCAATCTTAATTGGATTTTTTGAAAGAATCGCTACGCCCTCATGATAAATGTCATAACCAATATGATTATAAGCCCAAGACCAATAGTAATTTTGGCCCCGCTTTGCTAAATAATTAACTAATAAGAGAGCAAAATTATCCTTATGCAATTCAGGCATCCCAGGAATTTCTTGATAGTAATAGTCTTCAGGAGCTACTTCGCTGGTCATTAACTGATTGATTTCTTGTAAGCAGATCAAATCATATTTTTCAGCTAAGATATGTTCTGCCAAGTCAAATAATTTCTTTAAAGCATTAACTTCCATCCATGAATGCGTATTAAGCGTTAACCACTTTGCCATCATTTTCCTCTCTCTAAACGGATAAGAGAGTCATTCTCATCCCTTTTAAATGAGGTGAGAATGACTCTATTATCTCTTACATTTTAACAGTAGCTACTTGTTTTTTAGCAGCTTGTTGCCCTTGGGCAGTCAATGTGACTTCTTTGACAAGTTCCTGATTGGTGAAAACCACAACGATAGTTGATTCTTTCCCTGCAGACTTGATTGCTTGATAGTCAACTTTGATTAAAAGGTCACCAGCTTCAACTTTTTGACCAGTCTCAACTTGCAAATCAAATGGAACACCGTCCAAGTCTACAGTATCTAAGCCAACATGTACTAAAACTTCCAAACCAGAATCCGTTAAGATACCTAGGGCATGTTTAGTTGGGAAAATACTGGTTATAGTACCTGTAACCGGAGCAAATACTTCAGAAGAACTTGGTTCAACCGCAAAGCCATCCCCCATCATTTTACCAGCAAATACTTGGTCTTTCACTTCTGTGATTGGAATGACTTGACCATCAGCCACCGAAAGGATGTCCTCTGAAATACCTTTTGAAACAGTATTTGTTTCTTCTGATGCTTTAGCTGAGAAATCAGACTGCGGAATTGCGACATCCGAGTCAAGTAAATCTTGAACATCCGATTTTAAAATATCAGCTTTTGGACCATAAACAGCTTGGACCCCTGAACCTTTAACGATGAGTCCCATAGCACCTGCTTTTTTCCAAGCGGCTTCATTACCTACGGCTTGTGCATCCTTAACAGAAACACGAAGTCGTGTCATACAAGCATCCACATCAGTAATATTCTCAGCACCACCAAGGAGATTAATGATTTGAACAACTTGAGAATTAGCATCAGCTGTTTCTGACGAAGCACTTGTAGTTTCTGTATTTTCCAACATATCAGCATCATAATTACCTAAACGACCAGCAGTTGCCAAGTTCATTTTTTTAATCATGAAATCAGAAATAAAGTACATGATTGCTCCAAAGAGGATTGATACCCATACGAAGTTAAGTAAATCCATACCTAAGCCAGCTTTAAGTGCCATAGGAGTCCGCGTCAATAATTCAATATTACCGAAAGAGTGAACACGTAAGTTTACCAAGTCAACCATGGCAAATGAAGCCCCTTGTACAACAGCATAGACAATGTAAAGAGGCATAGCCGCAAACATGAACATGTATTCAAGTGGCTCAGTAACCCCTGTTAAGAATACCGCTGCTGCAGCTGAAATGAACATCATTTTATATTTAGATTTTTTATCATCATCAACATTGCGATACATAGCTAATGCAACACCCATAAGAGTACCAGTTGCCCCAATCATTTGCCCTACTTTGAAACGTGCAGGTGTAACACTGGTCATTAAATGGTGATAAGCTGATGAATCACTTCCTTTAAGGTTGACTAGGTCTGTTACCCAAGCTAACCAAAGAGGATCTTGACCAAATACTTTAGACCCTTGACTAGCACCGGTCATCACTTCATAAGTTCCACCAAGTGCAGTATAGTTCATTGGAATCGTTAGCATGTGGTGCAAACCAAATGGTAAAAGTAAACGTTCTAAAGTTCCGTATAAGAATGGTGCGAAAAATGGTGCTGTATCTTGAGATGAAGCAATCCATTTACCAAAACCATTAATCCCAGACTGAATAAGAGGCCAAATAACAACTAAAGCTAGTGCCACTAATACAGAACGTAAAATAACCACAAATGGTACGAAACGTTTACCGTTAAAGAAAGTTAACACTTCTGGTAATTTACGATAATTATAATATTTATTGTAAGCAGTAGCTCCAACAAAACCAGCAATAATCCCAACGAAGACTCCAGTATTCAAAGCAGGTGCTTCTAAGACACTAGTAAAGTAATCTTTGACAATCATTTGTGTTCCGAATAAACTAGAAACTTTGGCAGCTGGATTAGCTAACATGGCTGCATTAATACCGAAAAAGGCACCTGTAATACGATTGATGAGAATGAAGGCTAAACCTGAAGCAAAGGCACCACCAGCACGTTCTTTAGCCCAACTACCACCGATCGCTAAAGCAAAAAGCAAGTGCAAGTTAACAATAACTGCCCAACCAATTTGAGCAACAATATTACCTAAAGAAGCAAGAAAAGCTGAATCATGGTTAATCATTGGAATTGAATTTCCAATACTTATCATCAAACCAGCAGCAGGCATTACAGCAATAACGACCATTAAGCATTTGCCAAATTTTTGCCAAAATTCAAAACTAAAAATCTGTTTGACAGACGTCTTCATTTTTTTCTCCTTATTACTCTCAAAAGTGCTTATCATGAAAAATGACAAAACACAGAATTAACAGCAATGCAAACGTTTTACGCAAACGTTTGCGTTTCCTTGACTATATTATATGCTCCTTTTATATTTTTGTAAAGACGTTTTTTAAAAAAATAAAAATCTTCCCCAAAAACGGGAAAGATTAACTTGATTGTCGTTCAATTATAGCATGGGAAACAATAATCGGTTTTTGATAATTTGTTTCACCTTTTAAGAGGAGGTTAGCTGCTTCCTCTCCTAACTGATAAGGAAAAATCTCAACTGAAGTTAGTGATGGATTAGCAATTTTTGCCAAAATGGAATTATTGAAACTAATGATTGCTTTCGAAGCATCTTCTTCATTCAAGAGACCTTGTAATTGAATAGCTGAAATATCATCGCAGGTGACAAAAGCTTCTGTCGGATGTAGATTTAAGTATTCTTTCAATGACTGATTACTTGAGGAACTCTCACTTAATAATTCTTTCAGATGAGCCGTCTGGGCTTTTAAGCCTTTTTTCTTCATCTCTTCAGCGTAGCCCATGTATCGTTCTGCTTGCACAAGTTCGTCCATATCTGTATAGAGATATGTAATGTGTTGGTATCCTTTTTTCAAAAGATAAGATGTGGCATCCTTACCTGCCTGAAGGTTATCATTATTAACATAACGAACATGCTTATTGTCATCATTGTAAGACTGGCCTACAACCACACATTCACTTTTTACAGACATGATATAATCAAAAACTTTATCATGTGTCTTTGAGTAGAGAAAAATGAACTTTGCAATCCGTCCACTTCGAACCATATTCTGGACTGTTGCTAAGAGTTCTTCCTCATAATGACCTGTTGCAAGACTGACCAAATAGCCTTCTTTACTGCAAATTTCCGAAATACCTTGAATAATCTGCATAAAGAATGGGTTATCTCCAAGTTCTTCAGCATTTCCTCTAAATGGCAAAATTATACCAACTGTATTGGATTGTTTTTTGACTAGGTTTTGTGCCGAATAATTGGGGGAATAATCCAATTCCTCCATGGCTTTTCTGACCTTGTCCTTGGTCGCCTGACTAATCATATTATTGTCATGCAAAGCTCTCGAGGCTGTCGAGGGCGAGACCCCAGCCAACTTTGCAACATCTTTAATAGTTACCATATGTTCTCTCTCACTAATAATCCTATTTTTGAGAATCTTTTTATTTATCTAACTCCAGCGCATAGCTGACAGCACTTAAGGCATACAAAGGTGCTGTTTCGGTACGCATGATGCGGGGACCTAAGCCTGCAAGTTGGGCACCGGCTGTTTCAAAGTTTTGGATTTCTTGGGGGGACAAACCACCTTCTGGTCCAAAAATGAAGAGGATTTTGTCGCCTGCTTGACAGGCCTTCAAACCTTTTGCCAGGGTAGCTTGTTCGCCGACCTTAGCGGATTCTTCATAGGCTACGAATACTTGGTCAAAGTCCGACAAGGTCTTAAGAAAGGCTGCCTTTTGTTCAAATAATTGAATGGCTGGAATCAGATTGCGTTTGCTCTGTTCCGCCGCTCCTTGAGCGATTTTCTCCAATTTTTCCTGCTTCTTGACCAATTTTTTGCCGTCCCACTTAGCCACCGACCAGTCTGCGGGGAAGGCCCAAATGGCATGAGCACCTAATTCAGTCGCCTTCTGCGTTACCAATTCTAATTTATCACCTTTGGGAAAGCCAGAGGCAATAGTCACTTGAACCGGCAACTCAACGTTTTGGTCCAGATCTTCAAGAATGGTAAAAGCATGGGCTGCGCTATCAGAAACAACGGCCAACCGCTTCATACCATCTTCAAAAACCAAGTGGAGTTGTTCGCCATCCGTCAACCGCATAACCTGAAACATGTGTTTCAAGGTTTCTTTGTCATCAATCACAATTGGATTTTGAAAAGGACCTTTAATAAAATACTGTTGCATTAGCCACCAATCACTCCTGCTCTATTATCGGTTTTTTTGAAAATGCAGGCATTCCATTCCCCTTGAATCATATGGGTTTCCAGGAAGAAACCAGCATCTTCAGCTGACTTGCGGACCATGTCCCATTTCTCAGAAATAATACCAGACATGATCAAATAGCCTTCGTCTTCAACCAGGCGGTATGCATCCGCAGTCAGATGAATGAGGATGTCGGCAAGAATGTTAGCAACAATAACTTGCGCTTTCTGTTCGACACCTTTTAGAAGGTCACCAGCAGCCACATGAATATTAGACGTCCCTTGGTTTAAGGCGATATTTTCCTCTGCCACGCGCACCGCAACATCATCCAAATCAAAAGCAAAAATTTCCTTGGCCCCTAATAAAGAGCTGGCGATAGACAGAACACCAGACCCGGTACCCACGTCAATAACCGTCTCGCCCCCACGCAGAACCTGCTCCAAGGCAAAAAGACTCATCTTAGTTGTTGGATGCGTCCCAGTCCCAAAGGCCATACCCGGATCCAGACGAATAACCTTTTCCTCAGCCTTAGCCTCATAATCCGTCCAAGAAGGCACAATAGTCAAATCATGCGTAATCCGAGCTGGCTCATAGTATTTCTTCCAATTGTCAGCCCAATCTTCCTCAGCCAAGTCCTGAGCAGACAGGCTAATCTCGCCCGTCTCCAAACCAGAAGCTTTCAAGGCTTGCAAATCTTGCTCAATTTGCGCCCGCAAAGCCTGTAAATCCATATTATCCGGGAAATAGCCCGTAATAGCAACCATTTCCGACTGCTCGACCTCAGGATAGAGCTCGCCAAAACGATCCTCCTGCCTCAAGTAATCAGCACTATCACTAATAGCCACACCCTGACTACCAGCCTCAATCAAAATATTAGAAACAGCTTCCTCCGCCTCACGATGGACTGAAACCGTCAACTCTTGCCAAGTATTCATAAATTCTCCTTAATACCGTGGATAAGCAAAAAATTCAGACTCAAGCAGCTCTTCTTGCCCTTTGGCAAAAGCTTGCGCGTCCCAATCAAGACCGAAATCAACCTTAGTGTCATCTTCTAAGAAATCCATGAGATCGCTCTGCCCCTCAGTCGCTACCTCGTTGAGAAACTGAGCAAAGTACTGCAAGAATTCACGAGACAAGCCCTTCTTAGGCTCATAAGGAATAGCCACCAAGTAGTCTTCCTTATCAAATTGACTCTTTTCAGGATTGTAAAAGAGCACATAGTCTTCAAAAACAATATCCTCTTGCGACACTTCACCCTTGTCATCAATGGTTTCAACCGCCGCCTTGTTTTGAGCCTCCAAAACAAAGGTCACTTCCACCGCATGGTTTTTCTTGTCCCAATCCATTGCGTAGTCATAATTAAAATGCTTGTCCATTTCTTCTTCAATAATCGATAAGAAGCCAAATTTAGCCATAAATATACCTATTCCGTTCTAATGTATTTGACCCTATTGTAGCATAAAAGCAATGATTTTTCTTTAGAAGTCAGAATTGAATATAGAATGAAAAGCATCCAATTTTCCTCCTATAGCCCAATCCTATAGGTCTGCTATTGATCACTATTAATAGACCTTAAAAATGTTATTACCACTACATCTAGCGCTACTATACTAAAAAACTATACTACTATCATTTGATTGACTTTAAGTGGGGGGAAGCTTATAATTATCTCAATTTTAAAAAATGCTTATTAGAAAGTGTGAAAAATATGGCAATTATCGGACAAATCCCAGCTACAAAAATGCGTGGTTACAGCTATTCAATCGCAATCAAACATACGGATCAGATTATTGAATTAGCAGAGAATCCTAATGTGATGGAGCATATCAAGATTATTTCTCATGCTAAAGGAAATAATGTCTATACCGTTCTTTCTCACATCAGTGACAAAAAGCTACGTGAAATGATTATGTCAGAATATAATCTTGAGCTCAACCAGGTCATTTTAACCCCCTTACAAAATTCAGGTCCCCTAGGAGCAATGTAAAACAGATACCCTTTGGGTGTCTGTTTTCACAAAAGAAAGTGTGAAAAATATGATTGAAGTCAGCAATAACTTATTTACAAAATTAGGTGTGTCAGAACAATTTAAGCATCGCCTACTCATTGTCTTTAAAGATGAAAATGCCAAAATTGATGAGTTCCCTGACATTGCTAAACTAAGCGACTGGACCTATGCCGACCACTTGAACGGTTACAAAGGAGAATCCACATTAAGTCTTACTCAAATCCAACAATTATTTAGGAAAGAATATGGATTAAACAAAGAACAGGTTTCTGTTCGAGACATTAGTGGAACATGGGCATCCATATTATAGACAACTTAAAATGGCAGATTTTAAACAAAGTAAGGTATCGTCCTCTAAGTCTTCATTAAAAGTTTAGTCTTTTCACATCTTCCGCTTTTTCATTGATTGGCAAAGCTGATATTGCTATCATGCTCTTATCCAATGGAAATCAGGTAAAATATATGGGAATCGTAATCATTATCTTATTAGTTGTCTTTGCCTGGTCTTGGTCAAAACTAGCCAAGAATTTACAAGATGATATCGATAGGAGGAAACGTTTAGATGAAAAAAATAAGTAACGTTATTCTCTTAATCTTAATTGGATTCCTCGGTGGTATTGGTGGTTCACTTTATAAGGACCATCAGTCCCAAGGGAATGAATGATTCAGTACTCCAATCAATAAGTAATAGACGCCCCTCAAAGGGCGTCTATTAGTCTTTCTCTACTCTTGTAAAAGGGTGAGATTTCCCGATTAAACGAACTTTTTTATCGATATTTCCCGTCGTTGCTCGAACAAATTCTGCCTCGGTAACTTGGTGGTATTGGTGAATCAGTCCAGAAATGTATTCCACTTCCATAATCCCATCTTCCCAGCCCAGCGATTTTACCATTCGCGCGGACACTGCTTGTCGTTTCATAGATTTTTCTTCAATTCCTTTAATAATGACACTATTGTAGCATAAATCGGTCTCAGAAAACTATCGTTGATTAAAGATAAAAACATTTCTCATAATCAAGAACAAATCTTGAATTTCGAATAGCTTAGCAGTAAAATGACCCTATAGGTAGACTAAGGAGAAGACTATGAAAAAACTCAAAACATTAAGACAAGTACAAGTTGCAAAAATTTGTCAATTCTTCATCTTATTTATAGGCATATTTTTTGTATTATTAAAAGATGCAAATTTATCATTTTTTATCATCTTATTAACCTATTGGCTAATAGAGTGGTTTGTCCCCAAAGAATACAAAGGTACTCGTGACCCAGATCAAAAAACGGTCTTCTTTCATCAGATGACACCATTTAAAGAAAATATTGTTATAAACAGTATCCTTTTCGTCTTATTAGTGATGATCATCTGGCTTAGATACCAAATCTTCCCTTAGTCACATCCCCCTTTCCTGAAAGAAAGGGGATTTTTTGATACAATAGAGCCTAAAGAACACGATAAAGGAGGCTCTGATGCCTGATAATTTAGCCTTGAGAATGCGTCCCAGAACTATTGCTGAAGTCATTGGACAGGAACACCTGGTTGGACCTGGGAAGATTATTCGGCGCATGGTCGACGCAAACATGCTATCTTCAATGATTCTATTTGGACCGCCGGGAATTGGTAAAACCTCGATTGCTAGCGCGATTGCAGGGACCACTAAGTTTGCCTTCCGGACCTTCAACGCCACGACCGACACTAAAAAGCGCCTGCAAGAAATTGCTGAAGAAGCCAAGTTTTCTGGTGGTCTGGTGCTGCTCCTAGACGAGATCCATCGCCTGGACAAAACCAAACAGGACTTCCTCTTACCACTTTTGGAAAATGGTAATATCATCATGATTGGTGCCACCACCGAAAACCCCTTCTTCTCGGTTACTCCCGCTATTCGTAGCCGGGTGCAAATCTTCGAGTTGGAGCCTTTGACCAATGAGGCTATCAAAAAAGCTATCGCGACAGCTATCTCCGACAAAGAAAGAGGCTTTGCTTTTGACATCCAGCTTGATCAGGATGCTCTTGATTTTATAGCCACTGCCACAAATGGCGATCTGAGATCTGCCTATAATTCACTAGACCTGGCAGTCATGTCAACCGAACCGGATGCCAATGGTCTCCGCCATATCACTTTGGACACCGTTGAAAACAGTCTCCAACGCAGTTACATCACCATGGATAAAAATGGTGACGGCCACTATGATGTTCTCTCTGCCATGCAAAAGGCCATCCGTGGCTCCGACGTCAATGCTAGTCTCCATTACGCAGCTCGCTTGGTTGAAGCTGGCGACCTGCCAAGTTTAGCTCGACGCTTGACCGTCATTGCCTATGAAGATATCGGCTTAGCCAACCCAGACGCACAAATTCACACCGTTACGGCACTGGAAGCCGCCCAAAAGATTGGTTTTCCGGAAGCCCGAATCCTAATCGCCAACGTAGTTATTGACTTGGCTTTATCGCCAAAGTCAAACTCAGCCTACGTCGCTATGGATACTGCACTCAGTGACCTGAGAAAGTCTGGCAATCTCCCTATTCCAAGACACCTTCGCGATGACCACTATTCCGGCAGCAAAGAACTGGGAAATGCCCAAGACTACCTTTATCCTCATGCCTACCCAGAAAAATGGGTCAAGCAGCAATACCTGCCCGATAAGTTGGTGCACAAAAACTACTTCGAGGCCAATGAGACCGGCAAGTACGAACGGGCCCTAGGCGCCAACAAGGAACGGATTGACAAACTGTCGCAATCATGAAAAAGACTGGAAACAGGCAACCGTTTCCAAAAAAAATGGGATTTTAGCTTGAATTTTTCCCAAAAAGTGGTATGATAAAAGCATAGAAAAACAAGAATCGCTGTGGCATACGAGTTCACATCAATGTGTTGACCGACTATTTCTTTGTATTTTCGGGAAACAAAGCATTTCTCTAGTATGCAAGCCGTATCACGCGGAAGCAACTGCAAAGAGAAATCACGTTACCCACCTGCTCATAATGTGCGGTGTCAATACAAATCGTGAACCACCGGTGCCAATACAGCTTTCTTTTTTGTGCCTCCTTAGCTCAGTTGGTAGAGCAGTAGACTCTTAATCTATGGGTCACAGGTTCGAGCCCTGTAGGGGGCATCATACTATACATAAAAAAGCCTTTATTTAAAGGCTTTTTTCCTTGTCTAAAGAGGATTTGTCCCATCATTTATCCCCGAAAAACATCTTAATTTAAATTTCAATGACAAATTTACAATCTTACTTATATGCTAGTTCTCTTCCACAAATTTTTTTACAGTTTTCTTTATTTCAGCTCCATGTCCCTCCATCAAATGTCCCCCATTTTTGAAGATCTTTTTTGTTAACCTTGGATACCTATAAAGAGATTGTTTAACGTGACCTTGTGGAGCGGAGTATGGTGCAACTTTATCATCTTCTGAATGTATGATCAATGTCGGTACTTTTAAATCTTCAATCCTATAATCGTTAAAATTAACTGCCATATCTCGATTGGTAATGTCACTATCTATATTGACACCTTTTGCTCTTTTATCAATCGGAAACATTTGATAAATCGTACTTGGCTTCATCCCCATCGTTTGATCAAAAAATGGTGATATTAACCACATTGCAATATTATTATTTAAAAATTCAGGAGGTCCCAATCGCTTTGGAACATGATTAGGTTTTTTGTCCCAAGGAGAAGCTGAACTATATAAAATTAGTCCTCTACATCTCTCTGGATGATCAAGAGCAAATTTTATAGCAACTGTTCCACCTGCAGACGTACCAACTACAAATACCTTATCAATATTTAAATGGTTCAACAGTTCAATAAAGGAACTAACTTGTTCTTCAGGACTTCCATTTCCTTTTATATCACTGCCTAGATAACCAAATCGAGACGGAGCAATTATTCGATAAGTATCAGAAAAATCTTTTAGATTATTAAAGGCTTGATCATAACCACCATATAATCCATGAACGGAAAGTAAGATGTTTTCACTATTACCATGGTCTAAATATGTTACTTTCCCATAACTTAGCTTTACTTCTCGATGGTCTAAATGTGTTAACTTTTTTTCAGATTTATTTAAAGCTTTAAAAAACGATATCATGTTGAAAATAACAAATAAACATAATAGGGTTAGAAATACATTGAATATTTTTTTCATTTTTCATTTCTCATTTCCATATATGCATAATAAAAATCAGTTACCATTAATTCTATTTCTTTTTTTGCCTCATCAATTTTTTCATGATCAAGGTCGTATTTCTGTAATAAGAAAAATATAGGTGAGTAAAATTTCACCGCTAACACATGCGAGTTATTTTTGGGTATTACTTTATTAGTAATCATCATTTTAAAAATTTCTTCTTCCTGAGTGATAACAGATTCAATATATATTTCTTTGAATTGTATATCCAGTTCTGGAGAATTATATCTTTCAATCATTAATAGTTTTCTAAAATTAGATACAAAGTAGTCCGATAAATGATACTCAAAAAGTTGTATAGTATTATTTATCATTTCAACTAATGTGACTTTACTATAATATGTTTGTATTTCATTATTATCAGGTAGACCAATAATTGAACTCTTAGCACGTATTTTCTCATAAAAAGTATCACAACATGCATCAAAGATAGCTTGTTTACTCTTGTAATGTTTATATAATGATGGCGTTTTTATCCCTACTGCTTCTGCTATTTCATTCATATACACAGAATCAAAACCTTTTCTAGAAAATAACCCTAATGCTTCATAAATTATCTTTTCTTTTGTATTCATATTATCTCCAATTAAGCTAATTCAAATTAGCCTATTTTAATTATACTACTTATAGTTTCAATATCAAGTAGAATAATAATATAATGATTAACAAAGCTTTATATATCAATTTGATATTTATCTTTTCAATCTATCAGACGTTGTTAAAACTGCATCTCCTTAATTTGGTACAGTGCTATTTTAAGGTAAACTATGAAAAGGCAACACTTTTCTGTACAAAATTTATAAAGTGTTTTTCTAGGCAATTAATCTTTTAGTCATTGGTGTTTGGTAGTTGAGACTACCATGAATTCGGTAGTAATTCCACCAATGAACATAGTCTTTAGTCTTAAGAGCTAGTTCTTCCAGCGATTGAAAGGTTTCTTGATAAACAAATTCAATTTTGAAAGCACGATACGTACTTTCAGCTACGGCATTGTCATAAGGACAACCAGCCTGACTAAGCGAACGTTTGATTCCAAAGGCTTCCAACATTTCATCAATTAACTGATTATCAAACTCTTTGCCACGATCTGAATGGAACATCTTGACTTTGGTCAGGGCGTAAGGGATGCTTTGTATGGCTTCCTTAACGAGTTCAGCGGTCTTGTGCCAACCAAGAGACAGACCGGTTGTATAGGTCAATGATGAGGCAAACATAAGCCCAACGATTGCCTACACGAACATAGGTTAAGTCAGTTACTAAGACTTGTAGTGGTCTTTCTTGCTTAAATTGCCTGTCTAAGTGGTTGGGAATAGAGGCTTCATTCTTGCCTCTGGAATGTGGTTTGAAGGTGGCTTTCTGATAAACAGAAACCAAATTGAGTCGCTTCATGATGCGTCGAATCCGACGACGTGAAAGTGTGATGCCTTCGTTATTCAAACATATTTTGATTTTTCTGGATCCGTATCTGGATTCGCTCTCGAGGAAAATTCTTTTAATAGTTCTTAAAACTCCGTTTCAGATACTGACTCCACGGCTTGATAGTAATAACTTGAGCGTGGCATATTCAGCCAGCGACACATCTTTGAAATGCTGTATTTATCCTTATTAGCAGTGATTATTTCCCTTTTTGTGCCATAATCACCGCCGCTTGCTTTAGGATATCTAATTGCATTTCGAGTTATTTCGAGTTCTTTATTGCGTTTCCTGAGTTCAATCAGCTCCCGCTGTTCATCTGTCAGATTATCAACAGACTTGAATGAACCTGTTGTTTTGGCTTGTCTGACCCACTTATCGAAGGTGGAAGGGGTTAACTCATATTCCTTGATGAGACTACTACGCTTTCTACCAGCATTGTAAAGGTCAACAATTTGTTGCTTAAAATCATCGGTGAAGTGACGACGTACTTTTCTAGACATGGTTTTTCTCCTATTTTTCTTAAGTGTAGAACACTTTATAATTTCTGTCTAGTTTAGTGTAACCTATTCAATTTATATTATATCCGCTCTATCAATATTACAAGTTGCAGATATCTTTACAAATAATTTAATATATATTGGTACAATAGGTATCTTGATTCTACTTTTGTTATTTTTTCAATATTTTAGAGGAAGAATTTAAAAATTCTAATGATAATTCGTAAATAATGAATAAATTTACTAATAAATTATTTGAATACGGACTTAAAATCAATAAAAAATAAGTTAAAACTAATCTTTCCACCCAATACTATCGTCGATAAAAAATGAAATAAATTTGTTCCATTTTTGTTCCATATTAATAAAAGTTTGATTATTTTTCATAAAATATGAAAAATTTAATTACCTATAAAAATACATAGTGACAGTAGAAATCATTATCATAGGATTGACTCTCTATGTAGGGGGCACTAATAATATAGTTGAAAACCTTAATTTTAAAGGTTTTTTTCTTTGTTTTTTAAATTTGTTCTAAATTTGTTCTAGAAAATTTATTTTTAAAAATTTACTTTAAGAAACTAAATTCCTAACAGTTTCATATTCTTTATTGATTACCGCTGTCAAAACACGACCATAAGTCTCTAGTAACTGTGTAATATCCTTATGACCCATTAACTTTGCAACTACCTAAATATCTACACCTTTTGCTAATAAGTAACTTCCATAAGTATGCCTTGCACCTGTTGCCGTCATTTTTGAATTAATATTTAATATTTTTAAAACATTTTTTAAGACTTTTATTTATCGCACTATTTGTCGAAACACCATATCTATAGTCATAAAATATTTGATTATTCATGTTTACAATTTTTAAATTTTTCAACATAACTTGCTGATCATCATACAACCGACTTAATATTAAAGCTATGATTTTAGGTGTTGTTCCATCATATCAATCATATATTCTGGCAAAGTAAATTCTTCACGTCTCTTAAGTAAACTATTTAACTCTCCAGCTTTCTCCCAAGCTTTCTCCCAAGCTTGATCATAAGAATGACCTACTAGTAATTCTGATAACTCATGAGCTACATTTAACAATTTTTTATCTGCTTCTGAACGTGTATTTGACATTTTGTTTTTCCTCTTTTTCTTTTTTTATATTCAATACCAATAAATCAACTTATGACGGTTGGGCACCTTATTTTCATAATTTCTCCCACAAAAAAAGAACCCTTAGGTCCTCTTTTTTTTCTTTTTATAATGATTTCAAATATATTTTTTCCTATCCCGTTATCATAATTAAATAAGAATTCAATAACTCCTCAGCTGATAGTCTTTGTTTTGGCCTTTGATGAAGCCACCATTTTACAGTTTCAATAAAACTAGACAAAACAAATTGCATTATAAATTCTTCTGATAGCTGTTTACTAACTATGTAATCTTGACGTAATTTGGGATAAACATCATGTACTAATTCGCTTTTAAAACGTAATAAAAAGTATGGATCATTGGATAATAATAATGTAGCAATACTATTTATGTTTTGCTCAAAATGTTTCAAGATATGTATTAGGTATTCTTTTAAAGTAACATTACTTTTTTGTTTAAACAAATGATGAAATAGTTCTTCACAAAGTTCTTTTAATAATACTTCTTTACTCTCATAGTGTGAATAAAAAGTAGTTCTTCCTACATTCGCAAGACTTATAATATCTTGAACAGTTATTTGTGAGTAATCATCCTCTTGTAATAACTGAATAAAAGCATTGTAAATTGCTGATTTGGTTTTTTGAATCTGTCTATTCATATTTTTACGGACACTTTCTATTTTCTGTTCTATAATGAACAGATGTTCATTATTGTTTCTAGCAACTTTCTATTATTTTATAGATAATAGACTCAAAGAATATATTTTAATATTAGTATAACAAAAGGAGTGACACATGACATCAAGTAAAAAAATTATGATTGTTTTTATTTTAAATCTTTGTTTTTCAATTATTGAGTTCATTTATGGAAATATTTTTCTTTCAGGAGCTATATTGGCTGACTCTATTCATGATTTTGGAGATGCTATAGCCATTGGCTTTTCAGCTTTCTTAGAAAAAACAGCTTCTAGAAATGAAGATTCTAAATTTTCATTAGGTTATAAAAGATTTAGCCTATTAGGTGCTTTAATAACCAGTTTAATTCTTCTAAGCGGTTCCTCTTGGGTCATTATTGAAAATATCCCCAAATTATGGAACCCTAAATTTGTTAATTATCAAGGAATGACGATATTATCTATTATCGCCATTTTTGTCAATGGTTTAGCCAGTATTGCCACCCACTCAGGAAAAACTAAAAATGAAGAAATTCTTAGTCTTCATTTCTTAGAAGATATACTTGGATGGATTGCTATTCTCATTCTATCGCTTATCCTAAATTTGAAACCTTGGTACTTTCTTGATCCTTTATTATCAATTTTAATTTCTATTTTCATATTATCAAAGGCAACACCAAAATTTATATCTAATTTGAAAATCTTTTTAGATGGTGTCCCTGATTCCATTAACTACCAATCTCTATCTTATGATTTAAAACAAGTACCTCACATCAAGTCTATTAATCAACTCAATGTTTGGTCAATGGATGGCATCGATAATAAAATAATTATTCATTGTTGCTTAACCAATTATAATTTTAAAGATGAATGCAAACAATCTATTAGGCAAATTTGTAAAAACTACAATATTTCTTCTATCACTATTGAAATTGATACCTCAATAGAAGATCATAAAAAGCTTTGCAATACTAATTAATGCTTATTTCTAACAACTTTTCAATCATATTCCTCACCTCTAAATATTTCTATTTTCATCAAAATTCTTTTTTCAAAACGATATTTACCAGCTAAACGAATAACTATCTCCTTTTGTTTTTCTAGAGATTGCATAACCAAACCAAACTTAAGTAACTTTCGTTTCAATGTTGTCAACTGTTGGAGTCTATCTTCATATTCTTTCTTAACTTCATAGAAACCACCATAGCCAAATTGAATGAGATCAAAAATATCTTTTTGATAGTCACTTAATTCACCTTGATTAATTTCAGGATAATAAAACTCTCGATCAGAAATCATAGAAATAAGTAAATCTATCATTTTTTCTAAATTATTTTGCCTATAAATAATATAAGCAAACTCTCTATTACTATACAAAACTTTCCTCCTACAAAATACCTAAACTAGCTTTAATACCATCAAGTATCTTTTCACCACGTTCATTTACTTCACCAGAATTAATAATGGTTTGTAAATAATCACCTTCAACAATCATGTCATACTCTCTAATCATAGCTAAAGAAGGTGATACAGAATCATTTAACCAACGTAACGTTCGTTCAATACTATAAGCTTCTGGTTTAGTGACAAATTTTAAAGGCTCAACACCACCAAACATTAATTGCCATTTTTTATCTGCTTTAAAAGTTCCATAAGCATTTTTTCCATCATAAACATCTATTTTACTAACTATTAAACCTCTTGAAATTTCACCAATTGGAACTCCAGAAATAAATTCATCCACAACTACATTAGCTTTACTTTGAGATAAGCGTATTTCATAACGATTCCACAACTCAAAAATTTCTAATGCTTCTTCAACAGTAATTCCTTCCTGCTTTGCAATTTCATAACGTTTTTCATAAAAGTTAAAATACATTTCTGATTGACGACTACCAAAATAAAGCGATATGCCTTGTCTATTCTGCTCAATCTCTTCCACATTCGAAAAATTTAAAGAACCGCCACCTACATAATTCCAAGTTCTCAAACTTTCAAAATCTAACTCTTGACGATAATATTTTGCAATCATATCCGATAGTAAAAATTGCTCATCTTCTCTGTCATAGCCTAGATACAATTCATCAACTATTACTTTAACTTTGAAAGTATCCAACATTTTGTAGTTGATCTAATTGTCTTTTTTGTAAATTGTTGCTTTCTGAAAACAATTGATTTGCTCTACTCAGCTCCTCTTGTCTTTCATAATCTACCAAATTCATAGCATTTTCCTCAATCATAAACTACTAGTTTTCAAAAATTTTTAATAATAACATGAAAGCACTTACTTTAACAGCTGAAATTTGCAAGATACAACCTTAAAAGATCAGTTTTAGGGTAGTTTAAAAGCACTAAAAAATATTTAGCACTTTTAAACTATTTTATTCATTTTTAAATAATTTCGTGATTTACGATATAGAAGTTCAGTATCACCGTTCTGCTATTCGTTTTGTTATATATATTTCACTTTATATTTCTTAATCTTCGTTTATCCAAATTTATCCTTTTAATTCAATCCAATAGTCCATTTAAAAAGAGTCTCATCCTTGTCAAGTTGGAACAATGTTTCCATCTCACTTTTAGATAATTCAAAATCAAATAAAGATATATTTTCAATCAATCTCTCTTCTCGTCTTGTTTTGGGAATCACAGATATACCTCGTTGTATCATAAAACGTAAGACTACTTGAGCTGGAGTTTTACTGTAATGGTCTGCTATAGATGATATTTCGGATATTTTTGTTAAATCTACTTTATTTTGTGATAATGGCGACCATGCCTGGATCAATGTTCCTTGTGTCGATAAGAAATTTTGAAATGATTGTCGTTGGAAAAACAAGTGAGATTCAATTTGATTAACAGCAGGAATGATCTTACAATTTTCTAGTATTCTTTGGTAATTGTTTTTATTATAATTGGAAAGTCCAATGGCCTTTATTTTTCCTTCTTTTAAAGCTTCTTCCATGGCACGATAAATTTCTACATCCGATGAGTAAGGTTCATGGATAAGTAGTAAATCAAGATAATCAACATTTAAGTTACTTAAGGATTGGTTTATTCGATCTTTGGCTTTTTGATAACTGTTACTTCTACTATCTAGTTTTGTTGTTATGAAAAGACTTTCGCGATTCATTTTACTATTAGCAATTGCAAAACCTACTTCTCTTTCATTATCATACATCTGAGCTGTATCTATTAATTGATAGCCATTATCAATAGCTTTTGAAACTGTATCTACGCATTCTTGCCCAGAAAGGTTCCATGTCCCCAGTCCGACAATAGGCATTTTTGCCCCAGTATTTAATGTGAGATATTCCAAAATTTTTCACCTTAATCTTTCATTTTACTTTCGGATGTTAATTCAAAAATATGTTTATTTAATTGTGTAATAAAATAATCTAGTTTCTTATCGAGATTTTTTGTTTTACGCCAAATCAGTTTTGATTCAATATATATATATATGGTTCCAAAACTCTAAAACAAAGGTCTTTATCTTCACTCATGACTGATCCTTTATTTATTATTGCATATCCAAATTCTTTTTTCACCATTAATGATGCTATTTGAAAACTCGAAAAATGTCCAAAAATATTTGATGCTTGAAAATCAATAAAATTTGAAAGTGCATTAATTAATTGTACCACATTTGGTATTAAAAGTGATTCATTAATAAGTTGATCAAAAGTTATCTAGGAAAAACCAGATAAGATATCATCTTTACTCATAAGAACTCCTAACACGTCAACATAAGGAAAGACTTAATGGACATCTTAAAAAACTATTTAAAGTACTAACACTTATACTAAAATCTTGTAAAATACCGTCTATATTTTCATTTGAAATATTTCTCATATTCTGAAAAATCTTCATCACCAAAAAAATCTTTTATACTTTCAGGATCATCAACTCTTATTCTAATTCCTTTAAATTTTAATTCTACTAATTTTTGAAATTCCTCATCAGAAATAGATATTTTATTTTTTATATCAAAAGGAATACTTTGAGTTTTAACAGACTGAATCAAAAACAATTTTACTGCTGTCACATATCCAAACCCAAAGATTGGAAAAGTTCTATAGCATCATCTCTCAATTGATCATCAACTCTTATTGCAACTGTTGACATAATATCACTTCGATTTTTCATTGAATAATAATTGTATCACTATTAGCAATACCAGATAAATATCAGCTTTAAATTTAATCATGATGCCTTTAAAGCAAACATTTTTAAAATTGTCATTATATCAGATATTTAATAAAAATATAAAGTTTATCATTGGACTATTAGATTTTCAAACTATTTTTTACATAAAAAGCTGTCCAATTTTGGACAGCTTTTAGTTTATAAGTAAAGGGTATCTTACAATATTATATGGGGAATCTTTTATTCATAGGAGAGAGAAAGAGAGCTTCCCTAAAAATGTTATAAAAGCAAATATAATATTTCAAATACCCCATATTAATTATAAAGAAAATTTATTAATTTTTAAGACTTTTTAAGATTATTTTATTCATTTTCATTCTTTTTTTTCATACCAATAATTAATAATAAGGCAAGTAACCCATATATCTCTCCATTGAATGAGTCATCACTTCCTGTATCAGGCAGTAAATTATTGGTTCTACTACTTACTGACGTTGAATCTGATACAGATATCGAATCAGAAATTGAGGTTGAGTCAGAAACTCTTGTTGATGTACTCAATGAAACTGATGTTGAATCTGATACTGACGTTGAATCAGAGACGGATGTTGAATCTGATACGGATATCGAATCTGATACTGACGTTGAATCTGAGACAGATATCGAATCTGATACTGACGTTGAGTCTGAGATGGATGTAGAATCTGATACTGACGTTGAATCTGAGACAGATATCGAATCTGATACGGATGTTGAATCAGAGACGGATGTTGAGTCTGATACGGATGTAGAATCAGAGACGGATGTTGAGTCTGAGACTGACGTTGAATCAGAAACACTTGTTGATGTACTCAATGAAACTGATGTTGAGTCTGAGACTGACGTTGAGTCTGAGACGGATGTTGAGTCTGAGACGGATGTAGAATCAGAGACGGATGTAGAATCAGAAACACTTGTTGATGTACTCAATGAAACTGATGTAGAATCTGACAACGATGTACTTACTGACGTTGAGTCAGAGACTGATGTTGAATCAGAGACTGACGTTGAATCAGAAACTGATATCGAATCTGATACTGACGTTGAGTCTGATACGGATGTAGAATCAGAGACTGACGTTGAATCAGAAACACTTGTTGATGTACTCAATGATACTGACGTTGAATCTGATACTGACATTAAGTCTGATACGGATGTAGAATCAGAGACGGATGTTGAGTCAGAGATGGATGTTGAATCTGATACTGATATCGAATCTGATACTGACGTTGAATCTGAGACAGATATCGAATCTGATACTGACGTTGAGTCTGAGATGGATGTAGAATCTGATACTGACGTTGAATCTGAGACAGATATCGAATCTGATACTGACGTTGAGTCTGATACGGATGTTGAGTCTGAGACTGATGTTGAGTCTGAGACGGATGTAGAACCAGAGACGGATGTAGAACCAGAGACGGATGTAGAACCAGAGACGGATGTAGAATCTGAGATCGATGTGCTTGTACTTACTGAATCAGATGCTGATGTTGAATCTGATACAGATGTAGAATCTGATACGGATGTAGAATCTGAGATCGATGTGCTTGTACTTACTGAATCAGATGCTGATGTTGAGTCTGATACGGATGTTGAATCTGATACGGATGTCGAGTCTGATACGGATGTCGAATCTGATACGGACGTTGAATCTGAGACCGATGTCGAATCTGAGACTGACGTTGAATCAGATGTTGATGTCGAATCTGAGATCGATGTACTTACACTTGTTGAATCTGACACTGATGTTGAGTCTGATACGGATGTAGAGTCTGATACGGACGTTGAATCTGATACGGATGTAGAATCTGAGATCGATGTGCTTGTACTTACTGAATCAGATGCTGATGTTGAATCTGATACAGATGTCGAATCTGATACGGACGTTGAATCTGAGAACGATGTACTTACTGATGTTGAATCTGAGATCGATGTACTTGTACTTACTGAATCAGATGCTGATGTTGAATCTGACACTGATGTTGAGTCTGATACGGATGTTGAGTCTGATACGGATGTAGAGTCTGATACGGATGTCGAATCTGATACGGACGTTGAATCTGAGACCGATGTCGAATCTGAGACTGACGTTGAATCAGATGTTGATGTCGAATCTGAGATCGATGTACTTACACTTGTTGAATCTGACACTGATGTTGAGTCTGATACGGACGTTGAATCTGATACAAATGTAGAATCTGATACGGATGTAGAATCTGAGATCGATGTGCTTGTACTTACTGAATCAGATGCTGATGTTGAATCTGAGATCGATGTACTTGTACTTACTGAATCAGATGCTGATGTTGAATCTGACACTGATGTTGAGTCTGATACGGATGTCGAGTCTGATACGGATGTCGAATCTGATACGGACGTTGAATCTGAGACCGATGTCGAATCTGAGACTGACGTTGAATCAGATGTTGATGTCGAATCTGAGATCGATGTACTTACACTTGTTGAATCTGACACTGATGTTGAGTCTGATACGGACGTTGAATCTGACACTGATGTTGAGTCTGATACGGACGTTGAATCTGATACAGATGTAGAATCTGATACGGATGTAGAATCTGAGATCGATGTGCTTGTACTTACTGAATCAGATGCTGATGTTGAATCTGAGATCGATGTACTTACACTTGTTGAATCAGATGCTGATGTTGAGTCTGATACGGATGTAGAGTCTGATACGGATGTAGAATCTGAGATCGATGTGCTTGTACTTACTGAATCAGATGCTGATGTTGAATCTGATACAGATGTCGAATCTGAGACTGACGTTGAATCAGATGTTGATGTTGAATCTGAGATCGATGTACTTGTACTTACTGAATCAGATGCTGATGTTGAATCAGAGACGGATGTTGAGTCTGATACGGATGTCGAATCAGAGACTGATGTTGAATCTGATACGGATGTTGAATCTGACAACGATGTACTTACTGATGTTGAATCTGAGATGGATGTAGAATCTGATACTGACGTTGAATCTGAGACAGATATCGAATCTGATACTGACGTTGAGTCTGATACGGATGTTGAATCAGAGACGGATGTTGAGTCTGAGACTGATGTTGAGTCTGAGACTGATGTAGAACCAGAGACGGATGTAGAACCAGAGACGGATGTAGAATCTGAGATCGATGTGCTTGTACTTACTGAATCAGATGCTGATGTTGAGTCTGATACGGATGTAGAATCTGATACGGATGTAGAATCTGAGATCGATGTGCTTGTACTTACTGAATCAGATGCTGATGTTGAATCTGATACAGATGTCGAATCTGAGACTGACGTTGAATCAGATGTTGATGTTGAATCTGAGATCGATGTACTTGTACTTACTGAATCAGATGCTGATGTTGAATCAGAGACGGATGTTGAGTCTGATACGGATGTCGAGTCTGATACGGATGTCGAATCTGAGACTGACGTTGAATCTGAGACCGATGTCGAATCTGAGACTGACGTTGAATCAGATGTTGATGTCGAATCTGAGATCGATGTACTTACACTTGTTGAATCTGACACTGATGTTGAGTCTGATACGGACGTTGAATCTGATACGGATGTAGAATCTGAGATCGATGTGCTTGTACTTACTGAATCAGATGCTGATGTTGAATCTGAGATCGATGTACTTGTACTTACTGAATCAGATGCTGATGTTGAATCTGACACTGATGTTGAGTCTGATACGGATGTCGAATCTGATACGGACGTTGAATCTGAGACCGATGTCGAATCTGAGACTGACGTTGAATCAGATGTTGATGTCGAATCTGAGATCGATGTACTTACACTTGTTGAATCTGACACTGATGTTGAGTCTGATACGGATGTAGAGTCTGATACGGACGTTGAATCTGATACAGATGTAGAATCTGATACGGATGTTGAATCTGATACGGATGTAGAATCTGAGATCGATGTGCTTGTACTTACTGAATCAGATGCTGATGTTGAGTCTGATACGGATGTTGAATCTGAGATCGATGTGCTTGTACTTACTGAATCAGATGCTGATGTTGAATCTGAGATCGATGTACTTACACTTGTTGAATCAGATGCTGATGTTGAGTCTGATACGGATGTAGAGTCTGATACGGATGTTGAATCTGAGATCGATGTGCTTGTACTTACTGAATCAGATGCTGATGTTGAATCTGATACAGATGTAGAATCTGATACGGATGTAGAATCTGAGATCGATGTGCTTGTACTTACTGAATCAGATGCTGATGTTGAATCTGATACAGATGTCGAATCTGAGACTGACGTTGAATCAGATGTTGATGTTGAATCTGAGATCGATGTACTTGTACTTACTGAATCAGATGCTGATGTTGAATCAGAGACGGATGTTGAGTCTGATACGGATGTCGAATCAGAGACTGATGTTGAATCTGATACGGATGTTGAATCTGACAACGATGTACTTACTGATGTTGAATCTGACACTGATGTTGAGTCTGATACGGAAGTTGAATCTGAAACACTTGTTGATGTACTTATTGATGTTGAATCTGATACAGATGTCGAATCAGAGACTGACGTTGAATCAGATGTTGATGTCGAATCTGAGATCGATGTACTTGTACTTACTGAATCAGATGCTGATGTAGAGTCTGATACTGATGTACTTACACTTGTTGAATCAGATGCTGATGTTGAATCTGACACTGATGTTGAGTCTGAGACGGATGTCGAGTCTGAGACTGACGTTGAATCTGATACACTTGTTGATGTACTTACTGATGTAGAGTCTGAGATTGATGTGCTTGTACTTACTGAATCAGATGCTGATGTAGAGTCTGATACTGATGTACTTACACTTGTTGAATCTGAGATCGATGTACTTACACTTGTTGAATCAGATGCTGATGTTGAGTCTGAGACTGATGTACTTACACTTGTTGAATCAGATGCTGATGTTGAATCTGACACTGATGTTGAGTCTGAGACGGATGTCGAGTCTGAGATTGATGTGCTTGTACTTACTGAATCAGATGCTGACGTTGAATCTGAAATCGACGTGCTGGCGCTTAATGATGTACTCAAGCTAGTAGATGTACTTTGACTTCCACTTAATGATGTACTCAAGCTAGTAGATGTACTTTGACTTCCACTTAATGATGTACTCAAGCTAGTAGATGTACTCTGACTTCCACTTAATGATGTACTTAAGCTGGTAGATGCACTTTGACTTCCACTTTTCGATGTACTTAAGCTGGTAGATGCACTTTGACTTCCACTTTTCGATGTACTTAAGCTGGTAGATGCACTTTGACTTCCACTTAATGATGTACTTAAGCTGGTAGATGCACTTTGACTTCCACTTTTCGATGTACTCAAACTCGTTGAGCTTGAGACACTAGAAGATGTACTTGTGGACATACTTAATGATGAACTTACCGAGCGACTAACACTCATTGAAGTGTCGATTGAATTACTTATAGAAGTACTTCTTGAAATGCTTGTTGACTGTTGTGTAGAAGTGCTTTGGCTCGTACTTGTTGAAGTTGACTGGACTGGGTCAGTTCCTGTAATTTTATCCGAGAAGTAATTGACCCTTCCCGTTGCAGTATTGTCCTGTGTCGCGTATGGTGTTACAACATAACTTAAATCTCCCGTTGGAGAAGTTATAGGTGCCGTCCATTCTGTAACCATGCTTAATCCAGCAGTAGTTTGTGTTCCAGTTATATCTCGCTTCTGAAAGGTATATTGACCATTTCCTAAATCATATACTGCCATACTAGCTTGTCCTGGTGTAGCCACTTTGTTCCCACTCGAATCAACAAAATAAGAAGTTGCAGACGTAACTGAACCAAAGCCAGAACCTAAATCAATTAGTTGACCTGATGTTTCTGGTGAGTTCTGTATTGGACCAGCTACATTTGGTTTTTCAACAGTACTAGTATCTGGATTATCATAGCCAACAATATAAGTAAACTTTAGGGCACCACCGATATTAGTTACTATGAGTTTATAGTATATATTCGTATTACTATATTTATCAAAACCCACACCTGTATATGTGGTAGTGGTTGTGGTAGTAGTCACTGCAGCAAGGGTGATGTTTTCAAAAAGGGCTTGTTTAGACTTTATTAATTGACTCTTTTCAAAAGATAATGAGGCACTGGTTGATAAAGACGTACTTTTATCAAGTGATTCAATGCTACTATCTGAACTCGTTGATATAGTATTAACGGTTGATAGACTTGCTGAAGTTAAAGTAGAAACACTCGAATTACTAATTTCAGAATTTTTCGACACAGTTGATAAACTAGTGTCTAATTGTGAACTTGAACTAGACGATGATTGAGAAATTGATAAACTATTAGACTGAGATAATGAGTCAAAAGAACTAGCAGATAATGAAGCACTTGTACTTGCACTCTCCGATTTTTGCACAAGTTCAGAAACTGATTGAGTCTCAATTTTTAAATTACTATCACTTATACTTTCTGAGACAATCGTAGTATCCAAGACCGACACGCTTCCACTGGTAGAAGACTCGGCAACAACGGTTGAATCAGCTCCTGCTAAAGTTGTTGTTCCAGTTTCAGATGCTACCGGTAAACTAGTTGTTGTCTCTTCTGCAAATGCTGTATGACCTAATGATACACCACCTAAAATAGCGCCCAAACCTAAGGCACTCTTTATAAATTGTTTTCGAGGAACAATAAAAGCCACACTATCATTGATAATGTGTTCTTCTGCTTGTCCCCCCTTAAACAGTTGAATCAACCCCAAAGAAGCCAAAGTTGTTTTCACCCAACTCTTGCCGGATTTATGTAACTTTACACGAGACTTAGATTCAGTCTCAATAAAACTACCCTTATTAAATTTTTGTAACATAAATTATTCTCTCTCTCAAACCATACTACTATCCCCATTTTAAAATAATAGTAATTAATTATAACATAGGTTAATAGTAATTAATTATAACATAGGTTAATAGTAATTGATATAGCGCGAATTAGTCAGCCAACGACATCGAGCTGAAATACTTTGTTTATCCCTATTAGCAGTGATTATTTCTTTTTACGTAACGTAATCACTGACGCTTGCTTTAATATATCTAATTGCAATCCGATTTCTTGCTTTCATATTCTGAGTTCAATCAGCTCATGCTGCTTATTGGTATGGTTATCAACAGATTTGAAGGAACCAGTTATATTTGCTTGCCTGACCCACTACCGAAGATTGAAAGGGATAACTCATATTCTTTGATAAGCTCACTTCGTTTCATACCTGCATTGAAAAAGCCAATAATTTGTTTCTTAAAGTTATTAGTGAAGTAGCGACGTATTTTTCTAGACATTTGCTTCCCCTTTTTTCTTTAGTGTAGAAAATTTAATAAAATATGTCTAGCTTAGTGTAAACGATTCACAAAGAACTATTATGAGGAGGACAAAATGCTCTCACAAAACTACGTGGTTTATAATTACAATTTGACTAACTTTTTGGTATACTCTCTTGATTAGAATATAGCGGTTGTCTATCCTATCTATCTTTAAGGTTTTACAATGTGATAATGCACAGAAAGATACTATTTGTTTAAATAATCTACATCAAAATGGTGAACACATAGCAAAGAATCAGTTTGCCCAAAAGTTTTCAATACTTAAATAGAATACAGATCAAATTGTCCTACTTGAGGTTTTTAGGAACCCTTTAACTTTAATTCACATCATCTTGAAATACGATATCTTTTAAAATGAATAAAAGTTTTTAAATTTATAGACAGAAAACTATAACAATTAGCTAACTATAGATTACTAAGTAAAGTAATAATGAGCGACAGCAGTTTATAAGCACTGTATAATATCTAACATCTGTGTACAAAAAAAACATTTTCGAACAATATTTAAATTTCCAATAATTTTAAATTACCAGAAAATATCACTTTGTTTAGCTGAGATGATTAAACCTCAAAGATTGTTAGAAAGCAATATTATATTCCACTTCTTGTTAGGTGTTACTTACAAATTAAAAGATGATATAAATATTTTATTCCAAAATAGATTAATATCAATTTCACAATTAGTACAATCCATAGGAAATGATATATTACATAAACAGCAACATGAGTAAAAAAGGTACACAAGCTTATCCAGATTTCAGTCATAGTAATTAAATTGTTTTATACATTTGTGTAGATAGTTCTAGCATTTCTCCTAGCAAGTCACTATGGCTGATAATTAAATCATAGATGGTATCTTCTCCAAGAATTTCTAAATCAGGATTATTAATTTTATTTTCATGTAGGTTAAACCACTCATCACTACCATAAAATTTAGTTATTTCTTTAAAATCAGAATAGCTATTTTTATATTCCATTAACGCTTGAAATAGATTATCCTGAGTTTTTTGAAATTTTTTGTAGTTTTCTTCAAGTGTAATTAAATTTGGTTGATCCATTATTTTACCTCACAAGTTTTGTAAATATTATCACGCTAACTTTTTGTTATAGAATCCATAATAATGACAATCTATTTGTTGCTAACTAAATAAAGTTCGCTGTATCCTTGCAAAGAATTTTTGTAATTTTTTGCTTCTTCCTCGGTAATAAATTTTTTAACTATTTTTTTATATTGCCAACGACTACATTTTTCTGTTTTTAATACTTCCCAATGCATTTTTTCTACTCCTATTAAGAAATAATAGACAGACTATAGCATAGCAAGTTTTAAACTTCAAATTTTTATATGAAAATAAATTAAAATGTTCGGAAAAAATATGTAACAAAGAATTTAGTCACTTACTGGTACGAAGATGGTCTATCCGTAATTTCTTCAATTCTTACTGTCCCAATCACTGCTAAAACTACTGGTCCAGTCTGACAAAGCTTTATCATAATCCTCAAGGGAAACTAAGGTATCTTTGTCAGCATCTGTGTAACCTTCATTAGCATAAGTTGTGATGAGACCAAAATTTTGGATAACACTGCTATTAACGCCATTAACCCACATGACATTCAGTAAATAACGCGGTTTCCAAACATGTGCATTGACCTTGCTGCTAGAGTCTTTAGATACTAGGTAGCTTTCCTCATTTGAATGAAAGCCAGTCAGATAATCCGTCAAAGCACCACTATTGCCATTGATGGTCTTCTTGGGATTTTGATAGTGTTTAGCAGCTTCCGCACCAATAAAATCATTTAATTGAATATGAGCCCACGTTGGACAAGCATATTTATCTAACTTTCCTAGGGTGAAATAAGGTTCTCCTTTGTAAGGCAGGAGTCCCAGTTCTTTATATTCGGTCTTACTCATTGCACTGACAGACAGAGGCGATGCTGACAGAATCAGTAAGCTTAGAATAGCACATAACAACACCTTTTTCCTCATCATAAATTCTCCACTCCCTAAAACTTTCAGGATATATCAAGCTTATATTACCATATTTGAAACGATTACTACCTCTCTAAGGATATCCGAATATTAGATTTTAAAGATAAGCTCGAACTATAATGACAAATCATTTTTTGATATCATATGAAGTAGAACATAAGAGGTAGTAAAGGATATTAAAGCATATCAAAAATGGGTTAGTGATTTTTATCAGAAAAGGAATTGGTACCAATATCATTCTTTCATCCGAGCTAACTTTTTATGTGAAGAGGTCGGTGAACTCGCGCAAGCTATTCGAAAATATGAAATTCGGAGAGATAGGCCTGATGAGATAGAAAAATCGATGGCTGAAAATTTAGAAGATATTAAGGAAGAATTAGGAGATGTTCTAGATAATATCTTTATCATAGCTGACCAATATCAGATTTCTTTAGAAGAGATTATCGAGGCACATAAAAATAAATTAGAAAGACGGTTTGAAGAATGAAATTAACCATTTTTTGCGGAGCAAGTGACGGTAAGAATCCAATTTATAGAGAAAAGACAAGTGAACTAGGCCTATGGATGGCCCAAAATAAGCACGATCTCGTATATGGCGGTGGTAATGTTGGTTTAATGGGTGTTATAGCAGACACACTTATAGAAAATGGAGGTCATACCACTGGTGTTATGCCGACATTCCTAGCTGAAAGAGAAATCGCCCATACCAATCTTTCCCAACTCATTATCGTTGATGATATGCCTAAGCGGAAATCCAAATTAATGGCTTTAGGTCAAGCCTTTATTGCGTTACCAGGGGGTCCTGGAACTCTGGAAGAAATTTCTGAGGTAATCTCCTGGTCTCGGATTGGTCAAAATGATAAACCCTGCGTTCTTTTTAACATCAATGGTTATTTTAATCATTTAAGAGATATGTTTGACCATATGGTTTCTGAAGGATTTTTAAGCCAGCAGGATCGCGATAATATTCTATTCTCAGATGACATTTCAGAGATTGAAAACTTTATTCTTCATTACCAAGCACCAAATCTGCGAAAATACTAAGAAAAAGCCTTCGAATGAAGGCTTTTTCTTGTGCAGGAAATATGTTACCTATAAATACAAAGAACAACTTCTGTTTTGACCTAAAAACAATAGGCTTATTTTGTCTGCCAACCACTAATAAAACTATTTTTATGCTATCATATTATTTAGCCTTAAAAGGGGGTTCATTTGTGAAAAAAATTGCAATTGTTGGGATGGGAGTTAGTGGTTTGGCAGTACTTTTGGCTTTTTCTCGTTTATCTGATGAGGAATTGGCTAAATTAGAAATTTACTGTTTTGATGATGTTCTGCACTTTGGCCGAGGACTACCCTTTCAGGAGGACCATGCTTCAGCACTGATTAATTCTCCCATCCATGATATCTCCTTTGATTACCGTCAGATGGGGGACTTCGTCCAGTGGATGCATGACAATAATCAGGACACGTCGAGCCCTTATGTCTCCCGCGCCCTTTACGGTCACTATATGTCCCAAAGAGGCCAAGAGTTAATGACTAAGCTGCCCATTCAGCGTCTTGAGCAACGGGTTGATCACTTAATCTACCTTCCTGAAAACCAAAAATGGCAGCTTCTTACCCAAGGCCAGCCATTGCCGTCTAATTTTGATGAGGTCCACCTTGCCTGTGGTCAACTTCCGGTTCTTGACCCCTTCGCCTTGCAGGGTCACCCCAACTACATTGACGATCCTTATCCCTTACATGATTTACGTTTTTTGGGGGAATGGGACAAGCCAGAGATAGCAGTCATCGGCACGGGTTTAGCAGCCGTCGATGTCATCAAGTTTTTACTGGCAGAGAGCTCCGCTTCGATAGCAGCTTTTTCCCGCAGCAACTATCTGCCAACGATCAGAATCATCGAGGGAGACCCAATCAGCTGGCAGTATTTGACTGACCAGAAACTGGCTTCCATCCTAGGTCAGGACAAACCTAGCTTTACATTAAAAAACTTTGAAAACTTATTCTTTGCGGAACTTGCAGCCTTGGGTTTTGCTGATTGGGAACAGGTCCAAAAACAATTCTTGGCAGACGGCATCAAGGGGCTTGAGCTATCACTGGCTAACCCAGCGCAGCTCTTTGCCTTGCAGCAATTGGCTAGCCGAGTCGCCGACCTTTTTACAGACTTGTGGCCACTAATGACACATAATGATCGCAGAGCTTTTCAACGAATCTATGGCAAGGCCATCCTCAACTTACGCAATCCCATGCCTGAAGAATCAGCGCGGGTCCTCATAGCTGCTGCCAAAGAAGGAAGACTAACTATCATTGACGCCGTTGAAAGCATCCAATCACAAAATGGCCAGTTTGTTCTCAAAAGACAAGATGAGCAAGTCCTAAACATGGACGTTGTCATCAACGCCACCGGCTATCACCTGTCTGACAAGTCTCTAAAGAATGCCACCCCGCTCCTGCAATCACTGATTGCTGACGAGATTTGCCAACTTGATCCTTTTGGCGGATTGTCTATTCTGCCAGAGACTTCACAAGTCCTTTCAGCCCGCTATGGCGTCCTCGAAAATCTCTACGCACACGGAGCCCTCATCAATGGCCCCATTTACCAAAACAACTCCACCATTAAAATCCAAAAAATGGCGGAGCGGGGGGTGATGAGTGGACATCAAATACAATAATGAAAAAACCACTATTCAGGAGATTTTGAATAAGTGGTTTTTGCTTTTTAACCTAATTAATGATTATTTTATAACTAAAGAATTGTGTATCATTTGAATTTAGCCAAAGTACTTGTTCTTTTTCTTCAAAAATATTACTTTCATCTGTAAACGTTGATATTCCGTTCATCGGCTCTAAGGCAACAAACTTCCCATTATTTGCACTAGACCATATTAATAAATTTCTAAAGTCATCGTACAAAACTTCTATACTATGCGGGTCCTTTTCAGAACAAAGTCTTACTTTATGAGAATTAGAATTATAAAAAATAAGTGTATCATTTTTAAATAAGTTATGACTAAGAGGTACTTCATTTCCTGAAAAGTTACATTTGCGTAAGTTATTTCTGTTCACTAGACCACTCTCAAGCTCATTATCGTATAGCTCCAAGTCTTCTTTTTTTTCAAATCTTACTTTGTAATCGTTAAAATCTAATTCAGGATTTATTGGACAATTGAAGCCTGGATGAGCACCAATAAAAAATGGCATTTTTTTATGAGAAAAATTCTGAACAATATATTGTATGATGACTTGATTTTCAACCAAAAGATAATGAACAAATAATTTAAACTCAAAAGGGTACTGTTCTAAAAGCTCTTCTGTTGATTGAATTGAAAAAATGATTTCATTCCTCGAGATTTTTTCACAGATAAATTCTTTTTTCCGAACGATACCATGTCTAGGCATTTTTATGATGTCATTATCAAGAGTTACAGCTTCATTATTCCTCAAACTGCCACAAATCGGAAATAAAATGGGTGACTGACCTGACCAATATTGCTCATCTCCCTGCCAGAGATATTCTAGATTATTTTGATTTTTTATTGAAGTAATTGACCCACCTTTTGACGTAAAAGAAACGACTAATTTTTCATTTTTTAAAATGTAATCCATAATATTTTCCTCAAACAATTTCTGTTACTTCAATGTTTTTCAATATTTTCTCAAATTCCCTAATATCAAAATATCCTGTCCTAGTTGACATAGCGTTGGCAGTTCCTACTGCAACCGCATAAATTAAACAATCTTTAGGATCAGTATTTTTTTCAAGACCAATTGCAAGTCCTGCAACCATTGAATCTCCACAGCCTACTGTATTTATTGCTTTTACCAATGGCGGTCTTGCATGGTATACACGATTATCATGAATCATTATTGCTCCATTTTTTCCAAGAGAAACAACTACATATGGGACACCTTGATCACTAATTTTTTTTCCTACCTTTATAACTTCCGTTAATGAATTAATGTCACATTCAAATACAGCTTCTAATTCTTCCTTATTGGGTTTAACAAGTGTTGGCTTTCCAAGGAGTCCTTTTTGAAAACTAATACCACTGCTATCTAAAATAACTTTCTTTCCCATTTTGTTGCACATTTCAATCAAGTCCTTATAAAACTCATTCTTTATGCCTTTTGGAATGCTACCTGAAATTGTAACAACTTCACTACCCTCAATTTGATGTTGGAAGTTTTCTAGAAATTGTGAAATCTCATCATCCGTAATTTTCTCTCCACTTTCTAAAAATTCTGTCGATCTAAAATTTTCTTCAATGACATTTATACAACTTCTCGTTTCACTTTGAACAGTTGTAAAACTTGAGGTAATTCCGTCATTATTTAAGAGTTCAAGTAAATAATTTCCATTATTACCACCAACAAATCCAGTAGCAATAACTTTTTCTCCTAATAGATTAATAATCCTTGCAACATTTAAACCTTTACCACCGGCTGAATTTATTACTTTTTTCACCCGCATAACTTTTCCAACAGATAATTGATGTTCTAAATAATAAGCTTTATCTATCGAAGCATTTAAAGTAACAGTTGTAATCATAATTTCTCCTGACTAACAAAAATATCAACTCAATAGTACTATTGAGTTGAATTTAGTTTAATATATTGGAGTAGCTAGTTGTTCTACTAGAGCATTCAATTCAATAATATTTTCTTTTCCTTTGGTATTAAACCATTCTTTCGCTTCTTCATAACCTTGCTCTTTAAAAACTGTTGTTCCACCAGCCCAAGTTGCACGGCCACATAGTACTCCATTAAAAGTTGAACCACTTTCTTTAGCAAACTTTAAAGTATCTCTAAATAATTCTGCACTGACACCCGCACTTAAAAATATAAATGGTAAGTTAGATGCATCACTTTGTTTTTTAAAGTAGTTTGACGCTTCTTCAACTGTCATAATTGGCTCAGCACCAAATCCTTCAACAAAATTCATATCAACAGGTACTTCTACTTTTAAAACTGAAACATTATATCGTGAATCTGAATAATCCTTCATTGCTTCAATAACTTTTCTTGGTTTAATTTTTGCATATTCTTTTTTATCTGAAATGTTAGCATCATAACTCACAATTTCCAGAAATAGAGGGATATCTTCAGCTAAACATTCTGAGCCAACTCTTTCAACAAACGCCCTTTTCACATTGTTAATCGCATCATCCTCGTCCACGTCAACATAAATTAAAAGTTTGACAGCATCAGCGCCCTCTTCTTTAAGTCGTTTCACGCTTTGATTATCAATCAAATCAGGTAAACGTCCTGGGGTATTCACATCATAACCTGTCTTTTCATATGCCATAAGTAAGCCACAGTTAGCATCTTTCTGACGAGATGCTTTTAAACCAAATTCCGGATCAAGAAGGATTGAACTTGAATATGAGGTAAGTGTTTCTGATACTAAAACCTTAAAATTTTCAAGTTCATTAGTTTTAGCGTCCTCGCCAAGCATTCTCCTAAGAGCTCCACGTTGGTCAATTGCTAAGGCTGAAATAATTCCTGATTTAGTTGTTAATTTATTGAGATTAGTCATGTTCACCTCCGCATACAGTAATAAATATTTTTCCGTCAATTTTTCGTTCGCGATAATCATCAAATATGGTTCTAAAATCACTCATTGAAATATCAGATGCAATTAATGGGTCAATACTTATAGCCCCTTTTTTAAATAATTCAATTGCTTCTTGCCACTCTTCCCCTGGCCAAGGAGCAGAGTAATTCATCCAAGAACCTCGAGCAGTCAGTTCTTTTCTATTAATTAATTCAAATGTTTGGAAATCAATTTGTAGATCTTTGTGAGGTGTACCAATATATAAAATATGCCCTTTTTTTGCAGCCAATTTGTTGACAATATAATAGCTTTGGTTAGCACCTGATGTTTCCACAACAAAATCAAATTGATTATATGAATTTTCTAAATCAGATATTATTTTTGTATTAACCGTCCGAGTTGCACCTAATTTTTTTGACAATTCTAATTTTTCTTTACTTATATCAAAACAGGTGACATCATATCCGTAATGGACCAGAATTTGAAGTGCTAATAATCCAATTGTACCCATACCAATTAAGGCTATTTTTTTTATTGTTAATTCCTTAAGTTGTGCAACTCTAAACCCATGAAGATTTACTGTTAAAGGCTCAATAAAAGCAGCCGTTCTTAAGTCTATATTTTCTGGAATTTTAACTAAATTTTGTTCATTAATAACAATAAACTCTTGCAAACCACCATCTTCTCGTGAACCAATAAAACTATAATTTTCACTTAAAGAATAGTTACCTTTTTGACTTTGGTCATCATCAAAATTAGGTTTTAGCGGAATTACAGCTACTTTATCTCCTTTTATATAATGACTAGAGTTACTTTTTACGACTACTCCTGAAAACTCATGAGTTAATATAATAGGATAATACTTAGCCTGATTCTCAAAAAATCTAACGTAATCCGAACCACAAATACCTGTATATGCCACTTTTACTAAGACATCACCTGGATTTTCTAAGGTAGGTATTTCTCGTTCTTGAATTTCAATTTTATTATTTTCAACTAAAGCTAGTGCCTTCATCATATTTCTCCTTCAACTTAATCAGCTTGTTGATGTAAACGTTGGAGCTTTTTGAATCTTGCCCAAGTCATATATAATCCAATCAAATAGATAATAGCAATTATCACTAATCCAATCATATTTGTATTGTGTACTAATTGAGTAAAGATATATGTAATTGGAGAACCACCTTGGTCCAAAGCAGCAACTTTACCACCTGCTTCTTTCAAAGTACCTGTTGTTTTAGCTAGTTGTGTTGTGAGACCGATTGATTGGTTTGCAATCCAAATCGTAATAAACATAATCACAGACCCAGAGATAAATGTTCTGAAGATATTTCCTTTATGAACTGCTACAGCCATGGCGATAAAGAAACCAATTGTTGCCAGATCACCAAATGGTAATACCTGATTTCCTGGAACAATTAATGCAATTAAAATACTTAAAGGAATAAAGATTAGTCCTGCTGATACAACTGAAGGATCACCTAAAAGAACTGCTGGATCCAATCCAATTAAAAATTCACTTCCACTAAATTTTTTAGCTAGTTTTGATTTAACCATTTCAGAGATAGGCATTAACCCTTCCATAATTGGTTTAATCACTTTTGGCATAAGCGAGATAACCGCAGCAACTTTTATTGCTAGCTGCAAAGTATCCTTCAAATTATATTTTGCTAATAATCCAATTATGATTCCCAAGAAAAATGCAACAATGACTGGTTGACCAAAAATTCCTAAACGTTTTTCAACTTTTTCACTATCGATATTAATTTTATTTAATCCTGGGATACGATCAATGATTGCGTCAATCATTACAGCAAATGGAGCCATATATGCTGATGTCCCGTGAGGAACAGCAATTCCTTCTAGACCAAAGTATTCTTCTGTGTCATATTGGAACCAATCTCCGAATTTATAGGATAGGACCGCATGAATAATAACACCTAAAATACCAATCCAATAATTTCCTGTAGCAACGTATGCAATAGCACCAGTAAAAGTCATATGCCATACATTCCAAATGTCCACATTGACAACGCGAGTCATCTTTAATAAGAGCATTACGATATTAACTAAAATGGCGATTGGAATAGCGATCAAGGCAATGCTACTTGCCCAAGTGATTGGAGACATTCCAGGCCATCCAACATCCACAACCGATAATCCTAGACCAAAATTTTCGGCCATTGCCTTTGCTGCCGGACCAATACTTTCTTGCATAAATCCAACAATGATACCAATACCAACAAAACCAATACCAATTGAAACTGCTGAATAAAAGGCTTTCCCAACTTTTATTCCAAATGCTACAGCAATGATAAAAATCACTAGTGGGAGCATAACAGCTGCTCCTAAGTCAATGATATATTGTAAAAATGCCATGTTCTCCTCCTTAAAACTTTAAGCGTTTACATTTTAATTTAAGATTGATAAAATATCTTTCTCTAATTTTTCCTCATTTATGCCAGAAATAAATCCCATTACAGTTAAAATTGGAATGTCGCCGTATGATTTTTTTATTTTCATAGTTGTACAAATTAAATCAGTACCTGAAATATATGAATCAATTTCACTAATTCGGCATTGTACTAAATCTAAATCAATCCCATTCTCTTTGCATAAGTCCTTAATTCTGTTTGCCGCTACAGTAGAAGTTGCTACTGCACCACCACAAGCTACAATTACTTTTTTCATAAATTTCTCCTTTTATTCATATTAAAAAATTTTTTAACGTTTGAATGATTTTTTCTTTATCAGTTTCTGTAAGTAAGAATTCTAATAAGATTTCATTTTGAAACATTTTCATTAGTTTAGTCAAAAAAGATACTTGATTTTTCGGATCCTTTACTACAATATTAAAAATTAGTTTTGTTGGTACCTCTTCTTCGGGATCAATCATATGTTGAAAAACAACATCTTTTTTATTTCTAATAAAAACTATCGCTTCTTTTATTGCTAAGTCTGAATCAGTATGTGGTATTGCTATATTAATACCTACATGAGTCATTAGTCCAGTTGGAAATTCACTTTCTCTGGCTAAAATTGAGTCAAGATATTCTTCCTTAACATAATCCAATCTTCTCAACTGTTTAAAACTATATTTTATAACTTCATCACTGGAATCAAAATTATGATCTAAAAAAATTAACTCTTCTTTGAACATCGATCAACCTCATTCACCATTACATTAAGTGTTCTTTCATTTTTATTAATTCATAAACCTCTTGACTTGTTTTACAACTGTCCAATTTCTCTTTAAATGTATTTTCTTTCAATAAATTAAATAAATTAAAGATAGCTTTTAAATGCTTTTGCTCTTCTGTTGCTGATAAAATACATACATATTTTACTGGCTGCGTAGTAATATCATTCATGACATCTTTCTGATTATCAGAATAATAAATTGGACTTTTCAATCTGATCAACCTCATCGCAGTATTAAAGTTGTATTCACCTATTTGCGCATGTGGAAAAGCAAAGCCTTTTGAAATAACCACATAGGGTCCATTTTTTCGAATATTTTCAACCACTACATCTAAATACTTTTTATCAATATCTCCTTGTTCAACTAACAATTCACCTGCATAATAAATAGATTCTCGCCAATCTGATACTTCAATATCCAGGCTTATTCTATTAGGAGTCAAAAATTCATGTAATAATGTTTCACAAGTATTGTCTTCTGAATTTACACTCGAAAACAATCGGGTTTTAATGCTTTTTTTCAAATTAATAATATTATCTGAATGGAGATCAATTTCCTCTTCAATCATTTCATATAATTTGGAAATGGTGTCTCTACCAAGATTTAGATTGTGTAACTCTCTGTCTCGATAAATTTTATTAAGATGATTTGCAATTAAAATATAATCTTCATCAGATACAAATGGTGATATCTGTATATAATTTTTATTAGGAATTTTTGTAGTTGTTAGGATTAAATCATACTCTCCTCGAATTGAGTCGTTTATTGAGTAGATATCTAAATTGAAAGAAAAATTATTTAATAATTTACTTTCTAAGAAAAAGACTTCAGTAGCTTTTTTCTCTGTAAGAACAGCAACTCTAAAATTAGCACCAATCCTTTTTTTTCGTTCCATTGCCGCATAAACGTGGATAACAATATAATCAATTTCAATTAGTGATGCTTTTCTTCCGATATTATTTTCAATGATATAAAGATTATTTAATATAGCCCTTTTTATTTTTAAGTTTGACTCAACAATATTGCTGATATCTAAAACTAATTCATTGTAGACATTCTCCTTCCTCATCATTCTTAATAAATGAGCAGAAAAATTTTCGTAAAACATGTAGTCATCTTTGAAGTCTATCTGAAGTTCTTGAGAAATTTTTCCGATAAACTCCATTGTCGTTACTTGAATTCTAAGTGTTTCTTTATTAATATCAGTACTTAAAGAAAAAGAGGCTTTGTTTGAAATAACTTTTTCATAGATAAATGAAAAATCTTTTAAAGATAAATATTTAATATTCTCAATGATATTTTCATTTTCTATAAATGATATCAATTCATTAGGACAATCCAAATTTGTTTTGAGTTGATAACCATTCAAATTTCGATAGGATGAAATTATTAAGTAATTAAGAAATTCATTCAACTGATTTTCTGTTAAATTTTGAAAAAAATTACTTTTATATAGTAACTTTTGATATTTTTCAAATTCTATTCTCTTTTTCTTGTCTTCCTCAAAAATAATTGACTCTAATATAGAAAAATTTTCTTGACTAATTATTTTGAAAATAAACTCTCTTATATACTCTTCTTTTGCTTCAACAGTAAACCCTTTATTTGCTTTGGATATAATTTTTATCTTGTGCTGTAAAGCTAATTTTCTCATGGATTTAACATCATTTACAATTGTGGAACGGCTAGCCAATAGACGCTCAGACAACTGATTCAGAGTGACATAGCCTTTAGAGGAAATAAGAATTAATAAACAGATCAAGCTTCTTTCTTCGCTACTAAACTTATATTCATAAACATTAAATTGATTTAGTTCCTTAACGACTTCTTTTTTTGAAACTTTAAGATTCAATTCAACCTTTTTATTCTTTATTAAAATATGACCAAAATTTAAATTTTGAAGATAATCATTTAATGATGAAATATCATTTCTAATTGTTCTTTCTGAAACTTCATGTAATTCCGATAACTCAAAAAGAGATGATCTGTTTCTTTCAAGAATAAAATGTAAAATTTCTTTACTTCTCTGATTCAATTGTAAGCGCCTCCTTTCTTTGTAAATCTATTGTATGGTTAATTCGTAATAAACAAAATAGCAATCTTCTTCACCTCCATGGAAATTTTATATATAAATCAATTCATTTCCAAATAAAAAAAAATCAGGAAAAAAATTGTATTCATTACTCACTATTGTTTTTATAAAAACATATTTAGTATATTAGAATAACTACATTTTTAACAATTTACACTGGTTAAACTCAAACAGGTAGACTTATTTATAAAAAAAAACAACAAATGGAGTAATCCTTTTGTTGTATAACTTAAATATTTTTTCCTCCTCAAAAAATGGCGGAGCGAGCAATTTTCCATAAAAAGTAAAGAAACATCCTAGCTAGGATGTTTCTTTTTTAAATCAAAACTTTAAAATGCTCTTCATAGGCTTCTGTGTAAAGTCGATGGTTTTCAGCATTTGGATAGTATGCTTGGTCTTGCCTTTGGCTTGTATAACTTTGCCCTAAGGCTTCTTTAGAAAGGATGAAAGCTGCTCGGCAGCCTACTTCTTTTTCATCTGATTGAATAATGGTTTTACCAGTAATATCAGCTAAGAGTTCACTAAATAATTGCGTTTGGAAGAGACCGCCACTGACATAAAGTGTGTCCACAGGGTAGTGTTCTTCGATACTTTCCAAAATCATGCGGATGTTATAAAAGAGTCCCTCCATACAAGCACGCGCAAAGTGAGCTTTCTGATGGGTAAAGGATAGATTATGGAAAGATCCTCTGATTTCAGAATCCCAGAGGGGTGCTCTTTCACCACCCAGATAAGGCAGGAAGCAAAGCTTATCTGCTCCGATTGGAGTTGCTTGGATATCTTGGAAAATAGTCTCAAGTGCTTGACCTTGATAGAAGGTTTTGTGTAGCCACTCCAGAATATTACCACCTGAGTTGCTTGGTCCACCAATGACCCAAAGACCTTTTTTGACAGCGTAGGTAAAGAGACTACCACTTTCTTCCACTTGCAAATCCTGAGATAAGAGACGAACAGCTGATGAGGTTCCAATAGTAATAACGGCGGCCTTGTCAGCCATCTTTCCAATGCCCAGATTAGCCATGGGGCCATCTCCCGCACCGAAAAGGAAGCGAGTCTCTGCTGTCAAACCATTTAAGCCTTGGAAAAGGTCTGGAATCCCCTCAATGTAGTCCAAAGAATCTTTGATTTCCGGCAGAAGAGATGGCGAAATAGCCAAATAGTCAAGAATGTCCTGATCCCAGGTTCCTTTCTGAAGATTCACTAAACCAGTTCCTGTTGCAGATGAAATATCAATGGCATTGACGTCAAAGAGTCGGTAAAAAAGATAGTCTTTAATTCCCATCAAGTGAGCTGTTTGCGCCATCACTTGCGGCTCTTTTTTTTGAAAATAGGTGACCTTAGCCAACCAACTCATGGGGTGGATAGGCGTCCCTGAAGTGGCCATAAATCGTTGGCCCACTTCTGAGTCCTTAATCGCTTCCGCAGCAGATTTAGCTCGAGTATCGGCCCAGGTTATAGAAGGTGTTAAAAGGGAATAAGCTTGGTCTAAAAGAATTAATGAATGCATCTGACAAGATAAAGCCACCGCATCAATCATATCTTCTGCATTCAGACCCTGACTGACTTCCTGAATGAGTTCAATCAAACCTTGATAAATAGCCTCAGGATTTTGCTCGGCTTGCCCTTGAGCACCTCGGATTAACTGATTTGCACGGCTGTGAGTAGAAAAAACTTGACCATCAGTTTGGTAGAGAATTCCTTTTGTCGCTGTTGTCCCAATATCAATGCCCAAAATGTAATGCATAGCGTGCTCTTTCTAATCTAGGTTTCTGTCTGTAATTAATTTTTGATACCAATAATAGGAATCCTTTTTATATCTTGCTAAGGTGCCTTGGCCCTGATCGTCCTTATCTACGTAGATGACCCCGTAGCGTTTGGACATTTCACCCGTCGAAGCCGAAACCAAGTCTAAAATCCCCCAAGAAATATATCCAATAAGCGGAATGTTGTCTTCAAGAGCTTTTGCCACCTCTTTCAGATGTTCTTCCATGTAGGCAATCCGATAAGGGTCGTGGACAGTCTTGTCTGCTTCCAGAATGTCTTGAGCACCTAGGCCATTTTCGACGATAAATAAAGGTTTTCTGTATTTTTCATAAAGGCTATTAATGGTGATACGCAAGCCTTTTGGATCAATAGCCCAGCCCCAATCACTAACTTGAAGGTAAGGATTTTTGGCTGATTTGACCACATTGCCACTATTAATTTCGACACGACTCATATCAGCAATTGATGTTCGGGATGAATAATAACTAAATGCCACAAAATCAACACTAGATTTAAGAGTTTGCCGGTCTTCTTCAGTGATATCTAGGCTGACATTTTTGTCTTTGAGGATATTATCCATGTAGAAGGGATACTCCCCATGAACTTGGACATCAACAAAGAAGGTATTGAGGCGGTCGTCCATCATGGCTTTCCAGACGTCATCTGGGTTACAGGAATAAGGGTAAAAACTGCCTCCTGCAATCATGCAGCCAATTTGTCCCTGAGGGCATAGATTCTTGAAGCTCTTAACTGCCTTGGAACTAGCCAATAACATATGATGCGCAGCTTGGAAGAGCACTTGGTCTCTGTATTCATTTTCCGAAATAGTCAAGCCAGCACCTGAGAAAGGACTATGCAAGACGATGTTGATCTCGTTAAAGGTAATCCAGTAATCCACAAGCTGGCCAAAGGCTTTAAAACAAGTTTCGGCAAAGTTTAGATAGAAATCGATAACCTGACGGTTGCGCCAAGAACCATAATCGCGGACCAAGCCCATTGGAATATCAAAGTGGGCCAAGGTCACCAGAATTTTCATCTTTCTCTGACGGCAAGCTTCAAAGAGATTTTGGTAAAATGCCAAACCTTCTGGATTCGGCTGACTCTCATCACCATTTGGAAAGAGACGACTCCATGAGATGGAGGTTCTAAAAATTTCTAAGCCCATGTCAGCCAACATGTCCAAGTCTTCTTGGTAATGATGGTAGAAGTCAATACCGGAATGGCTAGGATAATAGTGTTGAGCATCAAGTTGAGGATCGCTGACATAGCCTAATTTGACAGGCATCCGATCGGGTCCATGAGGAATCATGTCGATATTTGACAGTCCTCGTCCCCCTTCTTGCCAAGCACCCTCGGCCTGGTTTGCTGCAATAGCACCTCCAAAAAGAAATGATTTAGGAAATTGACTTGTTTCTGTCATACCACTACCTATTTTCTAGTCACATCATGACCGCCAAAGCCATTTCGTAAGGCTGCCAAAACTTTTCCGGTTACTGTGTCATCTTGCAATGAGCGGTTACGCATCATCAATGAAAGGGCGATAACTGGTGCAGGAACCTCTAAATCAAGACTTTCCTCAACAGTCCATTTGCCTTCGCCAGATGCTTGAACCCGGCCGATGATATTTTCTAAATGTGGATCTTTAGCAAATTCTTGTTCAGCTAATTCCATTAGCCATCCGCGAATAACTGAACCGTGATTCCAAAGTTTAGCCACTTTTTCAAAGTCATAGTCAAAAGGACTAGCATCTAATATTTCAAAGCCTTCAGCAATAGCCTGCATCATGCCATATTCAATCCCGTTATGAATCATTTTCAAGTAATGGCCGCTACCAACGCGTCCAGTATAGAGGTAGCCATCTTCTTGAGCCAAAGCAGCAATAATTGGCTCTACTAAAGGCCAAGCCTCTTGGTCGCCACCAATCATAAAGTTAGCACCATTGCGGGCACCAGACATGCCACCTGAAGTTCCCGCATCGAAGTAATAAAGACCTGCTTGATGTGCTACTTCTGCTTGTTTTAAATTATCTTTATAATTAGAATTGCCACCATCGATAATAATATCTTTGGCATCTAAATGTTCAATTAAATAATCAATGGTTTCATTTGTAATTTGTCCAGAAGGTAGCATGACCCAAACAATACGTGGAGTCGGCAAAGTAGCAATCATGTCATCAATACTTGCTACAGGTAAAATTTTTTCTGAATAGTCAGCTGCTGTTTTAACAGCTTCTTGGTTAATATCATACACTGCTAGTTCTTGACCATGGTCAACAGCATTAAATGATAAATTTAAACCCATTTTCCCTAATCCAATAATTCCAAACATATAATCCTCTTTCCTTTAAAAAAAAACAAATTGCGCCCAACAGGATGTGCGCAATTTGATTACTATTTGACTGGTCAGCTTTTTCATCTGACTGGCTAACAGTCAATCAAAATCCTTCACATTTTGTTCTCTAACTCAAATGACTGATTTTCAATTACTGATTTAAACCAGTAAGCTGATTTTTTTAAACTTCTTTTCTTATCATTTTCAAGATCAATCGAAACCAAACCATATCGATTTTTAAAAGCATTCATCGGTGAGACACAGTCAGTAAAGGCCCAGAGCATATAGCCCTCACATTTAGAACCTTCTTCAACCCCTCGAAGAAGATGGTAAAGATGTTGACTAATGTAGTCAATGCGGTACTGGTCATCAATCATACCTGACTGATCTTTGAAATTTTCCTCATTTTCCTGACCCATGCCATTTTCAGCAATAAACCAAGGAATATCAGGATAGTTACGATTCATATAAAGTGATAAGTCATACATAATTTGAGGATAAATTTCCCAACCGCGTGATTGATTCATCTGGCGACCAGGTAACTGAAAATCCTCATAGTATTTTTCTGGATGGAAGTGTTCACCTTCTCTCCAAGCAAATCGTTGTGATTTCACACGCTTTGGATAATATTGATTTAAACCAACAAAATCAAGCCTGTTTGTGGAGATTAGCGCAAGCTCTTCTTCCGTTGGATCAAAATAAATATCATTTTCTTTGCAGAGCTCAATCAATTCCTCAGGATAAGACCCTTTAATCATTGGGTCTAAGAAGACCCGATTGTAAAATAAGTCATAGCGTCTAGCCGCATCAAGGTCTTCTTGAGAACTTGATCTAGGATAAACCATTTCCGGATTAATGATACAGCCAATCCGTCCTGAATAACCGCCTTCATGGAAAATCTTAACAACTTTAGCAGTGGCTAAAACCTTATGGTAGTTCCAAAGCATCCATTTTTTAGAATTTCTTTCATGTGGCCATCTAATAGCATCCAGATAGCAGCGGGTTTGACTGACAATTGGTTCATTAAAGGTTACCCATTGCTGAACCCGGTCACCGTATCGCTGAAAAACAAGTTGAGCATATTGAGCAAATAAATCAACAACTTTTTTGCTAGACCAGGCATCGTATTTTTCCATTAACTGATAAGGAACTTCATAATGTTCCAAACAGATAATCGGTTGAACTCCGATTGCTAACAAGCCATCGATAAGAGCATCAATATGACTGGCATAATCTTCATCAACGATGAGATTTTCATAGTCTACAAAGAAACGAGACCAATTAATGGACGTCCTATAATGACTAATACCAATTTGCGACATTAAGTCTAAATCGTCCTGATACATTTCCATAAAATTGGTGGCTTCTTTTGGGCCCTGCCCCTGATGCCAAACAAAGGGCTCTTCTTGGAACCATTTGTCTAAGAAAGAATCTTGACCAGGTTTTTTTCCAACCCAACCCTCTGTTTGCCATGCTGAAGTGGCGGCTCCCAGAATGAAATTTTCTGGAATCTTTATTTTCATAATTAAATAATTAGTCTTTTACAAGTTGTTCTCTATTTGCAATTTTAACAAATGGTAAGTAGAGAAGAATTGAAACAACAATACAGATTGCTTGGGTCGCAACAGCTCCCCAGTTACCTGCAGTTGCAAGATAACCATTTATTAATGGTGGTGTTGGCCATGGAACCATTACGACAGCTCTTGCTGCAAATCCCATTGCAGTTGCAAAGTAACCAATTGTACCAGTCACTAATGGCGTGATAATAAATGGAATAGCTAAGATTGGATTAAGCATGATTGGCATACCAAAAATAACTGGTTCGTTGATATTAAAGATACTTGGTCCGATTGATAGTTTAGTGATTTCTTTCATGTCATCACGTTTACCAACTAAGAAGATTGATACTAAAAGACCAATCGTTACTCCTGAACCACCCATACTCATATACATATCCCAGAAAGGCATAGTGATGATGTTTGGAAGTTCTTTACCAGCTTGGAAAGCTTCAGTATTAACAGCAATTGCAGCAAGTAATAATGGTTCGCGGATTGGTTTAACCATTTGGTTACCGTGGATACCGATTACCCAGAAGACTTGAGCTACAAAGACAAGTAATAAAATACCTGGTAAACCTTGAACAACACCTTCTAAAGGTTTTTGAACAATGTTATAGATAATATCGTAAGCATAAAGACCAGTGAGGGCTTTAATAATAAATCCACCAGTCGCAATGACTGAAACTGTAATAACAGTTGGGAATAAAGCTGAGAAGCTCTTAGCAACACTTGGTGGTACAGTGTCAGGCATTTTAATTTGTAATTTATCTTGACGGTTTAACCAGCTGTATAATTCAATTGCTAGAACAGCCACGATCATCCCTAAGAAAAGACCTTTAGTATCAGTGTATTGTTTTGCCAAAGCATTAGAAACCATTACTGATTTTTGATCTTCAGTGATAAATTCAAAGATAGTTGGGTTAACAGATAGGTAACTCATAACAGCTACAATACCTGCAAATACATTGTTTTGGTTATTCAGTTTTGACAATTCAATACCCATTAAGAAAACAACGTAGATGGTTAAGAAACTTAAGGTAACATATGAAATACCTGAAGAAATTGGTTGTAAATCTGCTAAAAAACGTAACGGTGCAAATTTTGCTAAACCAGTTTCAGCATTGAAAACCATTGCTGAGAACAAGGTACCGAAAGCACCTGTGATGATTACTGGAATCAAGGCTGCAAAAGCATTCTTAATTACAATGATATATCTTAGAGAGTTTACCCAGTTGGCAAAGCCCCCCAAGACTGTTGTCATTTTGTCTAAAAATGAATTTCCCATTTTTTTCTCCTAAAACATTTTATAAATATCAATAACTTCTCTTGCTAAATCAAGGAAGGTAATTGCAGTCATTAAATGGTCTTGACTATGAACTAAAAGCAATGAAAAAGGTGTCATCTCACCGTTGGCTTCTTTGGTGAGCAGTGCTGTTTGCGCTTTGTGAGCCTCAGCAATCTCTTGATCTGCTTCCTTCATTTTCAAGTCCGCCTCATCATGTTTGCCGTCTTTAACCAAGGCAATGGCTTCCATGGCTGACGATTTAGCATTTCCAGCATGGATTATGAGATTTATTGAGCTTTCTAAATCTTTCTGTTCCATATTGCCTCCACTTATTTTGCCATCAAGTCTTGCGCTTGTTTAACAACATTTGGCCCATTCATTGTTCCGTAGTTTTGAGGTGAAATCAAATCAATTGGAATATTGTATTCAGCAAGTGCTTTTTTAAATTGTCCTTCCATAAAGCGTACTTGGGGGCCGAGGAGAATAACGTTAACCTTATTTTCCACAGCATAATCTAAAGCTTCGGAAGATGCGACAGCATTAACATCATAGTCTAAACCAGATGCATTAATGTAGTCTTTCATTTTTGTCACTAATAAACTTGTGCTCATTCCAGCAGAGCAAACTAATAGGATTTTTTCTTGACTCATGGTAAAAGTCCTTTCACTTTTTATAGTTTAATGATAGCGCTATCTTTATTGGACTACCATAACTCTTTTTACCGTAGACTAACGGTAAATGGACAAAAGAAAAAAACCAAATCCGTAGAAATGGCTTTATTTCAGTATTTCAACTAAGGTTTCAAAACGCGGTTGGTCAATAAGAGCTTGTACTTTTTCCTTATCGAACATCACATTACTGGTACTTTTATAGAAATTTTCCAGCTCTTTATCCTTTTCTTTACTTATAGACATCAAGAAAATAACTTGAATCTCATTACTTTCCCATAACATAGGTTTCTCCAAAATTGCTACACAAACAAAACTCTTAGTCGTCATCACCTTATAGGGGTGAGGTAAGGCAATATAACCGAAATCTGTTTGACCAAGAGCTTCACGTTTCATTACCGCCTCATAAAAATCATCCGGTGCTAAGCCATAATGACTAATATGTTGGCACATTTGTTTTAGTGCTTCTTCTTTAGAACCTGCCTTTAATTGAGGTATAAAAAGATTAGTGGAGTAATAGTCTAGAAGGTAATTCTTTTCCCCTTCTTCAAAGAACTGCTTATAAGTCAGGATATCATTAGTATCAATAAATAAGTTAATCTCATAGATTGGGACAGGATATTTCTTATTCAGAGAAACAGTCGTAAAGATATAGTCAATCTGGCGACCTTCAAAATCAAAGAAATCTAAATCTGAAACAGAAGATTCATAAACATGGTCAATGTATTCCCCAAAGGCTTGCAAATATTTGTATTTAAAGAGTTGTGAGCTGCTGGTTCCTGAAATACAGACTAAAAGGATATTTTTTCTGGCTAAAGCACGGTCGCGCTTCTCAGTGGCCAAAGCAAAAATTAAAGCAATGTAGGCAACCTCAGCCAAGGGAATCTCTTTTTGATAATATTCACTGAGAACAGTCACTGCCGTATTAGCAATCGTATAAGGGAATGGGTACTCCTTAAGAATTTGCTCAGTCAAAGGGTTTTCAAGCAACATATTATAACGCAAGCGAATATCCATAGGAACAAGATGCTGGCTAAGGGACATGCGCAAATCTAAATTATTGCGAAAATCAAGGTTTAAGGCCTTATTAACTTGTTCAAGCATGGAAAAGGCTAACTGATCAATGTGACTACTAATAATAAAGTTAGGACCAAATTTACTTAATGAATTTGAAGACAACTTTGATGTAAATTGCAAAGCAATATAGTCGCGCTCATATTTATTGAAGTAGACCCCATTTACCTTATTGAGATAGTTGAGATAATCAGAAATAATTTTTTGCGAAGCAGGACTAATTTCTTTACGACCAGCCAAAGGTTTTTCAATACTAAAATTCTTTTTTATCCTTTGAATAGCAACGAAAACATAATGAATAAAAGCCTCGAGTGCCACTTCAGACATATGAACTTGATAAACTTGGTTACCAGCAATAATATATTCCATCAAGTTTCTAGTGAGCTGGCTGTTTTCAATAGCAGCAAAATTATTGGTAACAATAAAGGTTCGAATATCAAACTCATTGCCCAAAATCTTAATCCCATAATGTGGTTTGCGATCAATCTTTAAATCGTACAAGTCAAGCAAGGTTTCCAACTTCTTGATGTGGCTGGAGACAATCCCGCGAGACACATACAATTGACCAGCAATCTCATCGATAGTCACATAATCTTCCGCATCTAAAAGCAAATGGACCACTTCTTCATAAATCTCACGTTTCTGATTAGACTGGATTTTACTAGAACGGTTGACCTTTTCCAAAAAGAGCTTCTTATCCGAAATTTGGATAGTATAACCTTTTCCTCTTTTTGAAGAAATAGTGGCCCCAAAATCAGATAATATAGCATTTAATTCTTTGATTCTAGTTCTAACCGTTTTCTCACTGATGCCAAGCTTTTCAGATAGTTGCACCGATGAACAATAACTATCCTCGGATAAAAGCTCTACGATTTCAAAATATTTTTCTTCCATATCACGCTTTCCTCTTCTAGGGGATAGACCATTAATAAGTGGCTACCTGATGAATAGACAAAACCATGCATAAACATGCATGGAAAATTAAAGTTTCAATTAATTATAACCGTCTTTCTTTGAATAAGCAATAAAGCGTTTTCGCATTTCATGAGAAAAGAAAGTCAAAAAAGAGCTATAAAACTTCAAAAATTTAAATTTAAATTCCATCATATTTATCGTTCCTCAATAATTTTTTGTTAAAAAACGATATTTTTTTATTGATATTCGATAAAATTTTGCTATAATGGGTTCAAGAAATAGAGGAGATATATTTATGAAACCCCAAAATTATGAAGATTTTTCAATTCTTTTAACCAAAATTTGCTTGATTTCCCTTTTCATTGGAGCAGTCGGTTTATTGTCAACTGGGACTTGGGTAGTGGATTTAGCCATTATTTACCCATCACCATTTCTGCATGGTTCAGCCCGTTATATGACCATGTTGATTATTGGCTATAGTATTGGCTTGATGTCACTCGTTTTCCTCTATCACCTATACAGCTTAGTCAGCCGTATCGGTAAGGAACAAATTTTCATTGAGAAAAATGTCCGTTACCTGCAAATCCTTGGCTGGGAAGCTGCTACTATTACCCTCTTATCATTTCTTATGGGGGTCACTTGCTACATTCCCATGCTCCTTATTACAGCCTCTGGCCTAGCTCTAACCCTGGTGATCCGCGTCATTCGCAATGCCTTCGGGAAGGCTATCCAATTACAAGACGAAGTCGATTTCACTATATAGGAAAGGGGACATATGATTCGTATAAATTTAGACCTGGTCATGGCTCAGAAACACATCAGCGCCGGTCGCCTAGCCGAATTGATTGAACTGACGCCAGCCAATCTGTCCATTTTAAAAAATAATAAGGCCAAAGCCATTCGCTTCTCCACCTTAAATGCCCTCTGCCGTGAGCTGGATTGTCAGCCTGGTGATATTTTGGAATATGTGCCCGACTCAGAAAGCGAGGCCATGGAAGAATGATCCTGCCTCAAAGAAGATCCCGCCTGTTGACGCCTCTTTTTATCAAAAAATTGAGCCCAAGGGAGCTGAGACACTATAAAATTGGTGCCTACCTCTCCTATATTCCAGCCTACCTCTACATTGTCAATATCTTTTCGGACAATCCTAGCCATTTGATTCTAGCTGCCTTAGCGGCAGTTGCTTTAACCGAATGGAACTTGGCCCATTTTGACTTTCAGAACAACTTTAAAGAAAAGAAACTCGAAGATATCTTGCTTCTCCTTAGCGTATTGGCCCAACTCCTAGCTATCGGACTTTGGGGCTTGCCAGAAGAATTAGCTATTTTACAATTGCTTGGTCTACACATCACTTTCATCTATTACGTTCTTTCCCGCAACAACTTACTAATTCAAGGACGCTTCGGAGTTCTCAGCTTTATCGATGCCTTTCGGGGTTTTTGGACTATCCCTTTTGGCCATTTTCGCTTTCGTTCACGCATGCGAAAAATAAAAATGGCAACAGAAGACACAAAACCAACCATTGACCCAGGAGTTTTAGTGACTGTCTTAGTCAGCCTGATAGTAGCCAGCATTTTAGGCTCTTTTGCCATTAGCCAGCTACAAGTGGTCTCAGAAAATTTTAAAGATGTCACACAAGGAATAGCTCATTTCCTTGGCTCCCTTTTTAGTAATCTAACTTGGTTGGATTACCTTTGTGACCTTTTCATTTATGGACCCCTATCCCTACCATTAGGAGCTTATCTCTACGGATTAATCATTGCGCCAGTCATTCATCAAAAAGCAAGCAAAGCAGACTATGCTAGCATTCAAGGCAAACTCAGTAATTACCGTGTACTTCCTTACTATAGTACTTACATCATCATCGGTAGTTTATGCTTGATTTATAGTCTTTTCCTAGTCACAAGTATCTTTGATTTGCAATCACTTTTACAGTTGAATCATATCAGCCCACAAGATGCTTCCTCAACAGCCGTCGCTGGCTTTTGGCAGCTGGTTCGGATTGCATTATTAAACTTTACCATCTTGGCCCTCTGCTACTTTTTCTCCAGTGTCTTTATCTGGGACAAAAAAATAGGTAAAATCTTTCTAACTTTGCTATTTGCATATACCTTGGCCTTTGCCCTCCTAGCAGCTTGGAAACTCTTTGGTATCTATATTAACCTTTATGGTTTAACGCCCCTTAGACTCATTTCCGGTTGGTTTATCACCGTTCTGATTTTCTGGACTTGTCTAACCTTAGCCAGACTCTGCAAATCTTTCGACAGTGTTCGCTTAGCTATCTTCTATACTCTGATTTCCTTTAGCTGCCTACCTTACCTATTTGGTATCTTTATTAACTAATCAAATAGTCTCCCAGAATTCTGGAAGACTATATTTTATTTTGCCTTACTCTTCTAAATATCATCCCCGATTGGAAATATAAACCCCAAGCATAATAAGTAGGACACCAAGTATCTGAATAAATGTGAAGGATTCACCTAAAAGGAGAACACCTGATAAGATTGCTACTGCTGTTGAGACACCTATAAATGAAGCTGTCCGATTGACCCCTAATTGGCTAATAGCATAATTAGATAAGAAGAAAGCTAGAACAGAACAGGCAATTCCTTGGTAAAGAACCGCCATGCCAAAGGAAGATTGCTGCAATGGCAGAGCCCAGAGCTCTGCTAGTTTACCTGCAGTCAGTCCCTCTATAATGGCCAATGTGCTAAAGACGCAGAATCCCACCAAAATCATGACAAAGGTTAGCTCTACTCCCGAGAAAGCCTGGGATTTCTCAACCAAGACACAGTAAAAAGCATAGGATAGGACTGCTAAGAGCAGCATGGCATAGCCAAAGAAGGAAAAACTAGCCTGGACACCAACCGCAAAGACACTAATCAAAACGCCTAAAACCGTTAGACTAATCCCCATCATTTGGCCCTTGGTCGGTTTATCCTTGAGCACCAAAATAGCCATCAGCAAAGTCACAACTGGAATGGTGGCCAAGAAGACCCCACTTTCCGAAGCTGTCGTACTCTTTATGCCAAAAGTTTCACCAACAAAATAGAGAACCGGACTAAAGAGACCCAATAAAATAGCTTGCCCCAACCCCTTTTTCTTAAGGTTTAGGGAAATGAGACCAAAGGCCCACATGACAAGCATGACTGCCAAAGCAAGAGCAAAACGCCAACCCAATAGAGCCATGGCTGACGCTTGACTAGCAGCCTCCTTGGTAAAAAGATAAGAGAGCCCAAAAAGTACCTCACACGAAAAGGCACTCAGGCAACCCAATAATATATTTTTTTGAGAATGATTGTTCATAGGAATATTATAGCATGAAGACATCCTTTCAGGAATTGTGTTTAAACATTTTTACAAACGAGTTCAATCTAGACACAAAAAGAAACCTATTATTAAAAATGGGCTTCTTTCTTCTTACTATACCCAACCTTTTTCCTGGGCGATTTTTGCTGCTTCAGTGCGGTTACTGGCCTGGAGTTTGGTGAAAATACAAGTGAGGTAATTACGGACGGTACCATTTGATAAATAGAGTTTTTGGGCTATTTCTTGGTTGGAGTCCCCTTGCGCCACCAAGGTCAAAACCTCTTGTTCTCGGGAACTTAAAGGGTTGCTTGAAAAAGTAACTTCCTCAATCAGCTCTGGTGAATACTCTTTACGCCCCTCGAGGACATTATGAATAGTCTGCATCAATTCGGAAATGGAGCGGTCTTTCAATACATAACCATCAACATGAGCGGCTAAAGCACGTTGAAAGTAGCCCTTCCTCTTGAAAGTGGTCACGATAATGACTTTAAGATCTTGATTTTCCCGAACCCACTCTAAAACATCAAGGCCTGATTTTTCTGGCATTTCGATGTCGAGTATAGCCACATCAACAGTTTCTTGTTTCAGTAAATCAATAGCCTTTTGACCATTTTCGGCTTGAAAGACAGCCTCAACACCTGATTGATAAGTAAGGAGCTGGCAAAGGGCGTCTCGTAACATGGATTGATCATCAGCAACTAATAATTTCATTTTTTACTCCTTTACAGGGATCCGAATGCATATTTGAGTAGGATTTTTAGCTGAGCTAATAACAAGCTCTCCCCTCAATGGTACCAAACGGTCTTTAATGCTATGTAATTCTTGGCCAGTAAGATTTGAAAAACCAATGCCATCATCTTGATAATTGAGCAAATAATCCAATTTTGTTTGACCAAAGGCAAGTTGACATGTTTTGGCCTGGCTATGTTTCATAAGATTATTAATCAACTCTCGGATAATCATACTCAATTTACTTTGAATAGGCAGTGGAAAAGCTGCTGCCACTTCTGCACCTTTTACTTGGAGATCAACACCAGCTAATTCTAACATATTTGATATGACTACCAGTTCCTCACTAATGTTATGGTCCTTGAGACTTTCGACCATTTGTCTGACATCACTCGTCGCATTTTTGGTTATTTTTTGCAAGTCAGCTACTTCCTTTTGAGCTTTGGCGATTTCACCATGATCCAAAAGGGTTTGGATTAAATCAGCCTTTACCGTCAGCATGACAAAGACGTGCCCCAGGGTATCGTGTAAGTCTTGTCCGATACGATTGCGTTCATTTTCTGCCAAAAGGAGATTAATGGACTTGTTTTTTTCCATCAAGAGTTCTTTGGCTTCATCCCTTTTACGATCCAGCGTCCAAAAAATCAACATGGCAAAGTTGAGGACGGGAATGAGTAATGTAAAAGTTTGGACCGTGATATCATGAACCCTGATAAAGACATATAGAATGACGAATATGGTGCTTAACACATAGGAGATGAAACGGAAACTCTTAAATTCATCCTGTAAACGATAGACAGAGAGGTTATTGAGGTAAAAGTAGAACCATATCATACCGCTATTGACCGTTAAGGTCATAAAGGTAATATAGAGCAGCATATAGATCCAAAGAAAGTTGGTCAGCCAGCTGATTTCTTCATGTACTATAATTAGGTATGCCAGTAAAAATAAGAGGCTAAAAGGCAACGTCCACACAGGATATCCGAAAAAGTAGATTCCCCCAAAAGGAAAAACCATAAAGACTAAGGGGATATAATAGAGAGGATGCTGCCAGTGCCATTTGAATGTCATACCGTAACTTCTTTCCTTTGTTTAATTGCAAGCGCTATTATCATCATTATTATGGCATAGGCAAAGACAATAATCAAGGACTGCCATTGGATTTGCGTTTTATCAGCAAACTTTGTCACCAATTCGTTAACATGATAGGTTGGTGTTAATTTTGAGATATGCTGCATCCATTTCGGGAAGATGGTAATAGGCATCCAAGAACCCCCAACAATGGCTAATAAGAGAAAGGCCACATTCCCAACAATGGACATTAATTGGGGAGAAGGTATCTGAGCAATTAAAAGCCCCATGGCTAAAAAGACTAAGCCTGAAACCAGAAGTAAGAGTACTGAACCAATCCACTGTTCCAATGACATCTCAACACCACGAAAGGCTTTGGCAATGGCAAAAGTGGCTAGGATAGAGCAGGTAAAACTAATATAAACTCTAGCAATTTTTGATACATAATAGTGGAAAATACTAACATTGGCATGTTCCAAATAGAGTAGCCAGTGATTCTTTTGATCCTCAAATAACATCGAAGGAAAAGAGAAGAAACCGAAACTTGACATGGAAAAGGCGGTCATGGTCAACATATAAGATTGGATAAATTCTTTTTGAAGCTTAGGATCTGGTGACATGGTCATGCCTGAGTAGAAAAGGAAGAAACCAACCGGCATGCCAATAGCCAGAATGAAAATGGGCCACTCACGCCATAATTTAATCCACTCAATTTTTAATAATGCTTTCATTCTCTTTCTCCTTGTGTTTGTTCAAATAAGCTATCTAAAAGCGACTTGTTTTGAATTTGAATCTCTTGAATGCTAACACCTGCAGCTTCTAATTGAGCCCATAGCTGAGCCAGATCCTTAGTTCTAAACTGCAAACTTTCTTTTTTCAGGATAAGTTGATCAACCAATGGTGAAGGCTCTAATAAATCCTCATATTTGCGTGGCAAGGTAATTTCTTTTTCCATTTCCTCATTACCCAAAAGATAAGGACTGGTATCTTTCAATAGTTTCCCCTGATGTAAAATTAAGATCCGTTCAGCCGTATGTTCCACTTCTTCAATGTAGTGACTGGTGTAAAAAATAGTCTTTCCTTGCCCCTTTAAGTCCGCAATGATTTCCCAAAAACGTTTGCGGGTTGACGTATCCATACCTGCTGTTGGTTCGTCTAAGAAGAGAATATCGGCTTGGCCTATCAAAATGAGGACAAATGAGAGCAATCTTCTCTGTCCACCTGATAACTTTTCTGCAAGTAGATTTTTTTGTTGCTGATCAAAGCCAAGTAAGGCATCAATTTCTTGAAGGGAAAGGGGGTTGGTCGCAATATCTCTAAAGAAAGCAATCAACTCTTTAACTTTCAGATTATTAGGAATGGTGTTGTCTTGTTGCAAGACAGCTATTTTTTCTTTCAAAGCTTGGTCTTTAGGATTCTTGGATTGAATACTAATCTTGCCTTGATTAATTTTCTTATCACCCAACATAGCACCAATAAGGGTTGACTTACCTGCCCCATTAGGACCAATCAAAGCGACACATTCGCCTTCCTCAAGCTTAAATGAAACATCCTTTAAAATCTCTTTTCCTTTAATCACTTTAGTGATTTTTTCGACACTAATCATACTAGCCCTTCTTTCATTAAACCTTTTGATAGTTTAAGTATAGTAGAATGCTTTCATGACAAATAGTACAAAAAGTCATGATGTCATATGACAAATGTCATAAAAAAAAGCCACCTACTAAAAGGCGGCTGTCGCTTATTTTTTAAAGAGTTTCTTAATAGAACCAAAGAGATCAGGCATTTCCATAGCTTCTGAGTTTGATGTTTTAACCTGGTGAGCTTTAAAGAGTTCTGCCCAATCCATAGTTGTTGCTTTTTTAGCATTTTTGAAGTAATCAAGATCTGTTTTAAGATTGGCGGTATCTAAAGCAGCATCGAGACCAGGATTGCTGACGGCGACACCAGTCGCATCACGGATAATATTTTTCTTCATGCCATCCAAGGTTTCTTTGCGAAATTCTTCATCTAACAGGAGGTTAAAGAGAGGTTGTCCATCAACCTTCATGGTCAGCGTTCCTTGCCCTAGAGTTGCTTTTAATACACTGGCTACCGGTACTGAACGAATGAGGTTGTACTGGTCATTCATCATGTGATAAGCTTCAATCTGATTATCTTGCGTCCATAAGATAATGGCTGGGGCGGGATCAATCAAAAGTTTTTTGTAATAATAGCCACCAGTCGTCACAATTTGGCTATTTTCAGCTCGCTTAGCAAAAACCTCTTCTGTTAAAAAAGTGTCTGTTGTTTGAAAATCCATCTCTCTACCTCCGTAGGTCTGAACAAGGGCAAAAGTTAATAAATTCTTACACTTTCATTTTACCCGCCAAAGCCCTTGAAATCACTCATTTACAGTCAATTATCAGATATTTCCACAAAGAAAAAGCCCTTGCGGGCTTGACTTAAATGCTCAGCTATTTTCAAGAGAAATCTCAAAGTTTGAGGTCTTATTCTCTTGGCTTAATTGCCAAGCCAGATAGATGCTCCCTACTAACAAAACAAGACTTGCCAGTAAGCTGCCTTCAGTCCCAAAAGCTCCGCCCGAAATCCAATCAGGTGCTCCCATTTTTTGGCCAAAATGCATGAGGGATGGGCCCGCCTGGGTACCAGAAACGGAAATGCCAAAGATGTTGCCTTGGGTGAAATTCCAGGCTCCGTGGATACCAGCCACACCCCAGATATTATCCGTTTTGAGCATGTAAAGAGCTAGAAAGATACCAACCATAATAATGCTTAGGACAGAAAAGAAGGTAACATTGTCATTGCCTAAATGCATAATGCCGAAGAGACTGCTGGAAACGGTAATAGCAATAATCAAATTGGTTCTCTTAGCAATAATGGGTAATAACCAACCCCGAGTTAAGAGTTCTTCTGTCCCACCTTGGACCAACCAGAGGGGAATAATGAGGAGTAAGTAAGCCAGGGTTTTCAATGAGAAATCAAAGGACTTAAATTCCAAACCACCAAGGAGATAACTCAGACCAAGAGTCACTGCAAAGAGCAGAGTTCCAAGCAACCAGCCTTTCACTAACTGCCAAGCCACTTGTCCCTTGAAAAAGCCTAAGCTAGTAAAAGGGCGCTTTTCGAACCACTTAACCCAAGCAAATAAAACCAGGACAACAAAGGGAAAAATACCCAATTCTACGAAAATACTTTCAGAAATTGCTTGAATCTCTAAAACAAAGTCAGAGCTACCTTTAGCCAAGACCGAAATGACAATCCCCATTCCCAGAATGAGACCGGCCAGTAAGCTACCGACAATGAAGAAAAGCTCCACCATCCCACAGGCTAAAAGGGTCATGACCCATCCTGGAAATTTCTGATAACGCTCTGTCTCAACTTTTAAAATACGTTTTTCCATGACAAGCATCTCCTTGATCTTTAATCACTTTCATTATAAGTTAATTAAAAGGAGATAGCAATGATAATTAAAAATAAAAAACGCTTATTCATGTAACCATTTGATCCTGTCATTCGTTATACTAGTGAAGATAGGAAATGATTGAAAGGAGGACGTCCATATTAATATAGATGCATATGAAAAGGAAATAATGGCCTATGCCAATGAAATTATTGCTTATTTAATAAAATCTGGGATTTCTCCCCCCCGAGCACAAGATGTAACCCAGGACGTCTTCATTCTGATTTTGGAAGCTAATTATAACTTACCCTTAAGTAAACTTCGGGCATGGATGTATCGCACAGCCATTCGTCGCTATATTGACCTTTACCGTCGAGATAAACACTACTACGACATCCTTAAGCGAGACTTCTTTTCCCAAGAAAGCCTAAATCCTTATGATAACGAAGAATATGTTTTTCTTTATGAGACCTTGAGTCAAATGTCTGAAAATTTCCGAATTCTCCTGGATCTCTACTATTTTCAAAATTTCTCCATTAAGGAAATCGCTGAAATTACCGGTAAATCTCAGTCTAATATTAAAATCACATTGATGCGCGCTCGTCGTCAGCTCAAACAGGAACTCCAATCGAAAGGATATACTCATCATGAAATCAAATGATTCCTTAGCTCTTCTAGCCAAAAAACGCAGAAGAAAAACCTTTTTAATGACCATAGTTTTCAGTCTCCTAGCTACTCTTTTCCTCTTTGGTCTTTGTTTTAAATTGCTGAGCAATATGACCGCTAAAAATGGGCAAAAAGTTTATAATGACTACCAACAATTGGCAGAAATTGCCTACCCCAATATCTCTTATGACAGTCTCTACTATTACCCAAGTGGACAATTCACAGGTAAAGTTCATGCTGACCGCTATAAAGATATAGATGGTGTGCCTGTATTCTACTCCCCTTATGAAGCCAATTATAGCTTACTCGGTCATTATGGTGCCGGTGCTGGAGATGCCTTTTCAGTCAATAATCTCCTCTATGACCGTGGAAGCCGACAAAAAGTCCCACAATTTTATAATACCAACGTTAAATTTACCAAACATGAGGTCAAAACAAAACCCAGTCAGGATTTAGAAAAAGTATCGCAAATGTCAAATCAACTGATAGAAGTTGCTATTACCTTCGACAAGCCCTACAGTTATAAAGAAATCAAGAGCTTGATGCCAAAAAATCTCAAACAAAACTGGCTTTGGATTGGTACAAATTCTACTTTAGATAGCTCGCAATGGTCAACTTCCTATCAGTTTGGAACTGCTCCTGAAAACCTGCCAAGATTGATTGAAAACATGAAAGTTGTTTCGAAAAGTGGAGCAAGTGTAACCATTAATGATGTTGATATTTACGACGATTTAAAAACTTATATCAAAGAATCCAAGAGCAGTCAGCACAGCAATGACCTCAAATTTTCGGGAATTATCCTCACAGGCAAAGCCGAAAACTTCCAAGCCTTAAATCAAGAAAAATGGGTTTATGCCTCAAGCATTGGAACTGCTATTCCCAACCAACCCTATTATCAGTTAGATGTTGAATAACTAAAAAGCCCTTGCGGGCTTTTTTTGTGGAAATATTGTCTCATATAATGATTCGAGTCACTGATATTTTTACTGTTCAAAGCGAATGACTTGCTCGTCAGCATCGACGTGAGCCATTTGACCAAAAGGAACAATTGCTCTTGGTGTTGCATGTCCGACATTGACATTGTAAAGAATGGGAATATCATTATCAATAACTTCTAAGAGATTCTCTTTGTATGCTTGGTAATGACTCTCATCTTGAGGTTTGCCAACAAGTAGACCATTGATGACATTAAAAATACCACTTGTTTTTAGGCTCTCTAGCATTTTACGATGACCTTCGACACTAGGCTTTTCTTCACTAGTTTCTAACAAAAGTATTCTACCATGCCAATCGTCAAGGCTAGGGAAAAGCTGATACTTTTCGCAGAGCTCAACAGTATCTTCATAGCGGCTATTGTCAAAAATATCATAGATAGACTCTAGACAGCCCCCTAAAATTGGTCCTGAAAAAGTTGCTGGTCCTCTTAATAATTCGAAGCCCTGATTTGGATGGGCTGTCCTCTGCGTCCCTAGGGCATTTTCACTAAAATCTTGACGCTCTTCATACCACAAATCACTTGGCCGAATTTCAGAAATACTGCCTGTTTGAATTAATTCTCTGAAATAATGCTCAGAATAAGGTAACATCTCTTTATCTAACTCACAAATGTCAGCGATAAAAGACTGCCCATAAAAGGTTTTTACCCCAACCTTATGTAACATCAAATGGTTCATTGTGGTATCTGAAAAGCCCAGAAAAGTCTTCTGTTTTGCCACTTTTTCCAGTTGATTATTTTCAAAAAGATAAGGCAAAAGACGATAGGTATCATCACCGCCAATAGCACATAGAATCATATCAAGGGAGTCATCAGCCATGGCTTCAAGTAAATCCGATGCACGCGCTTCTGGGTGTTCCTCTAAATACTCAATCCCTTTCAGAGAATTGGGCAAGAATTTGACTTCTAAGCCATAGTCCTCAAGTCGCTTAATACCTAGATCTAATTCATGCTTAATAAAGGCTTCACCCAACAAACCACGTGAAAGACTCACAATACCAACGGTTTTAATCATAGATACCTCCTCATGCTTTTTTATATTTTAGCACATGAAAAGAAGAATGCAAGGGAAAGCATACAAGCTTAGAGTCATTTTCAAAATGTAAATGTAAAGCAAAAAAAAGCCCTTACGGGCTTTTGTCCTGTCTGTATCGAAATGGTTTTGCCTACAAAGTGTTTAGTCAGCAGGCATTCCTGTAGTTGCATAGTAGGCTGATAGAACATCTTTGGTGATGCCAAATTTTTCGTAGATACGATCTACTTGAGCTGTTAAGCTCACTAATTGCGCATCTTCACTGGCAACGGATTGGTCAAAAGCAGAGTATAACACATCTAATTTATTTTGAATATTGATGCTTTGTTCAAAGTAAGTAGTCAAAGCCTTTTTATCGTTAGCTGATAGATGACTTGCAGCCACCAAAGATTTGACTTCTTCCAAATTGGACCAAGTTTTGTCAGGCATTTCTTGGCGAAAAGAACTCAGAAGCGCACTATTGTCCTCATTTAACTTTTGCAATTCTTGATTAAGACTATTTTCATCAGGTGTTAAGTTTTGAGCTTTTTTACTGGCAATAGAAGCCTGCAAACTGTCCATTGTTTGATAGATTGGTTCTGCTTCTTTGTCTGCCAAGGCCAATTTATCCTCAACACTCTTGACATTAACCTTGACCTGGCTAGGGTCTTGCCCTTGTTCCGCATAGGCAAGACTTTGATAGCCAGCAGCTAAAGCAAGAATTGAAAAAAGGCTAATAACGGCATACGATTTAATACGAGTAGATGATAACATGACTAGGTCTCTCCTTCTTTATCGTTGATTTATATAAAGTATAGACCTATTCTTCCAATCATTCTTCGAAATTTTGTGGTAAAGATGTGGCAAATTTGTGGCAATTATAATTGAATGGTAAAAACAGTCCACTTTTCATCACTAGCGACAGAAATCTGACCCCGGTGCTGAAGAATAATTTCCTGAGCCATGGCAAGGCCAATCCCTGTCTGCCCGCCTTGCCCCTTATAGAAACGCTCAAAAATGTAGGGTAAATCAGCTTGACTAATGGCCGGACCATCATTACGAATCGTTATGGTCCCTTGCTTTTCTTCAATGACAATCTGACTTTTAGCGTAGCGCAGGGCATTAGTTACGATATTGGACAAAGCTTTTTCTAGTAGCTCAGCATTGCCCTCAATCCTATAAACTTCCTGATCAACTTCCCCAGTCAAGATAAGGTCATTCTGCTTGGCAATTGGGCCGAAATAGGCCATCATGTCAGCCAGTAAATCCGTCAAAGAAAGCTTATCTTTCTTGAACTCTGTCCTACTATCAATACGAGATAGGAGTAAGATGTCATCAACCAATTGACGCATCTTTTGGCTTTCTTGCATCAGAACCGGATAGGCCGTTTCTGGCGGAATGATGCCGGTTTGAAGGCCCTCCGTATAACCTTGAAGGGACATTAAAGGCGTCCGCAACTCATGTGAAGCATTTTGGAAAAATTGGGCCTGACTGGCTTCGACCTTCTGAATTCGGTCAGCCATTTCCTGACTTTCCCGCAAAAGAGGATCAAAGTCAGAAAAAACCAGTTCTTCTTGCTCCTTTTGGCTTTGACTGTCACGCCAAAGGTTGGAAATATAAGCTTGGACCGAGTGAATGGACTGTCGAATATCACGGAAAGTCTTAAAGACGACCAACATCATCAGGCTAAAAGTCACTATCAGAATCGATAGAAGGAATAAGTGAATCCGATGAACTAACTTTTGCGTCTTAGTGACATCTGAAAAATTAATAACGCGGAATTTTTGATTGGCTCCTGAAGCACTTTTAACCACTTCACCATCCTGCAAATGCCCCAGATAAGTTTTGGTCATGACAAAATAAGTTTTTTCCCCTAAAGTCACCAAAATCCCATCTTTTTTGCCTGCCCTCTGCCACAAATGCCTCGTACTCAAGTAGGCATAAAGTTGGTCACTAACTCCCTTTTTAACTTCATTGGTGAAGATCCTCAGGCCTAAATCACTATATGTGGCATAATAGGACCAGACGAAGATACTATCCTGCTCCTTATCTGTATTATCAGGAATTTCTTGACCCTGATTCAGACTATCCAAAATCGAAAAATTAGCCTTCATGGACGTTTGGGTCAGTTGGTAAACATAGTCCTTAACCACGTGGTTAACCGACAAGTATATGAGCCCAAAAGTCAGCAAAAGCGTCAGGCAATTGACCAGCAAAAGCCGATTCATTAAATTTTTCTTCTTCCTCATTCTTGCTCACCCAACTTGAAACCATAACCCCAGACGGTTTTAATAGCCACTCTGGCCTGATGTTCACTTAGTTTTTTGCGCAGCCGTTTAACCGTATCATCTACCGCGCGACTTTCCACATCCTCGAAACCCCAAACCCGATCGAGCAAGGTTTCTCGGGAATAAGCAGAGCCTGCCTCTTCCATTAGCACTAAAAGCAGATCAAATTCTGTCTTAGTTAGCAGGAAATCAGTGCCCTTTAAAGCAGCCTGACGTTTATCACAATCAAGCACTAAATCTAAGAATTCAAAAGTCTTGGCAACCTGAGCCGGCTCCTGGTGACTCCTCTTCAAGAGGGCCTTAACATGGAGACTTAATTTAATAGGTGAAAAAGGTTTGGTAAAGTAATCATCCGTCCCCAACTGAAAAGCCCGAATAAAATCAGCATCCGAATCACGCGCCGTCAAAAGAATAATGGGCGTTGCTTGGTCAGTCTGACGAATTTTTTCCATAATGGCCAAGCCATCAGGACCCGGCAGCATGACATCCAAAATAATCAAATCCGGCTTCTGACGCAAATAGGCCTCATATAAGTGATCACCCCTTTCAAAAGCTTGCACCGAAAAACCATCATGCATTAGAAAAGGCAACAAGAGGTCACGAATATTCTTTTCATCATCCGCAAAATAGATAAGCTCAGCCATCAAGTCTCCAATCTTTCGTGAATTTTACTGATACCATCATAGACCAGAAAAAGGCCTTAGTCAACCGAAAATCGTTGGCCGACCAAAAGCCCTCCTTCAAATGAAATTTTCCAAAAATGAGAAAGAAAAAACGACTAAAAACTTAGTCGTTTGCATCTTATTTATCTTCAGCCGTTAACCATTTAGCAAAGACAGCCGCCAAAACACCGCCCAGCTCAGGACCAACAAAGTAAACCCAAAGGTGAGACAAGCTGCTACCACCAGCTAATAGAGCCGGACCAAAAGAACGGGCAGGGTTAAGTGAAGCACCTGTTAAACTAATCGTTGTTAAAATCAGCAAAACAAGCGAGAGACCAATAATAAGCCCCGCAAAGTTAGCATTGCCTAAACGCACATCTGTCACAAGTAGAATTAAAGTGACAAATAAGAAAGTCGCTAGCATTTCGACCAAAATAGCAACCCCAGCGCTAATTTGCGTGAAATCATTTTGAGCCAAAGCGTCCGTAGGCAAACCAGCTGCGCTGACGAAGAATAAAAGTAGAGCCGCCGCAACAAGCCCACCAATAAATTGAGCCAGCATATAGAAAGCAGCATCCTTAGCTGAAATTTTCTTCTGAATCAACATGGCAGTTGTCACCGCAGGGTTAAAATGACCTCCGGAAATACTACCAAAAGTATAAGCCGAAATAGTGATAGCTAAACCAAAAGCTAAAGCAATGGTTAAAATGCTACCTTTAGTAATAACAGCTGCAGATGATCCAATAAAGACCAATAAAAAAGCACCAAAAAACTCTGAAACGTATTTTTTCATTCCTATAATCTCCTTTTTTTCCTTACTTCTAGTATAAAAGATTATAAAAAAATGACAATTTTTCTGATTTCTTTTTTAGCCAGCAACTTAAAAATGAAGAAGTCAGACTAATCTAAAGTAAAAAAAGTGTATAATAGGACTATCAAAAGACAGAAAAGGAAAGACCATGTTAGCTTTTAGTCAAACCGCCAAGTACTTTACCTGCCCCATCTGCCAAGAGCAGCTCAAACTGACAGGTAAAAGCCTGATTTGCCCTAAAAATCATACCTTCGACTTGGCCAAACAAGGCTATGCCAACCTGATTCTCAATGCCAAAAAAGACCCCCATTACGACAAAGAATCCTTTATCAGACGTAGCCACATCCTGGAAGCCGGCTACTACCAACATATCCTTAAAGCCATCAGTCAAGAGCTTCCTCAGGACCAGGCCGTCACTATCCTCGATGTTGCTTGCGGCGAAGGCTACTACGCACGCGCCCTCGCCCAAAACCCGACCAACCAAGTCTTAGCCTTCGACTTGTCCAAAGATTCCATTCTCTTGGCAGCCAAGAAAGATCCACAACGATTAGTCACTTGGTTTGTCGGCGATTTGGCTAAATTGCCCTTGGCAGAGCAGTCTGTTGATATCATTATTGATGTTTTTTCACCAGCCAATTACCAGGAATTCAAGCGGGTGCTCAAACCAGGCGGAAAAATCATTAAAGCAGTTACAGCCAGTGACCACCTCAAAGAATTACGTCAGGCTGCCGCTGACCAACTGCTGCATCAAGACTACAGTAATGACAGTGTCATCAATCATTTCGCCCAGGCCTACCCAGACTATCACGTCAGCCACATCAGCCAAACGTACACCATCAACCAAGCTGACCTGACTGATTTTATTGAAATGACGCCCCTCTTTTTCCATGTCGACAAAAGCAAGCTTGACCTCGAAAAGCTGAGCCAAATCACTGTGGCAGCTGATATTTTAGTGGCTAAACATAAAGATTAAGATGTTCAATCATTAGAGTGAAAAAGTCTAAAAATGACAACCCAAAATGCTAAGACTTTAACATAAAAAAGCAAACAACCAAGTCCTTGGGGACTTGGTTGTTTTTTTATTAGTGTGTTGAGCTTATAAGATTTTTAACTGAAGTATAGTTTTAATCATAAATGCCTTGGTGTAAGGCAGTTATTGTGTCATGTCCAGGTAAGGGTGGTAAGCCACCTGAATCTTGACTCGTAAAGATTTCTTGAAGACCCCTGCTCCAGAAGGTTCTTTCAAGTTGTTCTGGTGAGATGGTTTGGACAATATCCTGGCCACGGCCTTCTTTAATTTTCAACCAGAATTGAGGATCAATCAAGGTCCCTCGTCCAACTCCAATTAAATCGGCATGTTGGTCTATGGCATCACGAGCTTGGTCTTCAGAAAAGACCGACCCAACGACCATGATTTGAGTTTCTGGTCCCACCACTTCTTTAAAGAGTTGGCCAAAGGACTGCTCACTTCCTGCAGGTTTGGCAGCGTAGCCACCCCAAATGGATAAACTGATATAATCAAACTCTTCTTTAGCAACTTCTCTGATCAGTGCCAACGATTCTTTATAAGTATAACCAACAGCATCACCATGAATTTCTTCGGGTGAAATCCGATAACCAAGGATAAAGTCTTTTGGAGCGTCGGATGCAATGACGGCTTTGACCTCTTTAATAACTTCAAGGGCAAAAGTCATCCGTTTTTCCAAACTACCACCCCATTTGTCTTGGCGCTTGTTGGAGAGAGCAGAGAAAAATTGTTGAATCAGGTAATGATTGGCGCCATGAATTTCGACACCATCAAAACCTGCCTCAATTGCCCGTTTAGTCGCACGTCCAAAATCTTTTATGATTTCTTCAATCTCTTCATTAGTCATTTCGCGAACAGGATAAGGTAAAAAGTCAAAGTCTAGTGCACTTGGTGCTAGAACTTCTTTTCCAGCCAAACCTCTAACCCCAGCTTCACGCCCACCATGATGAATTTGTAAAATAGCCTTGTTGCCATCCTTTTTAATCGCATCCGCAATGGCTTTGATGGAAGCTGTATACTCATCATCATAAATGGCCAATTGTTCTGGAAAACCTGGTTTTGAGCACGGGCCACCATTTTCAGAGACATAGTGAAACTCCGTAATGACCATGGCAGCTGCCTGCGAACGGGCACCATAATAGGCTAAAGTCTCTGGGCTAGCATAGCCATCTTTAAGACCAGAGTAAGAAAGCATTGGGGGTTGCACAATACGACCATCCAGTACTGCACCATGACGTAGAATCATTTGATCAGTCACTAATTTCATAGGTTTCTCCTTTTTCTCGCTTTTCCCTATTATAACAGAAGTCACATTATTTTTAACTTTTCTTACTTCTGATCGGCAGGGAAAATAATGCCATTCTCTATACGAGCTTTGGTTTGAATCTGACTGACCATAAGACTACGAGCCATAGCTTCTTGGTAAAAATTCTGATCCTTGCTGTTAATCGCATTGATAAAGGCCGTAAATTCTGGCAGTAAGCGATTTTGGAAATTATCTTCCTCAAACTCTAGACTAGTACCATCATTTTTCTCAAGAATAACTTTCCCAATGGCATTAGGCGAAAGACTGGTTCTGATGACACCTTTATCCCCTTGAATGATAGCTCCAATCATGCCCTTACTGTCTTTAGCTGCCAAACAGAAAGCTTGGAAGTCGGGATAATGAAGGGTCAGAATACCATTGGTATCAATCCCTCTTTCAATGGTTGGGAAATAATGACTATCCTCTGGTTGCCCAAAAAGACCTAAAACTAAATGGAGATTATACAAGTTTAAGTCCATGAGTGCCCCACCTGATTTTTGCGGATCAAAAGTTGGTAAGATCTTGCCTTCTTTAAAAGCATCATAGCGGCTAGAGTATTGACTGTATTGACTTTGGACAAGTTTGATTTGACCAACTTCAGGTAACCACTCTTTGATTTTAGCGAAGCCTTTAAGGTAACTTGTGGTGACCGCTTCAAAAATGAAGACCTGATTTTCTGCAGCTAAGGTCGCTAATTCTATTAGCTCTGCCTCGTTGCTTGTAGCTGGTTTTTCGACAATCACATGCAAGCCTTTTTGAAGTGCCAATTTGCTGTAATGAACATGAAGGAAATTGGGCACGGCTACGTAAACAACGTCTATTCCCAAAGCAACTAAAGCCTCAAAATCACTAACCGCATGGGCAACACCGTTAGTGTCAGCTAAAACTTTAACTTGCTCCATTTCTTGGGGAATACCTTGTAAACCTAGCACTTCAATGCCTGGTATAGTCACCAAAGTTGGGAGAAACTCTTGCACAATCATACCTGTTCCAATAATACCTAATTTCATAATAAGCTCCTTTAATCTTCTAATAAGCTCATCTTACTCTTTTTAAAACAAAAGAAAAGCCTTTTTACCCATCTGGGTAAAAAGGTTCAAACTTGGTAGATGATTGGATGACATTTTCGGAAAAAAAGTTCATTTCAAAGACTTACGACTCTGATAGAGGATTGTGTAAATGACATTCAAGAGGTAGTCAAAAGCCAGCTGTGAGTAAAAAGTGCCAACTTTATCATCTTTCTCCATATCTGGAATCATAAGATGACTAGAACTCCAAGCAATCAAAGGACTCTTTTGATTGGCCGTAATGACTTGGATGATCACGCCTTGACGGCGCAATTGTTGGGCTTGGGAGAGCATTTCCTCATTGTTGCCACTATAAGAAACAAATAGAGCAACGTCGCCAGCTTTTAGATGAGTAATGATGCGGTGTTCTTCGTCGTTTTCCGTCGCAAGAATAGGAAAATAATTAATCTTGACCAGCTTATTAATGAAACTTTTCAAGGTCAATTTGACATCCCCATAACCAAAAAGAAATAGACGGTCAGCAACTTTAATCTGCTCAGCCATTTTTTCCAATTGATCAAGAGACAGTAAGGACTGGACCTGATCCATGGTGTTTTTGTAGAGGGAAAAAAGCCCATTAACAATGGCCTGACTGGACTCCTCTTGAAATGCATGGGTGAAATCCACCTCTTTATCCAAATAACGCGAAGAGGTCAACTCGGCTACTAAAGCCAAACGAAAATCGCGAAAACCCTGAAAATCTAGCTTATGGCAAAGACGAATAATACTGGCATTAGAAGTAAAAGTATCCTTAGCCAGCTGACTAATGGTCAAACTGTCAATGGACTGAAAATGAACCTGTAAGTAGTCAATAATCGCAACTTCCGTCTCTGTGAAGGCATCCCGCTCCTCAAAAGCTTGTAAAATTGTCATCCCTTGCTCCTTACATACTGATTTTCTCTATTTTAGCAAAAAACGCTCTTCAAAAATAGCTTTTAGCGACTCCATCTTGAGGTTTTCTTGAGCATCATCGGGTAACTTTTCTTCATCATCCACTTAGCAAGAGCATTCCCGGGACTAGCTTTAATACCCGCCTGCCCCTTAGCAACCATCTGCTCAAAAGTAATATCTGGCTCTGTAAAGCGGCCGTTAACATAGCACATATAGCAATAAGTATCTGATTTGCTGCCATCGGCATTGTTACCTCTTAGATCTTGACCTTTTGGCATTAATGGCATAGCGCAAGATTGGCAAAATTTTTCCATAGTATTCTCCTTGTTTACCCTATTTTACCATAGCTGCGCTTTAAAAATGACATTTTCAAAAAATTAAATTCCAACCTGATGCATTCACCAAGATTTTCCTTCTTCTAGTCCTTTCAAGACAAAAAAACCATGATTGCTCATGGTATTTTTATCAGCGACTTATTTGTCGCTTTTTATCTCTCCAACTAAAGTTGATAGAGCTTTAATGACTCTATCTTGTTGTCCAGAAGAAAGTTCTTTAATTTGGTCCATCAAATCGGATAAGTCTTCATTTTGTTCGACTAAACTAATGTCAAAAAATTCTTCAAAATCAACTTCCAAGGCTTTCATAACCTTTTCTAACGTTTTGACTTTGACATTTGTCGACTGGTTTTCCAACTTATAGACATAATTGGTACCAAGATCAGCTTTTTCTTCCAGTTGTTCTTGAGTTAACCCCTTGTTTAACCTTAACAGTCGTATTCTTTTTGAGATGTACTCCTGCAATACCTTATTTTCCATACAAATTTTCACCTCATAAAATCAATTCTACACAGATATATAATATTTTTTAAGTTTTTAAAATCTCATTTTTTCATCCAATCAACTTTTAAAGGTCAAGTTATCATTTAATTGGATAAAGTGTCTAAAAATGGAACTTTTTTAATAAATTATCTATATTTTCCTATTATAACGTATATTAAAAATTTTTTTGACATTTAACCTAATTTTGCCCAAAATTTAATGAAATCGGGATGTTGTTATCCTTTCAATAACCTTTTTTACAAATGAAAATCTTTCCCTTACTATGATATAATGACACTATAAAGGAGGTCATTTATGAAAAGTGATGTACAATTAAAAGAAGTCGCTACTCAGCTCTTATTAGAACGCGGTGTCCAACATGAGGATATTGCAGACTTAGTTATGTCCCTTCAGAATAAATACATACCCGACTTAACAAAAGAAGAATGTCTGGAAAATATCCGTGCGGTTCTTAAAAAAAGAGAAGTTCAAAATGCCATTATCACCGGTATCGAATTTGACAAACTGGCAGAAGAAAATAAATTGTCCCAACCTCTCTTAGAAATTCTAAAAACTGACGAAGGACTCTACGGTATTGATGAAATTCTAGCTCTTTCGATCGTCAATCTTTATGGCTCAATTGGCTTTACCAACTATGGTTACCTAGACAAAACAAAACCCGGCATTATCGCCAGATTAAATGCCAAAGATGGCAAATCCTGTCACACCTTCTTAGATGACATCGTCTGTGCCATCGCTGCCGCAGCAGCCTCACGCCTGGCACATAACGACCCTGACAAGAGCGCTATTGCAAATAAAAAATAAAAGCAATCATATCAAAAGGAAGATCTTATTCAAATCTTCCTTTTCTTTTTTATTGGTTTTTGCTTTGATTTGGCAAGAATAGCTTAACAGTCGTTCCCTTGCCAACCTGACTTTGCAGTGAAATCTTACCCTCTAATAAAGTCACAATCCGTTTAACAATGGCTAGCCCAAGCCCATTACCCTCGCGGTTATGAGACTGGTCAGCTTGGTAGAATTGCTGGAAGAGGTAACTTTGTTGGCTCTCTTCAATACCTATGCCATTGTCCGAAATGGTTATTTCGGCTCCTTTTGATTGCTGAACCAAGTGAATGGCTAGTTTAACCTTTTCTCCAGAATATTTTAGGGCATTATCGATGACATTAATCCATATTTGCATGCATAAGTCAGCATCTGTCTCTAAATAGGTAGCAGGGCTTTCAAAGTCAATACTGATCTCTTTGTCCCGCCATTTCTCACTAAGTAAGATGAGGACATGTCTGATTTATTCATCAATTCTAACTTTTTCAAGCCTTAAACGGGTCTGGCGATCAAGCCATGATAGATTTAAGATATCATCACAAAGGCGACTCAGTCTCAAGGTTTCTGACTGCATCAATTCTAGTAGCTCTGCCTGTTCCTTACCGTCTAAGTCAGAATCAGACAGGAGGTCTGTCAGGCCAACCAGAGAAGCCACTGGCGTTTTCAACTCATGGGAAATATTGGAAATAAAATCCTGTCGTAGTTGGGCCAAATTCTTCAAATCTTGGGCCATTTGATTGACGTTTTGCGACAACTGATCGATCTCGTCATGGTAAGTAGTCGTGTCCTTTGGATAAGTTGATGGGCGCATCAACCCAATAGCGCTATGCCCGTACATGGCATCTTTGGCGAAGCCAACCACCGTAAGTGATTTCTTACTGTTGCTATCAAGGATTTTATCACCAAGCTTGATACCGTGGCTCTTGAAGGACTGATCTAGGACTATCTGACCTGAGTCTGTTAACAGGGAGTGGCCTGATACCACTTTAGGATTCACCAAAGCACTATCCTCGACCACAAAGTAAGTCACATCAATGGTCTCTGATTTTGCTGTTTTTTTGAGTCCAGCTCTTTGAATCGTCAAGCCTGCCAATTGATTTTCAGGCAAGTCTTGGATCTCCTGCAAGCTTTGATCGGAAAAATGAGAAAAACTGATAATATCTTCTGCGTCCTGGGATAAAAGGTAGTGAACCTGGCCATAATTCTCAATCTGAGCACTAACAGCTCGCCCTAAACCATTGGTCAAACCCGTCAAAAAGACCACCATAAAAATCATCAACACAATTAAAAATTCAATCAATATATATTTCTTGGCCTGATAGGTCAGCTCTTTCCAAGCAACTTTCATCTACATACCTCCTGCATTTCTTACAGCCAGTATAAAACAGAAATGTGACCTGAATATGTCCAAAGAAAAATATCATACAAAAAGAAACTCCTCCTGATGAAGGAATCTCTTTTAAAAATTATTCTTTATCTTTTGGTGCTTCTAGCCCAACTCCACTAGGTTTTTGAGCTTTCTTTTCGACTTTTTTCTTAGCTTTTGAATCCTTGCCATTAAAGCCCATGGCTTCCGCAACACGAATAGCGACATCGGTATCATCATATTCACCATCAAACATGATTGCACCTGAACCCATGGCATAGACAGGAACTTTTTCACCAGAATGGTCTGTTGTTGACCAAGCAAGTCCTGCTTTTTTATCTAAGATGCGAGTTGCTGTGATGGATACAGGAATGTACTCGCCATAATTAGTATTTTGTTGTTCTGGAGCTTTTTTAGATTCTTCAAAGGCATCTTCTAAAGCTTTGTATTCTTCTTGTGAACAAAGCGATCTGTTTTCTTCTTGTTTTTTAAGATAGTCCTCTTCTTTCTCAATACTTACTTTTTCTGAAGGGGCATTCTTATCGAGTTTTAAACCAAAGAATTCTTCAATTTTTGGTGCAAATTCTTCGAAAGTCATATCTGGATTTTTCTCTAATTCTGAGGTAACAATCTTATCAAATTCAACTTGTGACCCTTTTTGCTTGGTCAATTGATCAAAGTAAGTTTCATAACCCGTTGACTCATTTCCAATGGTAAAACCACCTGTTGAATGGTCTGCTGTGACAACAATTAAAGTTTCATCTGGATGCTCATTATAGAAATCGATAGCTGTTTGGATTGATTTTTGGAAACCAATGACTTCATTAACCGTTGTTGCACCGTCATTGGCATGTTCAGCCCAGTCAATCTTCCCAGATTCTGCCATCATGAAGAAACCTTCAGGATCATCCTCCATGACTTCAATCCCTTTTTTCACCATGTCATCAAGGCCTTGACTATCTTTTTTCTTATCGATTTGATAAGGCATAGCCCCATCATCTTGGAGTTCTTCAGAAACAATATAGGTCTTCTTAGATTTAGCGTTTACTTTTTCAGCATCAGCTTTTGTGTCAACAATATTGTAACCTTTTTCTTTCATGACTTCATAAAGGTCTTTTTGATCCTCATTTTCCCCAGTGCGGTCTTTTAAAGACCCACCTGCAAAGAAATCAAAGTTAGAATCAGCCATTTGTAAACCGATGTCATAATATGACGAGCGAGACTCTTCATTAGCGTAAAAGGCTGCCGGTGTTGCATGATTAAGTGTTACTGTTGTTAAGATACCTACAGATTTACCTGCCCGTTTAGCTTTTTCTGCAATCGTATCACTGGATTTTTTAAAGTCTCCAGAAAGTCCAACTGTATTGGTCTGCGTTTTAATCCCTGAAGCAAAAGCTGTTGCTGTAGAGGCAGAGTCTGGAATGAAAGAATGGCAATCATACTGAGATTTCAAACCGATAACAGGCATCTCTGTAAAATTCATTCTGGTAGGGTAAACCTCATCTTTATTGGTTTTAGTATAGCCAAGAAAATCTTCAGCTGCAGTGACTGGCGTTACCCCCATCCCGTCACCAATAAATAAAAAGACGTATTTGGCTTGCTTGTCATTAACTTTTGAGTAATCTTCTGTTTTAGCACGTTTGCTATCGTACATTTGAACAGATTTCCCATTAGCTGTTTTCTTGGCAGCACTGCTACTATTAACTGCCTTTAAGTCTAACTTCAGACTGCTACCACTAGCTTGATTGCTACAAGCACCAAGAACCATTGTCGAGGCAAGCAATAGCATACTTAATTTCTTGAAGGTTTTTCCTTTTTTCATCATAATCTCCTTTGATAATCCTAAATAAATAACCTACATTTCTATTTTAGGCTTCAATTGTAAAATACCATTAGGATTTTTGTAAAAGTTCTGTGAAAATTCAAAATATTTAATGAACCAGTAAAGAACCAGTTAAGTTTACCTCTGGAAATGGAAAGAATAACATTTATTCAATAGCATATAAAAAGCCCACTGATTTTGAATTAGGCATCAGTGGGCTGGTCTCATCTTTGTTTTTTAGGAGGAAAACAGAGATTCGTTTTTTGTCTTATGGAGTCAGAGGAGTCTTTTTGGATTAGGAAAGGTCCTCTACATCTTCATTATATACCCTGAATGTAAATCTTTAATGTCCTTTATGTAAAAGTTTGGTAAAGATTAGTTTTTCAGCAGACCAACTCTGATTTGCTTGATGATTTGTGCCATTTCATCCTCGCGGTTTCCTGATGGACTACCTAAGAATAAGACCTGCACAACATAGGTCATGATGGGGCCTGTTAATCTACGGATAAAAATTGGAAATGGGAGGTCAGCATCCATTTGATGATTGGCTTTGAGCAATTTTTGATGCCACTGCATCAATACCTGGTCAATCTCTTGCTTGCGGATGCTGGTCAAAATGGTCTTTTTTAATTCCGAATTAACTTGGACCTCTTGGAACAATATGGTCAGGATGCTCTGATTTCGCTCGATGAAGGCGATTCGGTCTTGGACGAGGACAGGGATTAATTCTTCAAATTCCAAAATGTCTTTGATCACTGTGAAAAAATCTGTAAAGAGGGCTGGTATGACTGGTTCAAGCATCTCTAGCAGTAATTTTTCCTTAGTCTTAAAGTATTTAAAAAGGGTCGCCTGGCTGACGCCTGCTTGATTGGCAATCTGGGCTGTGCTTGTGCCATGGTATCCCTGTCGAGAAAAAAGATCTAGACTAGCAAGAATCAACTTACGCTTGCCAGCAGGCATTTTAGCATCATCCAGCAAAGTAAAATAATGGTGAAAACTAGTTTCCGTCATAAAAACCTCCTTTTAAACTTTGCGGTAGCGTTTAAGGCCGATAACGTTAGCTAATGTTAAAGCGGCTAAGAAAATCAGTAAAATCCCAATATCTTTGGCAATGGCATCTAGTCCCTTCCCTTCAAGAACAACAGCTGAAATAGCGTGACCTGAATAAGAAAGGGGTAGGAATTTCCCTAAGGTTCTCACCCAGCTAGCCATGGAATCCAAAGGGATTAGGCCAGAAAAGAAGAGTTGGGGAAGGACAACAAGTGGGATAAACTGCATCATTTGGAATTCTGACTTAGCTAAGGTCGACATCAAAATACCAAAAGCTAAGGCAACTAAGGCTAAGACTTCACTAACCAAAATAATATGGAAAATACTACCTAGAACTTGTAAATGCAAGAGGTAGATTGCGGAGGTCACAATGATGGAGGTCTGAATAATGGCAAGTAGCCCATAAGCTATCATATAACCTAAAACAATTTGTGACCTTCTAACAGGTGTTGCTAAAAGTCGATCCAAGGTGCCAGAAGTTCGTTCTTTTAAAAGGGCCATCCCTGAAATGAGGAAAACAAAGAAGAAGGTCAAAAACCCAATCAAAACAGGCATTATCTTAGCAAAGAAACCTGTATCCTTGTCACCATAGAGGAATCTTTCATTGATTGTTGTTTTGTCCTTGCCAGATTTGACCGCCATAACCAGTTTAGGGTCGGCAGCAAGTAATTTTTGCAAGAGCTTTTTCATGTCTTGACTCTTGTTAACCATGATGGATGATTTAAGAACCCGACGGCTAACCTGAGTTTTAGAGACATCCTGGTTGGCATAAGTCACCTCAAATCCATCAGCTTTAGAATAAAGAATTAAGGTATCTAACTGGCCATATTTTAAAGCCGCCTTGCCTTTTGCTTCTGAAGAAAAGTCCCTCACATCGATATGCTTTGCCTTATCTAAGGTACTAACCAGCTGATTATCCACGCCCACTGCCCCGAGTCTTACATCAACCTGAGATTCGGCCGAAAACATGATGTTCATCAAAAACATGATAAAAATGGGAGCTACAAACATAAGCATTAGGGTTCTCTTATCCCGAAGAAGTTCCAAGATAACCTTTTTTACAATCGCTACTACTCTCATCTCATTCACCCTCAGCCTTCAAAAAGACTTCCTCAATACTATCCACCTGATAGCTCCTTTTGAGCTCGGCCGGACTATCAAAAGCAATTATCCGTCCGCCTCGCAATAGCCCTACAAAGTCCGTTTTTTCCGCTTCATCCATAACGTGGGTGGTCACCAAAATGGCAACACCTTTCTCTTTCAAGAGCTTCAATTCACGCCAAATTTGTTTACGCAATGAAGGATCAATTCCAACAGTTGGCTCATCTAAGATTAACAAGTCGGGTGCTCCTAAAAGAGCAATGGCCAGGGAAAGTCGTCTCTTCATCCCACCAGAATAACCACTGACCAATTTACCTAAATGATCAGTCAGGTCGACAATCTCCGCAACATGGGCAATTGATTTTGCTAGCGTAGCTTTTTGAATGCCCAACATTTGGCCGAAAAAGCATAAATTTTCATAACCAGAGAGACTGAGGTAAAGGGCATCCGATTGAGCCATATAACCCAACTGGCCTAAAACCTGACGGTTAGGCATCTTTTGCTTAAAAACCAGAACTTTGCCTTGGTCAGCCTTTTCCATACCAAGTGCAACCTTAATCATGGTCGACTTACCAGCACCTGAAGGTCCAATCAATCCAACAATTTGTCCCTTGTTGAGGGTGAAATTAATCTGGTCAAGAATCCGCTCTTTATCATAGTCTTTACTAACATTTGTCAGACTGAGTACAGTTTCCATAAAACCCTCTTTCGTTTGGTGAGTAAACACTCACTTTTTTGATATACCTATTATAGTGAGTGAACACTCACTTGTCAATGATTATTTTTCAGAAGATTAAAATTTTCCTGTTTATAGCGATTCCAATCAACTTTCATTATTTTTCATAATGTACGAAATTTTTAATTCAATTTTTTAGTAACATTTGTCAAATATTCGGATTTAATGTAAAAGATTTGTAAAACTTAACCATTTAATTGACACCCCTTACATGTTGTTGATACAATAATCTAGAGGGGGTTTTGGTATTATTTGATGATATTTTTGAAAATCTGGCTTTCTTTTCAAGTAAGCAGAAGCAATCTTTTTTTGCTTAGATAAATAAGAATGGTATTAAAAAATTTATATTTTTCACTTTTCTAAATGGAATAATAGACTTTAATAATATTCATAATATCAAGCAATTATAATTTTGCAGAGTTGACCTATCTTTAGTTTTCATGAGAGAAACTAAAAGACACTTTAAGAAAGGTTTAGGAAAAAGATTTATGAAAAAAAACAAAATTGGTTTAGGCTTGTTAACTTTAACTTCAGTTTTAGTACTTGGTGCTTGCGGAGGTTCAAGTACAAATGGTAAAGACACTTCTACGTCTAAAAATGGTTTAGAAGTAAAAGTTCTTGATGGTGAATACGTTACTTCTAAAGACTTAACAGCTTCAAGTTCATCTAAGGGATTCTTAGCCCTTCATGTTAAATTAACAAATAAAGGCGACAAGAGTATTACTTATGGACAAACCAACTTCACTTTAGCATCAAAAGATGACGAGGAAGACATAGAGCCAGAAAATGTTTACGACAGTTTAGATCATTTTAAAACACTTGATTATGGTAAAGTATCAAAAGGCAGATCAAAAACTGGCTATATCGTTTATGAAGTTGATAAAAAAGAAAAGAAATACAATCTTTTAGTAGAAACAGCAACTAACGGTGACGACGATACTGAGGAAGTTAAGATTCCTGTCAATGCAGCAAAATATCCAGATAACTCAGAAAAAATCAAAGAACTTGCTAAGACATTTATTACTCAAACTTTCTTAGATGGTAGTGCAACTGTTGATGGTTCTGATGCTGAAGCAGCAAGCACAACTGGTGGTGCTCAAGTAGAATTCCTTTCTAAGAAAAAATCTAGCAAAAAAGACAATGAGTGGAAATTAGCAAACAATACCGAAGAAGATAAGGCGGCATACATGAAAGCCTTTATTGAATCAGCTAAAAGTGGCTGGTCACATTACCAACCAAGTGATAGTGAAGCAGAAAAATTTGCCCAACAATATATTACTGCTAACTCAAAACGTGCTCAAATTGAAACAACTATCATTGACTACTTACCAACTTCTGCAAAAATTGCTATCAAACCATCAATCATCAACTTTAAAGACCTTGACACCGATAGCCTAAAAAATGAATACATAGATAAACACAAAGGTGATGACTTCTCAGATTATGATGCCCTTTATAAAGATGCTGAAAAATATATCTTTGAAAATGTTCATACACGCTACGACAGTGCAAAAATTGCAACCCCTGAATACATGAACGGTGAAGGCTACGAAATCAATCTAACGAAAGATGCTGATACTGGAGAATGGACAGTTGATACTTCAGATGCAACTGGAAATTACGACTACAAACAATTAATCCAAGCATTCATTGGCGGACTCTAAAAAACATCAAATACCAAAAACCAAACACAAGAAAAAGCCTAGTCATAGGCTTTTTCTTTTTGTCTTAATTGACAAGTGCCACTTCAGATGCCTTATCAAATAGATAAAGAGCATCTTCAGGGAATCCCAAGTAAACCGTCTCATCAACTTGGTAAATATCTTTCGCGGATATTTTAACAACTAAATCCTTTTTACTTCCTTCTAAACGGACATGAACGATGGCATCCTCACCAAGCATTTCATAAACCCTAACCTTACCAACTAGATACCCTGAATGCGCTTCTCGACTAAGAATAACATCATTGGCTCTAATACCGACAATAAGATTTTTTCCAAAGGCTCCTCTTTCTTCAAAGAGCTGAGCTTTTTCTGAGCTAATTTCTTGCTCATGGAAATCTGTTAAAAGATAAGTAAAGTTGGCTTCTCGATCCAGCTTTGCATCAAGGAAATTCATTGGGGGTGTCCCAATAAAGCCTGCAACAAAGAGATTTACCGGATGATCAAAAAGATTTTTTGGACTATCTATTTGTTGGATACGACCGTCACGCATAACGACAATCCGAGTTCCTAAGGTCATAGCTTCGGTTTGGTCATGGGTTACATAGATAAATGTCGCATCCAATTTTTGATAAAGACTGGCAATTTCTAAACGCATTTCACCCCGCAATTTAGCATCTAAATTGGATAAAGGCTCATCCATTAAGAATACTTTAGGATGACGAACCATGGCCCGCCCCATAGCAACACGCTGTTTTTGCCCCCCTGATAATTGACCAGGTTTGCGATCAAGGTAAGATTCTAATTTTAAAATTTTTGAAACTTCTTCTACCTTCTCATTGATATCAGCCTTGCTCAAGCCCCTAATTTTCAAACTATAGGCAATGTTATTGCGAACGGTCATATGAGGGTAGAGGGCATAGTTTTGAAAAACCATGGCAATATCACGGTCACTGGGACTAAGGTGGTTAATCTTTTGATCATCAATTAAGAGGTCGCCAGAAGAAATGTCTTCTAGCCCAGCGATCATTCTAAGTGTTGTTGATTTCCCACAACCAGAAGGCCCGACAAAGATAATAAATTCCTTATCATCAATGACCAGATTAAAATCATCGACAGCTTTTGTGTCCTCATATATTTTGTTAATATGTTTTAATTCAATTTTCGCCACTGGAGGCCTCTTTTCAGTTTATTTGTTCAATGAGTGGCAATAATTCCGCCACAGATGGAATCACATAGGATGTGTATAGAGATAAGCTTTCAGCATCAGCTGTTCCACTGGTTACACCAATGGCGACCGCTTTACCATTTTTAGCAAAACGCATGTCATTTGGAGTATCTCCGACCACAACTATTTCTGACGGCTGACAGCCCCAGAGGGAAGCTGCCTGTTCAACCAAGGCACCATCCGGCTTGATTGGTCGACTATTATCGGAAGTTCCAATAAAGGAAATGAAATGGTCAAGTCCTAGTTCTTCCATACATTGCCAGGTCGATAAGAAAGTATCAGTTGTCACAATACCAATAGCTATGTCTTGTTCCTTCAAGGTTGTAAAGAGTGATACCATATCGGTAAAGGTTGGTATATTTCCTTGAAATGAAGCAACTGCTTCTGTGAAATAATCCTGTAAGCGATGAATGAGCAATTGATAATCAATGCTTTCATGCTTTTCCTTAATGATTTCTCCCAAATCCTCAGCAATCAGTTGATAGGGTTTCCAAGCAATAGCCCCCTCAGGATCAATCTTGCCATTTTCATAGCCAATTGCCTTTTCCAATCTTGGTTGGTAATAAGCGTAGGGAAGCAAGTCGTAATCATCCATAATCCGCTGAAGGACTGGTTCTATTGCTGGTTGCCAAAGTTTAAAAAAATCAATTAGGGTACCATCTTTATCAAAGAGAATCCCTTTAATCATCATTCCACCCCCAATTCCTGATAGGCTTGTCCAAATGTTTTAATGTTTGGAACCTGATGACCACGAGTGATAGGGTTTCCATAAAATCTGAAGTCACCCTCCTTGGTATTAGCCCCAAAACGAATCCAATGATAGTCTGCTTTATCCAGACTGATTTTTCCAGATACTTGATAATTACCTTCTGCAGTAACTTCCGCATCTAAGATAATTTTGTCACCATCTAAAATGTAAAAGATTTCAAGTTCTTCAGAACTTGTCAGAGTAAGTGAATACTCTAACTGCTTAGCTTGTTGTGGCATAATATCCCCAAAAGCCAATTCATCACTGTAATCACTTGTAAACTGAGCATCGACTTGGCAAAAACGGGTCACATAAGAGTTACATGCTTTAAGTCCATCTTTTAAGTGAGAAGCTGATAAGTGATCCATCAAAATCCATGTCGCAGGATCTCCAGGGACTGATGGAGTCGTAGCCGTTGGATAACATTCTCCCTTAAGCATATGTGAGTCACTGCCACCAATAGCACAAATACGATAGCCTTGAGACCAAAGGAGGTCAGCCAAGGCAACCGCTTGTTGATTAGCTAACTTCCCTTCAGCTTTTGGCTCAAGTTCATAGGTTGGATCATTAATAATTTCTATACAAGAAAGTCTATCTAAGGCCAGATCTTTAAATTCCCATTTCCATTTGTAGAGGAAGGGATGGTTGATTGAGAAGAGCCAATCATTTTCCTGACATTCTTGTATAAAAGCATCAATAGCATTAAGGACATTTTCTTTTCCACTTTCAAAGATGATAGCATCTAGACTTTCAGGTCTCTTGGTTAAACCAAAGACATTGGCATGACCAAAGTTTGTGGTCATTTCCATGCCTGGTAAAACCATAAGCGGCGTCTTCTTCCAACCAGTATGTAAGAGATTGTGCTCTGTCGCTACATAGAAGTCTAAGCCTTCTTCTAAGACCTTCTCAGTAACAGTTGGCAACAATTCTTTACCGTCAGAAAGTTGCGTATGGGTATGAAAATCACCCTTGTACCATTTTCTGCCTTTCTGGTAAATTTTAACGGTATCTAAATAGCGATATTCAAAGGCTTCGTTGACCCAAATTGGCCCAGAAATGGATTCTTCAATGCTACCTTCTGTAAAGCGCAGCTCAGCGTCAAAACTAATTAAGTCTTCATCAAAGTGTTTGCCATACTCTTGATTGTAGATAGCTTCGATTGTCCAAGTCCCAGAAGTCATTGGCCCAGGAATGCCACCAATTGTCGTCGTCTCTGCCTTCTCACTTAGTGAAATAAGAGGCTTACTGTAGCTCAATTGCTTTTGAAAACGTAGGTTGCCCTTATCATCCCTAATCATTAAAAGGACTAACATCGTATAAGGTGCTTCTAAGGTATAGGATAAACTAATACCTGTACAATCCTCTGGCATTTGGAAATGGACAGTACACAAACGCTGATCGTCTTCATTTAATTGGAAATGATAAGTTTCATTCATGAGGCAACTCCTTTATTTTTTTTCTAAAGCTTTATCTAGGGCTTTCTGAGCTGTTTTTTGAGCTTGGTCAAGAGCTTCCTGAGCTGGTACATTCTCAAGTTCCACTTTATCAGCCGCAATCTTCAAGGCATCATAGACAGCACCATCTGTTGGATCAATTGGTAAGACTGAGCCATGTTTAGCTTGATCAAAAGGTACTTTTGCTTGTGGGTTTTCCTTGATATAAGCTTGGTAATCTTTATTTTCTGTGATTGCGTTATTAACAGCTACATAACCAACTTCTTTTGTCCATTTAACTTGGTTTTCAACATTGGTAAAGAATTTAATAAAGTCGTAAGCCCCTTTTTGTTCATCTTTACTTGATTTAGCCATAACATCCATTAGGAGTGCATCTGCTGCTGGTGCTGATTTAGAATCTTCATCCCATGCTGGTTGTTCAAAGGCTTGAACTTTTGAGAAATCTAAGTCTGCTTGGTCACCTGAAGAACCAACATAACCACCTGCTGTATTTCCTAAAACATCATCAATTGTTTTGTACCAATATTCCCAACCTTGGCCACCTGAATTAACAGCCATAGTTTTATCGTCATGAATCCAAGCACGGAATTGTTCCCAAACAGCAACCCATTTTTCATCATTGATGGTTACTGTTTTACCATCTTTACTGAACATTTCAGCATCATTACTCAAAGAAGCATCGATCAAGTTATATTGGCCCCACATTGGTTCCCAACCATACTTGAATTTACCAGTATCTTTAATTGCTTTAGCTGCTTTTCCAAGGTCTTGCCAAGTTTTAATAGAATCAGGTTGGATGTTAGCCGCTTTGAAAGCTTCTTGGTTATAATACATCACTTGGGTAGTTCCGTAAGCTGGTAAACCATAGCGTTTGCCTTTAGAATCTAAACCTTGGTCAGCGAATACTTTAAGGTAATTGTCTTCTTTAAAGTCCTTATCATCTTTAGCCAATTCATTGATATCAGCTAACATTTTTTTATTGTTAAGGTTACGTGAAGGAGCCGCGTCTAGTAAAACTAAGTCCGGAGCTTTGTTACCAGCAACAGCTGCTTGTAATTTTGTGTAAGTTTCATCGTAATCTGCTTGAGTGACAACTTTAATTTCATATTTGTCTTGAGACGCATTGTAATCTTTGATAATGTCTTTCCAAACATTAACGGCTGTTTTACCACCGGCAAACCAAAATTCAACTTCGACTTTACCGTCTTTTGTTTTTGGTGCTGCTGAAGATGAGCCACATGCTGATAAAACGACTGTACTTAATATACCAACTGCTGCAAGTGATAGAAGATTCTTTTTCATTTTTACTTTCCTTTTTATCCTTTTACTCCGGTGTCGCCACCAATTCCATTAATAAACCATTTTTGAGTGAATGCAAATATTATCAACAAGGGTAAGACAATGACCGCACTGGCTGCCATTACCTTGGCCCATTCCGTCCCGTAAGCACCACCTTCAATAAAATAACTTCTTAACCCTTGTGAGACCAAATATTTTGGTTGATCATTGGTAATCAATGATGGCCACATATAAGAGTTATAAGCTGCGATGAAACTCATCAAGCCAAATGTTATAAATGACGATTTTGTCATAGGACAAACAATTTCCCATAAAACCCGGAAATGTGAAGCACCGTCCATGCGTGACGCTTCAATCAGTGTTTTTGGTACCTGCATGAAAGCCTGTCTGAGAAGAAATATCCCAAAAATGCTAATCGTGCTTGAGACAATAAGACCTGTTAATGTATTTAACATCCCCCCTTTTGATAAAATGATGTAACTTGGAATATAAGTTGCTGCTGCAGGTAACATATAAGTCCCCATAACAATGGCAAATATGAGTTGTCGACCTCTAAACTTTAGAAAAACTAAGGCGTAGGCCAACATGGCACCCGTAATAATTTGAATGAGGACAATGACTAATGACGTCCATAAACTGTTCCAAATATAAAGTGGAATAGGGGAATTTGTGAGGACTTCTGTGAAATTCGACCACTGAGGAGAACTTGGCCAGAAGACATCGGTATTCATGACTTCAGCCTTTGTTTTTAAGGAACTAATAATCATCCATAAAAAGGGAAAGGCGGTAAAGATACTAACTGCAATCAGAATAATCCACTTAAGGAGTCCCCCAAAAAGAGTCGTCATGTCAAAGCTTTTTTGATTTTCCATTTTTTCTCCTTAATAGTGAACCCATTTTTTCGATCCCACAAATTGCATATAGGAAAGAACAATGGTAATGAGCACCATGATGACTGCTATTGAAGTTGCTTGCCCCATGTGATACTCTTCAAATCCTAGCTGGTAGTACATATAGAGTAAGGTTCTGGTACTACCACTCGGTCCACCTTGTGTTAAAATTTGAATTTGGTCATAGGCTTGCAAGGAATTTACCATGGTAATAATCATTAAGAAGAAGGTTGTTGGAGAAATACTTGGCAAGGTCATGTCAATAAATTGTCGCCAAGATTTGGCACCATCTAACGAACTAGCCTCGTAAATATCCCTAGGTACTTTTTCCAGGGCCGATAGGTAGAAAATCATGGCGTAACCTAAGCTTTTCCAGACGGTTACAATAATCACAGCTAGCATGGCTGTCTGTGAACTTTTCAACCATTCTAATTCCGGCATATGTAGAGCCCTAAGAATCAGGTTAGCAAAACCACTTTTAGGATCGTAAATCCAGGTCCAGACAATGGAAATCGCAACCGTTGGCGTAATCCATGGTGAAAAGAGAATGAATTTAAAGAGTCCTGAACCAGCCATCTTTTTTTGTAAGAGCATGGCTAATACTAAACCACCAATGATAGTTGGTGCTAAAGTTCCAAGCGTAAAGACCAAGGTATTCATCAAGGCGTCATAGAAACGAGTGTCCGAGAATAAACTCTTGTAATTATCAAATAAAACCATTTGATAATCAGGTGTCATAAAGTTCCAGTCGGTAAAACTTAACCAGAATGTTCGTAAAATAGGATAAATCCAAAATATGAACAAGGGGATAAAGGCCGGCAGAACAAAAAGTGCAACTAATAGTGCATTTTTGAAGCGGCTGTTTGCAATCGTCATGAATTAACTTCCTCCCAAATTGACTAAAAGACAACCAGATAAAATCAGTAGAATTCCTATTAACCCTGTCAGGGAGATGCTTTCCTTATAGAAAGCTAAGGAAACAAAAACTGTCAGGAGAATCCCTAAACCACACCATAAAGCGTAAGCCACGCCTAAATTGAGCTCTTGAATAGCTTTGGCAAAGTAATAGTGGCATACCATGTAAATCAAACTACAAAAGAGACTGGGCCATAGTAAGGTAAAGCCTTTAGTCAACTTTAAAGTTGATGTCGCAATAATCTCTGCAATAATGGCAAAGAGCAAATAATAAAAGGCCATTGTCCTCTCCTTTTTTTCATCTAACTCAAGTATAGCGAGTCACTTTAAATTTCCCGTATATTTTTTGTAAAAATATTGTAAATATTTTAATTTTTTTATTTTTCCCGATAGTTTATCTTTTATTGATTGATTTTGTTCATTTTTTCAAAAAAATCCCCCTTCTTGTGAAGGGAGAATCTTTCGAGCATTTCTATAGATTAACAACATTGCCTAAATACAGTTCTGACCATGAATGGCTTGCCAATCATTGCCAAAATCGTCGACGGCTTTCTGAATGGATGGCATGGCAAAGCCAGCTTCAAAGACATCTGGTCCAGCAGTAATGGCTTGAGCACCTAAGGCAAAGGCTTTATTGATTTGGCTGACATTTTTGAATGAAGCAGCTAAGATTTTACTTTCCGAGCAATCACGATCAATAGCTTCTGATAATTGGCCGATCACGGCTTCCGCGTCAATGTTAAGATTTTCCATACGATTGTAATAGGGCGCTAAATAATCAGCTCCGGCCTCGATAGCCAATAAACCTTGGAAGGTGCTGTAAATAGCTGTTGCCGTAATATGATAACCATCTGCTTTAAGTATCTTAATTGCCGCCAAGCCTTCTTGAGTAACGGGAACTTTGACAAAGATATTATCACCGCATGCTTGACGAATCTTGGCCGCATCCTTGAGAATGCCCTCGTATTCCTGGGCAACGACCTGCACATGAATAGAAGCGTGTTCTCCAATAATAGTCCGAACTTCTTTAATACGTTCAAAGAAATCGATGTCTCCTTCTTTTTTAGCAATTGTCGGATTAGATGTGACACCTGCCAGAGGTAAAATGCGACTCCATTTTTTTATCTCATCTATATTCAAAGTATCTAACATGTATTCCATTTTTTATCACTATCTCCTATAAAGTATGTTCTGTTCGTTCAATAATATCATCTTGAGTTGCTTTAGAAAGAACGTTGAAGAAGGCTGAGTAACCCGCCACGCGCACAATTAAATCACGGTGTTTTTCCGGATGTTTTTGAGCATCAATTAGGGTTTCTCTTGAAACCACATTGTATTGAATATGATAGCCGTGCAGACGGTTGAAGAAGGTTCTCAACAAGGCCATAAGTTTAACCACATCTTCTCCCTTAGCCAAAGTCTGAGGATTTACTTTTTGATTCAAGAGGACACCACCAACAATCTCATCTGTTGGTAATTTAGCAACAGATTTAAGCACAGAGGTAGGGCCTTTCTTGTCCATACTGTGCTCAGGAGAGCATCCTTCTGCTAATGGTGTTCCTGCATGACGGCCATCTGGGGTTGCTAGGGTCCCTTTACCTTGGCCAACGTTGGCTGAAATCGATGAAGTCCCTGAATAACGAATGCCACCAATAGGTCCCCGACCATAACGAGTGTTGGGATATTTGGCAATTTCATCTACGTAAGTATCGTATGCTTCAACCACTAAACTATCGGCATAATCATCGTCGTTTCCATATTTAGGGGCATCATTAATCAGCATTTGGCGAATTTCTTCACCACGTTCACCAGCAAAATCAGTTTCCAAGGCATGCCATAATTCTTCCGTGCTTAACTTGTTTTCTTCGAAGACTAATTTTTTCAGCGCAGCTAGAGAGTCAGACAGATTAGCGATCCCAACTTGCAAGCCTGAGATGAAGTCATAGACTGCTCCGCCTTCTTTTATAGTCTTACCACGACCGATACAATCATCTGTCAGGGCTGAACAAAGAATATCTGGTACTTCTGCTTCTAAACCTAAATCAATTGCATTTTCAACGATAACACTCATGCGGGTAATTTCCCGTAAGGTTTCATCAAAGGCTACTTTAAGCTCTTCATATGATCTCATTTGAGTGAAGTGCCCATGCCCCTTGGCAAAGCGTTTGCCTGATGAAGGGTCAATCCCGTCATTCATGGTAATCAATAAAATCTTAGGGAAATTGATGTAACTCATACCGGTGCAACGGTAGCCCCATTTGCCTGGAACTGCTGTTTCAACACAGCCGATTGCTGAATAGTCATAGGCATCATCTTCCAAAACACCCTTTTTGATGAAGGATGGAATAATAATCTCATCATTGTTAAAGGCAGGCATTCCAAATCCCAATTTCATGACTTCGATACATTCATTCATGAAACGGTTATCTAAGCCTTTGTGGTAACGGACAGTTAGGTTAGGTTGTGGCAATTTGGTTTGGGCCACACTGCGTAATACCAAGTAAGAAAGTGGGTTAACAGCATCCTTTTTATCTCTGGTTTGACCGCCAATTGTTACGTTTTGATAGAGTGGGCTACCTGCTGATGAGAAGGTATGTGATTGACTGCGCACTTTATTGATGGTAAGCGTCTTGATCCAAAGGTTGGTCAAGCGTTCAACAATGCTATCTTCTGTTTCACGGCCCGCTTCTAAATCAGCTTTGACAAATGGATACATGTATTGGTCAAAGCGGCCATAGGAGAGAGAATGGCCATTGGATTCTATCTGGAGAATACACTGGATGAACCACACTGATTGGACAGCTTCAGCGAAGGTTTCAGCTGGTTGGTAAGGGACTTTATCACATATTCTGGCAATCTCTAGCAATTCAGCTTGGCGATTCCCAGTAGCCTTTTCAGCCAATTGACGAGCTAAGTCAGCGTAACGACTAGCGTATGTTTTGACCGCATCAATGACGATGAAGACTGAGTCGTAAAAATGGTATTTATAGATGTTTTCAGGAACTGTCAAATCCAAGGCATCTTTGGCCTCATGGGCTTTTTCTTCAAAGCCTTTGAGACCAAATTCAAGTAATTTTTGATAATTAACAGCAAGGTGGGCATCGCCGGAATTCATTTTGCCTTCCATCCCAAAGAAGCCTGTTTCCATGTAAACATCTACTTCTTTAGGTAAGAGTGCACCTGCACGCGCTCGCAAGTTGTTATTTTCCCAGAAAGGGGCAATGGAGCGCAATTGCTCTTTGGTTTCTTCAGTGATGTAGAAGACGTCGCCATCACGTTTTTCGAAGAGGTCCAATTCTTTAATCACAAAATCCAAAGTATATTCTGGAAAAATTGGAGCATCTTTATTGGATGATGCTTGGTTACCAGCTATCAGGGAATCTTCTTCAATGTAGATGGACATGTTTTCCAAGATGTTTTGTAACATGTAAGCACGTTTGAGATTAGCTGGCTTATCCATGTGTTTCTTGTAAGTTTCAGTTACCAATAATGCCCGTTCCGCATCAATATAAGGCTTTTTAGTTAAAACATCTTCGCGGTAATGGTTCATTCGTTCTGTCAATTGACCAAAATATGCTGTCATAGCTACACCTCTTTGCATTCGTAATTGTTTTTCTTTCGTTCGTAACTATTTTACCATATCAGAAGCCCATTTTTCAAAAGGGTGAGGAATTAAACCAAAGAAAAAAGTAATGCACAATTGTGCATTACTTAATCTATTATCCGAATAGCTATTATCGGATATCTCTTCATGCTTACAAATAAGGTAAGATGATTATTTTACAACTGGAGGAGTTCCTTCAGCGTTTCCAACTGTTGCGTCGATTTGAACTGAAGCACCTTTTGGTAATTCAGAAACACCTACGAAACGAAGGGCTGGTTTTGTTTCAACAAAGATTGCTGAGAAGACTTCTTCTACTGCAGCCATATCATTAAGGTCAGTCATGTAAACGTTTATTTTAACAATATCTGCCATCACGTGATCGACACTTTCGATGATTGCTTGGATGTGGTCGAAGGCTTTTTGAGCTTGCTCTTTAACACCGCCAGCAACTAATTCACCACTTGTTGCATCAACTGGAAGTTGACCTGAAATGTGGTTGTAGTGTGAGAAAGCTACTGTTTGGCTAGAATAGTCACATTTAGGAGCTTTTTCAGTGTTAGAGTGTTCAATGATAAGGCCATGACGGTCTTCGATTGCTTGTGGAGGAGTACCATCACCGTGTGATACAGTTGCTTCCATTTGAACTAATGCACCCATTTCAAGAGCAGCAACTGGAACAACTGTACGAGCTGGTAAATAATTAACAGCACGTGCAATACCTGAATCTGGTAAGAATGTTTTGTAAACTTCATTAACTGCGTCAAGATCTGCTAAGTTAGGTAGGTAAACATTCATTTTAACAACATCATCAAGTGGTACATCGATGCTTTCAAGAACAGCTTTGATGTTTTTCAAACATTGGATAGCTTGTTCTTTAACACCACCAATTGCCAAACGACCTGTTTTAGGATCAATTGGTAATTGAGCAGTTACGTTGTTATAGTGTGAGAATGCAACTGTTTGAGTTGATAAAGCTGAAACAGGGGCATCGTAAGTGTTGTTTGTTAATTTGATTAAATCGCCTGCTTGAGGAGCATTTGGAATAGTTCCTTCACCGTTAGAGATGATGGCATCCATTTGCACTTTAGCTCCCATTGGTAATGAAGCTACTGCCATAACAGTACGAGCAGGTGCATATGTTGGGAAGAATTCAGTTTGAACTAAGTTAACAGCATCAAGGTCTTGAATATCTGAAACGAAAATAGTTAGTCTTACAACGTCAGTAAGGACGTGGTCAATGCTTTCAACAACAGCTTTCAAGTTTTTGAAACATTGTTGAGCTTGTTCTTTAATACCACCTTCAACCAATTTACCTGTTTTTGCTTCAACTGGTAATTGTGCTGAAAAGTTATTGTAGTGTGAAAATGCTACAGTATGAGATCCTAGAGTTTTAGGAGCAAGTTCTGTACTTCTTGCTAAGACTTCGTTATTAACGCTCATGCATTAATTCTCCTTTAGATTTAAGTTTTTTGATGAACCCTTAAGTTTAAAGCAAGCGCTTTTACTCTAAAAAGCTTAAGTAATCCCGTATCCGCAAGCGGTTACATTTGTCAGTATAACAAGCCATTGTTACGACTGTCAAACCCTAATGGGATACTGTATGGACATCACTTTCACTTCTCAATAATCCTTTTTGCATAGTCTTATATTTATAATTTTTTCTCTTTTTTTATCTAATTGTTGAGCAGCAAGTCGTCTCTATTTCAAGAATTATCAGACAAAAGCAAAGAAATTAAGAGGGACTTTTATAGCTTATTACTTATTTTCATTCGTTTTTTCATTTCAAAATCCCGTTTTTTCTCAAAAAAATGTATAAATTATCTTACGAGAAAGGAAATGCTCTAGAACCAGTGGTCTATTTTCGATTTCGATGCTTTTATGGGATTAATATTTTGAGCTGAAAAAAAACTTGTCTCAATAGACAAGTTTTTTGCAATTCACTATGAGAATCTCTTATCAGACTTTCAGATACTTACCTTTAGCAATTTCATGGCCCTTATTTTCCCTTTTGACCACTTAGACTATTGATTAAAAATCAACTTAAGCCTTTTCTTATAAAGTATACTTAAAAATAAAATGTATAGAAAGTGGAAATTTGCACAATAGTGCATTTCTAACCAAGTTTTTCTTGGAAGTAAGAATCACCATCTTGAGCCAATAAATCTTTGATGGTTTCTTCATCAGTGACCAAATAATTAATGCACTTAACCTTTAATGCCGCCAAAATTGCATTTGCTTTCTCTTTCCCGCAAGCAATAGCAAAAACATTTGGCACTTGGCGCAACTGCTCTAGAGAAATACCGATAGTGCGTTCTTGCAGGTCCTTATCAACTGATAGCCCATTCTTGTCAAAGAAGCGGCAGCAAATCTCACCGACTGCTTTTAATTGACGCAATTTGACATAGTCGCTTCCCATCAGGAGATCACGCCATTGGCTATCTTTTTGAGCATCGGGCTCAGCACCAATCCCAATCACAGCCCAATCCAACTTATCCCATGACAACAAGGTCTTTTCGAAGTATTTGGATTTCTTTATACCCTTGGCGATTTCAGCATTTTCCTGAATCACGGTAGCATTAATAAAGGAACTTTGCCCATGGAAAAGACGGGCTAGACGATAGACCAAAGTATTGACATGGTAGTTAGCATGAATAGCACTGGGCCCGCCAGAAAGAGGAAAGACAGAAATACCCTTCAAACTCTTTTGCGTCATATGGTCAATCAAAGCACTGATACTTGAACCCCATGAAATCCCAATCACTTCATTATCCTTAATCATCGACCGGAGAACTTCCGCCCCCTCTTTTGCCAGATGATTAAGATTTTCTTGTCGGTCTAGGTCCGCTTGATAAGGAAGAATGGTGACTTTCTTAAGACAATACTTTTCTTGAACATAAGATTCCAAAGCAAAAAGGGAAGAATCGTAACCCTTAATCTCAACTTTGACAATCCCCTCATCCTTAGCCTTGGCCAACATCCGACAAACCGTAGTCCGATAAATGTCCAACTCCTTGGAAATAGTGGTTTGGCTCTTGCCCTCGACATAGTGCATATAGGCAATTTTAGCTAACAGACGCTTTTTCTCTTCCTTCATGACTTCCTCACTTGCTCTTATACGTAATCTATGGATATGCCGGAGGTGCTTAGAAAGTCTTTACTCTCTTGATCAATCCCCTTGTCAGTAATAATGCGGCTAACCTTATCAAGGCAGAGCTGATGCACCAAACTTGGTTTGAGAAACTTACTAGAATCAGTAAGAATTATCGTTTTTTCAGCCGCGTCAGCCATTGTTTGGACCGCTTCACAGCGCATCATATCCTTACACATAAAACCGACTTGCGGGCTAAAGCCATCCGTCCCCGCGAAAACCATATCCACGTGGAAAAGGTTAATCATTTGCTTGAGCAGAGGTCCAACGGTAACCTCCGAATTCGGCTGATAAGTTCCACCCAAGAGAATAATTTGACAAGAGTCGTACTGGCGTAAGAAATTGGCAATAAAACAAGAATTGGTAATGATTTTAATATTACATTTGGTTTGGCAAAGAACTTCAGCCAAAAGGGCACAGGTTGAGCCCGACTCAATCATAACCGTATCATTGTCTGAAACCAATTCAGCTGCTTTCTCAGCAATCTTTCGTTTGACATTATAATTGTAAGAAAGGCGGACATTGAGATCATCACCACTGTTCAAAACAGCGTAACCATGCTCCCGATGCAGGAGACCTTTTCCCTCTAATTTATCTAAATCTTTCCTTATTGTTACTTTCGAAACTGATAACTTTCGAGAAAGAGTATTTACGTCAATTTTTTGATGTTTTGATACTAATTGGATAATCTTTTCTAATCTATTCATAGGACACCTCACTAGCCATTATACCAGTTTGAAGACTAAAAATGAAAGAAAAAACAACTTACGAACGTAATTGCAAAACTTTCGTTTATGTGTTATCATGTCCTTGAAAGAAAGGGAAATCCTATGACCGAAAAAGGAATTGTCTTCAACATCCAACATTTTAGCATCCACGACGGACCTGGCATCCGAACCACTGTTTTTTTAAAGGGATGTCCCCTAAGATGTCCTTGGTGTGCTAACCCCGAATCCCAAAAGAATCAGCCTGAAAGCATTTTAACAGCTGACGGCAGACGCCATGAAGTGGTTGGTCAAGAAAAAACCGTTGACCAAGTCCTCGAAGAGGTACTCAAAGACCAAGATTTCTATGAAGAATCCGGAGGTGGCATGACCCTGTCTGGTGGTGAACTCTTTGCCCAATTCGACTTTGCTAAGGCCATTTTGAAGGCAGCCAAAGAAGCCGGACTCCACACCGCCATCGAAACCACAGCCTACACCAAGCATGACCAATTTATGGACTTGATCCAATACGTTGACTTCATATACACCGACCTCAAACATTACGACCAAATCAAACACCGCAAAGTAACCGGCGTTGCCAACCAAGTCATCATCAAAAATATCCACGCCGCCTTTCAAGCCGGCAAAGAAATTGTCCTGCGCATCCCCGTCATCCCTGATTTTAACGAAAGCCAAGAGGATGCCCAAGCTTTTGCCCAACTCTTTAATGAGCTAGACATCAACCAAGTGCAACTCCTCCCTTTCCACCAATTTGGCGAAAATAAATATAAACTCTTAGGCCGTGACTACAGCATGACCGACGTCCCAGCCTACCATCCCGAGGACCTCAAAGACTACCAACAAGTCTTCCTAGACCACAATATTCATTGTTACTTTTAAAGAAAGAAAAAGACAAGCTCAATTGGGCTTGCCTTTTCATTTGGATGCTTTTTCTATTAGGTAACCATTTTTACTTATCATACTTATCGAAGACTTGCTCCGGACTTTTGCCTTTAGCTAACCAGTCGACCAATTTGTCCAATTGCCGTAATTTTTGCATCTTGTCATCTTCGATGCTTTCAATTTGAACACCACAGATTTTACCTGTGATGTTTTGGCGCAAGGGATTGTAGCCAGGTGCTTGCTCTAGAAACTCTCCATAAGTGGTATCTGATTGATTCAATTTGGCTACTTGATCAGCCGAATAGCCCATTAACCATTCAATGACAGCATCCACATCCTGTGCCTGACCACCTTTGCGTTCGACTTTGGCTGCTAAAGCCTTATAGATTGATTGAAATGACATTTGAAATACTTTATGTGACATGGTTTTAACCTCGAACTCTTTTTTTCTATTTTAACATAGAAGGGGCACAGGCTAATTGAAGAAGTTTGATGAGGTCCTTCCTATCCTAGGGATACAAAATAAATAAAAAAGTGAAGACAAGTAACTTGCCTTCACTCTGATAATCTTTCCAAAGAAAGATTGTTATATACATATTATTAGATATTAGCCCAAACAGATTCAAGGATGTTTGTTTGGTCACGGTCTGGACCTACTGAGAAAGTAGAAATGCGGACACCTACTAATTCACCGACACGGCGAACGTAATTACGAGCATTTTCTGGTAGGTCTTCTAAGCTGCGAACACCTGTGATATCTTCTTCCCAACCTGGAAGTTCTTCATAGATTGGTTTGCAACGGTTTAGGGTTTCTAAACTTGCTGGGTAGTAATCAATGCGCTCACCATCAAGATCGTAAGCCACACAGATTTTAACAGTATCAAGACCTGAAAGAACGTCGATTGAATTTAATGAAAGGTTTGTGATACCTGATACACGACGGCTATGACGCATAACAACTGAGTCAAACCAACCTACACGACGTGGGCGACCAGTTGTTGTCCCATATTCATGACCAACTTCGCGGATACGATCGCCAACTTCATCAAAGAGTTCAGTTGGGAATGGACCATCACCAACACGGCTAGTGTAGGCTTTACATACACCAACAACTTTGTTGATTTTACTTGGGCCAACACCTGAACCAATGGTAACACCACCAGCCACTGGGTTAGATGAGGTTACAAATGGGTAAGTACCTTGGTCGATATCAAGCATAACCCCTTGTGCCCCTTCGAAAAGAACACGTTTGCCACCATCTAAAGCATCATTTAAGATAACAGATGTGTCAGTTACATATTTTTTAATTTCTTGACCGTAAGCATAGTATTCTTCAAAAATGTCGTCGAAGTCAAGTGCTGTTGAATCATACATTTTTTCGAAAAGACGATTCTTTTCAGCTAAGTTAATTCTTAGGCGTTCAGCAAAAATATCTTTGTCTAAAAGATCAGCGATACGAATGCCGACACGCGCAGCCTTGTCCATATAAGCTGGGCCAATACCCTTGATTGTTGTACCAATTTTGTTAGCACCTTTGGCATCTTCCTGCAACTGATCCAATTTAATATGGTATGGCAAAATAACGTGAGCACGGTCTGAAATACGAAGATTATCAGTGGTTACCCCTTCTTCATGAAGGTAAGCCAATTCTTTAACCAAAGATTTTGGATTAACAACAACCCCATTACCAATAACAGAAATCTTTTCTGGGAAGAAAATACCTGATGGGATCAAATGCAACTTGAACTTCTTACCATCGATAACAATGGTATGTCCAGCATTATCTCCACCCTGGTAACGAGCGATCACTTCTGCATCAGAAGATAAAAAGTCAGTGATTTTACCTTTACCTTCATCACCCCATTGGGTACCAACAACTACTACTGATGTCATATGTCTTTGATATGGGCCTTCAGACTACGGAGGCCTCCACCTTTCTTGAGCAACATGGCAGGAATCTCACCTGCGAGTTTGTCTTACATCTCATTATAGCAAAAAATGATAAAATGTGCCATCTTTGCCAAAAAGATTAAGGAAAAATTATTTTCATGACTTTTCATTCTTTTGGAAATTGGTAAAACCCGAACATTGAAGTTCCGACCACTATCTAGTTCCGAACCTTAATAGCCTATCCCCTATGGCTGTCGCTTCAAAATACGATAAATGCTTTAAGAAAGATAGCTTTTGCGGTAGAATAAGATTAAGAAGCACCTGCTTCCTAAAACGATATGAAATGGAATGATGAAATCATGAAACAAAACTTTGAAAGGCTTTTGGCAGGACTGCCACAATTCCCAGGTTGGCTCTGGGTTTTGGTCTACTTTATAATCATTAGCTCTTTTAGTGAATTTATGCCAAACCTACTGCTTGTACCATCAGCTATCGCCCTAGCCATTGGCTTCAAACAAGTTAAAAGTAAACAAAAACTCTTAGCAGGACAGGCAATGACTAAACGCATTCAGAACCTCAAAGATACGGTTAATCTTGCCGATAGACAAAGCCAACTAATGAACCGCTACTTATTGGAAAACGACATGCAAAATTTTCAGATGGTCGCCCAACAATTATTGCCAAAGATCCAATTCATCAAAGAAGAATCTTACCAATTAAAAGGCGCCATTTCACCCCAGGTCTATCAACGCATCAACCACAAGGCCGATGAAGTCAAACTGGACGCTGTTCTACAATTGGAACAAATGCAAATCGACCACAAATTGAGTGCTAGCATCCTGACTGAGAAAGTCATTAGTGAGAAAGCTCCTGAAATTCAGGAAATCTACCAAAATGTTCAAAAAGACAACAAGAGCATCCTTGAAAAAATAGCTACAGCTGATAACAAGGCCGAGCTAGAAGCTCTACAAGAGTCTAGCATGCAACACTTTAATGATATCCTAAATGGCTATCTGAAAATTAAATCCTCGCCCAAAGATTACTATAATGCTGATGAGCGTCTCGAGTCTGCCCGTCAGGCCTTACAGGACTTTGACCTAGACTTAGATGAAACCTTAAGAAAACTCAATGAAAGTGAATTAAAGGATTTCGATGTCAGCCTGCGGATGATGCAAAAACAAAACCAAATGCGTAAGCAAGAAGAATTAGAAGAATAGGAGTTTACGATGTCTGAATTTAATTTTGATATTGATGCTATTGCGGATAACGCCATTAATAAAAGTGACAAAACTACTGAAATTATTACCAACCAATCCACTTCGGAGGAAAAAACCATCTCTTTCTTTGAGAAATTAAGCCCTGACCAACAAACAGCAATCATCAGTAAAGCACCCGCTTTAGTAGATTCCTTCATGTCTAACCAAAATACCCTTTTGGATTTTGGCCAATCAGCTGTTGAAGGGGTTAACACAACTGTTAATCACATCCTCAAAGAACAAAAGAAATTGCAAATCCCACAAGTGGATGATTTGCTTAAAAACACCAACCAAGAATTAAATGGCTTTGTCAAAAAATATAAGGATGTTGGTCCTGCTGAACTAGAGAAAAAACCAAATCTCATTCAAAAAATGTTTAAACAAAGTAAAAATACCCTCCAAGAATTCTACTTCGATGCCCAAAGCATTGAACAAAAAATGGACGGTATGGCTGCTGCTGTTGTCAAACAAGAAGACACCTTAGCGCGCAACATTGTCTCAGCCGAACTCTTGATTGAAGATAATACTAAGTCAATTGAAAATCTAGTTGGCGTTATTGCTTTTGTCGAAGCTAGCCAAAAAGAAGCCACCAAGCGTGCTCAGGCTTTGCAGACAGAATTAGCGGGAATCGACGCAGCGACGCCTGAATACCAAAGCAAAACCGACCTACTGGCTCGGACCACTGAAGTCATCAATACCTTGGAACAACAACATACCGAGTATGTCAGCCGTCTCTATGTAGCTTGGGCAACAACACCGCAAATGCGTAACTTGGTCAAAGTCTCATCAGACATGCGCCAAAAATTAGGCATGCTCCGCCGCAACACCATTCCAACCATGAAGTTATCCATTGCACAATTGGGCATCTTACAACAATCCGTAAAATCAGGCATGACAGCCGATGCCATTGTGAATGCTAACAATGCTGCCCTACAGATGCTGGCCGAAACCAGTAAAGAAGCTATTCCGGCCTTGGAAAGATCAGCTCAGAATCCAACTCTTTCTATTCAGTCAGTCACTGCCTTAGCAGAAAGTTTAGTCCAACAAAACAACGGTATCATCCAAGCCATCGACACTGGCCGACAAAAACGGGCACAACTGGAAGCAACCATCATCAAATCGGCAGAAACCATTAATGATTCTGTCAAATTAAGAGATGAACGCATCGTCAAAGCCCTCTTGGATGAAGGACGGGAAACCCAAGAAGAAATCCAAGATTAAAGAGAAGCTTACCCCCTAAAGCAAGGACTCTACTGTCCTTGCTTTTTTCTTTACTTCGAAGCTAAGGGCACTATACCGAAGCACACTCAAAAACTCGTCCTTTTCCTGTCTTTTTTTGCTTTTTTTGTGTCAATAAATTGTATTTCATGTCCTAAAATTGTAAACTGTAACAAGAAGAATTCAACGGAAAGTAGGCACTAGATGCTCAATCAACTTTTACAAAAATTACCTGAAAATACCAATATTTTAGAAGCTACTTTTGGTTTGGAAAGAGAGGGCTTGCGGGTTACCCCTGAAGGCAAAATTGCTAAGAGCGACCACCCTTCTGTGCTAGGTTCACGGACCATTCATCCTTATATCCAGACCGACTTTAGCGAAGAACAATTAGAACTGATTACTCCGATTTCTGATTCAACTCGTCAGGCTAGACGTCGACTTGGAGCAATTTTCGATGTCACTCAAAGATCCCTTGAGCCCAATGAAGCCATCTGGCCACTATCAATGCCCCCTTATCTTAAAGCTGAAGACATTGAGATTGCCAAATTAGATAATCCCGAAGAAGTGGCCTATCGTCAACAATTGGTGGCAACCTATGGCAAGTTAATCCAGTCTATTTCTGGTATCCACTACAACTTTGAGTTAGGGAAAAACCTCTTTCAAACCCTTTTCCTGGAAAGTCAGCTCGATAATTCTGTCGATTTCCGCAATCAAGTCTATATGAAGCTGGCCCGCCAGTTCCTCAACTACCAATGGTTTGTGACCTACCTATTCGGTGCTACACCACTGGCAGAAAAAAACTTCTATCTAAATATGCCTCAAGGCCTAGCACGCGCCCTCAGAGCCAGCAAAACCTATGGTTATGCCAATGATGACAAGGTTCAAATTTCCTTTTCATCCCTTGACAATTATATTTCCGATATTGAAGAAAACATTGTCCAAGGGCACCTATCTCTGGAAAAAGAATTTTATTCAGCGGTTCGTCTCCGTGGCAGCAAGCACTCCCGTGACTACTTAGAAAAAGGAATCAGCTATGTAGAGTTCCGCAACTTCGACATCAACCCCTTTGACCCACTAGGGATAAGCCAAGAAACTTTGGACAGCTTCCATCTCTTTATCCTCAGCCTGCTTTGGTTGGACGACTTGGAAAATGCCGACGCTGACATAGAAGTAGCTAAAACACTCAATGAAAAAGTAGCCTTGGCTCATCCACTCGATCCACTCCCTGCTCAAGCCCAACCACAAATCATCCTAGACGCCATGCGCGACCTGGTCCAACACTTCCACTTGGATGCTTACTATCAAGGCTTGGTTGAGCAAATGGAACTAGCTGTAAAGGCACCTGAAACAACTATATGCGGACGTCTTTTTGGAAAAATAGCTGACGCATCCCTAGCGGCCTTTGGATTAACCAAAGCCTTAGAATACCACCAAGAGTCAACCCAGGCTCCCTACTCACTCAAAGGCTACGAAAGCATGGAGCTGTCAACGCAAATGCTTATGTTTGATGCAATCCAAAAGGGAGTCAACCTAGAAATCTTGGACGAAAATGACCAATTCTTGAAACTCTGGCACCAAGACCATGTGGAATTGGTCAAAAATGGCAACATGACTTCGCGTGACAACTACGTTGTCCCCCTAGCCATGGCCAACAAGACGGTGACCAAAAAAATCTTGGATCAAGCCGGCTTCCCAACCCCGCAAGGGCAGGAATTTGCCAACATGGATGCTGCTATCCGCTACTATCCATTGATTGCTGACAAAGCTATCGTGGTCAAACCCAAATCGACCAACTTCGGTTTAGGCATTTCCATCTTCCAAAAGCCAGCCAGTCAAGCTGACTATGCCAAGGCTTTAGACATCGCTTTTGCCGAAGATTCTGACGTTTTAGTGGAAGAATTCATCACCGGGACCGAGTACCGCTTCTTCACCCTCAACGGTAAATGTGAAGCTGTCTTGCTTCGCCTAGCAGCTAATGTGGTCGGAGACGGCAAACACAGCATCAAGGATCTTGTGGACTTGAAAAATCAGGACCCACTGAGAGGTAGTGGCCACCGTTCACCATTGGAAAAAATCCAACTGGGCGACATTGAACAACTGATGTTAGCACAACAAGGCTATGATGTAGATAGTGTTCTCGAAGAAGGTGTCAAAGTGGAATTACGTGGTAACTCTAACATTTCCACAGGTGGCGACTCAGTCGACCTAACTGAGGATATGGACCAATCCTACAAGGATTTGGCAGCACAAATGGCGGATGTCATGGGTGCCTGGGTTTGTGGTGTCGATCTGATTATTCCCGATATTAACCAGAAAGCTGATATCAATCAGCCTAACGTGCACTGTATCGAACTCAATTTCAACCCATCCATGTACATGCACACTTACTGTCACCAGGGTCCTGGCCAAGCCATTACCCCAAAAATCCTCCAGGAACTCTTCCCAGAACTGCCTATTTACGGAAAATAAGAAAAAACATGCAAAATCTCCAGTCTGATGACTAGGGATTCTTTGTCTTATGGGAATATGTTGACTATTGTATTGGCTATTCAAATAAATTTTTGATAAGGGAAGCCCGACTTAGTCTTTTTTGCCACGACCAGCGTAGGCGTTTGTACCAGTAGTCCCAACCAAGAATATCAGTCCAGCAGCCACTAGAAGTGGGTTTGGCGCCACTTAATGAGCAATTTCCTCGTCGCTAGCATCTGTCAGTGTTTCGACTGTTCCTTTATGGCCTTGCAAGCGGAAATTGCCAAACTTTCCTGAAATTAAGGCTTTTCCTTATATTGAACCCCACTTGAGCCTAACCAATCAAAAGGAGTTTGGTAAGCCAGGATCAGGCCAGTTAAGACTTTTCATTAAAATTTTCGATTAATTTTGCGGTTATTACAGACCGCAAGATTTTTTCTTTATGCTATAATACTAGTTATGGATAAAATAATAAAATCAATCTCACAATCAGGCTCTTTTAGAGCCTTTGTGCTTGATAGTACCGAAACAGTCAAAAAAGCTCAGGAAATGCACGGCACCCTGTCATCTTCAACGGTGGCGCTTGGCCGGACCCTGATTGCCAATCAAATTTTAGCAGCTAATCAAAAAGGAGACAGCAAGGTGACCGTTAAGGTGATTGGTGACTCCTCTTTTGGTCATATCATCTCAGTCGCTGATACCAAAGGTCACGTTAAAGGTTACATTCAAAATACCGGCGTTGACATCAAAAAAACAGCAACTGGCGAAGTGCTGGTCGGTCCTTTTATGGGTAACGGCCACTTCGTCTCAATCGTTGATTATGGTACAGGTAATCCTTACACTTCAACGACTCCATTAGTTTCTGGTGAAATCGGCGAAGACTTTGCTTATTTCCTTGCGGAATCAGAACAAACACCCTCTGCGGTCGGCCTTAATGTTCTTCTTGATGAAAATGACAAGGTCAAGGTTGCCGGTGGTTTCATGTTGCAAGTCCTACCAGGTGCTAGCGATGAGGAAATTGCTCGTTACGAGGACCGTCTGCAAAAAATGCCAGCCATTTCAAGCCTCTTAGCTTCTGATGACCATATCGAAGCCCTTTTAGCAGCCCTTTACGGGGATGAGCCTTACAAACGTTTGTCTGAAGAATCGCTATGCTTCCAATGTGATTGTTCCAAAGAACGCTTTGAATCAGCCCTCATGTCGCTTCCGACAAGTGACCTGCAAGAAATGATTGACCAAGATCATGGCGCTGAAATCATCTGTCAATTCTGTCAGACAAAATACCAATTTAATGAAAAAGATTTGGAGGGGATTATCAATGACAAAGCTTAATTCATCTTTTATGATTGGGAATGTTGAAATCCCACACCGTACCGTCTTAGCACCCATGGCCGGAGTAACCAACTCAGCTTTCCGTACCATCGCCAAAGAATTTGGTGCCGGTCTTGTTGTTATGGAAATGATTTCCGAAAAGGGTCTCCTTTACAACAACGAAAAAACCTTACACATGCTCCACATTGATGAGAATGAACACCCAATGTCCATTCAACTTTTTGGGGGAGATGCCGAAGGGTTAAAACGCGCTGCAGATTTCATCCAAACCAATACCAAAGCAGATATTGTTGACATTAACATGGGTTGCCCGGTTAATAAAGTGGTCAAAAACGAAGCCGGTGCCAAATGGCTCCGTGACCCTGACAAAATCTACCACATTGTTTCAGAAGTAACCTCTGTTTTAGATATTCCATTAACCGTTAAAATGCGTACTGGTTGGGCTGACAGCTCTTTAGCTGTTGAAAATGCCCTTGCTGCCGAGTCAGCAGGTGTTTCTGCCTTGGCTATGCATGGTCGTACTCGGGAACAAATGTACACGGGAACATGTGACCACGAAACACTGGCTCGTGTTTCTAAAGCCATTAGCAAAATTCCATTTATTGGGAATGGGGATGTGCGTAGTGTCCAAGATGCTAAGTTTATGATCGAAGAAATTGGCGTTGATGCTGTGATGATTGGACGCGCAGCCATGAACAACCCATACTTGTTCACTCAAATCAACCACTTCTTTGAGACGGGAGAAGAGTTGCCTGATCTTCCATTTGCCAAAAAATTAGATATTGCAGAAGACCATTTGACCCGCTTGATTAACCTTAAAGGCGAAACCATTGCCGTTCGGGAATTCCGTGGTTTGGCTCCCCACTATTTACGTGGAACTGCTGGTGCTGCTAAGGTCCGCGGTGCCGTTTCACGCGCCAGCACTTTGGCGGAAGTCCAAGATATTTTTGCACAAGTTCGTTAATTTCATTGAAGGAGAAACATGTTGATTGTACTAGCCGGAACTATCGGAGCAGGTAAAAGCTCCCTCGCTGCTGCTCTAGGAGAACACTTGGGGACTGAGGTTTTTTACGAAGCCGTTGATAACAACCCTGTCCTTGATTTATACTACCAAGATCCTAAAAAATATGCCTTTTTATTACAAATTTTCTTTTTAAACAAACGCTTTAAATCGATTAAGGAAGCATACAAGGCTGATAATAACATCCTTGACCGTTCTATCTTTGAAGACGAACTTTTCTTAAAACTCAACTACAAAAACGGCAACGTCACTAAAACCGAATTAGAAATCTACCAAGAACTCCTAGGCAACATGCTAGAAGAACTTGAAGGCATGCCTAAAAAACGCCCAGACCTCCTTATCTACATCGATGTTTCTTTTGACAAAATGTTAGAACGCATCGAAAAACGCGGCCGTTCCTTCGAACAAGTTGACGGCAACCCAGGTTTAGAAGAGTACTACTACCAAGTCCACGGCGAATATCCAGACTGGTACCAGCAATATGATATTTCACCAAAAATGAAAATTGACGGCGACACCTTTGACTTTGTCCAAAAACCAGAAGACTTAGCCAAAGTCCTCGACATGGTTGATGAAAAACTCAAAGAATTAGATTTACTATGAAAACAAAAATCGACTCACTGGTGTGAGTCGATTTAATTTTTGATAGCATATTTAAAACACGCCAGCCTTTTGGGGGAGGGACGTCAGCGAAAAAGAGTAGATTTTTGATTAATTATATACTCTAATCATCCCAATACCAAGGCATCATCTTTGAGGGTTTGGCCGGCATTTTTGTGGAAGAGTTGCATCAGTTCTTCGACGGTCAAGTCCTGTTTTTCTTGACCTTTGACGTCAACGACGATTTTGCCTTGGTGGAGCATGACTAGGCGGTTACCGTATTGGATAGCATTCTCCATATTGTGAGTAATCATCAAGGTAGTCAAGCTATGGTTCTTGACAATTTTGTCTGTTAGAGCCATAACCATATCACTGGTTTTAGGGTCTAGGGCAGCTGTGTGCTCATCAAGTAGTAGCACCTTTGGTTTTTCCAGCGAAGCCATGAGAAGGGTCAATGCTTGCCGTTGACCCCCCGATAGGAATTGGGTATCAACTTTGAGACGGTTCTCCAAATTGAGTCCTAATTCTTTCAAGGCTTCCTTGTAAATCAGGCGTTCCTCTTCTTTAACGCCCCAACTCAAACCTCGTTTCTTACCTCGGCGGTAAGCGATGGCCATATTTTCTTCAATGGTTAAGCGCGAAGCTGTTCCCATCTTGGGATCCTGGAAAACACGACTAATCAAGCTAGCTCTCTTGGCTGCGGCTAGGTTTTTGATGGACTTGCCTTCTAACTGGATGTCCCCTTGATCGACTTTGAGGGTTCCAGCAAGGGTGTTCATCAAGGTCGACTTACCGGCTCCATTGCCACCAATAATTGAGATAAAGTCCCCCTCTTCGACTTTAAGGTTGAGACCGCGCAAGACATGATTTTCATTGACCGTGCCTGCTTCGAAAATTTTATGGATATTTTGTAAGGATAATAATGTTGTCATGCTTGCTCCTAACTAAGTTTTGGTTGTCTAATCTTCAATTTTTTCTGCAATTCTGGGATAAAGAGGACGATCGCTAAGAGGATGGCTGAGAAAAGCTTAACCAAATCAGCGTCCATGCCAGGAATAGAGAGAATTGCCAGTATAATCAGGCGGTAAATGATAGAACCAAGGACCACTGAGGATAAACGCCAGCCAATGCTGAGGTTACGAATAACCACTTCGGCGATGATGATTGAGGCCAAACCAATAACGATAGTCCCCACGCCAGAGTTGAGGTCGGCGTAACCATTATTTTGACAGAGAAGTGCCCCACAAAGCGCAATCAAACCATTAGAAATCATGTAGCCCAAAATCTTCATGTTGTCCGTATTGATGCCGTTGGATTCACTCATGGGGATGTTGTCTCCGGTTGATCGCAGAGCAAGTCCAATTTGTGTTTTCATCAGCAAGGTTAAGAGTAGGATAACAAGCAGGACAAAGATACCTCCTATAATCATGACCGAAGCCGTCTTGGTGAATCCCATGTCGTAAAGTTCTGTAACTAAGGTTTTCTGTCCTAAGAGAGCGACGTTTGCCTTACCGAGAACTTTGAGGTTGATAGAATACAAACCGGTCAGGGTAACAATCCCGGTTAGCAGAGCGGGAATTTTCAATTTGGTGTGAATCAAGCCAGAGACTAGACCTGCACCAAGGCCACCGGCAAAGGCAAGCAAGGTTGCGATTAAGGGATTGAGACCAGAGACAATGGCAGTCGCACAGACGGCTGCGCCTAAAGGATAGGAACCTTCAGCAGTTAAGTCTGCAATATCTAAGATACGAAATGTGATGTAAACCCCAATAGCCATAACTGACCATAAGAGGCCTTGAGATAAACTGGATAAAATCAGTGCCATGAAAACTCCTTTTCTAAATGCTTATTTTACTGAGAGATGTGAAACATCAATGCCTAATTTTTTAGCCAAATCCTTGTTAATGTGAAGCTCTAATTTTTTTGGTGACTCTACAGGGGTTTTAGCTGGGTCTTGACCTTTAAGAATTTTAACGGCTTGCTTAGCCACTTGTTTGCCAAGTTCCTTGTAGTTTGTGCCATAAGTTAAGAGACCTCCGGCATCGACCATATCAGTCGAACCACCAATCACTGGAACTTGATGTTCTACTGATAGCTCACCAATCATGGTCATGGTTGAAGCAACTGTGTTATCAGTCGGAACAAAGAGGGCATCTGCTGTCTTCATCAAACTATTAGTGGCATCTTGAACATCATTGGTTGATGAAATTCCTTTCTTAACTACCTTGTATCCAGCTTTTTTGAGGTATTTTTCAGCTTCTTTGACCTGGACCTCGGAATTCCGTTCACTTGAAGTGTAAAGAATGCCGATTTCTTTAGCCTTTGGTAAAGCTTGTTTTAAGAGGTCTACCTGCTTATTGATTGATGCCCGGTCGCTGGTACCTGTTATCAGACCGCCGGGTTTTTTTAGGCTTTGAACCAAGTCAGCTGACATGGGATCAGTAACGGCTGTGAAAACCACTGGTTTATCTGTTGACACTGTGGCTAAGGACTGAGCTGCAGGTGTGGCAATGGCTAAGATTAAATCACTTTTCTTAACCAGCTGTTCTGAAATGGTCTGGAGATTAGACTGGTCACCTTGGGCATTTTGATAATCAAGGGTCAAGTTTTTCCCCGAAATATATCCTTCTTTCTTGAGCTCAGCTTCAAAACCTTTACGAGCTGCAGTTAGAGAATCATGTTCCATGTACTGGAGAATTCCAACTGTTACTTTTTCCTTTGGTGCTTGGCTATTGCCAGTCGTGGAACGACAGGCTATTAAACTTAAACTGGCTAGGGCGATGGCTAAATAACTGGCTATTTTTTTCATGTTTTTTCCTCACTTTATTTGATGGCTGCTTTAAGTTGGGCTGAATCTATTCCGATGGCTTTGGCCATGTCTTCATTGATTTTGATTTCGGCTTTTTGAGGCTTAGCAACGGGAATGTCTGAAATCTTTTCCCCTTTGAGGACTTTGACGGCTTCTTGTCCTGCCGCATGGCCTATGGCTTGGTAGTCAACTCCGGATGTTAGCAGGACTGCGTCAAGGTAGGCTGCATCACTGCCGAGGGCTGGTACCTTAGCATCTTTTAAGACCTGTCCAATGGTTGAGGCTGTTGAAGCTACGGTGTTATCTGTTGGCAGGTAAACCGCGTCAACTTGGCCAGCAAGGCTAGTCATGACCTGTTGGACATCGTTACTGCTAGTAACTGTTTTGACAATCACCTTGATACCCTTTTTAGCTAGAGCCTTTTGGGCTTGCTTGGCCTGGGTTTGAGAGTTAACCTCACTGGAGTTATAAAAGATACCAACCGTTTTAGCTTTTGGTAAGACCTTACTTAGTAAGTCAATTTGTTGTTTAACGTCACCGGCATCAATGGAACCAGTTGCTGAACCTCCCGGCTTGTTTAGGGATTTGACCAAGCCTGCTGAGACTGGGTCGGTGACAGCCGTGAAAATAGTTGGCGTCTCTTGATCGGCATTGACCATGGCTTGTGCTGCCGGTGTGGCAATGGCAAAGTTGAGGTCGTTCTTACCAGCCAATTGTTCAACCATGGTTTGCAAGTTGGCTTGTTCCCCTTGGGCATTTTTTTCTGTCACCTGTAAGTTCTTGCCTTCTTTGTAACCGGCTTCTGCTAAGGCTTTGATAAAGCCTTTATTAGCAGCATCTAAAGCTGGGTGTTCGGCATACTGAACAATACCAATTTTGTAATGATCTTTTTGAGCAACCTTATCTTGTCGGCAGGCTGTCAAAGTCAGTAAAACTAGGGCAATAATCGTAAATCGAGATAATTTTTTCATGATTTCCTCTTTCTGGGTATAAAAATAAGACCATTTAGAAATATCTAAATGGTCTTATACAAATACATAGGTATAAGAAGATACACTGATATGGTGCCCACTTAGATATTTTTATCTATGTGGACATACAACTCAAATAGCCTTTAGCCCCATAGATACAAACTGACGTTGTAACGTGTTTGTATCCATGAGTACCATGTCTACAAACACTATCTAAAGAAGCTAAAGTAATAACGGTTGTTAATCGTTTGAGTTGTCTTACTTGGAACCATACCAGTGACCTCCTCTTTCTTTTCCTTTAATTTTTTTAAATTATAAGGCAATTTTTTGAGACTGTCAAGGCATAACTTTTCTTAATCTTTATTTTTGAGCTAATTTTGTGCAAATTTTCTAACAATTAAACCCATCTCAAAGCCCGAAAGTAAAGACTTTCTGGGAAAGTTTCAGGACTAGAAAAAAATATTTTAAATTATTTTAACATTAGAATGGCAATTGAGCTTGATCAAGGACTAAATCATCTAAATCATCGGTCATATTATTTTCACGTAAGGCTCTTTGGGCTCGACTTTCTAATAGCTGAAAAGATTGGCAAAGTACCTCGGTCATGTAAGAAATTTTTCCTTCTTTTTCATACTTACGCGTCCTTAATTCACCATCCAAGGACATCAAACTTCCCTTACTACCATAAGAAGCTAAGCTCTCAGCTAATTTTCCCCAAAGGACCAAGTTGACAAAATCAACCTGTCGTTCACCATCCGCATTTTTAAAACGACGATTGACTGCAATCGAAACCCGACAAACATGCTTATCTTTAGGGGTTGTTATCAATTCAGGATCGGCCACTAAACGACCAATCATTATTACACGATTATACATATGTTTTTCCTCCTAATAAATAATTCGAAAAAATTTCCTGAAAATGGTGTCTGATAGTCATTTTTTAAAGTTTTTTTGTATGTTAGTCTGTAGGACTTTCATTTTTAGTAATCTTTCTATAGACTTCTTGCATCATCGAGCTTTTAATATTAAGAAAATTTTTCCTTTTTCAGCAGAAAAGCCCCTGCTCTGGAGAACAGGGACTTGTTTATACTTTATTGATTAAGCCTTCCAGTGTTTAGCTGGATCAAAAGCTTCCCCTACTACTGCAGTCTCATCTAACTCAATGATGCCACGTTTTTGCGGTGCATTTGGCAGAGCTAATTCACGGGGTGAGCACATCATACCATAGGAATCTTGTCCTCGCAGTTTACCTGGGAAAATAAGACTGCCACTTGGCATCATGGCACCTGGCAGGGCGACGATGGTTTTCAAGCCCAAGGCTGCGTTTGGAGCGCCAGCAACGATTTGGACTTTTTTGTCTTGTCCGATAGCTACTTGGCAGATGTTGAGGTGGTCGCTATCTGGATGGGCTACCATCTCAGTGATTTCTCCCACGACAAAGACTGGTCCTTGACTAGCTTCGAACTTTTCAGCGAAGCCTTCTTTGGCTAGTTCTGCATTGAGGATCTCAATGTCTGCTTCTGATAGGAAGACCTGGCCATTGCCTTTTATTTCCAAAAGGGAAGAAGCCTCAAAAATGTTCCAAGCCAAGGTTCTGCCATCTTCTAAGGCATAAACACGCGCCACTTTACCTTTGCGTTCAACTTCACGTTTGATGGCTTTTGTGTCTTCAAGAATGACCATCAAAACGTCGCCAACTTGTTCTTTATTATATGCGAAAATCATCGATACTTCCTTTTCTATTTGCTATAGTCTGTTAAAAATTGATTGATCTCAGCCTTGGTTTTGCGGAGTTTGCTGACAAAACGGCCAACTTCTTGCCCCTTCTCAAGGACAATAAAACTAGGGATGCCAAAGACATTCCATTCTTGAGCCACTTCCATAAAATCATCCCGATTGACACGGACGAAAGTGAATTGAGGATTTTCAGCCTCAAGTTCAGGCATGACGGGATAGATAAACTGGCAATCTGGACACCAATCCGCGGTAAAAAAGAGAAGGACTTTCTCCTCTGCTTCAATCAATTGGGCCAGTTCTTCATAAGTATTTGGACTAATCATGAGCTTGCTCCTCCTGATAAACGATATCGCCTTTGCGGTAAGTAAAGCTGTATTCTCGACCATCAGAAAGGACGACACCCCCACTGTGACTGCCTTTCTCAGATACCGTCTGATCAAAATAGACCACAGCAATCTCACCTATTTCAGCGAAAAACTGACGCAAATCAGCCGTCATTTTTTCCTTTTGATACTCATCATATTTGTCTTTAATCACCAAACCTAGAACAGCTAGCGCCGAAATGCCAACTAGACCGGTAAGACTCTTCATTCTATTATTTTTCATACTCTTCATTTTATCATAATTTTGGGGAAATAGGCTAGCGCTATTCCTAGGAATTCCGTCTATGAGCATGAGAAGAAGACAAATAGCCAAGGTCAGCTAAAAGTGGTAGAATAAAAGGGATAGTTAAAGCTTTCATAGGCTTACTTGCAAGCTAGAAAGTAGGTTGCAAAAGCAAAAAAGAGAATGGAGAACTAAATGTCAGATTTATTTGCAAAAATTAAAGAAGTTACTGAATTAGATGGTATTGCAGGTTATGAGCACAATGTCCGCAACTTCCTTCGCCAAAAAATGACACCCCTCGTTGACCGCGTAGAAACCGATGGTCTTGGTGGTATTTTTGGGATTAAAGACAGCAAAGCTGATGACGCTCCCCGTATTTTAGTGGCAGCCCATATGGACGAAGTTGGTTTCATGGTCAGCCATATTAATGACAACGGGACGCTTGGTGTTGTTGAAATTGGTGGTTGGAATCCACTGGTTGTCAGCTCACAGCGCTTCACTCTTTATACCCGTGAAGGCAAAGCTGTTCCAGTGGTTTCAGGTTCTGTTCCTCCTCACTTCCTACGTGGTGGTGGCAATGCCGGCCTACCAAGCATTTCAGATATTACTTTTGATGCTGGTTTTGCAGATAAGGCTGAGGCTGAAAGCTATGGCTTAGCTCCTGGGGATATCATTGTCCCTCAATCAGAAACCATCTTGACAGCCAACAAAAAGAACATCATCTCTAAAGCTTGGGATAACCGTTACGGTGTCCTCATGGTTACAGAACTCTTAGAAACAATCAAAGACCAAGAGCTTAAAAATACATTAATTGCCGGTGCCAATGTGCAAGAAGAAGTTGGTTTACGCGGTGCCCATGTCTCAACTACAAAATTTGACCCAGAACTCTTCTTTGCCGTAGACTGTTCACCAGCAGGTGACATCAATGGCAACCAAGGTGCTATCGGTGGTGGAACCCTTCTTCGTTTCTACGATCCAGGCCATGTCATGTTAAAAGACATGCGTGATTTCTTACTCACAACTGCTGAAGAAGCTGGTGTTAAATTCCAATATTATTGTGCCAAAGGTGGTACTGATGCTGGAGCAGCCCATTTGAAAAATGGTGGTGTCCCTTCAACAACCATCGGCGTTTGCGCTCGCTACATTCACTCCCACCAAAGCCTTTATGCCATGGATGACTTTCTTGAAGCGCAAGCTTACCTCCAAGCCATCATTAAAAAATTAGACCGCTCAACAGTCGATTTAATCAAAAAATATTAGGAGACCTCTATGAAAATCGGAATTATTGGCGTTGGCAAAATGGCCACGGCTATCATTCAGGGACTCAAAAAGGGACAGGACCAGCTGATTATCTCTGGTTCTAACCTGGACCGCTCTAAGGAAATTGCTGAGAAGTTAGAGGTCGCCTATGCCCAGTCCCATCAAGACTTGTTAGACCATGTTGACTTAGTCATTCTTGGTATCAAACCACAAGTCTATGAGACCGTGCTGGCTCCCTTGACCTTCAAGCAACCCGTCATGTCTATGGCAGCAGGTGTCTCCCTAGCCAAGCTGGCAGAATTAGTGGGCTCTGACTTACCAATCATCCGCATCATGCCTAACATGAATGCCCAAATCCTCAAAAGCACCACCGCACTCACTTATAATGACAAAGTCAGCTCTGACTTGAAAGCAAAATGCCAGCAGATTGTGGCTTCTTTCGGTTCTTGCTTTGAGATTGCCGAGAAGGATTTTGATACCTTTACAGCCTTAGCTGGCTCTAGTCCTGCCTATATCTATCTCTTTATTGAAGCCATGGCTAAAGCCGGTGTTGCTCATGGACTTCCTAAGGACAAGGCATTAGAAATTGTTAGTCAGACGGTTCTGGCCAGTGCTAATCAATTATTACAGGGCCAAGATAGCCCTCACAGCTTAATTGACAAGATTTGCAGTCCGGGGGGCACAACCATTGCCGGCCTGCTCGAGCTTGAACGGACTGGTCTTACGGCCGCTGTCAGCGCAGCTATTGACAAAACCATCGAAAAAGCTAAAAAAATGTAAAAAAATGAGCTAAGAAAATTCTTAGCTCTTATTCTTATTGCAAGAATAACATGAGGAGGACTGCTAGTCCATTGTTGATAGCGTGGATGGCGATGGTATAGCTTAATTTGTTGGTCATCATGTAGACAAACCCTAAGACCAAGCCCATACCACCATAGATGATCCAAGAACCGATGTCTGATGGCATATGGATTAAGGCAAAGAGGAGACTACTTAGGATGAGACCAAGCCAAGACTTGTAGCCAAATGCTTTGCCATAGACTAGGCCTCGGAAGATTAACTCCTCAACCATTGGAGCTACGACTGCCGCTAGAATAAAGAGGAGGATGGGGTGTAAACCAGCTTTTTCCAAGGCAGCTTGATTGACTGTGTTAGCCTTTGCACCATGTTCAAGAAAGAGAATAATGCCACCAATCATTTTACTGATGGTCAATCCGGCAAAACCGACTCCCACCCAGACAATAGGTCCGTAATCGGAAATTTTTTCCGTATCAAAGAAGCCTAGTTTTTTTGCTAGCCACCAGCCAGCGATGACCACTCCAAGCATGACTAGTGAGAGGAGTGCAACTTGCCAAAGGGGTTGCCCTTTTTTCATAAAGAGCATTGGTGCTTGCTCAATAACCAGTACCGCAAGTGCCAATAAGAACCATTTTAATTTAGATAGTGTATTTCCCATGTTTTCCCCTTACATGAATCGTTTCAGAAGTATATCCGTTCCAAAAAAGGACAAGATAATGAAGTATAAATCAGCCGCTAAAAAATAGCGGAGGTCAAAATCGACCTTAAAAAAAGCATTAAGAACGAGGACCAGAATAATGAGCAGAATTTGCAAGACCAAGGTCGTTGCCGAAGCTGCTAATAAAATAGCGTGATTGCGTTCGTCCTTACTCTCAATATAAGCTTCCTTGAGTTTTTTTTCATTATGGAGAACAAAGTAGTTCCTTATGGTTAAAGCCAACAAAGCAATGGACATCCCCCAGACAAATCCTTTTGTATAGGAGTTGAAATGGAACTGCCAATTAAGAATAAATAAGAAAAGCGCTAAGATAATGGCAAAGAGTGAAGCTAGTCGATAGGATTTGCTATAAGCTTCAAAACTTTTTTCTTTGCTTAAATAATTAATAAATCTGGTAATCATTGGTTTCTCCTATGTTCCTCAAAAATAAAGATATCTTCGATAGACAAATCGAAGAACTTAGCTAATTTAAAAGCTAATTCCAAAGAAGCATTATAGCGTCCCTTTTCCAATGAAATAATGGTTTGTCGGGTAACACTCATGACTTCTGCCAACTCTGCTTGACTAATTCTTTTTGCTTTTCGGAGCTCTTGTAGTCTATTTTCCATTTTTCCTCCAAAAGTATAACAAACTTTACATTGTTAGTATAGTTCACTTTACTTTTTTTGTCAAGAAAAATCTAACCACAAAGTGATTAGATTTTTTCTTTTTCTTTTAAAGGCTTATTTTTGTCTTAAACGTTCCACGTCACGAGCGATACATAACTCTTCATCAGTTGAGATAACCAAGACTTTAACTTTTGATTCAGGTGTTGTAATTTCACCACGGTAACCAAAAACATTTTTCTCTGGGTCAAGTTCCATACCGAACCATGAAAGACCGGCAATAACATCTTGACGCATTAATGGCGCATTTTCACCCATTCCTGCTGTGAAGACAAGAACATCAGCACCATTTAAGACTGCAAAGTATTGACCAATGTATTTTTTAATACGGTCGATAAACATGTTATATGCTAAAACAGCTTCTGGATTTTTTTCTTGAAGACCAGCTTCGATATCACGCATATCACTAGAGATACCTGATACACCACCTAAACCAGATTGTTTGTTAAGCATGTTGATGGCATCAGCAGCATCTTTCAATTCTGGGTCACGTTCAATGATATAAGGAATGATCGCTGGATCGATATCACCAGAACGAGTTCCCATCATAGGACCTGCAAGTGGAGTGAATCCCATAGAAGTATCAACTGATTCTCCGTGGTAGTTAGCTGTGATTGAAACACCGTTACCGATATGAGCAGTAATGATTTTCAATTCTTCAACGGGACGACCAACCATTTTAGCAGCTTCTTGGGCTACATACTTGTGACTTGTTCCATGTGCTCCATATTTACGAACTTTATGTTCTTTGTAATATTTTTGTGGAATTGGATACAAGTATGTATGTTTTTGCATTGTCATGTGGTAGGCATTGTCAAAAACACAAACGCTAGTGATATCTGGTAAAATCTCACGGAAGGCGCGAATACCTGCAGCAGCTCCTGGATTGTGTAATGGTGCAAGTGCGGCAAGTTCTTCGACTTGTTCAACAACTTTTTCATCAACTAATACTGAATCATTAAAATATTCACCACCAGCCACGATACGGTGACCAACACCAGTAATTTCATCATAAGATGAAATGATATTAAAATGGATAAGGTCATTTAAAAGAATCTTAACAGCTTCTGTATGGTCAGGAATATCTGTAATTTGTTCTTCTTTGTTGCCATCAAATTTTACAGTTGAGATAGAATCATTCAAACCTATACGTTCGATAATTCCTTGTGCTAGAACTGTTTCTTCTGGCATTTGATAAAGTTGCCATTTAAGACTTGAACTACCAGCATTAATTGCAATTGTTTTTGACATTTTTAACCTCTCTTGAAATCGTTTTCTGTAATACTATATAATTATACCAAAAATTTTATGAAAAAACATTATCTTGTTTCCATTTTTTGAATTCTTCCATAAAGCTTTGAATATTTTCAGGCGTCTGCAAATCAGTTAGTGGGTAAACAAAAGCCTCACCATTTTTTTCTGTATTTTTTTGCAAAACAATAATAGACTTAGCATTAGATGGGTGACCAAATAATGACTCTGGCAAGGTGATTACTGCCTTAATTTGAGCATAACCTTGTAACCATTTTTTGAGGAGATCACTCTGAGCACTCACTAAAAGATTACTTGGAGCCAAGAAAATTGCATAACCGTTTTTCTTTAAGTATTTTAATGACTGCTCCATTAACAAATGGTGAGCATAAGTGTGGCCATCTTGACTAGCGACTTGATAGCGCCCTGCAATCTCATCGTTAGGGTAATAACCGACCGGCAAGTCACTGAGGATAACGTCACTCTCTTTTAAAACTTGAGGGCGAACTGCATCTTCTTGGACAAAATTTGCGGATGATCTCATAACTTCCGCAATACTTGCGGACAAATCAATCAAGAGGTCATCCAATTCAATACCTAAATAATCAATTTTCTTTCTGCTATTATTCAAAAGTGTTTGAGCTAAGTTGCCTGTACCACTTCCAATTTCAAGAAGATCAATTGTCTCTGCCGGCATCAATTCTTCAATTAAAAAGAGGAGGATAAAACCAATAGAGTCCGGTGTAAATTGATGATTGGCCTGTAATTTCTCAGTTTGGCTTGCTTTAATAAAAACAAACTGAAAGGCACGACGCCATTCTTCCTGACTCAATTGCAAGGCCCTTAAATCAATATTGTTCTTAAAAACCTCTTCTTTAGCTCCTTCTACGCCAAGATAGTAGGCATTTTGTTCAATAAGAGCATCATAAATATTGGTTTTAATGTCATTCTCAATGAGTTGAGCATTTTCTAAAATAAGCTGAAAAGCTTTTTCAATTTTTTCAAAGTTCATACTGTTATCATATCAAAAAGAACCCTAAAAGAAAAGAAAGCTAGTTAGGAGTGGGAGATTTTTGAGATAGTTGATGCTGCTGAGAGTCCTTACCATTTTTCTTCCTCTCCTTCTTTTTACCTTTAGACTGGTCTATGGACCTTTCTTGCGACTTATCCCCTTTCTCGACTAGGGGATAGTTGAAAGTAAAGGCTTGTCCATTTGTTAAAGTGACGGAAACATCCATGCTATCTTCCAAATGGAGATACTCTGCCTTGCCCTGGTCAAAAACCATACTGCCAGATCCCTTATTTGCTGTCATTTTGATATACTCACCTATCATCTGAGCTTGCAAGTTGACCACTTGAGCCTGGTGTTCCCGCTTAAAATCAGCCACTTGCTTGAGGTAAACTTCCACCAAAGAAATGAAGACTGCAGACATTAAAATGGCATAAACAAGGACGCCGGCCTTAAGATTTTTCTTTAAAATCATAAATAAAAGTCCTTTCTAAGCCACTGGGCCAATAGATTTTAATGGTGACTTTTTTATCCTTTTCGACCATGTTGACATCCGCCAAATTTAAAAGGAGCGGATGATAACCGTGCCAGGTGGCAGAAGCTTTGCGAAAGTCTTTTTTATCTGTAAAGCCAAAAGCAACTTCTTTTCCCTCTTTTTCTATGTAGAGACGTCCATTGCGAAGCTCCCGAAAATGAGCCCCCATACATTCTGCACGGAACTGTTGCGAAAAGAGGAGCCACTTATCCTGGTCGTTCTCGCGTAAATAGGCCATATGGGAGAAGACCGAGCGACTCAGGCCCTGATAGACCAGTAGCATTCCAGTAATAACGATGAGAGCAAGTAAAGATTTTATCAAGGTAAAAGCTGGTACTTTATTTTTCATTAATCTTGAATATTTCCTGATTGTTTGCATTAATGCTCATTTCCTTTTCTTTCCTAGTAACCTCAATCTCATAACCGTTGATAGCGAGATGCTCTTCTCCCGTCTGCAGAGCTGTCAAAGCAGCAACAAGGACTTCCTGCCGGCGGCGCATTTGGGCAATCGCTTTTTCTTGTTGGTTGATGGCCGTGACAAAAAGGCTAACGACTAAGACAAGAATGGCCGTTGCTAGCAGACTTTCAAATAAAATAAAAGCTTTAATCTGTCGTTTTTTGATATGTACCACTTCCTAAATTAATTTGATAATGAATTTTTTCCTGATCTGTCTGGAATGAAATTTTTGCTAAGGAATGATTTCCTCCCATCTGATTTAAGCGGATCTTTCCATGATATAAGAGCTTGACCCCATCCGGCAAATCTAAACGGCGCTCATTGCATTGCACACGATTATCGGAAAAAATTAAATAGGCCTCTCTCTGATTGAGCACACTTAACTTCTGACTATGTCGGTAAAAGTTTTCAAAATTGATAAAGAAGAGACTGGTTTCTAACCTCTGATAAATATGGTTTATGGAGGCAGACATGGTCATGACAATAAAGCAGCTTAAGCTCAAGGTCAGCAGTGATTCAAAGAGAGTGAAAGCCCTAATCTTGGACCTTACGAGCTGGTTCTTTATGTTTTGCATAATAGTCCTTGTAGGCTTTGACTTGCTTTTCATTGATATCTTTTTCTGCCAGGAGCTCACCCAGAGTTGGGTATTTACCTTTATTCAACTCATAGAGTTCCGCCTGGCTCTCAACTACTTTGACCACGGCCGCATTCCCTTTTTGCGTGATTTCATCTTTTTGCTTACTCAAATTTGGAATAAAGAGCAACATGAGAACGCTGATGACCAGAAGTACAATCAACATTTCAATAAAAGTAACTAAATTTACTAGTTTTTAATAGGTTATTTTCCGTTTAAATAGAAATTTTTAATAATTTCCGTTTTAATGGAATTTAATAAAAATTGCTATTGACGATATATAACAAATATTGTATATTAAGGTAAAAAAAGGAGATAAAAATGAAAGTTGATACTGACAAGATAGATTGGTTACTGAAAAATGAAACTCAATACAAAATTACTAAAGATACCGGTGTTGCTCAAGTGACATTGTCAGGATTGATTTCTGGTAAAAGAAAAATTGAAAACTTAACTGTAAAAGTCGCTAGCAAGTTAACAGAATACGCAGAAGAAATTCAAAATATTAAATAGATTGTGAGGAAGTTAAATGGTAACAGATTATCTATCAAGTCAGCAAAAAGATGATAAAAAATGGGCAGAAAAAAATAGAGAACATAGAACTTATTTATCAAAATGCTCTACTGCTCGTAGTTTTATTAACAAGAATGCTACAAAAGAAGACTTATTAGAATTAAAACAATTAATCGAAAATAGACTTTAAACACAAAAAGACCGCCCTATTAACGGACGGTCTTCATTTTCTTATTTTTAAGCCATAGAAAGAATTTCTTCAAAGGAATTTTCTGTTTCTGGTAATTTAATTAATTTTCTTATTTTTTCTATTATGCTTACTTTTTCTTCTTGTTTTCTTTCTGAAATATATGGTGAGTAACCTACCGCTTCAAACATAGCTATATTTTCTAAAATTAATTCAGCTAGAAAGATGATTGTAATTTTATAATTTGTGACATAAATTAAGAGATATTTAAATCTATCTTTTTGTTTATTATTTTTAAAAACATTTAAATGAAATTTCAGCATAACGAATGGTAGTGCAAGATGAGAATTCATAGACATATTGATGCCTTTTTTTCGTAAATATGCAAAACCTTGGACAACCATTGATGTGTACCACATCATTAAAGTCATCAATACAACTGTTAGTATCATATTATTTTTTACCTCTCGGCTTTCTATATGATTGTTGCGAAATAAAGTTTGTTCTATTCATTTTATAATGTAATTTTCGTTTCATCATATCATTATCTAATTCTTCATTAGAGTGCTGAATAATCTTTTTAGCCAAACTTTGGTTGTTTAAATCTTCTGGGCTATCATATTTGCCAAGCAATAGCCAAAAAACAACTGCCCCTACTACGCTAATAACAATGGAAATAAGTTTCCCTAATAGTATCAAATAAGGCGTTAGTCCCAATTTATCAAGTTCGCTTTGATATACACTAAGCAATACTATTAAAACAATAAGAGAGAATTGGGCTTTAACAAACATAGAAAGAAATTTTGAAAATTTTCCTCTTTCGTTAAATTCAAAATCAGTTATTGAAATTAAATTATTTGAAAGGTGTAAGATAGTTGTTGATGTAAAACTACCAATACTATTTGACGATGTCAAGGTAATTACACATGTTATTAACGACACCATATTCAAAGTTTTCTTGATGAATTGCTTATTTATATACACTCGTGTTCAGAAGCTCATTTCTATATCTGAATGAATGTATGTATAATCAGATATAGATAAATATATACATACATAACTTTATATAGACATAATAACCCATTAACCTTGTACAGTCAAGGCATTAACGTTGATTTTTTGTGATTTAATAAAACTATCAAAACACATTTTTACTTATTAACTAAATGATTTTTATCGTATGCTGATAGCCAAACTTCGCCAAATTCACCAAAGATGAACTTGCGCCAATAATAGCCATAGTTTTCGCCACCTTCGCCAGTATCTGTGATGTGTGCTTCATCTCCTGCGAAAGTAAAGTACATACCTTTTTTATATTCTTTGTCTTTACCGTCCGTCAGGTTTTTGCCATTTTTATCAACCCAGTTTACCATTGCAACTGGAATGCCGTTCTCTGTCCAAGTAAATTGAGCTGGTACCAAATAGTCACATTTGATTTGATAGATACCATGTACAAATTTGACATCGTTTGCTTGGTAAACTCGTTTAACTGTCGGTTTAGCTTTTGCTTTAGCAACATTTACTTGGCCAAAACCTTTTGCGAGGTCATTAGCGAATTGAGCTTTACTGATTCCCCACTTAGCTAAGTAAGGGTAAGGGTCAACGTGATCAGAAAAATTATTAGGTTGGTGAGCAGTTGCGTATGCATGACTAATGATACCAGTTGAGCCAACGTCAAGCGTTTTAGGCAGTCCGGCCTCATCAGCTAATTGCCTAAGCAACTCAACATACAACTTATAGTCAACCATAAACTCTGCTTTAGACTTATGACTTTCAATTAATTCTACACCAGCGTAAGTTTCAACATTCCATCCACCACCTACATCATAAGCTCCACGATTTACTTGTGCCGTTTGGATAATACGACCATTGCCAACTACGTGCGTAAAAAATCCACTCTCAATAGGTCTACGCATATGGTAATCAGCTTCATTCTGCGCAGTACTTCGTGCGTTACCAGTTGAATGTGGGTGGATTTGACGATATGGTCTGACGCCAACCTGTGGCGTATCCCATCTAATTTGTTTTTCAATCTTTAATGTCATAAGCTGCTACTCCTTAAATTGGCTGATATTCATCAGGATACATGCAAAGCCTGCCATTAAAACCCCTGACATCCACACTTGCCAATTGACATCACTGATCAATGCACTTGTACCGAGCAAGCCTAGACCAGTTTGTGCCATAGTCTTGATGGTTTTGATTAGCGTTTCTTTTGCCCATTTTTCTAAGTTCATTTTGATTTCTCCTTTTCCAAAAAGTTCAATCGTTCATCGTGACTGATAAGTTTATCCTCAGCGATACCGATTCTTGATTCGTGTTGATTTTGTACCCTGCGTAAATCCTTGCGGTCTTCTGCGGACATTTTGAAATTAAATTGATTTTCTTTCAATCCGTCTGCTAATTTCTCGATAGAGTCTTGCAAGGATTCCATAGTCCTTTTGTTATTTTCTAAAACAATTTTGATTGGTGCTGAAACGTATTTTAAAAATACAATGATCGCTACTAGAGCAGTACACCATTGTGAAATTGCTGTGATATCAATATTCATATACTTCCTTTCTATTCTGTCCAGAGCGGATTATTCCAGTCAAATAATTGAACGTTAACATTTGGTGATGTGCCGTCAACTGTGTGCGCTTTAGTATATACACTTTTAGTTTTGCAATTTGTGACTGTAAAATCTGAAATTTCAGTTGATTGACCATAATGAGTCGCACGTATGCTAAGATTTTGAGAAGTCCAACAATCTTTAAGTTTGACATTATTTTTAGCACCAGCTTTAGAATTATTGTGAATAGTATATGCTAATTGTTCTTTCGTGTTTGACGGGTCAACTGGATTTCCGCTATCTTCAAATTTACAATCTTCATATAAATATTCAGAATTTGTAGACATACCAGCTCCGACAATTTGGAAGAAATAAGAACGACCTTTGAAATGGCAACGAGAAACATGGTTTTTACCATTATTGTCCCAAGCAAAATCATCATGCACAAGATAACGACATGAATAATCTGTCACGACATCAATATCTAATCCATCAACCTTATTATTTATAGTCAGATTAAGTGGACTAAACCAAGTATTAACATTTACATTTGAAGCATCATAATTCCATACGATTTTACTTTTTGGATCTGCAATTAAATTGTCCCCGATTTTTAAGTTATATCCACGCTTATTAAAGTCATTGCCTGAGTAGTCAACATAGTTAGTGAAAAAATCAGCTCCATAATGGTCTAAATACTCCTGTTTCATATCGACAACGTAGTTGACTAATTGATAAGTATTCTTTGTAGCTGTATTTTCTGAAATAGCTTTAAGTAAGCTAGTATAAGTTTGACCAGGGCCAACTTTGATGATTTTTGTTGCCTTGATAGATTCAAGCAATTCATCTGAAAGTGAGCTATATTGAATGGTCTTGCTGTTTATTTTTGTACCATCAATACCTAATTCATGCGAAACATATTCTTGTACTAGTGTTTTAGCTAGTACAATAGCATCTTTTTGACTAATAGCGTAGGAAACAGACATCTGAACTGCATTTGTAGGTACAACAATAGGATTAGTTTTAGTATCAGCAATCAAGCCACTAATATAGGTACCAGATGCATTAAAGAAAGCAATATGTACGTTTGAAGCAAAGTTTAGATAATAATTTCCACCTGCTACAACTGTAATATAGTTGATTTGGAAAAGGGCTTGTCCAACTTTATTACCTGTGTTATAAGCACGATAAAAGCCAACTTCTGCTATATCTTTATTAATAAGATTGACACCTTCTACATAAGATACTGCATTTTCAACTTTAATCTTAAGTTCAGGTAGCAATTTATCACCTGAAATTGTTCCTTTTAGAATTTCTCCACCGTTAATGCCTGATTCAAACTGCTCATAGCTAGTAATAGGAGATTTCGACAACATAACTTGACCTAAGACACTAGTCTTATATGATACTGTAAAATATTTTGTCCCAGCTGGTGTTACAAAACTAGATGGGTCTACTAATCCGCTAATAAAAGTGCCAGATGCATTAAAGAAAGCAATGTGAATATTTGATACCGGAACCAAATAATAAGTTGTGTTTTCTGTACTGAAAATCTTATTATATTGATAAGTTGCGTCCGCTTGCTCTACACCATCACCTTTATAAACATAGTATCCAACTTTAGCTTTTGCAGGATTGATTAAGTTCTTGCCTGGCTTCATTGATACTTTATTTCTAACTGCATCACCGAGCGAATTAAAGACATTTCCTTGCTCGTCGGTCCTAGCATCGACAACTTCGGAATCTTTTCCACTTCCTGAACTTGCAACAACTGTGCTAAGTCGTGAGTCAATACTTGAAATGTTCGTTTTGTTGGTATTGACTTGACTTTGCAAGTCGGTATCTTTGGCATCTAGTCCGTCTAGCCGACTATCCAAACTCGACTGACCACCACGAGCGTTTAAAATTTCCGCATGGTCAGATAGTGCATTATTGTAGATAGATGACATTTTTGTTTGTAAGTCAATAATGCTTGCGTCTTTAAGATTTAACTCTTGTAGAATGCTATCAAGCGTCATGTTGATATCGTAGTTGGGTACTAAATCTTTTAGATCGTAAGCGACAGCCCCTTCTTCGATTGAAATCAAAATATTTCTGTCAGAAGGGAAAATATAGTTGTCAATCTTGATTTCTAAGTAATAGATGCCAACTTGGACTGCCTTATCAATATTAAATTTAACAATTGAATCTTCTACGGTAGTTGTTTTTGTGTAGACGATATTATTATCGTCGCATAAAGCAACTGTTGCGGTTTTTGAATTAAGGTCAGAGATTTGGTCGCCATTTGCATCAATTAGAGTAAACGACAAAATAGAACCAGTATCTCCTTGCTTAATTTTTGTACCGCCTAATTCTTGTTTTAATCCTAGTGTATTTTCAAAAAACATTTATTATCCTTTCTTTATGCAGTTCTGCGCCAACGGTTTACTGTTGGGTCAGCAGAATTGTCATAGACTTCCCAAGTACCGCCCAATAATACGGATGGACTTGTAGTATCTGTGCTTTGATAAATTGAGCCAACTGGATAGAATACATTGAGAAGTCCTGCTCCTTTATCCGTCCAAGCATAATCAGCTGGATTAGTCGACTGAGTAATACCCGTGTATTGACCTTCATATCGTCTATTAGCGTCTGTGATACTAAAATCTGTTACACCATCAGCACTATTAGACCACGCTGTCCATGTTGTCATGCCAGCTTGCCCATCATTTACATTTGAAAATGTAACTTGACTTGTTGCAGCAAGTTCATTACCGACATAAGCCTCAACTGAGACAATCAACGTATCTGTGATAGTTGTTGCATCAATAGTACATTGCGGATCACTAGACAAAAGAACATCTCCATTCTTAAATTGGAAAGTTGCATCTAACTTGGCGCCGGCTCTCCATAGCTCCGCTGTAATTGTAGATGTTCCAGTTCCGTTTCTGAAAATATAGCCATTATCTGTGTATAGACGCAATTCATAAGGTTTAATGCCTTCTGAAATTTCGTTATATCTGTCAGTAATTTCCTTACTCAACTTATTACGCAACGCTTTGTAATTATCAAAGACGGTACTGTTTGAGTCAGGATTAGTAAAACTAATATGTTGCTCCGATACACGAGCTAATAAAACTAATCCATCTGTGAATGCTTCGTCTTCGATTTTTACCGTGTCGCCAATATCCAAATCACCTGATGAACCTGATACCTCATAAGAGATAGCTGGGTAACATCCTTTTCGAAGTTCAGATAATGCAGTTGAAATCAGCACTTCGTAATCGGTCGTTTGAAGCTCCATATCATGACGAATCCAGTTGTCATTTGTTTCCTCGCCTGAAAAGGCTGAAGGGTAAAGTTCTTTTGAAATAGGTGCATATACACCACCATTTTTTACATAAAACTCAACTACGCCTTCATCATTTTTGTACTCTCTATACAAATCTTTAGGAATTTCAGTAATGACTTCTTTTTGTTGAGTGGTTGTAGTTGTCTTTGGTTCGTTATTACCAGTTGAACCTGTGCTTGTAGTAGAACTCTCAGTGCCGTTGATACGTTTCCCTTGGACAATCTCAGGTGGATAACATAGCGTTTGCAGAATACGCAAATAGGCGTTTGCTGAGTATGTTCGTTCTTCGACATACTGATGACCTGCATAGTTCTGTTCTAAAACGGTCAATGTGTCGCCTGACAATCCTTTGATAACAACAGTATGACCCCAACCGCCAGTATAAACTGGACCACCAGCATTTGCTCTGATATTCGCAATTGCTCCAGGTATTAGATCAGAAACTTTAGTAGGCCTCATCATGCGCCAACCAAATTGTTTCCAGTTGTAGTCTTCCCCGATATGTGAAGCTGCAGCTCCTGCACCAACTAAACCTTTGAATCCAGGAGTGACGCCACCGCCCAACCAAGGCCCACCGATTGTATAGGCGTACCATGCCGTCAGTGCATAACACTGACCTGAACCAATACGAGTGTTCTTTTTCGCAGTTAATGCATCAAGCGTTGACTTGGTTTTACTAGCAATCTGTGAAACTGGTGCAGTCCCAACTGTTCCAGCCGTTTTAAATTGGCTATCAAGAGTATCCATAGCACCATTTGAATTGCTATTAATACCACTTCTGATTGAACGCATTAATGGTGCGTAGTGAGCATATCCAGCTGCAGCATAGTCATAAGTTGCACCACCAACACGAAACAAGCCTTTAGTGTAACTATCAATGCTATTAGCACCTTTAACTTTATAGATTCCTTGTTCCGCAAGTAAATAAGTGTAGTCTTTCATGTAGTCCGACACACTTGCGAAGTGCATATAATAACCACCCTCGTTGGCAGGTCTAGCTGTACCTTGCGTAACCTTAATACCACTTGGACGAGTTGTTGACCCAGTCCACGTTAAGCCACCCCAGTTGTTGTCTATACGAGCGACTGGCGAGTTACCCCACCACGATTCAAGATAAAGCTGAGAAAACACGCCAGATGGCAATAACTTATGTTGGACACAGAGATTAAGTATTTCATTGACCAAACTCTTGCTGATCGTCCGTCCACCATTAGACAGAGAACCACCTGAATAAGTAACACTTCCAATCTTTGGCGCAACATACTTAGGGTTTGCAGACGTCACTTTAACGTCAACTGTTGCTTTGCCTGTCGGCTTTATCATGTTAAAAATACCAGTCTTATCAACTGTTTTTTTAACTCCAGCAATGTTATGGCCATATCTTAAAATGACATCATCACGAATACGTCCGACGCCTTGGTTCTTATCATCATTTTCTTTATAGATATGCATGATAAAAGATTTCAAGCTTGAGTCTTCGTTTAAGACCGTTTCAAACTCGATTTCACAGTCAAACATATTTGCGATGGACAATAACCGTTTTAACTTGGTATCTGTTCCAGTCCATTCAAGGGTACGTTCACGATCAGCAATTTCATTGTGACCAATTGTGATAGCTCCTCCACCCAAAATATAAAAGACATTACAGTAATCAATAAATGACATTTCTGTGGTTGCTTTATAAGGTCCTGCCAATTCATTTAGCAGCTCAAGGTTTAGATTTTCGCAGTAACATCTAATAGTTGTCTCAGTCTCTTCAATCTTCATGACATTAAAGAGATATGTTCGCTTGTTAAAAACAAACGAAATAAAAGACCTATCAGATAACGTCTGATAAGCCTTTTCCCTAATTGTGTCGGTCTTGATATTCTTTTTGTAGACCGTGAATTCAAATGTTGATGATGCCGTATCTAAATAGCGTGACCATTTATCGTCATAAAAAGAAAGTGTGTTCTGCAATTCGTTGTCAATATATGCCACTTTTTGCAATTTTGCATTATGAATAATTAAATCCAATAACTATAACCACCTTTCTTCGTACTCAACAGTAACATCAGGATTGCTTTCACTCCATGATGAAATATTTAATTCAATCGTTGATTTACCTGGAGGAATTGTCAGCCATTTAGAGTAATCAACAATATGATTTAATTTCGGAATGTTATCAACAAGCAATGTTTTATTTTCGCCATTTATAACAACTTCTGAGCCAACTCCATAAGGATTTGGGATATTATAACCGTCTGCCACGTTGTCCTTGCGGTATTTAATACCGTCAACATACATTTTTCTGACTAATGGCTTACCTTGCATTGAGCCAATGGCAACATGCAACTTAGCTGACTTTTTGCCTTTTAATTCAGGAATAATACGCTCAAATTGCGAACCGTTCCAATGAATAATAAGCTTATCATCAATACGCTTGATTTCTGTCCAACCTCTGCCCTGGTTGAATGGATTTTCATTTTTGTGAGTACAATTGAATTTCTTACGAAAATCCGTGAATTTCCATCCGCCATTTCCATCGGTAACTTGGACGTTATACTCTGTCTCAACACCTGATTTTCTCTTGATAGTTTCGACACCAAAAAGGAATTTTCCATCAGTATCAGAAACCGAAATCTTAATAAATCCATATTGATTTATATTCCATGCCCAGAAGATTTGACGCCACCAAACATGATCATATAGCGAACCTTCTATTGGCAAATCAAATGTTAATGAACCTGCATGATTTCCACTTGGTGCAATAGCTCCAGTCAATGCTAAGTGATTTCTGTTCCAGTCAGCAACAATTCCTAAATTCTTATCTAGCGTCTGCAAGCTATCGTTTAAAATAGCCACATTCTTAGCACCTTTGGCAAATCCATCTGCAATCTTAGTTCCTGTATCTGAATAGTCAAATGGACGTTCAGAATAAGCAAGCGTTTCAGAGTCTATCAACTCACGGTCGCCAATTTCCATAACACCTGATTCATTTACCAATCCAAAGTATCCATTTTCACTGTTCATTTTCGCAGTTATGATTGGTAGTGCTGGAAGTGTGCCTTTATTCAATAAATCAAAAACTAGTTTTCCGTCTTGAATCGTGTACTTAGTGACTTTCTTCTTTGTTTTTGAATGTGCCACACCATCAGGAATTAAAAACTCAATAGTTACAAGGCTTAGCCAAGCGATTGGATCACTAGCAGAAATCTTACTAACTGGTAAGCCAAGATAGTATTTGTCAGGTTCATCTGAAAATTCAATCTTAACCGGCTCATCAACATTAAAAATTCCGGCTAAGTCATGCTTTAGGATATTCAACGAATAATCACTACTTCTATCTTTAAGGTAAAAATCAACAGAAATTGTTTTGGCATCGACTTTTACTTGATTTATAAAAACACCAATCAGAGGAGAGGTGTTAGTTGATACGCTTCTTTGATTTCCAATATCACGATTAATTGACATAATTGTTAGCATGTCTGATAAATCTATATCATTAAATTTCATAGTAGCCATTATCTTATACCTCCCCTCTTAAGCGTTTGATTGACGCTGATTGTTGTTCTTGGACTGTCGAAAAATCTCGACTTGTTGCATAGGCTAAGTCACGGCCATTAACATTCAATACCATTGGGCGCTTAACTGCATCGTTAGCAACTCTTAGAGCGCTCTTAGCGAGTTCATCACTTCCGCCTACCATTACCATTCCAGATTGATTTCTTGCGCTCTCCTTAGCGTATTTCATGCTAATATCGTGAGGTACGACGACAGAGCCACCAGGTAAGTATGTTAACTCCCCTCGTCCACCCTCATTCATGCGAGCGAATCCACCTTGCCAGTTATCAGTACCACGATATAAGTAAGGAATTGAGCTAATAGAGACGCCTGGTATCTTATTGATCAGACTTACTGCGCTGTTAATCCCACCTATAACACCATTGACAAATCCTTTAACTTGGCCGACAAGCGATGCTACTGCGCTAGAAATACCATTAAAGACACCTTGCACAAAACCAGTTAATCCACTCCAAGAGCTTTTAATTTTGTTAAATGCTCCAGTAATAGCACCGGTAACTGTTCCCATTGCAGCACTAACAATTCCTTTAATACCACCAAATACAGAACTGAAGACATTGACAAGCTTATTAACGACATTCCCTATTGTTGAGATGCTTGTAGTTATGAAGTTTGAAATGCCAGTAAAAACATTTTTTACAACGGTTGCGATAGCATTGAAAATTCCTGCGAAGAAGTCGACAACCGGAGCGATAATTGCACCAATTGCGGAAACTAGAGCTTGAATAATTGCGCTTGCTGTTGTGACGAATACATTAATCGCTGAGACAACAGCTGTGATGATAAACATCACAACACCGATGATTGTGCTTAATATAGGTGTAACCATTGCAATCCAAGCAGTAATGTATTGAACTAGAGCTGTGAATATTGGGACTACAATAGCTAAAATTGTTGTGATTGTGTTACCAATGATTGAAATGATTGACGTGATAATAGGAATAAGTGCAGAAATAACAGGTTCCAACAATGTAACCAAACTATCCCACATTTGTTTGAATAGTGCGATTACTGGCTCTACAATCGGCATTATCGCATTAAGGATATTGCCAAATTGTATTTTTATAGTTTCTGCAAGAGTACCAACAGACGCCCTGAACTGTTCTGAGTTATCCCAAAGCCTTTTGAATGCACCAACTAAACCAGCAATAGCAACAACTATACCTGCAAATATTGCAATAACTGTTCCAGCCCCTAGTGAGCCAAAGACGCCAGCTAAAGCGCCTCCCTCTGCCGTAGCAGTTGCAAACCAACCTGATACAGTAGAAATAGCTCCTCCGATAATTCCAAACGCTGTAATAAGATTACCAACGCCGACAACAATTGAACCTAGTGCCAACAGAACAGGGCCTGCTATGGCAACTACACCTATACCCCACTTTTGCCAAGGTTCGAGCGGAATATTATCCCACATGGTTTTTAATACATCGCCTACATTCATCGCAAATTGTCTAACAGTCGCCTCTAACTCCGACACTAGTTTTTTAACATCTGCATTCTTTGAGCCAAGATTGTCCACCAAATTTTGAGCTGACGCTTTCATTGCATCGAAAGAACCTGATACTGTCTTGCTCGCTTCTTCTGATGTCGTTCCTGCGACACCTAAATTTTCTTGAATTAAGTGGATAGCTTCAATGACATCTGCATAGTTATTTAAATCAAATTTTTTACCCATCGCACCCGGTAACTTCTCTGCATCGGATAACAATCGAGCCATTTCTTCTTTAGTACCGCCGTAACCTAATTTAAGGTTATCGAGCATAGTATAATTTTGTTTTGCAAATCCTTGATATGCATTTTGAATCAATTCCATGCTTGTGCCAAATTTATTTGCATTGTCTGACATATCTACAATCGCTTTATCAGCATAAGCTGACGCTTTTGCGGTATCACCGCCAAGCCCCTGCAATAAAGTCGCTGAGAACGATGTCACTTGTTCCATGTATTTAGTTCCTGAAATTCCTGCACGTTTATAGGCACTTTCAGAGTTCTTGATAACAGCTTTTGCGGATTTCCCAAATAAAGTCTCTATACCGCCAACGGCCTGTTCTAAGCCTGCAAAAGACTTAACTGCGAGAGCAACACCGCCTACAATAGGCGTTGTTATCCCAGCCGTCATGGCACCACCTATACCCATCATAGATGAACCTACATTTGAAACAGCACTCCCGATTGACTTCATTTTGTTTGACACTTGTTCTATCTTCTCTTGCATCGCCTGAAAATCTTTAGACGTCTGATCAGAAGCTTGTTTCATCTTCTCTTTTAATTTTTCAGCTTCTGCAACTGCTTTCTCAAATGCTTGTTGCATTTTTGCGGCGTCACCAGTAACTTCAACGCTTAACGTATAATCAGCCATTTTCTACCCCCTCTCTCTGCGGTTTTTTAAGATTATTAGCTTGATAAACCATATCAACCCATGATTTACCTTCTTTTTCTTCTGATTGTTGAATAATTTCCATGTGTGCGTTGACAACTTCCATATTTGCCGGTTGTTGCTTACGTTTCCATAGGTCTTGGAACTTACTGCCTTTCTTGCGTAGGGCATTATTAACGGCATTTAAAACGGCATTTCTCATGGTTTCAGAGTCTGACACTTTTTTGTCTTCCCATGCTTTCATGATGAAAAGCTTCTCTCTCTTTGTTAGTTCTAAATACTCGTCCTTTGTTGTCCCAAAATTGACAAAGAAAAAAGCGAAGTCAATATCTTTTTCATATTGCTCCGCTAGTTCTCTATATTCATAATCAGTATTTTCTTCAGTACCGCCGAGATATTCAAACTCAACTAATCGTCTAGGAAGAAAAAAGGGCAGTCACGCTGGATAGTGTTGATCACTAACATATTCAGATAAACAAATCCTTTTGTGTTAAGTAATTCCTCAAAAATCATTGAACCTTGTACTGGTGCAACTCGACCGCCTTCATAAGCATATAATGCATTAACGAAGTATTGACGAAGATCACCAATAGAAAGCATACCTTTAGCATTGATTACGGTGGCCATAAAACTTTTACCAGTAATAGCTTCCGCAGTTTCAACAGTTTTCGTATTGTATTTAAGTTCATACTGGTTACCGTTATAGATAATAATTTCTTTGTCTTCCATTTAATCCCCTTTATTTTTATTAAACAGTAGGTGTTGTGCCTTCAGGCATTGCAGTAACTAGAGTTTGTTGTTCAGGTGGTAATTGAGTAATGTCAACCAATGCACCGTTGCCGTCCAAGCTGATTGAGTAAGTCATACCGTCATCATATGGAGCTTCAAGTGAGTAGTCGCTGATAAAAGCTAGACCCCCAAACATACCAGTTGAAGTTTTGCCGTTGATTACCTTAATACAAACTGGGTCGGAATCCTCAAACGCTTTTCCAAGCATTTTGTGGGTTTCATCAGACGGGATATAAAGACCGTCATTGTCAATTGACCATTCTTTCATGCCGGCGATTTTAGATTTCCAACCGCCTTTGGTGTCTTTTGATGATACCTCGATTGAGTCAGCTGAGCGGTTAATCGTTAAACCTTGCTGACCACTAATAGCAAGCAACTTATCTCCGGTCGCATTAAAGAGTGCTAAAATAATGTCTTTACCTGCGATGGCTTTCGTTGAGCTTGCGTCAAAATTACAATATACATTGCTATCAAATTCTGTTGCCATTTATTTCTCCTTAAATTTTCGTTTTAAAGCCGTAAGCGACTTTGATTTCATACGCAATAATTGCGTGCATTTCTTTTGTTTCGTCCTCTTGCAAAGACTGCATGCCAGTTTCTGTCTGTCGAAGAATTTCAACGTCAGGCAAAACCAATTGTTCTGTGAGTGCTTCTTCGACTTCCTCAATCATTTTATAGATTGCGACTTTACCGTTACTTTCAGCTGCTATCGCATGAATCCAAACAGTAAAGACTTCACACCACATCATCTTGGTATTCTCGGGTCTTTTGTCAACAATCTCGATAAAATAAAAAGGCGCCGGAGCGTCTTCTGGTACTTGATCATAAGCAGTTAAGCTTGTGTTTTTTTCGATTGTTGCCTTTAGCGAGGCATGCAAATCAACTAATCCTAATTTCTTAAGCATGTTACCTCTTCTTTCTCAATTCATTCAGCATGTCATTGCGGTAAGTCGTCCTTTGTTTTTGCACGTTATTAAACAAGAATCTTTGACCAGTAACATATCCTACTTGCCTACCACCTCTTACTATCCTATGACCATACTCAACGTGAGGTGCATAGTCTTTAGAATAGTAAAACATACCACTAGCAACGCCAATTCCGGAATTTAATTCAATCATTCTACGTGACCTCATCAATTCTCCGGCAGCATGACCTTTTGACTGTTTTCCAATTGGTGTTCCAGGTCGTCTAGCAGCACGATTAAAAATAGTAGTTAGGTTCTTATTAACAACGGCTTCCCATTGGATTTCGTTCATCGCACGGAAACGAGCTTCAAGGACTGGTAATCCTTTGACATCTATTTTCATAGGCGATAACCATTCAGAATTAACAGACGCCAACGACCTAAGTCTTTGACTGATTTTATTTGGTAGTATTTGCCGTCTATTTTTACACGTACGGCATCTTTCGCTTGCTTGGGTGTAATTCTATTACAAAGCATCTTGCGAGTGCTAGACGTTAAATCTCTACCATATAAATTCACGTCTTCGGCAGTCCATTCTGTGAACCGCCCAGCATATGCCGTGGCTGATAAAACTTTTTTCATGATGTCATTCCCTAGCTGGTCTTTTTGACCTGTCGGAACTTCCGTTTCTAAATAAAACAACTTGTATCTCATAAGAAACGCACCACCTTATCAGCCAATGATTCGGTTTTGATTTTATCAGCTAAGTAGTTCATCAGGTCGACTTCATACTCTGCTAAAATGTTATCCACAAAGTTAGTAGTGATTGTGTCTGCTTTTTCGCTTGTTATCCCTTCGTAGAATAATCTGCGATACATTTTTACAGTTACCTCAACCACAATTGTTTCAAGCTTAATATTTAAAACAGTATCATTGACACGCAAATTAATACGGTCTGTTGCTGATAAGATTAGCTCTTGAAGTAATGCAAAATCAGGATTTTCAACATCAGGCATGCGAGTGATAACACGATCAATAATTGCCATGTTAGTCCTCCTCTACTAAATAACCTGCCTTAACTAAGTCATTAATACGTTTTTTCGTTGGTTTATACCCTTCACGAGGAAAAGGAGCACCACTTTCGTAGTAGTGCTTTTCATCTTGTCCATCGTAAATGGCTTGTGTTGTTTTATAAGCCATTAATTACCTCCTAATTAGACAGTTGGAGCAGCTGCTTTAAGAGTTACCTTAACAATACCGTCGATACGTTCAGGGTACATAAGAAGACCTTCAACAACCAATGTTTGGATTGTTAGAGTAGTGTCTTCGCGGAAGTGGTTCATACCGATGTAGCCAGTTGAATCGCCGTGTAAGCCAAACTCACGAGCAAGCTCAGAAGTGTTAGGGTTAACATAAGCAAGGATAAGATTTTCAGGAACAGTTGCCCAGATTTCGCCTTTTGCAACGTCATTTGTAGAGATAATAACAGTACCTGTGAAGTCAACTAAGTAAGTTAAACCAAATGCAGTTTGAGTTGAAATTTGAGCGTTTGCGATATATTCAGCAACATCAAGTGGGTTAGCAAATACAATTGCTTTTGATGAACCTTGGTCTTCAAATAAAACTTCAAGTTGGCCCCAAGCTGATGCGATACCACCTTGTAAACCATTTCCAAGTGGTGCAATTGTACCAGTACCAGTTTTAAGTGCAGCTACAAAGTCAGCACGGACATTGTTTTGAATTTTACGGATGAGAGCTTCATCAGTATTTGCAATAGCATTGTCAGAACCGTACATTTGAATGTCTTCGCCAGTTGTCGCTTTGCGGTATTTTTTAAGAGTGATCACTTTTGTGCCGGCATCTTTTTGAGTTACCTTAGAAAGTGGAATAACTTCACCCTCTGGGACAGTGCCATCAGCAAGTGCTACTTCGTAACCTGAGTAAGTGCGGAGTGTTGCGCCGGCTTGTACTGAGATTTTACGAGTAATGCCAAGCATTTCGATAAGTTTGTTTAGGTTTTCTTTGAATGTATTTGTAACGTCAATTGTGATTGGGTTACGTAGATCAGTTGTTTTGATTAATCCATCTTCTGGGAATGTGCGAGTTGTTACCATAGTTTAATTTCTCCTTTTAATTAAATAACGCCTGATTTTCTTCAATCAAGCGTAAGCGTTCAGTACGGTCTTTAACGGCCATAATAGACTCTTTAGTTAGAGTGTTAGCTGTTCCGCCTTGTTTTGGAAGTGGGTTCTTCAAGCGTTCAGTAACCGCTTTGTCCACATGGTCGTTAAATAAAGAAATAAAGCCCTCTACGGCTTTTTTAGTATCGTCAGCACTAGTTGTTACAAGCATGTTGATTAGGTCTTCTGACGGCACGACATTAGCTTCTGAGAACATTCCACGAGCAATTGAAGTCATTTCAGAACGTGTTTTTTCAGCTTCAAGCTCAGCAATACGAGCTTCAAGTTGTTGTTTTTCATGTTCCGCCTTTTGCTCTGCGTTCATCTTTGCTAATTTCTTCGCTTCATCTTCTTTAGTTTGTTGTTCTGCTTCCCATTTTGAGTGAGCAGTATCCAAAGCTTTAGAAATTTTCTTATCAAATTCAGCTTGATACTTAGGGTCTGACAATAGTTCGTCAAACGTTTTTTCTTTAACTTCCTCTTGTGCACCAGATTCGTTCAAGATTTCTTCGTTTTCATTCATTTTTAGTTCCTCCTGCCCCACGCCATTGCTTTCGCCCCAGCGCATTGCTTGATTTTATTTTGAACAGTTTAGTGTCATGCTCGGGACAAAGAAAAAAGACCTTTTTATAGGTCTTGAGTTATGTGTCAAATGATAGTCTGTTCCTACCAGTCAAGATGTTGGATCACTTCCTTTCAGTTTTCTGTCGGTTTCAAGGTGTGAACTCCTTTCTATTAAATTTCAATCTTGCGTTTTAAAAAGCAATAACATTTTCCAAACATATTAATTTGAAACCATGCTACTGCATATCGTTTACCATCTGATTCATATTTTGTGATGTAGTGATGCATAACTAACTCCTTTCAGTATTTTTCGTAAGTTTGTTCAAAAATATCGGGCTTACATGGATAAAACTCTCCCTGAACACCTTTGATAATGTAGTCGCCTACTTGAGCGGTCATTTCTCCTTCAAGAGTCTGGATTTTTAAAACAGGGTTACCTTTGTAACTGACATTAACAGGGTCTAACCCGAAACGACTAAGCTCCTCAAGCCTTTCAGGCGTGTCGATGAATTTAATAGCCTCAATCTCTACCGGTTTCTTTCTGTATTTCATCAAATATCCCCTCTCAAACGTTCCAAAGTAATACCTCTATCAGTTGATTTAAAAGTTGCGTTTTTGAATTCATCTGCATCGATTTTTAATTCAATCGGTTTTTCTAGCTCTTTAATTCGGCTTTCTAAACGTTCTAAACGTTCGATGAAAATTTCTTGATCCTTTAAATAATTTAATTCTGATTGTTCAATGTTGTATTCTAAACACTTAATATAATTATCAATTTCTTTCAACCAGTCAGTATGCACTTCAACCAATCTGTCTTTTTCTTCGTTTAAATATTTTTCGTACGCTTTCATTTTCTTTTCTCCTTTTTGATGATTGAAATCATTGAATTAATAATTGCTACTACAGTTCCTGTCAAGACGAATAACATGAACATCATAAATAAAATTCCCATGATGTTATATCCTATCTCCCAAAAAATCATTTGTTTTTCTCCTTATATCTCTGTTCGTAATCATCAGGAATGACCATAGCAAATGAACTGCGACAACCAGGATGCATAGGCGGGAAGTTAACGCCTACTTGTTTAGACTTCATTAAAAACTTCTGTCCATCAAGTCCTTTGCAAACTGATGACGTGTGACTATCTAAAACTGCCACAAACTCGTATTCGTCATACAAACCACTATCTTCAAAAGGCTTCATCATAGCTTGATTATTGACGTATGTTCCCTCAGTCCTTAACAATCTATGGAGATTATAGTTTGATTGCTTGCTAAACCTATCTCTTAGCTGCTTTAACAGCTTATCGTAACTATCTCCTCTGATAATTCCGGCTTTTAGATCATTAATAAGGTAAGCCACTAGCTTATCCTTATTATTCCAAATACTAGCTGAGAAATTCTCTTGATTTATCCAGTCATCATCAATGATTGTTTGAAGTGCAACCTTATCAAAAGTAAATCCCATTACCTTAGCAGTTTCTTGATATCCATCTTTAAAAGTCTTGGCTAAATGCTTAGTCAGTTCTTCTTGCTCAATGGCACCAATCTCTAACTGTTGGCTCTTGATTGATAGTTCTAAGCCTTGCAGTCTATCAAGTTTGTAGATTGAGTTTCTGACTGGTGCTAATTTCTTATACTGTGGATAACGTTCCGCAAAACCGTCAAAATTTCTATAAATGACATCTTTTTCAGCTTTAGACATTTGCTGCAAAAGGTCACGATACTCAATAACATTGTTCTTTCCATACTTAGCAAAATAGCTCCCTATTTCCTTTTCTAATCCAAATAACTGTTCGGAGTAATATTTAGCCATCTTCTCTTGTAAAGCTTGCTCATTACGCTCTAAGTTATTCCACAGTTGCGTCTGACGTTGTTTCCAATACTTGTGATTGTCCATTGTCTACCGCCGTTCTAGGAATAACAGTTTCTTCCATTTCTTTTTTCAAATTCTCGACTTCTTCTTGTGGATTAGATACATTAGAAAGCACTCCGACCTGTGTTATTTTAGTTGTAATACCAGCAAGCGCTCCGGCAATCTGAGCTTCTTCTAGCAAGTTAGACGGCTTGTTACGTGTAAACTTATACTGGATATCTACCCATTCATCGCCATTGATTTTGGACTTAGGATAGTTAGCAATCAATTTATATCGTCTATTCATGCCAGACGTGAACTTACGCTCTTTAGTCTTAGCTAGATTGTCCATAGCTTGGAGTTTATAAGCTAATGAAATACCGCTAGCGTTACCGAAGTTGTCATCGGATAGGTTAGCAACCATTGCGGTTCTGAAAATTAAGTCTTCCAAGCGATTGAGCAGATTCTCTTGCGTACCATCTGCATCAGGTTTTTGCAAAAACTCAATGACTAATTTATTAGTATCGTTACTTGCCATGTTAATGATACGGTTATCACGTAGTTTTTGGAGTGTCTTGTCGTCTAGCTTAGCCCCTAGGATTTTCAAATAAGCATCGGCGTAATACTCAACATCGTTAGCCTTTTCTGAAATAGCCTTGTCAAAAGCATTGATTAGAGTAATGACGTTATCAAAGATACCTTGTTTTTCGGCATTCTCGACATATTCAACCATTGGAACATCGCCAAAATAATGTGACACTTCATCAATAATCTGATAGCCTTTTTCTCCAACTTTGAAGTAAGTAATATTACTTGCGTCTGAGTACGTTCCTTCAATTTGACCTTCACTATTAATAAAGTAACGAACCGCAAATAAAGGTCGTTCTCTGATTGAGTCATCATAGACCATAAATGCTTGCGTTGGATCTAAATAAGTGATGCCAACCTCTGCATTTTCATCAGCATAAATCAATTCGTAACCGTGACCGAAGATTGAGCAAATCTTAGATAGTTCTGCATTGTTATCGTCTTGGTCGTTATATCCATCTAAAAATTCAAGATAATCACTAACTGTCTTATTTTCGTGTGATACGTTGATTGGGTTACCAATAAAGTAACCATTGAACGTATCAACAATATACTTAGCAAAGTTAACTACTAAGCGATTATCAGGTTTGTAAGACTCTTTTTCTTTTTGATTTAGAATTGCATGTCTACCCTCGTACATATCCTTGCGTTCTAAATACTTGGGAATCATCGCTTGATGGTCTTGAATTAACTGACCAAGTAATTCTACCGTCATCTCTGTGTCTGACGGCTGTATAAATACATTTGCCACTAAATACCTCCACTAAATAATTGGACGAACGTGTTATTGTTTTCGTCACTGTGTATTGCATACCTCAAAGCATCCAGAACGTCGTCATATTCTTTTATGACTTCATCTTTTGTGCTGTTAGGTTTCCATTTATATTGATAAATTTCATCAAAAAAACGAGGTATCACACCTCGTAAAATATAGAGTTTCTTTTCTTTAAATTTCTTGGCTATCGTTTCAATACCAGCGATAACTTCTTTCCTTGCATTGCGTGCGTCTAGCTCTGCATCTATTAATGCACTGACATGCTCATGACGGGCACTATCGCACCAAAACACTAAGTCACCGCCGTATTTTTCGTTAAAATGCTTAGCTTTATCTATCCACCAGTCAATGTAATGACCTTTTTCGGATATACCGTCTACTAAATAAAGGTTGTCATCTACACCCTCACCGATTATCACAATAGAACCATAGTGATCAAAACCCCAGTCAATACCAGCAAAATAACGTTTCATATCTGGTAATTTATCCACAATGTGAATATCTTCGTCAAACTCAGAATACACGGCGCCCTCTGCAACTGTCCAAAGACCTAAGATGTCTCTGTCGTAAAACTTACCTTTTGGAGTTGCTGATTTGATGTTCTCGATATATCTTTTTGAAAGAAACGTGTTGTCATCTAACTTAAAAGCAAAATCAATAATCATCTTGTCTTTATTATTGATATAGTCACGATTAAGCCAGTGGTTAGGATTGTCCGGATTGCTATCCCACACTATACGTGCATCAGTACCAGAACACCGTGAAATTATTTCCTTGAACACTACTTCGTTAGCAAGTGACGCCTCATTTACATAAGCACCAAAAGCAGTAAAACCACGAGCACGTTTAAGCCCACTGATTGACCCAGTATAGACTTGAACAACTTTAACACCTCTGAAAGTGAAAGAGCCATGTTTGTCGTACTTAGGTTCAAAACCGTATTTATTGTATAGCTCTTGCAACACGTTGTTTTGAATACTTGTTGAAGACGTGCCAGCTAAGATATACATTGGTTCATCTACGCCTAATCTGTCCGCTATGGATCGCACACGGTCAAGCTCGGTTATAAAAGTGTCATTATTAACGACAGTCTTACCTGCTCGCTTAGCACCATGCAAACCGCAAATAAACCAGTCGTGGTTCCAAATATAACTAAGCACTTCCAATTGTCTAGGTGTGTAGATATCAGATAGGCTCATCAGAAATAGCCTCCTTGATTTTATTCATCAAGTTTGAAATCTTATCATCTTGTCCTTCATCGCCACCAACTTGTAATTTAAGTTTATCAATTTCAAGCTGCATCTTTTCTGCTTGTTTAGATGTTGGATAACGCTTAAGAATTTCAACTATCGCTTTAATAACTGTGTTATTATCAGGCTTTTTAAATACCCGACTAACTTCTCCAGTTACAGGGTTCATCATTAGGACTTCTTCTTCACGCTTACCTTTTGCGATGTCAGAAAGTATCGATAAAGCTTCAGTAGCTGTTAAAATGTTTTCAGACTGCATCTTCTCGACTTGATTTTCAATGTATGATTTTATCCCTACATTTCCCAACAATTCTTTTGAACGTTTGTTTGCATAATTTTCACTATAACCAGCTTTAATTGCAGATTGGTAAGCATTTCCAGAAGCGATATACTCATCTGCGAACTGTCTTTGTCTTTCGTTTATTTTCTATCACTCCTTTCAAGCATAATAAAAAGCCACAACGTGGACCTATAAAAACATTGTAATACCAACGTTTATTAGAGATAGGTAGCCATATCGTGGACCATAATAAAAAGCCACTCTATGAGTGACTAAGTAAGCGTGCGAGCGGAATCGAACCACCACGCCTCAATGTTGAGCTATCAACATAATAAGGAATCGAACCTTATTGCCATGGCACGCTTTTATAGGAACAGTCGGAATCGAACCGACACAGTGACGTTGTTTGCGCCAAACGTGGCCATACGCTAGCACCTTTCCATTCGGGACTCTATATTCCTACAGTGAATTATTTTAAGGAGTCAAACCTAAGGGATTTATCACTTTCAATTAACCTCTATTGAGATAGCAGGATTCGAACCTGCGGGGCCATTACAACCACACCTCTTACGAGTCCCGAATAAACCACTCTCGGACATATCTCAACTGGTTCCCGTTGGGGTACCATACACATCAAAATGCAAGTTCTGCTAAAGTTAAAGTTGGAGTTTCAACAAAATGGAACCTAGTAGGTAAAATGAATGCGTCTTCTTGCTATCTCGATAATACTATAATATCAGATTTAAACACCTATTTACTATCGATTTACTATCCAAAATCTGCGTTTTTTCTGTGTATTGTCTGAATAAGAGCACCTTCTCTATACAATTCAGAGAAAGATAGTAAAGCTCCGTCTAGTGTATCATAGTATAATTTTTCTGAATAGTTCATTTCGCTATAAATTACCTTGTCAGATTTTTTATAAGGATTTAAAAATTTATCATAAAGAATCCGCCGTCTATCAGGTTCCAGTATATTACTAACTGCCCACTCAATAGCTTCTAGCTCGCTTTCAGCGTCAACCCTATTAATGGCCAAACGTTCTACTGGCTTGCTAGGAGAACCATGTGGTTGTCTTGGTTCAAAAGAATATGTAGCAGTTATTTTTTGGTTGTCAACATCATTGGCAATTCGTCGCCAACGTGGATATTCTCTCAACTTGCGTTTTGCATTAGATTTCGTCATTTTGACGTCAATTTCAGGAAAAAACACGATATTTGCCTCCGATATGTTATAATAGTATTAGTAGCTTTAACAATCGGGGCGTCTCGTGACGTTCCCTTTTTTCGTGCCCTGGCTTTGTAAGGAGAAATTTTAACACCTCTTTTCTGTTTTATGTAAAGGAACAAAACTTCCCACCAGGCCACGATCAAGAATTTACAATAGATAAAAACTAACTCTTTAGGATTTACCTCTCTTTCTATTTATTTCGGACAGGCGAACGATCCGTAGAATTTACCAGTCGCCTTGAAGAATCACAGTAACCGATAACTGCTTTAGATTTGTATTGAAAAATTTGAGAGAGAGTACCTCTTTTCTTTTTTATTTTCGGTTAATACCAACCGAGCGAGTCGAACGCTCGTGATACCGTTGTTGGTTATACAAATAGCGTTAAGATATAGAAAATAATCATGTACATCATCGCTTTCATCAATACTGTTAGTACAGATTCTAATAAAGTAAGTTCTTCTCTCTTGAGAGCTTGTGACGGGAACAAATATCCAAATACAGAACTAATAGCAATAGCTTGTATGACTGTGATTTGTGGGATATTACCAATTGTAGTTAGCAAATTATTCCATCCGTATTTTAGGGTTAGACCTTCAATAAATAACATAGCTGGTGTTAATGAAATCATTATTAAAAACTTTGTTCCGATTTGTTTTTCTTTCATTTAAATTCCCCTTTACTTATTTCAGTTGCATGATCAGGTCAATATGTGGTGCTAGAACAGGAATTAATGCTCTGGTTATGCACCAAACAACAATAATAATAACTGTCAATATACTTGTATTTTTTAGCATTGCTTTTTCTTTCGTGATATCGTTATTAAAATCCATACCTACTTCTAAACTTACAGACGCCCACAAAAGAATAAATAACAAAGGTATTACTAATGCACCTAACCATGATATCGATTGTAAAAATCTATACCACTGCCATTCGTGTAACAACCGCTCATAAATCTGTGGTGCATTCATGTTCAGACTGCTTACAATTTTCTCTAGTTCGTTAGCTGATATGTCTAAAATTTTTGCTAGCGGTTTAATTAGTTCGTTCATACAAATTCTCCTACGTAATATATATTAATTTCTTTTTGTAAATCTGATTTAGTTATATATTTAATCAATTCTTCTACTTTATTTAAGAAGTCCAATACTGCGTGGTGTTCATTTTTAGATTCGATAACTTTTTCTAGTTCAAATCCTTTATATTCTGCTTTAACTCTAAATTCTTTCACCCCTCCACCTCTTCAATCTCAAACCAATGTTTATTTCCACCGTAATCAATCCGTGTGACGTTTTTATCCTCTACTAAGTCAAATCCATATGCACCAAATTTAAACTCGTTACGGCACACGTCATGGAATCCTTGGATTGCTTGTTCCTTAGTTTCAAAGCCGCCTTTTAAGATGCGTTCTGCATCGTCACAATAATATAAGTTGTATGTCATAATTCCCTCACTGATACCCAAACATTATCTGGATACTTCTCCATTGATTTTTCTTTGCTGATTAAACAATCACGCTGATAATTGTGATTATTCAACAAGATGTCTTTAGCAATTGTTTTCGGTACATCGATTGTTTCGGGTCCTACCTTCTGACCGTTAACATATTCTTTTAGGTTTTTAAACGTGTAATCAGTTTCTGTCTCACTGACTATAACCGCTCCTACCCAATCTGGTTCATTCATTCGTTACCTCCTATAAAATAATCTTTGATCTCTATTAGTAATTCATACTCACTTTTTGGAATAGTTACCATTTCTGGAGTAGATATATCATGTGACACTTCGCTTGATAATGGTTCAAAATTCAAACCGTCAACTGAAAATCCATACTTTGGTATTTTGTTACTTAATTTACACTCTTTCATTCCGTCACCTCTTCCTTTATCCCCACGAAATAAGAATGAATCTATCTAAAATTATATGATTCCCAAAAATAGTATAAGTTGACTTTGTTTCTGAGATTTTGACTTTGAAGCCTTCACCAAGTCGATTTTTAAGCAGATCAATTGTCCTTTTATCTCCCAATCTTTTTGCAAGATATTTATCAGGCTCTTTTTCAATATTGATACGATAGGCGTTGTACCCTTTCATAGCTGATTTTTTGATTTTTGCTTCAATGTTATATTTATCGAAATGCCGATTAAACCATTTTGCGTGGCTTTCATCACCCAATTCTTTTACTTCATCAAATAAGCTCATTCCGTCACCTCTTTCGCAAATTGCCACGCCCAATCAAAATCTTTGCGGATTTCTGATTCGGTTAGTTGGAATTTGTCTCGGATTTTCCAACTATGGTCGTTAATACAATTAATAAATACTCCGTTATCATTATATTTACAAAGAACAAAACGTTTGAATAAAGAGCCATTCGGATTTGGTATTTCCACTGTATACAACTTCTCTTTTTCGACTGTGACGGCATCAGGACCATTTACAATTAACGTAACAAGTGCAAGTGCATTAATATCTGCCTGTCTTTTGTTTTTACAGTTTAACCATTTGTACACTTCCAGCGGCTGGTTGTCGGGGTCAAACCATTCGTCAAATTCATAATCACGTTCTCTTGAATTGTCAACCCAATCAATAGCACATTGTGGTACCACTGGTTTTGGTTGGTCGAGTTTCACTTCTTCCCATTTAGGGTTTACGTGTATTTTTCCTGTGACAGTTTTTATTGATAAAGTAGTTGTGTTTTCTTTATCGTATATATCTTCAATATTTATTTCTTCAATAATTCCATATAATGACACTTTTTGGCCTAATTCATATTCTTCAATCTTCATTTGCTACCTCTTTTAATATTGATAAAAAACTTATCGGAATGCTCATTCCAAGTCATTACGTTTTTAGCCTTGGTAATAATTTTGGTATCTTGTTCATTTATCCAAACTTCTAACTCGGGATCGACCTTAGCTAGCACCTTATGTAAATCTTTAACTTTAAATCCGTTCATCAGTAACCACCTCCGCAACCTGAGTTAATACGTTCTTTAAATATTTCAATGTCATCTACCACATCTGCCAACACTCGTTTTTCTTGGTTTATGTCTTTTTCACTTGCACCGTCACGTTCAATGTAGTGTTCAAGTGCATGTTTTAGGATGTGTAATCTTCTAAATTCGTTCATGCTATACCTCGTTTAAAAACAGTTGGCTAAAAATAGCCTCTAGCACATCAACCACAATCGCGTTTCCTGCCTGCTTGTATAGCTGACTGTTACTATTTACTTGTTCAGCTTTTTTGAAGTCTTCATCACTGCACCCCATCAAGCGCCAACACTCATTTGGTGTTAGTTTGCGAATGCGGTATTCTGGCAATTCTACTGCATAGTTATCTTTTTGGACAGTAGTAATTGTGTTACTTGCTCCAATAACTACTGATAAATCATGTTTATTAGCTTTGACAGTTCTACTCAAATTTTTGTAAACTCCTCCCTGAAATCGTTTTGATACATTAGTATAAATCGTTCCAATTACAACACCCTTACTGTCATCTGTCGTTATTGTATGTGCCATGCTTTTTTTGCACTCTCCCTCTTCTTGTTTTACTAAAAGGATATGCAGTATCAATGCCATCCCCCTCGTTGGCTATTAGATACCCTGTTTTTGTTGCGTTTTTAATTTTTAATTGCAATTAATTTAGGTCCTTTGTAATCTCTAGCTGCTAAAGTAGATACTATTCCTTCTGAAGAATAAACTCTATTGCTCTCCTCGTATCTCCCGTTTGTATTTGCAATAACTATAATTCTGTTAGTATCCATGGTTCTCTGCCACCTCCTTGCATGCCGCCTAAGGTTGGCGCTAGTCCGTCAACATCATATACTCTAAATCTATTTGAGTTTTTTCTTGTTTTTGTGTCATATCTCATCAGTTGTCTTATACATTCCATGTCAATTCATCAACTCTTTCTTTGCTAAGATAATATTTTTCATCTACTTCATCATCCAAAACATCTTTTAATCTGATAGTCAGCTCTTGTTTTTCAGGGAAAACATAAGGTTCATGATTACCTAAAATTGAGACACAAAACACACGCTCCCTGTTTTGAGGTACACCAAAATCTTTTGCATTTAATACTTGCCAATAGTTTGTATAACCTTGACTTTCTAGCCACTCTAGCCATTTGTCAAAATTAGGCTTATGTTTTTTACCAACCAAATTTTTAACGTTTTCCATCAATAGATATTTTGGTTTTTTAGCAGCTATTACTTTTTGACATTCCCAAAGAAGCCCTGACCTTGTTCCACTGTTCATATCAAGTCCAGCTTGTTTTCCAGCAACTGAAATATCTTGACATGGAAAACTATAAGTGAATAAATCATGGTCAGGAATATCAGTTGGGTCAATTTTAGAAATATCCCCTAAATTTGGACAATCTCCATGAATTGCCTCATAACTTTTCAAAGCATATTTATCTATTTCTGCAATTGCTACCACTTCATGTTCAATGCCTAAATTTCTTAATGCCATGCGTTGCGTGCCTATTCCTGAAAAGGCTTCGAATACTCTAATCATCCCCTATCCCCCATTTCCAGTAAGTTCTGAAATTCTAGCAGTCTTATCAGCTGATTCTTCACTTACTTTTTTAAGCTGATATTGCGTGCGTGTGAGTTGTTTGTGTAGTCCGTCATTACGTTGTTTTAATTGCACATTTTCCTTGTTGACATTACTACATGTAACCATCATACCTACTAGCAAACCGACCAAGATAGCATTGAGCCATAACCAAAAACTATTTCTCATTCGTAAACCTCTCGTAAATCAAAATTGTAGCTATAATATCCGTTGTCGTCGCAGAACTCACTATATCCATAGCTTTCAAGAACTCCCTCTGCTACCAATTCAGGGTCTTCATTATTTTTACAAGTAAATTCAATTCCGTCGCAAAATCCTTCTTGCGTATTTATAATCATATATTTCTTCATTCTTCAACTTCCTCCAAAAAATCCAAATAACGTGGGTCAATAGCTTCAACTTCAGCTAGTGTGAATTGCGTTTTGTAACCAAAATCTTCCAAGTTACTTGCTACAATTGGGTTTCCGTTAGGGTGTATATTAAAATAACCATTTTCGCTATCTACAAACTTCACATAATACAACTGATCTTCCACTTCCCATTCACCGTCTATGATGGCTTGTGTGACTGCAAGTTTTCTATCAGAACTGATGTCTTTTCTTTTTGAGAAAACTTCAATCGCTCTAAGTTTCTTATCGTTAGTTGAAGTTTTGCTTATCCACATACATTTCAACCAACTATTATCTTCTCTCGTCAACTTAATCATTCTGGAACCTCAACCATAACTGGATAATCTTTCTTTTTGTTCTTTGGTAATTCATTGAAAAAATCAATTGCTTCTCCAAAAGTTGGAAAGTAGTGTGGAACCTCTTTTTCTTTAAACCACCCGCCCCATTCGCGGACTACTACAAGCCATTTTATTGTCATGTTTTTACTCATTTTTATACCTCGTCAATTTCAATTCGTGCTGCTGGATACTTCTTGCGAAGCTCTAACTGTGCAAATCGTGCTTTAAAGTGAGACTCAACATATTGGGTCTCTTGGATAACGTTGTCAACGTAAACTGTTACTGTGTAATTCATAAAAGTTCCTCTATTTCTATCTCAAATTTGTATTTGTCTTTAACGCCACTTAAACCACCATATTCAAACGACAACGATTTGATAACTTCGAAGTTATCGTCTTCCCAAATTCCAGCGTCTGTAAAGCCGTCTAAAATCGCTTTTAAGGTAGGGTAAGTATTCGGAGGGTCAAATCTACGGTTAGTAGGAGAAAACACCGTCACAGACACGCTACAAGGCTTATTCTTTGAAAATGGCTCGTTTTTGTTAATAGCTTTGTTAGCAGTTAGTTTTGCAAGTCTCCTTAAATACTTTGTAATTGGTGCTGATTTTCTAAAATGTAAACGATCATTACTTGAAAGCATTTCTTTTCTTTGTTTTGTATTTTCTAAAATAAATTCATATTTCATACTTTCACTTAAAATCACACCCGCCCACTTATGTGTGAGCATACGGCTTGGACGGGTGCAAAACTCTTTATATCATCAGTCCTGTTAATCTGACGATAGACAAGAATTTCCTTTCTTGCTCGGAAAATATTATTACTGCAAAGGCCGAGCTTCACTTTGCAATAAATTAGTTAATTTACCCTTTTCATGCCTACTAGCGTTTCAAATTCAAAATCATTTTCGTCCAAGAATGATTTGAAATTTTTAGCCTGCTCAAGATTCATAATGAATTTGATTGTTGTTTCGTATTTAACGATTTCTGTTTCAACTGTTCGTTCTAAAATCTCCCCAGTTTCTTGATTTACAGCTTTGATAGTCGTTCCAGCAATTTCCTTGGCTTGCGCTTCAATAGCTGCCTGACGCTCAATCATTGCTTTTTCGTCTGCGATACGCTTAGCTTCATTCAATTCACGAGTTCGCTTAATTTCGTCAATGTCTCGATTGATAAGACCTAAAATCTCAGCAAGTGAAGCGCCATTGTCATATTGTCTGATATAGCTTGCCGGACCTAAGTTATTCTTGGCACATAGGTCAGTTATTGCAATTAGGTCTGCGTCACGTTGGTCTTGCTTTTTGATTTCATCAATAATAATTTCATCAAGTTTGTCTTGAGTTGATTTTTTAAAGTTGAAAGTTGGTGTGAAGTCTGTTGCTTTAACAAATTGGTCAAGATATTTATCGAAGACCTCTTTATTTAGATTAGCTTCTTCAGCTTTTTCATAGAAATAGTGCTTGACTTTGTCCTTTCGGAGCATTTTTTGGTTTTCTTCATAACCGTCAATTTGATTTTTAAGCTCAGAAATGAGGTTTTTAAGTTTTTGATATGGTACTTTGTACTGATTTTCAAATTTTGCGTAAGGATCATTGATTTCTCTCTTGATTTCCTTGCGCCTATCTTCTAATTTTTTATCAAGAGCATTCAGCTCTGTCCTGGCTTGCTTGACTTCTTCAATCGTGTTGACTTCAAGGTCGAATGTGCTATACCTAGCAACTGCTTCTTCAACACCTTTTTCAAATGCTTCAAAGTCATTGAATGAAACAACGGCCGGAGTGTAATTGATTTCAATGCTATCTAGGGCATTTACTTTTTCAGCTTCTTTAATCGCCATGTTTTGCCCTTTCTATACCGTGAATGGTAGGTCTTCGTCCGATATTTGTTCAGACGTTTGGAATAAGTCAGGTTGTTGCTCGTCAATTACTGGGTCAGCTTGTTGCTGATTATATAACTCGATTTCCTTCATTTTGCGAGCTTTCACTTCTTCCTGACTTTCAGATGACGTTACGTCAATTGGGTCATTTTGTCCCATTTCGTCAGTAGTATATAGACCGCCAACATTTTCAGAGAACGCTTCACGCATTGCTGATACAAGGGCAACTTTACGGATCATCAATGCTGGCATTTTCGCCCACATGGATTTTCCAGTATTGTATGCTTTAAAATCGGCGTCAGCTTCGATTGGGAACTTTCTGTCTTTACGGTAAACTTTTGCCCAACCGCCAACTAATGTTGCATTAGGTGGTAAGATAGTTCCTGTTATGTGTTGAAGTTCTCCGTCATTGATTATGACTACACCAGCTTCAAATCCGTCAAAGTTTTGGTTTTGTTCAGCACGTTTCATAAATGCGTCTTTTGATACTACAATCTGAGCTGGATTTGTACCATACTTGATAAAGTAAACTTCTTTAGTGAATGGGTTCAAATTACGTTCTTTACAAGTCGCAATAAAGTAAGCCAATTCTTCTTCGCTTGCTTTTCCTTGTGGATCAAGATACTTTCTGATAATACTTCCAGTTAATGCTTGCGGATTTGTTAGAAAGTCCCCTTTTGCTTGTTTCGTCACTTCATTTGTCATTTTTATTCTCTCCTTCAATCTGTGTATTTAACCCATTCAAGGCCATTCCAGTAATATTCATCATTGAATTCTTCATCTTCGACTGGTGGCTGCATGTAATCACGGTCATAATCAAAAGTTCCAAATAGTCCTCTATCCATGTCTCAAATCCTCTGCAATTGCTCTGAAATTGTTCAGGTCAACTGATTCAACTGCTTTTATACGTTTTTTTGTTGTTTCAATTTGACTTTTGTTAGGTCTTAAACCTATTTGTCGTTCTTCTTCATTGTCTGGAATAAAGTATCCACCGTCTTTTTCTTTAATGGCACATACTGGAATTCCTTTGTGAATAAGCGACTCGACAGTTTTCTCAACTTGCCGTTTGCTCATTCCAAAAACTCGCTCAAACTCTTTTCTTGGGCGTGGATGTTCCATTCCGTGAGGAATAAAACAGAAAAACCGCAATTCTAAACTCGTTAATTTATCTTTTAATTTCAAATCACTTTCCTCATTCTTTCGTATCTGATTTTGTTGACTTCATCTGTCGTCATGCCTTTTGAGTATGCATATAAATTGATCCAGTTAAAATCAGGCTTTACACCGTTTATTTCTTTATTGACTGCACGATACTCAACAAATTTGTCATAATCTTGTCTTGTAATTTCTGCTCCAAACTCTTTTTTTATGAGTTTTGAAAACATATTGAATAGATAATCATTCATGTTATTTACCTAGCGCAAATTCTAAGAAGTCAGGGTCTTTGTAATCAGGATTTGACCAACTAGGAATATTTGACCCTGTTTGCTTTTTAGCCCCTTGCTGTTTTTTTAGTTCAAATGCTTCTAATCGTGCTTGAACTTTCTCAACTGTATTGTCGCCTGATTTATTCCAAGCAATTAAAATTTGATTGATATATTTCCAACTAATTTTTTCATTTACAACCGCCTCTTTTAAAGCCATGTTTATTACTTCAATTGGCATATTGTCTTCATGTATCCATTTTTGAATATCTTCAATTTCAAAAGGAGTCATAAATCTGCCAAAGCATTGTTGGAAATTTTCAAAAAGTTTTTTTTCGTCCACTGTTGCCCCCTTGTTGCTGCTGCTTATTTATTGTTAGTATTTATTTATTATTAGTATTTATTGTTATGTTAGTAATTGTTAGTGTTACGTTTTACAAAGTTGTAAAATACAAAGTTGTAAAATACAAAGTTGTAAAACGTTAAGTTGTAAACTCACTTTCGAGTTCACTTATCAACTGTCTATATGCTTGTTCGGATATTTTTCTATCAGCACAAAATCTATAACGTGTAATACCTTTACCTCTCCCCAGAGATTTTTTATAAGTCTTGATATATCCTTCTCTCTCAAGTTCTTCAAGACATGTTCTAACAACTCTGATACTATCTTTTGACCTTTTAGCTAGTTCATCAGGATAGACTCTCCAATCATCCTTATTGCTTAATATTACTAGTAATAGACCTTTTGCTTTAAGTGTTAGTTTGGTATCATTTATAAATTCATTGCTTACTGCCGTGTAACTACTTGTCGTGTTTTTGAAATATGTATTGCATTAAATTTTTACCTCCTAAAATGATGTCTTGGGTATTTACTATGTGGTATAATTGAAATAAAAATATTGAGGTTAAATTATGGAAAATAAAACGTGTTTTGTTGTATGTGCTCTTGGTACTGAAAATTCACAAACTAGACGTTATTCGGATAAAGTTCTAAAATATTTAATTGATCCAGTATGTAGTGAATTAGGCTTTGATGTTACTCGTTCTGATAAAATTAACGCAACTGATAAAATAGATGAAACAATTATTAATTATTTAAAAACGGCAGACTTAGTAATAATTGATATGAGTGAACATAATCCAAATGTTTTTTATGAGTTTGGATTTAGGCACTCTACCGGTAAACCGTTTATACCTATCAGGACAAAAACAAGTGAGAAAATACCATTTGATGTATCAACTTTAAGGACAATTGAATTTACAACCGAGGTTGATGATATTGAACAAGCAAAACGACAATTAAAAGAAACAATAAAATCAATACCATTTTCTTCTGAAAACAACGATAAAATGGACGAAAATGCATATACTGAAATCTCTACTTCTTTGTTCAATGTACACTCAAAGCTCGATACTATAATTGAAAATACTGTCAATAAACCCGCATCATCTTTCGATATTGTAGATGATGATTTACCTTTTTAATCAATATATTTTTTTACTCTGATTACAACATCGACTAAATTATTTCTATCTCGTTCTTTAATAATTTCGTCGTATACTCGACTAATATCGTTAGTATGCGTTTCAAATCCAACTTTTCTATCTCGTTTTCGATAGACTAATGATTGACTCATACCTTCTCCTTTCTACTCCCTCATGGGAGTTTTTATTTACTAATGTGATTCTCCTAAAATGGTTTATCTTCGCCCCAAACTTTGCCGCACGAACCTTTTGTCGGAGGTTCGATAAAATCTGTTCTGCGTGGTTTTTCAACTTTACGAATAACTAAGTTATTGTCAATTACTGTTTGCATTGTCCGCTCAATCGTTTTTTGGTTGCTATTACGATTGCCAATATAAGCAACAAAGCCGATTGCGATTAAAACTACTAATGCAGTTATAGGGTTTTCAATCATGATACAAATCTCCTAGATAAATCATTAAAAATTAAATTGACAGTTTTATTAGTGATACATGGTGGGTTATCCATGAATTCTTTATCACTAATTACAATGTCAGTTTTTACTACTTCGCCGTTTGCTAATTTAGCTCCAGCATGAATTTTGTGAGTTACTAAAAATTTCTGCATTTAAACCTCTTTCTTTGTGGTATAATTAAATAAAATAATTTGTTAAGGGTCCGATTGCCGTCGGTCTCTTTTTTGTTATGTAAACTTGATTTAAAATCAAGTTAAATTGTAAAAAAAATCAAACTCCTAATAAATCACTAGACTTAATCTTGTACTTCAAGCAAAGCTTTACTAGATTGTCTGGAGAAATTTTAAGAATATCTTTCTCCCACGATCCTACTGTCTGAGCTGAAACACCAATGCTTTTGCCGAACTCTTCTTGGTTCATATTTACCTTTGCACGTAGTTCCTTCACAGTAATTACTGGAATTAATTCATCCATATTTTGCTCCTTTCTTTAATTTTCTAAATTTATTATACTTGATTTAAAATCAATAGTCAATACCGAACTTGATTTTTTTTAAAGTTTTTTTGTTTTTTTATTGATTTTAATTGATTTTTTATCAAGTCTGCTATATAATATCAATTGTAAGATAAATAATAAAGATAAAACAAAAAAGAGGAAACTATTATGTTAAACAACGTGCAAAGAGGTGAACGATTAAAGGAATTAAGAATTAAAAACGGTTATAGCCAAATAGACCTAGCAAAAAAACTTGGTTATAAATCAGATGCGACTATTTCAAAATGGGAAAGCGGAACAAACTTCCCTAATGGTAAAAAGTTAGTATTAGTTGCAAATTTATTGGACACTACCTCAGATTATCTACTCGGATTAGATACTGCTAATTACTTAGAAAATGAAGACAAACAAGTAATTGAATTAACAAGAATCGCAGACTTCGCGATGATGTTTGATGGAAAACCTTTATCAGAAGCTGAAAAGGATAAATTTGAAAATTTAGTTAAAGTTTATTTTGGAGATAAATACGGTGCAGATAGATGAAATTTTAAAAGAATATAAAATTAGATTAATTGTTTTTGATAATGAATTATTCCCAAGAGATGGTGCATACTTTCCACCTGAGAGGACGATATTTATAAATAATAAATTATCAAAGGAAGAAAGAGAAAGATTGATATTACATGAGTTAGGTCATATTAACCACAATCCTGAATTATATTCCAGGCTGCTATTTAAATTTGAAAATGAAGCCGAGAGGTTTATGATTAGGGAACTTATAAAAAAATATTTGAAAACCCATGATGTAATTGATTTTAATTGGTTGAAATTTGCAGAAACTAACAAGATTTCATCTACTTGGGGGCAACAAATGATTTTAGAAGAATTCAAAAAATTAATTTAAAATAATGTGCAATGTCTGATCCACACTAAAAGCTGACAGGAGATTTGAAAAATGGGATTATTTTTAGGTGCTATTGGAATGTTAGGATTCCCTATAGCTTTATTAATTTGTGCAATTGCGGCTCTTCGCAAAAATAAAAAGCTTAAAAAGCAATCGTTAATCGCTATGGGTATTACTTTTGCATTATTTGTTATCGGTTTAGTTATTTATAAACCTGAAGAAGAAGTAAAAACAACAGAACCGAAACAAGAGAAAGTTGCTAAAACTGATAAAAAAACTAAATCTTCAAGTTCAAAAAAAGAAGTGAAAAAAGAGACTAAAAAAGAAGTGAAAAAGAAAACTGATGATAGTTCTTCTACTAATAAAGAAACGAAACCTAGCAAAGAAACAGTTCCATCTTCTAGTGAAGAAGTATTTGACCCTAATAAATACCAAGTCGTTGACTACAACGAATGGAATCACGATAAAGTTGAATTAGGTACAAGTGTTCAAATAACTGGTAATGTTATTCAAGTCCAAAAATCAGATGAAGAAGTTGATTTAAGGGTTGCGTTAGATGACATGTATGACCAGGTTGTTTTGGTAGCTATTGCTGCTGATGATTATAAAGATGTCATTGCAGAAGATGACAACGTGACTATTTATGGAATGAATATGGGCATCACTTCTTATGAAACAGTTATGGGAAATGAGATGTCATTGCCATTGCTAATGTCTACAAAATACGTAGTTAATTCTTACGGTCAATAAAAAAAGCCCCACGCTCTCAAAGTTTGGCGACTCTGAGCGTGAAGCAAATCAAGTATAGTAATAACCTAATTTATTAGGTCTTTTTACTATACCCATTTTATCAAATAATGAGGTATTAAACAATGGCAAAAGTAGCAATTTACACAAGAGTAAGTACAAGTATGCAGGCTGACGAGGGTTATTCTTTAGACGAACAAATAGATAAATTAAAGGCCTACTGTGATATTAAAGACTGGACGGTTTACAAAGTATATTCTGATGGCGGTTTTACAGGATCAAATATAAAAAGGCCGGCAATGACAAACCTTGTATCGGACGCTAAAGCGAAAAAATTTGATACGGTACTTGTATATAAGCTTGATAGGTTAAGTAGGTCGCAGAAAGATACACTTTATCTAATCGAAGAAGTATTTATCAAAAATGACATTGACTTTTTAAGTCTTAATGAAAATTTTGACACTTCCAGCGCATTTGGTAAAGCAATGATTGGTATTTTATCAGTATTTGCACAGTTAGAACGAGAGCAAATTAAAGAACGAATGCTTTTAGGTAAGGTTGGCCGAGCAAAATCAGGTAAATCTATGATGTGGGCAAAATCGTCTTATGGCTATAAGTACGATAAAAAAACTGGAACATTAAATATTGTACCAGCAGAAGCAATTATAGTCAGAAAAATTTATGAGTTGTATTTGAGCGGTAAATCAATAACAAAATTAAGAGATTATCTTAATGAAAATAATCTATTAACCAATAAAAAAGTAAAATGGAGCTATCGAACAACGCAAAGCGTTTTAACTAACCCAGTCTATTGCGGTTTGATAAGATACGATGGAGAAATTTACCATGGTCTACACGAACCAATAATTACAAAAGAAACATTTGATTTGGCACAGGAAGTTATTAAGGAAAGGCAAATGACTGCTTTGACCTATATTAACCCAAGACCATTTAAAGCAAAATATATGCTATCTGGCCTAGCGAGGTGTGGATATTGTGGTGCCCCACTAAAAATAATGCTTGGAGCAAAACGTAAAGACGGAACACGGACTATGCGGTATCAATGTACAAATAGGTTCCCTCGCAAGACAAAGCCATTGGTTATTTACAACGATAATAAAAAATGCGACTCTGGATATTACTATAAAGAAGATATAGAAAATATTGTATTAAATAAAATATATGCTATTCAAACTGATGAAAAAGTTGCTGACGATATTTTTGGTAAAGAAGAAATAATTGATAATAGCAAAATTGAAAAAGAAATTAAGCAAGTCAATTTAAAGATTGAAAGATTAAACGATTTATACTTAAATGACTTAATTGGCCTGGAAGAATTAAAAGCTAAAACATCAAATTTAATTGATCAAAAAAACTTACTGGAAAACGAAATAAAAGACAGAGAAAATAAAAAAGAAAATCATTTAAAAAAACAAGCACTTAAAAAAATATCAACTAAAAATATTTTTGAATTATCCTATGAGGATCAAGCTATTATTGCCAAAAGCCTAATTAATAGGGTTTATATTAAAGAAAATGCGATAGAAATAGACTGGAAAAACTAGCAATTTTACTTTCCTTTATTTCTAGAAGCGTGAAGGCTTTGACTGAAACTTTCTTGCTTTTTTCCATTAATTTTTTCATTAAATATTTCCTCCTATATTGTGATACATGGGTAATAGAAGAGCTGCATAAATCATGACAATGATTAGAGCAACTCCCAAAAAAATGAGTGGTTGAATCATTTGTGTGGCCTGTAATAATATACGGAAGTAACTTTCCCAAACTAATTGAGCATAAATTTCTAACTCTTGACCTAATTTTCCTTTGACCTGGCCATATTCAATCATCAAGGATAATTCATCATGGAAAAAGGAGTACTCTTTCACCTTCTCATGTAAAGCCTTGCCCTCAATAAATGACCTTTGCATATCCCGTCCAAGTTCTTGCATGAGAACTGACTTTTCTGAAATCATTATGCCCAAAATATCACTAAGCTCTATCCCTTGAGCAATCAGATTGCCCCATTCACGCGCATAGTAGGCCGTCATATAAGACTTGATAAAAAGAGAAATAATAGGAAGTTGAGCATAGCTTTGAAGCTGTTTCATCCTCTCCATTTTATGCCAACGTATGGTCACAAACAGAGCTACTACTAATAAAGTGATAGCCGTCGTAAGTAAGAGAACCGGAAAGTGACTTAAAAAACTTGTTAAGACATTTTTTTGATCAATTTGAGGGAGCAAGTAATGCCGTAAGCCAAAAACAATGACAACTAGAAAAGTGAGCAAAATGATAGGATAGGTCACAACTTCAAGAGTTTTCTGTCTAATATAGCGGCTTTGATTTATATAGTCTTTAATCTTTGCCAATGAATTTTCTGTATTTCCGTGAGCTTCTGCTAAACTTAATTGGGTAACGATTCCTTCAGGATAACCCAAATTTTCCATCATTTCCGATAAAGAACGACCGCCAATTAAGTCATTTCGCATCCTCAGGCAATAGTCATGACCGATAATTTTTGACTTTTCAAGAAAAGCAACCATTTCACTTAGGCTAAAGCCACTTTGACTGAGATTATGGAAAAGTTCAATGAGTTTAGCTTGTTTAGCACTAGCTAATCTTTTCCCAGTTTGCCTCTTCTTGAGTGATATGTCCTTGTTCAAGAAGGCCATTAATTTTCTTATTCCAATTGGTCTCGCTGTGGGTCTGGAATTTCTCGGTCGCATAATCAATCAGTCCTCCTCCTGCAATTAATCTTTGGTAAGCAATAAATTTCAAACTTTGTTCCAGTTCTTGACTACTAATACCAAGTTCTAGTAATCTCTGATAGACACCAGGTATACTTTTAGCATGTACAGTAGAAAAGACCACAGCTCCTGTTAAACTGGCTCTTATCACTGCTCTGGCTGTCTCATGGTCCCTAATTTCGCCAATAATTAAAAAATCTGGTCGATGTCTCAAGGATAATTTGATCAGATTATCATAAGTCATACCAATACTGTCATTAACCTGTATTTGCAGAAGACTATCATCTTGGACTTCTACTGGATCCTCGATTGTAATAACCTGTTTGTCTTTTGCTAAGCGCGAAACTAATTGGTACATGAGGCTAGTTTTACCAGACCCAACTGGTCCCGCAAAAAGATACAGTCCCCTTCCAGAAATAACTTTCTCAACGTCTTTATGGAGGTCAAACCAGTAATGAAGACCAGCTTTTCTTTTTGCTAAGATTCTTATAACAAGACTTTCAAGACCCTTAAAATTACCTACCGTCGACAGTCGCATTGGGACAGATTTATCAGCCGCAATCGGGTATTGGCAAGATCCTAGTTGACAGCGTCGCTTTTCACCGACATTCATTCCGGCAATAAATTTAAAATGACTAATCAAGCTTGCCATTTCCTGTCGCTTATAATTAGCGATAAAGTGCTTTCTTTCACCCACCCGCATAAATACCTGATATCGGTCTTGGTAGGGAATTATGTAGATATCTTGCGCTTGTAACTCTAAGGCTTTTTCAATTAATTCTTGTCCAATCGTTTGTATCATTTCCAACCTCCTCAATCATTTATTCGCAAAAAAAGACAAGTTTTCTCAAAAACTTGTCTTTTTATAAATTAATTTTACAGGTATATGGTGCTTTAGGAATATCATTTCTTATTTCAAAGGATTCTAGGTAATTTTCCATTGGGATGATATCTTTATCTTTTAACAGCAAAATAGAATGGTATTGTTGCAAATCGTCTCCACAATCTTCGCACCATCTTTTTTCTGATTTAGTCCAGAATGTCGCCAACAAATTTTTTTGACTGTGATAACTCGGATAGTCATTTCTTAATTGTTGCCATTCTTTTTTATAAAAACTTAGAGCATCTTGCCAATTTTCAAAAGCTTGCTCTTCAACGATATCGTCTTGCCAGCCTTCAATAAACCACCAAGGCTCCCAATCGCCATACATTTTAATTACCTGATACATATGATATTTTCCTTTTCTTAAGCCTATTATATACAAAAGCTTTGCCATTTAAAAAATATCTGCTCACGAAACTTAACTAGTTAATTTTTAACTCTAAAAAAAGAAGGAGCTGAGCTCCTCCTTCTTATTCTGCATCTGTAACAGAAACGGTTTCTTCTGTAAGTTGTGGTTCATCGATGATTTCCACTTCATTGATTGCTTGTGGCTCGATATTACGGTAACGTGCCATACCAGTACCAGCTGGAATGATTTTACCAATAATAACATTTTCTTTAAGACCAAGCAAGTGGTCTTTCTTACCACGAATAGCAGCATCTGTAAGGACACGAGTTGTTTCCTGGAAGGATGCAGCTGACAAGAATGAATTGGTTTCAAGGGATGCTTTTGTAATCCCCATAAGAACTGGACGAGAAGTTGCTGGAATACCACCAGAAATAACAATATCTTTATTAGCTTCTGTGAAGTCTGCAATATCAAGAAGAGTTCCTGGAAGAAGTTCAGTATCACCTGGATCCATAACACGAACTTTGCGAAGCATTTGGCGAACCATTACCTCAACGTGTTTATCACCGATTTCTACCCCTTGGCTACGGTAAACTTTTTGTACTTCAGCCAATAGGTAAGTTTCTACTGAAAGGGTATCACGAACTTCAAGTAACCGTTTAGGTTGGATAGAACCTTCAGTTAATGAAGCTCCGCGGTTAACTTCGTCACCAATTTCAACTTTCATACGAGCTGTAAATGGAACAACGTATTCACCATTACCAGTTTTACCTTCAACATAAACCTTCTTAGTACGAGTTGCTGCATCTTCTTCGATGTCAACGACTTTACCTTTAACTTCAGTGATAACAGCTTCCCCTTTAGGGTTACGTGCTTCAAAGATTTCTTGGATACGAGGAAGACCTTGAGTGATATCGGTATTTGACGCAACACCACCGGTATGGAAGGTACGCATTGTAAGCTGAGTACCAGGTTCACCGATAGATTGAGCGGCGATTGTACCAACTGCTTCACCAACTTCAACAGCATCACCTGTTGCCAAGTTGATACCATAACAGTGACGGCAGACACCATGACGAGTCGCACAAGTGAAGACTGAACGGATTGTAACTTCTTCAACGCCAGCTTCAACAATCTTACGAGCCATATCTTCTGAAATCAATTGGTCAGCACCAATGAGGACTTCACCAGTTTCAGGATGTTTAACTGATTTACGAGTGTAACGACCTTGAAGACGTTCTTCAAGTGTTTCAGTAACTTCTTTACCATCAGTAATCGCTTTGATGAGAAGACCACGGTCTGTTCCACAATCATCTTCACGGATGATAACATCTTGGGCAACGTCAACCAAACGACGTGTTAAGTAACCTGAGTCGGCAGTCTTAAGGGCTGTATCGGTCATACCTTTACGAGCACCATGGGTTGAGAAGAACATTTCCAATACGGTCAAACCTTCACGGAAGTTTGAAAGGATTGGTAATTCCATGATACGTCCGTTAGGAGCGGCCATCAAACCACGCATACCGGCAAGCTGTGAGAAGTTGGAGATATTACCACGGGCACCTGAGTCCATCATCATAACGATAGGGTTCTTAGGATCTTGTGTTTCAATCAGACGTTTTTCAAGTGCTTCCTTAGCTTCACGCCATGTTGTTGTAACTGCAACATAACGGTCATCTTCAGTCATCAAACCACGACGGAAGGCTTTATTAATATCTTCAACACGGTGGTGAGCTGCTTCAATAATTTCAGCTTTGTTATCAATAACTGGAATATCGGCAATACCCACTGTTAAACCAGCAAGTGTTGAATGATAGTATCCTAAGTCTTTCAAACGGTCAAGGAAGGCAGATGTTTCAGTTGTACGGAAACGTTTAAAGGTTTCAGCAATGATATTACCAAGATTTTTCTTCTTGAATGGTACATTAATCTCAAGAGTATCAATCACATCTTGAATTTCTTGTCCTGGTTCAAGGAAGTATTTATCTGGAGTGCCATCAGTTAAGTTAGCATTGTTTGGTTCTTGCAAGTATGGAAGATCCTCAGGCATGATAGCATTGAATAAAATCTTACCAACAGTGGTAACCATGATTTTATGTCTTTGACTATCTTTCCAAGGTTTATTCGGCATACTATCAACAGCAATACCAACACGACTATGTAAATGAGCATAGCCATTTTGATATGCCATAACCGCTTCATCAATATCCTTGAAGACCATACCTTCGCCTTCACGCCCTGCATCTTCCATAGTTAGGTAATAGTTCCCCAAAACCATGTCCTGAGAAGGGGTAACGACTGGTTTACCGTCTTTCGGATTTAGGATGTGCTCTGCTGCAAGCATTAACAAACGAGCTTCAGCTTGTGCTTCTTCAGATAATGGTACGTGGATGGCCATTTGGTCCCCATCGAAATCGGCATTGTAAGCTTCACATACAAGTGGGTGAAGACGAAGTGCTTTACCATCGATAAGAACTGGTTCAAAGGCCTGGATACCAAGTCTGTGAAGGGTAGGTGCGCGGTTAAGTAGTACTGGGTGTTCTTTGATAACTTCTTCTAAGATATCCCAAATACGCTCATCCCCACGTTCAACCATACGTTTAGCTGCTTTAACGTTACCAGCATATTCTTTGGCAACAATTTCACGCATAACAAATGGTTTGAAAAGTTCGATAGCCATTTCACGTGGCACACCACATTGGTACATTTTAAGGGTTGGACCAACGGCGATAACAGAACGACCTGAGAAGTCTACACGTTTACCAAGCAAGTTTTGACGGAAACGACCTTGTTTACCTTTAAGCATGTGGCTTAAAGATTTCAATGGACGGCTTCCTGGTCCAGTAATTGGACGACCACGACGACCGTTATCGATTAAGGCATCAACGGCTTCTTGAAGCATCCGTTTTTCATTTTGAACAATGATTCCAGGAGCATTCAATTCTAACAAGCGTGCAAGACGGTTGTTACGGTTGATAACACGACGATATAAGTCATTCAAGTCAGATGCGGCAAAACGGCCACCATCCAATTGAACCATTGGACGTAAATCTGGTGGGATAACTGGTAAGATGTTAAGAACCATCCATTCAGGTTTATTTCCAGATTTGTTAAAGGCATCAAGAACGTCTAAACGACGAACAGCTTTAATCCGTTTTTGTCCAGTTGCTGATTTGAGTTCTTCTTTTAACTCAGCAATTTCTGCTGGTAAATCAACACGTTTCAAGAGATCTTGAATCGCTTCGGCACCCATTTTTGCGATGAATGAACCATAACCATATTCTTGAACTTTTTCACGGTATTCACGTTCTGTTAAAAGTGATTTTGGCTCAAGCGGTGTATCCATTGGGTCAATAACAACATAAGCTGCGAAGTAGATTACTTCTTCTAAAGCACGAGGGCTCATATCAAGGGTAAGTCCCATACGTGATGGAATACCTTTGAAATACCAGATGTGTGATACAGGAGCTTTCAACTCGATATGTCCCATACGTTCACGACGAACTTTAGCACGAGTAACTTCTACCCCACATCGGTCACAAACAATCCCTTTATAACGGATACGTTTGTATTTACCACACGCACATTCCCAATCTTTTGTAGGTCCAAAGATGACTTCATCAAAGAGACCTTCACGTTCAGGTTTTAATGTACGGTAGTTGATTGTTTCAGGTTTTTTAACTTCACCATAAGACCATGAACGGACTTTACTTGGTGAGGCTAATGTGATTTGCATACTTTTAAAACGATTTACGTCAACCACTAGTTTTACCTTTCTTCGATTTATGACTAAACCAGCTGCTAGGGCCAAGGCCCTAGGCTCGTTTATTTATTTCGTAAACTTGTTAAATAAGTTTAGTTTTCATCAGTTTGTTCAGAAACTACAGGAGCTTCTTGAGCTTGTTTTTCACGCGCTTTTTCAAGATCATCAACGTGCATCACGTCGTCATCTTCACCTTCATCAAGATCACGAAGTTCAACTTCATTGTCATCTTCATCAAGTACTCGCATGTCTAAACCAAGTGATTGCAATTCTTTAACAAGAACGCGGAATGATTCAGGAACACCCGGTTTTGGAATTGGTTTACCTTTAGTGATTGCTTCATAAGCTTTCAAACGTCCAGTAACGTCATCTGACTTGTAAGTCAAGATTTCTTGAAGAACATTTGATGCACCGTAAGCCTCTAAGGCCCATACTTCCATCTCACCAAACCGTTGTCCACCAAATTGTGCTTTACCACCAAGAGGTTGTTGGGTAACAAGTGAGTAAGGTCCGACTGAACGGGCATGAAGTTTATCATCAACCATGTGGTGAAGTTTAATCATGTACATGACACCAACAGAGACACGGTTATCAAACGGTTCACCTGTACGTCCGTCATAAAGAACAGTCTTCGCATCAGAATCCATACCAGCTTCAGCTACTGTTTCCCAAAGGTCTTCAGCACTTGCTCCGTCAAAGACTGGCGTTGCGATGTGAATACCAAGGTTACGGGCAGCCATACCTAAGTGAAGCTCCATAACTTGTCCGATATTCATACGTGAAGGTACCCCAAGTGGGTTCAACATGATATCAACCGGTGTACCATCTGGTAAGTAAGGCATGTCTTCAACAGGAACGATACGAGAAACAACCCCTTTGTTACCGTGACGACCGGCCATTTTATCGCCGACTTTAATTTTACGTTTTTGAGCGATGTAGACACGAACAAGCATGTTAACACCGGATTGTAATTCATCACCGTTTGCACGTGTAAAGATCTTAACATCACGAACGATACCATCACCACCGTGAGGAACACGAAGAGATGTATCACGGACTTCACGAGATTTATCTCCGAAGATGGCATGAAGTAAACGTTCCTCAGCAGAAAGGTCTTTTTCACCCTTAGGTGTTACTTTACCTACTAAGATATCGCCTTCTTTAACTTCAGCACCGATACGGATGATACCCATTTCATCTAAATCTTTAAGGGCTTCTTCACCAACGTTTGGTACTTCGCGAGTGATTTCTTCAGGTCCAAGCTTTGTATCACGTGTTTCTGATTCAAATTCTTCTAAGTGAACTGATGTATAGACATCTTCTTTTACAAGACGTTCACTCATGATAACCGCATCCTCAAAGTTGTAACCTTCCCAAGTCATATAAGCTACGACTGGGTTTTGACCAAGGGCCATCTCACCATTTTCCATAGATGGTCCATCAGCGATGAAGTCACCTTTTTCAATGATGTCGCCAACTTTAACAAGTGTGCGTTGGTTATAAGCTGTACCAGAGTTTGAACGACGGAATTTAGTCACATGATAAACATCAAGTGAACCATCTTCACGACGAACTTCAACTTTTTCAGCATCAGAGAAAATAACTTTACCGTCATGTTGCGCGATAACAGCAGCTCCTGAGTCATGTGCTGCTTGATATTCCATACCAGTACCAACAAGTGGTGCTTTTGGATCAATCAATGGGACAGCCTGACGTTGCATGTTGGCACCCATAAGGGCACGGTTGGAGTCATCGTTTTCTAAGAAAGGAATACATGCAGTCGCTACGGCAACTACTTGTTTTGGAGATACGTCGACATAATCAACTGTGCTGGCAGCAAATTCTTGGTTATTACCTTGGTGACGACCCATGACGATTTCTTCAGCAAAAGTTCCGTCTTCATTTAATTTAGAATTAGCCTGTGCTACTGTAAATTCATCTTCTTCGTCGGCTGTTAACCAAACAATTTCATTTGTAACAACGCCATTTGCACGATCAACTTTACGGTATGGTGTTTGAATAAAACCATATTTGTTTAAATGTCCAAATGAAGACAAGTTGTTAATCAAACCGATATTTGGTCCCTCAGGAGTTTCAATCGGACACATACGGCCATAGTGAGTATAATGCACGTCACGAACTTCGTAACCGGCACGGTCACGAGTCAAACCACCAGGTCCTAAGGCTGAAAGACGACGTTTATGTGATAATTCAGATAGAGGATTATGTTGGTCCATGAACTGTGACAACTGAGAAGAACCAAAGAATTCTTTAACAGCTGCTGTAACAGGACGGATATTGATGATTTGTTGTGGTGTGAGAACTTCACTGTCTTGAACAGACATTCTTTCACGGACATTACGTTCCATACGGGCCAAACCAATACGGAATTGGTTAGCTAACAATTCACCAACAGCACGGATACGACGATTTCCTAAATGATCGATATCGTCTACTTTACCAATGCCTTCTGAAAGGTTTAAGAAGTATGACATCTCAGCTAAGATATCAGCTGGAGTCAAGGCACGAACACGATCACTAGGATTAGCATTTCCGACAATAGTAACCACTTTATCAGGGTCTAAAGGTGAAACAACTTTGAATTTTTGTAAAACAACTGGTTCTGTAACAACAGCGTAGTCATTTGGTGTATAGACAAATTTGTTCAAATCACCATCAAGTTGTGCTTCAATTGACTCGATGACAGCACGTGTCATTTCTGTTCCAGCTTCAACTAAGATTTCTCCAGTTTCACCGTCAACTAAGTTTTCAGCAATGACTTGGTTCAAAAGACGAGTCTTGATGTTTAATTTTTTGTTGATTTTGTAGCGACCAACAGCTGCTAAGTCATAACGACGGGCATCGAAGAAACGAGCAATCAAGAGGCTACGAGAGCTATCAGCAGTTTTTGGTTCACCTGGTCTTAAGCGCTCATAGATTTCTTTAAGGGCTTCATCTGTACGAGAATCATTTGGATTCTTGTGAATATCTTTTTCGATTGTATTACGAACAAGATCGCTATCACCAAAGATGTCAACAATCTCATCATCACCAGAAAATCCTAATGCACGAACAAGTGTTGTGAATGGAATTTTACGGGTACGGTCAATACGAGTGTAAGCAATATCTTTAGCGTCAGTTTCTAATTCTAACCATGCGCCACGGTTAGGGATAACTGTTGAACCATAACCAACTTTACCGTTCTTATCAACTTTATCATTAAAGTAGACACCTGGAGAACGGACTAACTGAGAAACGATAATACGTTCACCACCATTGATGATGAAGGTACCCATTTCAGTCATGATAGGGAAATCACCAAAGAAGACTTCTTGCGTTTTAATTTCGCCTGTTTCTTTGTTAACCAAACGGAAGGTTACAAAAATTGGGGCAGAATAACTTGCATCGTGAATACGAGCTTCTTCTAAAGTGTATTTTGGTTCTTTGAATTCATAACCAACAAACTCAAGTTCCATAGTATCTGTAAAGTTTGAGATAGGAAGTACATCTTCAAAGACTTCCTTCAAACCAGTATCTAAGAATTCTTGGAATGAGTCAGTTTGAATTTCAATTAAATTTGGTAAATCAAGAACTTCTTTGATTCTTGAAAAGCTACGACGTGTACGGTGTTTTCCGTATCGAACTTCATGTCCTGCCAAGTTTTTAGCTCCTTTTTCTTTTTCGCATTTGCTGTTACAGCAAATAAGTCAATAAAATCATTTGTCCTAAATGTGAATTTTTAGAATCTTTAAATGTAGGTAACAATTCCCGAAAAAGATCAAAAATAGGCACAAAAAGAGCAGCTAAATCTGACTGAATCAGTTTGATTTAACTGCTGTTCTTCCTAGTTGGACAATATTTCAACTAGATTGGACGACAAATAGTTATTAATATCATACACTATTTTTTGTGAAATTTCAAGTTATTTTTTCTTGACGTAGAAACTAGACCAGGCTTTTTGATAGTCACTATCTGTACCACCAATCGCAAATTTGTAGGTCATCGGACCTGCGCCATTTTTAGCCCAATAACTTGTAGTTGTTTCACCACCAACTGTAATTTTCCGACCATTAACCGTTACAGCTCCTTGTTGTAAACCAGTTTGTTTTAAAACATTGGATTTAATGACGCCTTTATCTAAGGTAAAGCGATCACGAATGCCAAATAAGTTAGGATCGGCATTATGAATGGCATTGGCTAGATTAGCCATATAGTTTGAATTATTATTGTAGCCGGTCATTGGTGCTAAGGAGTTATTATTATCGTGACCAGCCCAGCCACCTAAGGTTACCCTCGGTGTTGCAAGCATCAACCAAACATCAGAATAGTTTTCGGTCGTACCAGTTTTCCCAATCCAATCAGCCCTAGCTAAAGAAGGATTTAAGGAACTTAAGCGAGATTTAAAGGTTGTTGTGCTTCCAGAGTCAATCGGACCACGAAGGAGATTTTGCAGGATTGTCGCAGCTGGCGCTGAGAAAATTTGCTCCCCTTTATCCTCATGTTTATACACCACAGTTCCATCACTAGCTGTGATGGTGTTAACCATATATTGCTTATGGAAGTTACCATCATTAGCAATCATTTGATAGGCATTGGTTTGAGTACCCACAGAAACATCGATGCCACCACCTAGCGGTAGACTTTCAATAGAGTAGTCATCAATCACATAACCCATCTTAGACATATAAGCCTCAACATCAACACCATTGTCCCTGAGCATCTTTTCTGTCCAAAAGGCTGGGATATTCCATGATGTATTAAGAGCCTCTTGTAAAGGCATCATGGCTGTTCCTTCACTATCCACGTGCATGATTTTTTGACCACTTGAATAAGTTGTTGGATAGTTAGAAAGAACACTAGCACTTCCCATCAAACCTTGGTCAATGGCCGGTCCATAGGCAATGATTGGTTTAATACTAGAACCAGGGGATCTTGCTGTATCAAAAGCATGGTTATTCTGGTTCATATTGTAGTCACGACCACCGATGAAACCTATAATTGCCCCAGTTGAATTATCCGTCAAGACATTCCCCATCTGAACCATTCCAGTCCCATCATCCAGCAAGCTACCAAAACGATTCGCAGCATCTTGCATAGCTGAGTAAACCTTTTTATTAATAGTGGTCGTAACAGTATAACCACCTTGCTGCAACTCTTGAGTCGCTAAAGCCTCATAGGAAGCCTTTGTCTCATCGTTTTTCAAATCACGCGCCGAAATATTATCACGCTTAACTAAGTAGGTAAACATAGCCTTCTTAGCTTCAGCCATAGCCGCGTAATAGAGGTAGTCATGTTTATTAACGGTTACGTTTTCTGGTTTGATGAAATCTTTGCTAATGTCATATGATTTGTAAGAATCAAAATCCTTCTTAGACAATTTCCCAGTTCGATACATATTGTAAAGAACACTATGTTGCCGCTTAATACCAAGCTGCATGTCTTCAGCTGATTTCAGTTGACCAGTTGACAGGTAGGGAGAATAAGCAATAGGACTCTGAGGAAGCCCCGCCAAGAAAGCTGCTTGTGGAACTGTAAGATCCTTAGCCGAAACCCCAAAAATACCACGGGCTGCTTCTTCAATCCCCGCAATATTTTGACCTTTATTATTTCGCCCAAAAGGCGACACATTTAGGTAGTCAGAAAGAATATCATCCTTAGAAACATACCGCTCCAAAGCCAAAGCATAAATAATTTCACGTGATTTCCGCTTAAAGGTTGGATCATCACCCAAAACCTGCTGCTTAATCAACTGCTGCGTCAAGGTTGAACCACCACTGGATTCACCTAAGCCAAGAACTGATGTTAAAGTTGCCCGAAAGACAGCTTTGGGAACCACACCCTTGTGCTCTTTAAAGTTTTCATCCTCAGTGGAAATAATGGCCATCTTGACATTCTCTGAAATGTCCTTGTTTTCAACCGGAGTCCGTAATAAATCGGTATCAATCGGCGAAATAATACTATTATCAGAATAATTCAGTTGTGAAATCCGACTAATAGACTTAACCTGTTTAACCAAACTCTCCTTACTTGGCACCTTAACAGAATCAATCTGACTAGCAAGATAACCAAAGGCAATCCCAGTCCCCATCATAAAGCCCAAGAAGATAATCACGTAGAAAAAATTGGATACTAATTTTAACGTTCTCAGAGCAATAGCACCAAAATCTAACAATTCAAATTGGTGATCATTCCCCTTTTTTGTCTTTTTTTTATCATTCAATATAAAATACCTCATTATCTATTATACCAAACTTTGATTAAGCTTGCATAGGACTAGCTATTTTTGATATAATGATTCGTAAAACTATACAGAAAACGGAGAAAGCCTATGAACATTTTTGAAGAACTCAAAGCTCGTGGCTTGGTCTTTCAAACGACCGACGAAGAAGCCCTTGTCAAAGCACTAACAGAAGGGCGAGTATCCTATTATACAGGCTATGATCCAACAGCCGACAGCTTGCACTTAGGCCACCTAGTAGCCATCTTAACCTCACGCCGCCTCCAGTTGGCTGGCCACAAACCTTTTGCCCTTGTCGGAGGGGCAACTGGCCTCATCGGAGACCCATCCTTTAAAGATGCCGAAAGAAGCCTTCAAACTAAAGAAACTGTCCAAGACTGGTCCAACAAAATCAAAGACCAGTTGTCCCAATTCCTTGATTTCGAGAATGGGGATAATAAAGCAGAACTCGTCAATAATTATGACTGGTTCTCCGAAATTTCTTTCATCGACTTTTTAAGAGACGTTGGTAAATATTTCACGGTCAACTACATGATGAGCAAAGAATCTGTTAAAAAACGGATTGAAACAGGGATTTCATATACTGAGTTTGCTTACCAAATCATGCAAGGCTACGACTTCTACAACTTGAATGCTGAGCACGATATCACCCTTCAAATCGGTGGATCTGACCAATGGGGTAACATGACAGCTGGAACCGAATTACTGCGCCGTAAAGCGGACAAAACTGGACACGTTATGACAGTCCCATTAATCACAGATGCTAGTGGTAAAAAATTTGGTAAGTCAGAAGGCAATGCGGTTTGGTTGGATGCCGATAAAACATCCCCATATGAAATGTACCAATTTTGGCTCAACGTTATGGACGAAGACGCTGTTCGCTTCTTGAAAATTTTCACTTTCCTTTCACTAGAGGAAATCGCTGAGATTGAAAAAGCCTTTGATGCGTCCCGTCATGAACGCCTAGCTCAAAAAACTTTAGCTCGCGAAGTGGTAACTCTTGTTCACGGTGAGGACGCATACCAAGAAGCCCTCAAAATTACGGAACAACTCTTTGCCGGCAACATCCAAGAATTGTCAGCCAAAGAATTAAAACAGGGCTTAAGCAATGTACCAAATGTTAAACTTGAAGCAGAGGCTGACCGTAATATCGTGGAAGTTCTCGTTTCAGCCAAAATCTCACCTTCAAAACGTCAGGCCCGTGAAGATGTCCAAAATGGGGCCATCTATATCAATGGCAAACGTATTCAAGATTTAGATTATGTTTTAAGTGACGCTGACAAAATTGATGATGAATTAACCGTTATTCGACGTGGTAAGAAAAAATATTTTGTTCTCACTTACGCATAAGAGTATTAAGGTATGGATTGCTAGAAACTCTCCCATTAAGGGTAAGGACAAACAGCTCATCTTTTAATCCAAAGACAAACTCCCATCAGAGTTTGTCTTTTTTTGCTTCAATACTATATTTAAGTGCAAGAAAAAATCAGGCATTAGCCTGATTCATTATTAGTGTTTACGCGCAAGGGCGTTGAAAAGATTAACCACAATAAAAATGGAAATAAAAATCAAAGTAATGGTTGCACTTGCTGGAGTTTCCCAGAAATAGGAAAGAAAAATACCAGATAACATACCTACAAAACCAATGCCAATCCCAATAAAGATTACAGAAGTAAAATTCTTACCAATTCGCATAGCAATACTTGCCGGTAAGACCATAATGGTAGAAACCAATAAGGCTCCTGCTGCCGGAATGGTTAAGGCAATGGCAATCCCTGTTACGATATTAAAGAGAATAGACATGAGACGAACCGGTAAACCATCAACATAGGCTGTATCTTCATCAAAGGTTAAAATGTACATTGGTCTGATAAAGAAAAGGGTCAAAAGTAAGATAATGATCGCAATAACAAATAAAGCGATAACCTGCTCCATACCAATCGTAATGATGGAACCAAAAAGATATTGTTCCAAACTAACATTGGAATTGCCACCAGACTTACTCATAATGACCAAGGAAATGGCTAGTCCTGCTGACATGAGGATAGCTGTTGAAATTTCCATGTAGTGTTTATAGACAACACGTAAATACTCTAAAAAAATAGCAGCAAGACCGACAACAATGACTGTTGTCCAAGTAGGATTAATGCCTAAAACAACCCCTAAAGCAACCCCTGCCAAAGAAACGTGACTTAAGGTATCACTCATCAAACTTTGACGACGAAGAATTAAAAAGATACCAAGGATTGGTGCAAAAATACTGATAGCAATAACAGCCATAACCGCTCTTTGCATAAAGTCATATTGTAAAATATCAAGCATGGTTTACCTCCTCTGGCTGGTCGTCGCTATGGACATTGAAACAACGCCAAGGTAAACTTTCATTGCGAACTAAGTGAATATTACGATCAGCATAGTCTTTGACTTCTTCTGGATCATGGGTGATCATTAGGACAGCCTTACCGTGCTTATGGGCACTATGGTGCATCAATTGATAGAAAGTTTCTGTAGTCCCACTATCCATCCCCGTCGTTGGTTCATCTAAGACAAAGATATCCGGGTCAGAAGCAAACATACGGGCAATAACAACCCTTTGTTTTTGGCCACCTGAAAGGCTACCGATACGTTTGTGGCGACTGTCCCACATGCCAACAGATTCCAATGAAGCTTGAATATGTTCTTCATCATGTTTGGTCAAGCGACGAAACCATCCATTTCTTGGATAGCGACCAGATTTTACAAACTCATAGACCGTTGAAGGAAAACCAGCATTAAAACTAGCTACTTGTTGCGGTAAGTAAGCAATTCGTAATTTCTTACCATGCTGATTCTGTTTTGCGAAGTCAACTTGCCCCACTTTCGGTTTGAGGATGCCAAGTGTTGCCTTTACTAAGGTCGACTTAGCTGCTCCATTTTCACCCGTGAGGGTGACAAATTCGCCACTATCCAAATAATAATTGACACCTTCTAGGACGGTCTCAGTTTCATATTGGAAGGACAGGTTTTCAACGGTTAAGTATCTCAATCTCTTACCTTTCTAACTCATCAGAGAAAACGGTCAAGAATTTCTCAATGACCTTAGTCTCATCTTGGGAAAAATGTCCAAGCAAACGAGCATAGACATTTAGGGTTTCATCATGGTGATGAGTGTGTTCTTGGGCAATTGGCTTAGCTAAATCCGTCAACTCAAAATAAGTCACACGCGCATCAACGACATCTTTTGTCGCCGCCAACATATCTTGTTTAATCAAACTCTTAATAGCTTTGGTTACAGCTGCTTGACTAATGTTTAAGATTTTTGCCAATTCCGTATTGGTTAATTTATCCTGTGACAAAAGCATCAAAATGTGCTCTTGTGTGTTGGTTAATTTGACATCACTTTGGCAGGCTCCAAACAAGAGTTCATGCTGATTCTCAGCCTTTAACAAAATCTGATTTACTAAAGTATCAATCTTCTTTTCTAATGTTCCCATAAATCTCCCTCTTTTTCTTAACCAGTTAATTATAACAAAAAGGCATCAAAGAATCAAACCCTATAGAGTTCTCACTTTATAGACTTCCTTACAAAAGCCCTTCAAGCTATTAACCACTCGATTAGCTTGTTTTTCACTTTGACAGAGGGCAAAAACACTAGGCCCGCTTCCAGTCATCAAGGCTGCATCAGCCCCACTACTCATCATTTTATCTTTGACTTTTTGAATAAAAGGTTTGCGAGCAATGGAGATGTCTTCTAAGGAATTCCCCATAGCTGCCACCATTTCTTGGTAATCTTGCTGCTCGATTGTTTCGACAATCTTATCAATATTGACGCGTTTAATGGTTTCTGAATTAATTTCTGGAAAAACCGTTCGGGTTGAAATCCCAAATTCCGGTTTGACCAAAACAACCCAGGAGGCTAGGTGACCATCTATTTTCTCGACAATTTCACCCTTACCTGAAATGCGTGAACAGCCAGCTTCAATACAGTAAGGAACATCACTCCCAATGGCCATCCCAATCTCAAGCATCTCTTCCTTGCTCATTTGCAAATCCCATAATTGATTAAGGGCTCTGATAGTTGCTGCAGCATCGCTGGAGCCACCCCCCATTCCAGCACAAATAGGAATTTTCTTAGTCAGAAAGAGTGAGACTCCTGATTGAATGCCATACTTACTTTTTATGAGTTGGGCAGCCTTATAAACATCGTTCTTAGCATTAACCGGCATTTTGGGGCAGTCTGAGGCAAATTGAATGCAATCATCATCTAAAGGACTGACGCTGATATAATCACATAAGTCAACCGAAACCATGACCATTTCCAAGTCATGATAGCCATCCTGGCGCTTTCCTTGAATGTCTAATCCCAGATTAATCTTAGCCGGAGCCCTTTCAATTATTGTCGTCATCTTCATCACCTCTTTCACTAAAATATACACACTCATTAAGAAAAATTCAAATAAATCTTATCATACTTCAAATACCTTGACAAGTTTTGACCGCTTGCCTAACAAGGACTTATCTAGAAGATTATTCTAGCTTTAAGTGCCTATTTACGGTAAAATAGTAAGGTAATCAATTCAAGGAGAAGCCTAAATGTCAAGCTACTGGAGTAAATATCCGGAAATCGAAAATCAGATCCAAGACGTCTGCCAAATCATCGAAGAACGGGCGCACGTTCGTAATACAGAAATCCAAGATGCCATCGTTCAACTAACTCAGGCCGGCGGAAAGTATTTACGTCCTGCTTTTTTCTTTTTATTTACCAATTTTGGCCAAAACAGGGAAGAAAAATCTGAACAACTGACCAAAATCGCAGCATCCCTTGAAATCCTGCACATGGCAACCTTAATTCACGACGATGTCATCGACGATTCGCCACTCAGACGGGGGCAAAAAACCATCCAAACCAGCTTCGGTAAAGATGTGGCCGTCTATACCGGAGACTTCCTCTTCACCGTCTTCTTCGAATTAATCCTAGAAACCATGCAAAATAGCCCCTTCATGACCGTTAATGCCAAGGCCATGAAGAAAATCCTAGTGGGTGAACTAGATCAAATGCAGCTTTACTTCAACCAAGACCAGTCTATTAGAGACTACTTACGTTCCATTTCTGGGAAAACCGCAGAGCTTTTTAGGTTAGCTAGTAAAGAAGGTGCCTATTTTGGTGGGGCAAGTCCAGAAGTGGTCAGCAGAGCTGGCAGAATTGGCTACAACATCGGTATGACCTTCCAAATCTTAGATGATATCTTAGACTATACCGCAAAACCCAAAGACTTCAACAAACCAGTTTTAGAGGATATCACCAATGGTGTCTACAGCCTACCACTCTTATTTGCCCTCAAAGAAAACCCAACTGCCTTTAAAGAACTCTTAGACAAAAAAGACAAGCTAAGCCCTGAAGAATTAACCCATATCAGCAAACTTGTTGTCGTTAATCATGGGGTTGAAAAAGCTCAAGAATTAGCCCGTAAATACACGCAAAAAGCTATGGATGACATCCAAAAGCTACCAAAAATCAAGACTCAAAAGCAATTGATGCAATTGACCAACCACCTCTTAAAACGTAAAATCTGAGATAAATCATAACCACCCGTTAAATAGCTGGTTTATTGTTCAGGCCATTACGTGAAAAGGACAAAAAAGCTATATAATGAAAAGCACCCCAAAGTTAGAATTTTTAACTTTGGGGTGCTTTATTCATGGATTCTGCTAGCGTCAGACAGAGCTAGGCTTGTTTGCAGAATCTAAAATTGTTATATTTTTTAATCAGCCACTACTGATCCTCTATTCTCCATCATCAATGGCTTTTAAGTGACGGTAACGAGGACTTGAGTCTGCTAATTGAGCTGGAGACCCAGACATTTCAATTTGCCCATCTTCAATAAAGATAATCTGGTCGGCATTTTCAATCCCTTTCAAGTGGTGGGTAATCCAAATGATTGTTTTACCCTGAAGCACGGTCATGAAAGTATCAAGCAAAGTTTTCTCGGTAATGGGATCCAGACCAACAGTTGGTTCATCCAAAAGAACAATCGGCGTGTCCTGCAAGAGAATCCGAGCTAGGGCTAGACGATGGCGTTCACCACCAGAAAAGCGCAGACCTGCCTCATCGACCATAGTATTCAACCCCTTAGGCAGAGCAGCAACCATATCTTTTAATCCAACTTGTTCCAACACGCGCCAAACATCCTCATCGCTAGCCTCTTCATTACCCAGACGAATATTGTTAACTAGACTAGTATTGAAAAGGTAGGGAGCTTGCTGGATAACACCAATATAATCCGAAATCACTTGACTCAGATCACAAACATCCAACCCGGCCAGAGTAATCTGACCCTGACTCGGACGCAAATCGCCCCGAAGTAAAGTTGCCAAGGTACTCTTACCAGACCCGCTCTTACCTAAAATAGCCAGCTTCTGACCCTCTTTGATGGTCATATTAATTTCTTTAAGCACCTCTTTGGAGTCTGCAGAATAGGCAAATGATAGATGACTAATTTCAATATCGAAAGGTTGTTGGGGAATAGCCTGTGGCTCTAGAGACTGCTTAGGATCAGCCAACTGATTCAAGCGACTCAAAGAGTTGGCATAGACAGATGTTTCCTGGGCTGCGCCTGACAGACCAGCAAAAGCTTCCACCAAGGGGAAAACAGAAAGAACAAAAGCAGCAATCCAATTGGCGGCACCGCCCTTGTGACCTGGGAATTGGTAGGAAGCCCAAACGATAACCAAAATCGCTAAGAAACCAAAGGCCATTTCAAAAAGCAAGTTACGACGATTATTAAAAGCGCGCATCTCGGCTTGAACTTGAGCTAACTCAGCTTCCGAAGTTTCGTGCAATTGCACATAATCCTGACCACGCTGGCTGAAAATCCAATCTGAAATACCCAAAACATTATCAGTTAAATCCGTATAGAGATGGTTCTTGAGGGCTTTTTCTCTTTCCTGACGAGCGCCGTTGATGAGAACTGACCATAAAGGAAAGACAAAAACCAAGACACCTAGATAGATGAAGAGAATCAAGGCAAACCACCAAGAAAAGTAGCCCACACCAATGATAACAAAGGCGTAAAGCAACCAAGCAATAATGGTTGGGAAGATAGTTCTCAGGTAGAGATTTTGGATATGGTTAATATCTTCAGCTAAGAGACCCATAATGTCACCTAGACGGTGATTACGTTTTAAGAAGATAGCATCTTCTTCTAAACTATTATAGAGTTTGAGCCTCAATTTAGAGGTCATCTTCAAAACCCAGTTATGACTGGTCAATCGCTCTAAATAACGAAAGACTGGCCGTCCTATTCCAAAGGCTCTGGTAAGAACAATTGGAATATAAACTAAAAGAATATTAGTTGGCAAGGAGGCTGATTTAGAAATCAGAAAACCTGAATTGAACATGAGGGCAGAGGCCGCAAAGAAAGTCAAGAAACCAAGTCCCAAGGCTAAAATTAAGGCCTTACGATACTTCTTAAAATAGGGTTTTACCCACTGATCCTTTTCTAAGGCTTTGAATAATGGTATCTTAAGCATTTCTACCTCCCATGGCATGTTTGAGGTCATAGAGATAACCTTTCTTAGCCATTAACTCTTCATAGGAGCCGACTTCAACCACTTGCCCATGGTCTAAGACAACAATTTGATCCATGTCTTTTAACCAATGGAGACGGTGAGTGGCAAAAATAACCAAACGATCTTGCATGAGGGGTAACATTTCTTCTTTTAACTCAATTTCGGTTTCCAAGTCCAAGTGAGCTGTCGGTTCATCAAAAAGCATGATGCGACGGTCCTTGTCAAGGAAGGCCCGAGCCAAAGCGATTCTTTGGGCCTGACCACCACTTAGGGGTCTTGCTCCGTTGCCAATACGTGTTTCAATGCCTTCTGGCAATTCCGCCACTAATTCTTCCAGCCCCACCACTTTAATGGCTTCTTGGATTTGCTCCAAGCTTGCTTCTGGCGTGTAGAAGGCAATATTTTCGCGCAAGCTCATTTCAAAAACATAAGGCGACTGTGGAATGTAGACTAGCTGTTTGCGCCAATCTTTTTGATCTAGATGAGGCAAGTCTTGGTCGTCAATGGTGAAAGTTCCAGCATCAGCTGCTAAGAATCCACTTAAGAGATTGACTAAGGTTGATTTACCTGATCCGCTCATGCCCACAAGGGCTACTTTTTTAATACCTGTGACCTTCAAATCTGGAATTGACATAAAGTCCTGACCATCATAAGAAAGTTTCATATCTTTAATCTTAAGTTGGCTTTCCTGACTCCAAGGCTTGATAGCCACTTCTTCTGCCTGATTTTCTGGGCGATTAAGAACTTTTTGGACTGCCGTAAAAGCATTTTTCCCATCCAAAGTGGCATGGTAATCACTTGAAAAGTCACGAACAGGAATAAAGTATTCTGGTGCCAAAATGAGGACTGTCAAAGCTGGGAAAAGGAGAATCTCTTCATTGATTAGACGCAAACCCAACATGACCGCTACAATGGCAATCGATAGAGTTGTGAAGAAATCTAATGCAAAAGTTGATAAAATTCCAATTCTTAGAGCAGACATGGTCGCCTTACGGAAAGACTCACTGGTTCTGTAGATACTTTTGGCATAGCGTTTACTAAGGCCGAAAAAGCGTAGGGTATCAATACCACGTAAGGAATCTAAAAAGTGATTAGATAGGACTTGATAAGAAGCGTACTGCTTATCTGCACGTGATTTAGCTGCTAAGCCAAGAATAATCATAAAGAGGATGATGAGAGGATAAACTAATAAGAGGATAATCCCAGAATCAATATCCATATAGAAAACAAAGGCCAAGATAATCCAAGGAATGACAGATAAATTCATCATCTTATTAAGAACCAGATGCAGATAGTCCTCAATCAAACTAATGCCATCTAAAGCCATAGTGATAACATTCCCAGATCCCTCTTCTTGCACAATCTGTGGTCCAAGTAAGAACAGTTTAGCTAGCAATTGACTTCGTAGTTCCAAAGCATGTTTAGCTGCGAAACGATCCAACTGCGAATCTTTAACATAATTTATAAGGTGTCTTGCCAAATAAGCTAAAATGAAATAAAGCATGGAAAGATAGGTCGTTGAAAGGGCCTGGCCTTGCCATAAATGCGTAATAGCCTGACTTAAAAAATAAGCTTGACCTATAATAAAGATTGCCTGTAGGAGATCTAATCCTGCAAGCAATCCTAACATTTTATGAATACCTGACAAGTGCATAACCGCTTTATCTAGCATTATTTTTCCCCCGTTACAATAACTGGTAGATTAATACGTTTTCTGAAAATGTAATATGCCCAAGCTGTGTAAGCTAAGACAAATGGTACTAAAGAAATAGCAACAATTGACATAATCTTCAAAGTATAAGGAGATGATGATGCATTTTCGATCAACAAATCATATTTAGATGAGATTGATGAAATCATCACTCGTGGGAAGAGTCCTTGGAACAAGAGAACAACAACTGAAACAAGGGTTAAACCGCTAGCAATAAAAGCAGACATTTCAGCTTTTCTGAAGACTGACACATGAGCGAAAACTGTTAAACCAACAATAACTACTAGAAGTAATAAAGTTGTGATTAAATGTTTAGCCAAGAAGTCTGTTTGGAAAGCAAGTAAAAGCGCGAAGGCTACTAATCCAAGATAGAGAATCCAGTAAAGGAATTGTGCCACATTATTAGCACGATCTCTAACAGGACCTTCTGTTTTTAAAGCAATATAGTTTAAGCCGTGGAGGTAGGACAATAGTACCATTGCAACACCACCAACGATTGAAAAGATATTGAAGTAATCGCCAAAGTGAGCTGTCATATTGGCTTTCGCGTCGATAGGCATTCCTTGAACAAGACTAACAAACATGACCCCGAAGAAAAAGGGAACGATAGTTGAGCCAATGGTCAAAGTCCAATTCCAAATATTCTTTTGACTAGCAGGCACATTGTGTCTAAATTCAAAAGAAACACCACGAATAATTAATCCAAATAAAATAGTTAAGAGAATAAGGTAGTAACCACTAAACAATGAAGCATACCAGTATGGGAATGATGCAAACATAGCACCACCAGCTGTTAAAAGCCAAACTTCATTACCATCCCAAACAGGACCAATTGTCTTAACGATTTGATCTTTTTCTTCTTCATTATGGGCAAGTGTTTGTACTGCCATTCCAACACCAAAGTCGAAACCTTCTAAGAAGAAGAAACCTGAGAAAAGAAGTCCAATTAAGAAGAACCAGAAAAATTGTAATCCACTCATTAGAATGCTCCTTTCTCAAATGGGTCAATACTTGATTGTTTCAAACCTGCTAAGAGTACTTCTTCATGTTCAGGCCCTCTATTCAATTCACGAATAACCAAGTAAACCATCATGGCACCAAGTCCACTGAAGAGTAAGAAATAAACAGTATTAGAAACAAGTAGAGATGCTACTGAGACATTAGGTGAGACACTGTCTTTGATTTTAAACAAACCATAAACTGTCCAAGGGTAACGCCCTTGCTCAGTAATAATCCAACCAAATGAATTGGATAAGAATGGAGCAACAGTTGTTAAAGCAACAATTCCTAACATCCATTTATTTTCATATAAGATTGGTTTCTTCGGACGTGTTAAGAAGAGTCCTAAAACAGAAACACCTAACATTAAAGTTCCAAAAGCAGCCATGGTTCTGAAACCATAGAAGAGTAAGTTAACCATTGGGAAATAGTTATCTTCGCCATATTTAGCCACTAATTCTTTGTTGGCTGTATCCATCCCTTTAACAGAACCTGAAGGTTTGCCATAAGATAAGATACTCAACATGTAAGGAACTTTAATCCCAAAGACTTGTTCTTTTTTAGCTTCATTAGCCCAAGCGACTACCGTCCAAGCGGCTGGATCACCAGAATCTTCGTAATCACCTTCCATAGCCGCAAATTTCATGGGTTGGTCGTTGATTAATGCTTTCATTTGCAAGTCACCGACACCCATTACTGAGATTGAACCAAGAAGGGTTACTAATAAACCTAGACGTAATGATTTCTTATAGATATTTTGAACAGACTCTGTTAATTTTTCTTTGTTAAGCAGTTTGTAAGCTGCCATCCCCGCAATAACAGTTCCACCCATTGTGATGGCCCCAGTGATAACATGGCCGAACTCATAATGGAATTGGTGGTTATTGATTAAAGCAAAGAAATCAGTCATTTGTGCACGACCGTTAATCACTTCATAACCAACGGGATGTTGCATGAAGCTATTGGCAATCAAGATCCACATAGCAGACATCATTGAACCAAAGACAACTAACCAGATAAAGCTGGCATGTAATTTTTTACTAATTCTTGGATTGTCCCAAGTGAACATCCATAGACCTAGGAATGTTGATTCCATAAAGAAGGCAAGTAAGGCTTCAATGGCCAGTGGAGCACCAAAAATGTCACCAACAAAACGTGAATAGTCAGACCAGTTCATCCCAAATTGGAACTCTTGGATAATACCGGTAACTACCCCAACGGCAAAACTGAGGAGCATGATGTTGCCCCAAAATTTTGTCATTTTTTTGTATTCTTCATTTTTTGTGACTACGTATAGGGTTTCCATAATAGCAACAACAAAACAGGTTCCAATTGTGAAAGGCACAAAGAAGAAATGGAATACGGTTGTCATTGCAAATTGAAACCGAGCTAACGTTTCAATAGTCATAAATCTTCCTCCGATTTGTTAATTCCTTAGTCTGTTTCAAGCAGATTAAGGGAAATTGATAAAGTGAATTGGTTATCTTAATGATACAAATCGAAGCGACCTTTGGCAAGAAGTTCTTTCAATCCACCCATTTCAACTAATGATTTATTCATGATACCTTTTTTAGCCACAGATGCTGGGTAGCCTTTGATTTTAGATTTACCAACAAGTCCGAAGGCATGTGTGTTACCAACAGAGGCAACTGTACCTAGTGATTTGTAAGTGAAATCTTCTGTTGCTTCACCTTTAATTTGGTGTAAAAGGTTTTTAGCAGCATGCGCACCCATACGAGTTGCGATTTGTGCTGTTGTTGGGAATGGACGGTCTGTTTCAGGATCCATAAGGGCAGATACATCACCAAGAATATAAACATTATCATATTTTGGATCGCGGAGATCAGAATTGATGATAACACGGCCACGACGTTCTGCAAAACCAGATTCACCCATAACAGGGCTTCCGCTGACACCTGTTGTCCAGATGATTGTTTCAGCAGCGATTGATTGACGTTCAGCATTTTCGTCTGGGCTTGTTGCGTAAACAACTTCACCTGGTTTGATTTCTTTGATCATTGAACCAAGCATTAAGTTAACGCCAAGTTTTTCAATTAAATCAACACCATATTTAGCCATTTCATCATCAAACATTGGCAAGATACGAGTTGCTGCTTCAACGCAGACAATTTCGATTTGGTCTTCTGTAACACCAGCCACTTGTGCGTAGCGTTTACGTTCATCAACCAAAGCACCAGCTAATTCGATACCAGTGAAACCAGCTCCACAAATCAACAGACGTAGATAGTTTTTATCTTTTGTTTCACGGTATTTTTCCATCATGCGAAGGATATGTTGGTGAATGTTATCAGCAGTATTGATGTCTACCATTTGAAGTGCATTCTCTTTAGCACCGCTGATACCGAAAGTTTCTGAACAGAAACCAAGTGATACGACCACGTAATCGTAGTGAAGTGTTCCACTATTTTTTAATTCAGCTGTAGAAGCTTCTGGATTAACTTTTAAAACATCATCTTGGATAAAAGTAACTTTCTTTTCATCAATAACATCTTTGATTGGGAAAGAGATTTTATCTTTTGGTTGTGATCCAGATGCTACCTCATGAAGTTCAGTTGCTTCATAATGATAGTTGTTACGATCAACTAGGGTAATATGGAAATCACCCGCTTGTTTTTGTAATGAACGTACCGTTTTCAAGCCAGCATAACCAGCTCCTAATACTAAAATGTCTTGCATAATACTCTCCTTATAATATTAATGTCAATTTATTATTTTAAAAATATACCAATAAAGTAGGTTAAAACTTGTGTCAATGATCCTAAAGCTAAAATGCGGACAGCACAGATAAAGGTTTCCCTTTTGACTTGTTTTTGCCAAAGCAAGCGACTTTGCTTATAGATAAATGGTATCAAAAATAAGCTCAATAATACAGTTACTGGAGCAAATCCAAGTAGGTATTGTCCAATAATTGCTAGGATTGCTATGATATTGCCTAATGCAAAGAGCACAAGACCACCTTTTAGCCCCGTATAGTGGACCAAAGTATAACGGTGATTACTTTCATCTTCTTCTTTGTCACATAAATTATTAGCTAACATGAGATTCGCTATCCAAAGAGTGTTGGGTAGCGAAATCAAGAAAATAGCTGCTAAATTAGGAAAATCCCATTTGAACTCTTGATAAGTATTAAGGTAAACACAAATCAATGAAATAACGAAGCCCATGGTAAAACCAGAGAAAAATTCACCTAAAGGTAAACTTGACAGTGGCCTAGGTCCATAGGAATAGAGAATCCCAACACCAAAGCAAAAGAGCCCCATCACTAGCAAAGGCCAGCCCACAACTGCGGTTAATAGGATACCAATACTAGCTGAAATGAAGAGAAAAGCTGCCATCAGTTTTTCAATCAAACTGATCGATAGGCTTTCGCGACCAATGATATTAGTGTTTGCTTGATAATCTATGTTAATAGCATTTTTATAATCGTTATAGTTATCCCACATATCAACAAACATGTTGAAAAAGAACATGGCGATAAAGAACGAAAGAACTAAGAGGGGATGAAGACTACCATAGTAATAATAGCTAAAGCACAAACCAATCAGAAAAGGGAAAACACTTGCTGTTTTAGCTTTCATTTCCACAAGTTCCAAAAATATAGGAATAGTCATGAAAAGCCTTTCTTTTAGATATTCTTTAACCCTTATATTATACTCCAATTTGTTTCAAGAATAAAACAAATGATTTAAAAAAATTTCATTTTCAAGTCTCTTTTGTATTTTTTTACAATTTTTGTAAAAGAAAACGCATTCTCTGAAAATGAGATGCGTTTCTTCCATTATTTTCAATAACTATGTAAAAAATCTAGCTTATTGATGACTTACTCGCCAATAACCAACATTGATTTAATGGTTTTACGGTCCTGCATATCTTGGTAAGCCTGATTCACATCGGCCAAATCATAGGTTTGTGTGAAGACACGCCCTGGATTAATATCTCCATCTAAAACAGCTTTCAATAAGACTTTTTTATCATAGGTTGTCACGGATGCTGAACCTCCAGCAACAGAGATATTTTGAGCAAATGTAGACCCCAAAGGACGGTTATTGTAGTGTGGAACACCAACAAAACCGACACGACCACCATTATGAAGAACGCCTAAAGCTTGATCCATGGCTGCTTCCGTACCAACGCATTCTAAGGCAGCGTCTGCACCGCCACCAAGAATTTCTCTCACCTTGGCAATACCTTCTTGGCCACGTTCAGCAACCACTGCTGTAGCGCCCGATTCTAAGGCCATTTCTTGTCGGTCTTGATGACGACTCATCAAAACAATTTGCGAAGCTCCCATCATTTTGGCAGCAATAACAGCACATTGACCTACAGCACCATCACCAATGACAACAACCTTATCCCCAGCCGAAACCTGTGCGCAACGGGCAGCATGATAACCAGTCGGCATAACATCTGCTAGCGTCAGCAATGATTTAATCATTCCTTCAGAGTAGTCTGAAGGTTGACCGGGAACTTTTACTAAGGCCCAATTGCCATAATGGAAGCGAATGTATTCTGATTGGAATCCATTAGACCAATTACTGTAACCAGGATGATTATCACATGTGCCGTCAAAACCAGCTCGACAGGCATCGCAATGCCCACATCCGTGGGTAAAAGGAACGATGACAAAATCTCCAGGTTGAACAGTCGTAATATCAGCTCCAACTTCTTCCACAATTCCTAGAGCCTCATGGCCATCATTGATAGAATGCGCTGCTTTGTTGTCACCGTGGGCGTATGCCCATAAATCAGAACCACAAACACAAGCTCTGACCACTTTAATAATAACATCATCTGCCTCTTGAATACTTGGTTTCGAAACTTCCTCAACTTCCACCAAACCTGCTTTATGAAAAATAGTTGCTTTCATCTGACTTCTCCTTATTCTTTACCAGTTATGATTTTTAATAATTCTGATAACTTATGTTAAGTATACACCTTGAAGTGGACTTTAAGTCAAGAAAAAATTTGTATATAAAAAAAGACCCGGCTGATTCTTATCAACTGAGCCATTTATGAAATACACTTTTTACTTTTTATCCAATGGCAACTACAACTTGATGCTTGGTCAGACCATATTCTTGCATCAAGAATTCTCTTAAGCTTTTGTCATTCATTTTAGACTGGACATTGTAAGAATTACCGTCACTGGTTTTAGAAACAATCCTGACTTTTCCCACCAACTTCTTGTTTTCTTTCAAGTCAATATGTCTATCAACATCATGAAAACTTACGACGTATAGAGCACCGACTGCCTTAGCAGCATCAATATTCCCCTTAAAAGGGAAGTAAACGAGAGCCACTAAAAATGCAAAGCCAATAAGAGCAAAAAAGGGTTCCAATATAGTTTCCATTCTCATATACCTTCTCATAAATTAATATGAGATGAAGTATACTCTTAAACATAAGGGAAAGCAAGTGGTTTAGATATCATATTTAACTATAATAAAAGGGTATTTCCACTTAGTTTTTAGCTAATATAGGCTTTCGAAAAAAGAACTAATTTTTTAACCAAATATGTTGTAAAAAGCTAATATCTTTATAGGGTTTCAAGTCACAGACAGCTAATTCTAGCTGGGTCATTTCTGCAAACCAATTATCGCCTGTTTTGAAGGCATTAGGTTGGAGGCTGTAGAAGCAGCGCAATCCCTGATATTTGACCAAGGTCATCTGCGAAGCGTCTAGCAATTCCTCCAAAGAATAAGTAGTGCCTTGCGTGAAAGACACAGACTCAAAGTCTTCACCGTTAAGTAGACCTAAAGCTTTATCGATTCGATTTTCAAAAACTGCTGCCTGCATGACCTTACCGGCCTGATTGTGCTTAATAATAGATAGTTGACCATCTGGCTTCAAGACACGCTTTAGTGCCTGCAAATAGGTCGTCCGTTCCTGCGGAGCTACATATTCCAAAACATTGTGGCAAATAATCAGATCGAAAGACTGAGCTTCTAACTCCTCTACTTTTTCGATGCTTCCTAAAATTTTCTGAAAAGCTTGCGGCGTCTGGGGATCAAGCACCTCCTCATTTGGCTCGATAGCGATGACCTCATTTTCTTTGGCTAAGAATTGACTGGTCAAGCCAAAGCCAGCCCCGAAATCTAAGATTCTTTGATTTTTGATATGAGCTAGTTGGGCAAAGGTTAAGTCATATTGAATTTTACCCCAGGGTTGAGAAACCCATTCCTTATATGATTCTAGATTGACTGACATAGAAAACCTTTCTTTGACAAACTGATTTATTCAGAGAAATAATTAATTTCAAGCTGTGACCAGATCTCGTTCCAATTCTTTTTGAGCATTCTCTGATTGTATATTTTGTGGCGTTCCGGATCTCCTTGGTAGAAAGGGGTCGGATTGACTTTAAATGCTAGTATATCATTTTCACCATATGGCAAAAAGAGATCTAGTTGGTTATCTGGATTTAATCTAGCTGCAATAGCGGTGCATTTCTCAGGAAACTTAGAAATGGCATCCCTGGCACTTTGGTAAGGCTGGGCATTTGGGGTATGAATATGCATGTAGACTTCATTCTTTACCTCCCAATCATATTGAGGAAACTTTATCTTGATTTCCTTCTCTAATTCCACTGTCTCCTGATAACTTAAATGAGGATCATAAAAAACCAAATCCACATCCGTCGTTAGAGCTTGTGCTTTATTGGATAGTTGATTCCAAATAAAATTGCGTAAAGTTCCAGCACAAAGCCAAGCATCTGGTAAATCTAGACCTTTAATGATTTGAAGCAAAGTCATTAGTTCTTGGTTTGCATTAATGAGTTTGGAGATTGTAGTCATTTTTCTCTCCCTATTTTCAATTCATACAGATATTCTTGACTTTCTGATTGAGACCCTTTATTAAAGCGGCCGCCTGCGACAGACACTCTTGTCATGCCTAGCTTTTCCATTAAAGCATAGGAAGCTTTATTTTGACTATCGCAATGAGCAATATAATGCTTAATCTGATAGTTTTTAGTGAAGTAGTCCATCAAGGTTTTAGCAGCCTCAAAGGCAATCCCTTTTTGCCAATAATGGCGATTCAAAATCCATCCAATTTCAGCCTCCGGACCCGCTTCTTTTGACAGACTTATCCCACCAACATGCTTACCGTCAAAAATAATGGCAAAATCTAACTGAAAGACTTCTTGATTAAAGGACTTCCAATTGTCTTCACAGCCTTTTAAAAAGTTCTCTGTTTGCTGAAGCGTATCGTTTGGCAAATTAAGCATATAAGTATTGGCCTCACGATCACTGGCATAAGCATGTGTGGTCATTAAATCTTTTATGGAAATAGGTCTTAATAAGAGGCGTTCACTTTTTATTTCCATAACTTTCTCCTTAAATTATCTTTTTTCTTCAATGAGTTCCATGACATAGTCCAAATCTACGTCCCTTTCCAGATGTTCAGGTGTCCAGGGAATCTCAATGTCAGGCAGTACTCCGATATCGGTCATCCCTTTTCCATGGTCAATAGCCAAGCTCCGAGACGTCGGATAGACAAAGGTGAAATCGTCATAGCGCACAAAGCAACAGTTGGAATAATCTAGGATACCAAGCGTTGGCCGGCCCACTACTGTTACTTTTGGCATCAATGTCATCATTTCCACAAAGTTTTCCCCAGAAGAGCCACAATTAACATCACTTAAGACATAAATCTTTTCTGGTCGCTGAATCTTCTTGCATAATAGTGAGAATTTCTAAAAATATCTCTTTTTTTGTCATTTTGAGCTCCCGAATCATAATAATCCTATTTTAGCATAGGAAGGACAATTCAGGACAAATTTAATGGACACAAAAAAAGCAAACCATCAAGGTTTGCTAAATTGCTGAAATATTAAACGGCCCTTACATAAGTCTCTTTTTCTTTACCAACGGAATAGACGTATTTATGACCTTGCGTTAAGCTATGATAGAAACCATCACCATCATAGATTTGAAAGACTTGCATGCTATCACTGGATTCATCTTTGTAAATATAGTCATAATAAGGATTATTAGCAAAGACTTTTTTAAGATAATCATTCTCGACAGGACGAGCGAGACCTTCAATCCGAATAACTTGAGTCAGATAGCCATCTTCAACCATTGCCGTTAAAGCAACCCGTTGATTACCAGTTAATTGCTTATAGAAATGAGTTCTAGGACTAGTCATAAAGAAAATGCCTTCTTCAGTCGCTGCTGTAATATGAGCATGACGAGCATGGGGATTACCATCTTTATCAATGGTCGCAAAGACGCCAACCTTCATATCTTCAATAATTTGCATGATTTCTTTCAATTCCATAACCATTTCTCCTGTAAGCCTTTTCTTAAAGTATATCAGAAAGCAAGAGACTTGTTAAGGACAAAAAGAAGATATTCGAGAAACGAAAAAGACAAGGTCATTAAACCTTGTCTTTTTAAGTATACCGGCGGCCGGGGTCGAACCGGCACGTCCGTGAGGACACTGGATTTCGAGTGCTACCAAACACTTTTTAAAGTCAACAAACACTTATTTAATAAGGTTTAAGTTTTGGAAATTAACTTAAAAACTAAGTAATTTTGAGATTTTAGTAACTTTTTCGTTACTTGTTCTAAATATGCAAATGATGTGTCCTTCGTTTATATGAAATAAATTTTTAAACCATCTGAATATAAAATTTTACTATTAATGATTTTATCTTTGTTGCTTCAATACACCATCACGTATCTCAAAAATTTTATCACATGATTCAATCATCCTTCTATCATGTGTTACCATAATGACGGTCTTTTGTTTTTCCTTGCACTCTTTCTTTAAAAGTTCTACAACTTCATAAGCTTTTTCTGAATCTAAGCTTGCCGTTGGCTCGTCTGCCAAAACAATAGCTGGATCATTATAAAGTGCTCTGGCAATAGCTAATCTCTGTCTTTCACCACCTGATAAGTCCCTTGGTAATTTATTTTTAAGGTGAGTAATACCTAAATCCTCAAATAAAGATTCTTGCAATTGATTATTTTCATTTTTCATTAGTTTATCAACTAATTCAAGTTGCTGTTTAGCTGTCAAAAAAGGAATCAAATTAGAGGCTTGTAAAATAAATCCAATATCTTTAAACCGCAATTTTGATCTTTCTTTTTCATTTAAAGAAGTAAAATCATTCCCATTTATGATAACATGTCCTTTCGATGGCGTTTGTAAACCACCGGCTATTGTTAAAAAAGTAGATTTTCCTGAACCGGAAGGCCCAATTATAGATATAAACTGGCCTCGCTCTGCACTAAAATTCGTTTTTTTAAGGGCAACAATTTGTGTTTGACCATCTTTAAAGGACTTCGTTACATTTTTAAATTCTAAAACATTCATATTGTTCTCCTATCCAATCGCTTTCAAGGGATCTATACGGATAATAGCAAATACAGAAAATAATGTCCCTAAAATAGAAAAGAGTATCATACTCATAAAAATAATACCGTAAAAGAACCAGTTTCCTTGAAATGGTACTGTTTGTGGAAGTATTAGGGAACTCGCCCAATTTGCTAAAAGCCCTAAACTACTTCCAAATAGACTTAGTAAAAAAGTTTGTGTTAATACAGCATTTACAATAGTTTTATTCGAAATACCTTGTGCTTTCATGATTCCAAAAATCGGTGCTTTTTGAATTGTTAATACATACATAAAAATTCCAATAATTATGGCTGAAATAATAACTAAAAATCCGATCATAAAACCGAATGTCATTGTCTGAGCACTATATCCTGGTAATTTTTTTATAAAAGTTTCAAGAGATAGTTTTTGAAATTTATCTTTATCATATTTTTTCAATTCTCCTTTTATTACAAAAGCATTAACTTTTATATCATGATTAGTCAATAGTGATTGGACTGACGAATCTATATTTTTAAAACCACCAAGTGTCATATAAATAACGGGAGAAACATTAAATGTTGCTTTCTGGCTAATACCTACTATCTCATATTTTTGGATCGAGTTTGCTAAATATATTTTATCATTAAGTTTAAAATTAGACTTATCTGCAAGAGACTTATCAATAATTACTTCCTTATCAGAAGTGATGGAGCGTCCTTTGATAATTTTAGGTTTTAAAAACTCATCCTTATTTATACCAAATATACTAACTTTTTCTTTATCTGACTCTTTTGGCTCTTGTTTATTCCAAGCAACTGTGCTTCTTTGAGCTAAAGTTGCTAATTTTGATGCTTCAATATTATTTTTTTCACTAATATTTATAGAAGATAAATTTAGAGTACTATTTGCATCCTTAGACAACAAAACTGTATCTGCTTTCCATAAATCGATAGCAGATCGGTTTTCCTGTATCAACCCATAGGCTAAACCTGATAAAAAATACATAAGATAAGCAACTAGAAATAGTAACCCTACAATCAAGGAATACCTAAGTTTCGATTCTTTTAGTTCATTTATGGCTAAAAACATATAATCTCCTTTTTTCACTTTTTATTAGTTGAATTTATACTCTCTCGTATGTATTAGATTAATAAAACTACTCTAATAAAAACTCAATGATCCAATAAATAGATTTTTCAAATATACAAATACTCACCGTTGAACATTAAATTGACTAATTCAATGTTGTTTTTCAAATTATAACAAAAAGTGTTCAAATTATAAATTAGTTTATATTTTTCTTTCAAGATATTATTTTGTGGTTTAATTTTCATCAACTGTAAAAATGTATAATTTCAAAAAGTAGGTACCCAGTATCTAGCTATTTTCTCTCCATCTTCTCTAATATAAAATGAATCAAACTTGCCACCTAATTTTTCAATCGTTGCACGACTAGCCTTATTATCAATTAAAGCAGTGATAAATACTTGGTCAATACCTCTTTCACGGAATCTCTCTAAAGCAAATTTTAGAAGAATTGACATTATCCCCTTACCTCTATAACTAGGAGAAGTAATATAACCAATATGACCTCCCTCACTTGATAAATTTCCTTTTGACAAATCCCACCTACAATCTATACGAGCACAAATTACATTATCCATAAAAAAATAATAACTAGTTGCAGGTGAATAATTTGGATTAGGGGCATCTGTTTCTAAAAGCTTAATATCTTTTAAATATTTATGAAAATCATCAATTTCATTAATTGTTGAAAGAGAATAACGAAACCCAGTTTTCTTTTCAAACAATAAGTCCTGCAAAAATAAATCAAAAGGTTCTTTATCATATATATCTAAAGTTCTTATTTCCCATATCATAACATGTACTCCTCATCAAATAAATTGATATATTATATCACAAATAATAAAAAAACATTAGGTGAAAAATTTAGATTATAATTTTTAGTAACTTTGGTTCACAATCGTCTGTACAATATAAAAAAGACAAGGTCAATAAACCATGTCTTTATAAGTATACCGGCGGCCGGGGTCGAACCGGCACGTCCGTGAGGACACTGGATTTTGAGTCCAGCGCGTCTGCCAATTCCGCCACGCCGGCATTTCAAATTTTCATTTAAAAACTGGGGTAGCTGGATTCGAACCAACGCATGAGGGAGTCAAAGTCCCTTGCCTTACCGCTTGGCTATACCCCAATAAAATAGGCGAGTGATGGGAATCGAACCCACGAATGTCAGAGCCACAATCTGATGTGTTAACCACTTCACCACACCCGCCATATTCCAAACACGGGCAGTAGGAATTGAACCCACACTGAAGGTTTTGGAGACCTTAGTTCTACCTTTAAACTATGCCCGTTAGGATGGAAAGAGAGGGATTCGAACCCCCGAACCCGAAGGAGCGGATTTACAGTCCGCCGCGTTTAGCCTCTTCGCTATCTTTCCATGATATTAAATTGTAATGGCGCGAGACGGAATCGAACCGCCGACACATGGAGCTTCAATCCATTGCTCTACCAACTGAGCTACCGAGCCATGTATACAAAACATTGTATATTGCGGGAGCAGGATTTGAACCTACGACCTTCGGGTTATGAGCCCGACGAGCTACCTAGCTGCTCCATCCCGCGATAAGTAAAAAGGAGGATGTGGGATTCGAACCCACGCACGCTTTTACACGCCTGACGGTTTTCAAGACCGTTCCCTTCAGCCGGACTTGGGTAATCCTCCAAATATAGTCCGTACGGGATTCGAACCCGTGTTACCGCCGTGAAAAGGCGGTGTCTTAACCCCTTGACCAACGGACCATATATTAATGGGCACGAGTGGACTCGAACCACCGACCTCACGCTTATCAGGCGTGCGCTCTAACCACCTGAGCTACGCGCCCAAGCTATTGATATATAGCTTGGAAAAAAACTATAAAGCGGGTGACGAGAATCGAACTCGCGACAACAGCTTGGAAGGCTGTAGTTTTACCACTAAACTACACCCGCTTAATAATATGGGAGTTAACGGGTTCGAACCGCTGACCCTCTGCTTGTAAGGCAGATGCTCTCCCAGCTGAGCTAAACTCCCATTGAGTGTTCCTAAGCTAAGCGACTTCCGTATCTAACAGGGGGCAACCCCCAACTACTTCAGGCGTTCTAGGGCTTAACTACTGTGTTCGGCATGGGTACAGGTGTATCTCCTAGGCTATCGTCACTTAACTTTTT
>NZ_LZDD01000002.1 GCF_001885095.1 Streptococcus bovimastitidis | reverse complement strand
TTTTTTACTTCATTGACGGATAATATGCTTCTTAACATATCACCCTCACATTTGGTTTTTCTTGTCTTATTCAGTTCTCAAAGGTCTTGCCATCTCTTACGAGACAACTATTATATTCTATCAGGTCACTATGCCTTTGTCAATACTTTTTTTGACTTTTCTTTGGCATTTTTTATTGATATTCTGCCTTTTTGACAGCTTTATAAGTATACTCACTTTAGAATTGTTTGTCAATAGAATTCAACTTCTTTTTTAAAATTTATTTTCGATTAAAAAATTAAATGAAACTAATCAGTGATTAGTTTCATTTTTGCTTTCTTCTGAATTTCGGTAACCATAAATAAAGTAGATTAATGTACCTAATAGTGTTGATAGACCAAATGCAATCCAAGTGATTTTCATATACTGTGACATGAAGGAAGCACAGATTATGATTGCTAGGATCGGAAGTATTGGAACTAGTGGCGTTTTAAATTCACCATTTTTTGGAGCTCCATTTTTCTTACGTAGTACGATAATTGCAAACGACATTATTATCAAATATGCAAGTGTACAAATGTTAACAAATTCAGCAAGACTGTTTAAGGGTACCATTCCAGCACATACCATTGAAATGGCTCCAACTACAAGAGTTGCATTACGGGGAACAAAACTATTTTGAGTTACTTTGTGAAGCGATTTTGGAAGTAATCCGTCTCGACTAATCGTATATACAATTCTTGCTAATGCAAAAGTCATTGAAATACAAACCGTTATTAATGTCATAACTGCTACAATTGAGATGTAGTTCGCAGCCCAATCCATACCAACTGATCTTAAAGCAAAAGACACGGCGTCGGGAACGTTTAAATCTTTATAGTAAACTATTCCTGTCAGAATTGTTGTAACCACTATATATAAAATTGTTACAATGACTAGAGAAAGGGTTATTCCTCTTGGAATTGTCTTTTGGGGCTCTTGAACTTCATCAACTGTCATTGAAATAGACTCGAAACCTAAAAAAGCGAAGAACATTACTGATGCTCCAGCAAATATACCTGATTTACCACCATAAAACTGACCAAGGCCATAAGGTGCGAAAGGTGTCCAATTATTTGACTTAATAAAAAAGATACCTACAAGAATAAATAATGCTAATGCAGAAAACTTAAGGATTACTAGTAATGAATTAAATCGTAAAGCTGTTTTTGAATTCATTAAAACAATTGCCGTTACAATAAACATGACTAAAACTGGTAAAAGGTCTATATATGTTCCTTTATTCGGATTAAAAGTTCCATTTAATGCTGTTGGAATATGTATCCCAAAATTAGCTAAAAGTCCTTTTAAGTAACTTCCCCAGCCAACAGCCACACTAGAAATAGCTGTCAGAAATTCCATGATAATGTACCAACCTACTATCCAAGCTGGAAATTCACCTAAAGTAGCATATACATAGCTATATGCTCCTCCATTTGCTGGTATTCGAGATGAAAATTCAGCATAAAATAGTGCTAATATTGCTACAGCTGCTGCTGACAAAATAATTGAAATTGTTAAAGCAGGTCCAGCATATTGAGCAGCACCTATACCAGTAATCGTAAAGATACCCGTACCCACCATTGAGCCAAGACCTAAAAAGACTAAATCTTGAACTTTCAAATGACGTCTCATTTCAGTTTTTTTACTACTGTTATTTTTTATCCGAAATAAATCCATAATCAACTTTCTAGTATATAAATATTAAATAGTTTAACACAGATACTGATAGCTGTAAATATTCAAAAAATCCAGAGATAATTAATCTCTGGATCCTTTTTATTTTTCGTCTTCTTCAACCAATTTTTCTTTAATTTCTTCATATGATAATGCATGAACATCTTCATTTTCAGAGTCGGGATTTTCAGGCATTTTACCTGTTTCAAAAATTGATTTAATTTGTGCAGCATCCAATGTTTCGTATTTCAATAGAGCTTCAGCAATTAACTTATGTGTTTCTCTATTTTCATTGATAATATCAGCTGCCTTATTACGAGCCTCATTTAGTAAAGCTCTAACCTCTTCGTCAATCATTTGTGCTGTTTGAGCAGAATATGATTTCTCTGGAGAGATTTGACCTGGCATCATCGCATGATTACCTTCATATTGAACAGGTCCAAGTTTTTCACTCATACCATATTCCGTAATCATCGCTCTAGCCATTTGAGTGGCTTGTTCAAAGTCATTTGAAGCCCCTGTTGTTTGAGCATTAAAGATAATCTCTTCAGCAACACGTCCACCCATAAGACCTGCAAGTTGTTCTTTCAAATCATCCTTAGAAAGTAACATCTGGTCTTCTTTAGGAAGGGCAATCATATAACCACCCGCACGACCACGAGGAACAATAGTAACTTTATGAACAACACGCGCATTTGATAAGATTAAACCTACAATTGTGTGACCAGCTTCATGATAGGCAACCATTTCACGTTCACGTTTTGAAATTGTTCTATCTTTCTTAGATGGACCTGCAATGACTCTATCTTCTGCTTCGTCAATATCACTAGCATCAATCTTAGCTTTGTTTCTTCGAGCCGCTACTAAAGCTGCTTCGTTTAATACATTTTCAAGATCTGCCCCAACAAATCCCGGAGTTTGTTGAGCCACTACTTTCAAGTTTACATCATCTGCCAAAGGCTTATTCTTAGCATGAACTTTTAAAATAGCTTCACGGCCTTTAACGTCAGGACGACCAACCAGAACCTTACGGTCAAAACGACCTGGTCTAAGTAAAGCGGGGTCTAGAACATCACTACGGTTAGTTGCTGCAATAACAATGATACTTTCATTCCCTTCAAAACCATCCATCTCAATTAAGAGTTGGTTCAAAGTTTGTTCCCGTTCATCGTTACCGCCACCCATACCAGCGCCACGTCGTCTACCAACAGCATCAATTTCATCAATAAAGATGATAGCACGTTCAGCTTTTTTAGCATCTTCGAAGAGTGAACGGACACGGCTTGCACCTACACCGACGAACATTTCAACAAAGTCAGAACCTGAGATACTAAAGAATGGAACACCGGCTTCACCAGCAACGGCTTTTGCAAGTAATGTTTTACCTGTTCCTGGAGGGCCCTCTAATAAGACACCTGAGGGAATACGTGCACCCAAAGCTTTATATTTTTTAGGATTTTTAAGGAAATCAACAACTTCAACAAGTTCTTGTTTTTCTTCTTCTGCACCAGCAACATCTGTAAAGCGAACTTTGACATCACCTTTACTTTGAGATTTAGCTTTATTTTTACCAAAACTCATGGCACCACGTGCACCGCCACCACCTTGATTCATCATCATCATCATGAACCCAGCGAAGATAATGATAGGTAAGAAGCTCATTAAGAAAGAAACCCAAGCACCACTAGAACTTTCCTGTTTTACAGTAATCGTAGTTCCATTTTTATCTGCTGCGGAGGTAATTTCCTTTAATGTGGAATCAGTAGGTAAAGCTAAGGCAGTAAACTCTGACACCTTATTTGAAGAACCTGTACCAAAGAATGATAAGTTTTGATCAAGTTCAGATTTTTGTGGTTTCTCATATTTTCCTTTAACTTCAATGATACTTCCACTAGGCTGGTAGGATATTGATTTAACGTCCCCAGCTTTAATTTGTTTGATTAGTTTAGAATAACTAATCTGTTGGCTTTGTGTACTTGTCCCTCTTAAATAATATTGAAATCCTGTAATAACAAGAACAATAACAATAATATAGACAAATGAATTTTTTACAAAACCATTATTTTTATTATTTTTCATAAAGTAACAACTAACCTTTTTCTATTTAGAATAGACTTCTTCCTTTAATACTCCTACATAGGGAAGATTACGATAATTTTCAGCGTAATCTAAACCAAAACCAACAATAAATTCGTTTGGCACATCATAACAAACATAGTCTGCTTCAATATCAACCACACGACCTTCAGGTTTATCAAATAGAGTAGCAATTTTAACAGAGTTTGCCTTACGGTATTTAAACATATCTCTTAAATAGAGTAAAGTACGACCAGTATCGATAATATCCTCTACAAAAATAATGTCCCGACCTTCAATATTTGTATCAACATCTTTTAAAATTTTAACTTCGCCACTACTTGTTGTACCACCATGATAACTTGAAACGACCATAAAATCAATTTCCACGTGTGTATCAATGTGTTTCATCAATTCTGACATAAAAGGTACTGAACCTTTCAAAACACCAACCATTAAAGGATTTTTACCTTGATAATCCTTAGTCAGCTGTTCGCCTAGTTCTTTAGTTTTTAAAATGATATCTTCTTCAGAATAAAGAACTTTTTTAATATCTTGCTCAAGCATGCTGTCACCTTTTCTTCATTTTTCAATATAGAGTTTAGCCTTTATTATATCACTATTTAGCGCTTTTCTCAAATAAGTTTGACCTGCCACTAGGACAAAAATCACCTGGTTTTCTTGAACCCCAACAATAGCTTCTTCTCTTTCTTTTATGGAAAATTTCTCATCAATGAAAAGTCTTCTGAGTTTCTTACTAAAAGACCCAAAATCAATTTTATCCCCTGGCTGCCGCTTTCGCAGCGTGATAGGTTCTAAACTGAAGAGTGGAATAATGAATTCACCAGACCTATCAGCTTTCTCGTCAGAAAAAGTAAACTTAAAAGGTGGGAAAGAAATACTAGAGTCATATTCTAACAAAAGCTCTTGGAAATTGGACTCCGTCTCAGGGCTGATTTTTGCAATAAAAAATAGGCTATCTGTTAAAATCAGCTCATATCCCTGTTTAAGAGGAAAATGACCTTCTTTTTTATGACTAAGAATATGCAATAACTCCTGAAATTGCTTGCGAGAAAGCTGTAAATTTGGAAAAGCAGTCAGGTATTTTTGCAATAAATAAAACTGAACAGCATCCGTTTGAGCTGAAAAAACAGACCTATCCTGAAAATCCAAGCTTGTTGTTAAATCAGATAAGGCTTCTAAGAGCAATGTGGATTCTTGCGAAAGAGACAGTAGGGACTCACTAAATCTAGGATTCTCGCTTTCCAATAGAGGTAAGTAATGGTTGCGGATGCGATTCCTAAAGAAATCCTGACCTGCATTACTAGCATCTTCAAAGTGGAAAATAGCTGGCAAATCCTCTTTCCTTAGAGTTAAGAAAGGCCGAATCACTTGCCCTTCAGTAATCGTTTGAACCTCTTTTATTCCAGACAAATATCGTAAAAGACTTCCCCTTACCAAACGCATCATAATGGTTTCAATTTGATCATCCACATGATGGGCCGTCACCAAAGCCGTATAGCTCTCTTCAAACATGACCTTTTTAAAAAAGTCATAACGAAAAGCACGCGCCTTTTCCTCTGAGAAAGCACCCGTAAAGTGACTAATATAGATTGGAATCTTATTTTCCTGAGCCCAAGACTTTAAATAGGTCTCCTCTAAATCAGATTCTTGACGCTGTTTGTGATTGATATGGGCAATAGCAATCTCAATTTCTAGTTGCTCCTTATATAAATGCAAAAAGTGCAGTAAATTCATTGAATCTACTCCACCTGAAACAGCTATCAGAACCTTGTCATGGTTTTTAAAAAAGTTTTTTTGAACACAATAGTCATAAATTTTTGAATAGGTCATTTTAATATCGAATACACATCGTCCGCAATTTTAGTAATATCGTCATAAGACGCTTTATCAGTAAAAATAGAAATAATAAAAGGTGAATCACCATAAACAATAGCAACATCATGCTTATAATCGTAAGCATCACCGATTTTATGAGCAACAGGCACGTCAATATTTTTGGAAATTCTTTTATTATCAAAATCAGTCTTAGACAGGTAAGAAATGATATCTCCCTTTTGATAATAAATGGACTCCATAACATTAGCTGCTGCTCGAGAAGACATCATGCGTTTCTCCATATTCCATGAAATACCTGACACCGCATTAATTTGTGAATAGAAATTTTGATCATACTTATTAGCAAGGTAATACCCTAAAATATTAGTTGCCACATTATCAGAATGTTGGGCGATGGCCTTTAATAATTCAGAAACAGAATACTCTTTATTGTCAGCAGTTTTAGCAATTTCCCCGCTACCAGATGGGTCATAATCACCCTCAAAATGATTAACATCTTTCACATATTTCAATTTTTTATCAGGACTTACTTGACCATTGCTAATCTGATTTTGAACAAAATACAAGGTAGCCAACTTAGCAATACTAGCAGAATACATCATCTTATCAGCATTGATTCCGGCACTAGCTTGCGTATCAAGTTGCTTGACATAAATAGAATAGTTGCCTTTATTATATTTTTGACTTAAAACTTGTTGCACTTTAACCATGCGGTTATCAGCGAGTGATAATTCCTTGTCAGAAATCCAGCCCTTACCATTAATCCGATAATAGAGACCTTGTTGCGTTTGAACTAATTGATCAGCATGGACCTTGGTAAAAGCTTTTAAATCCGTTTTAAGGGAGTCAACACCCTTCACATAAGGTTCTTTATAGACAGTGAAATTTTCTGGTAACCAAAAGGTTTTATCCACAGCAACTTCTTCTATAGTCGCATCATCATAAATGATTTGTCGATTAGCCTCAATGTAAGTGCCATCTGATAATTTGAAAACAGGAATATTTTCTTGATTTAAGACCAAATCCTCAATCGCAAAATTAGCATTAGGCTCTAAAACTTTAGCAAAAATACTTAACTCAGGATCTGAGTAAGTATTGCTTTCATAATAGAGATTTGGATTACTAGGAATAGACTTGTAGTAGAGGGAATTCGTAATGACATTTTCCGTCAGAGGATGGATTTTAGCATTTGAAAATGAAGTCTCTTTTTCAGTACTAATAACCGGTAAAGGAGACACAAAAAAGACCATCATCATTAAAACGAATAGCTTTTTCATCATGTCTCCTTTCTTTTTTAAATATTCTTTTGAGGGTCTAATTCTTCCTTCAATGCTTGATTCTTAGTTTTTAATTCATCCAACTTTTCTTCAGAAAAAGCTAGAAAAGTTTCCACTTTTTTGACAATATCATCCATCTTATTTGGGTAACAAACCTGGAATTGGGTAAACAACTTCACCTTCTTGGGTTAAATAGTATTTTGCACGTGCATATTTTACAACATAGTCCGTATTTTTAAGTTGTTTGGCTAATTTTTTCTCAGCCTCAGTACTTTTATCCAGTGCTTTGTATTCTTTCTTTAGTGTTGTTACTTGTTTATTTTGTTCTTGTAAAGACACATAACTTTTTACCAAATTATAGGTTGGTAGAATGAAAAGAAACATCATGACAACCAAAATCCAGCCCATAAAACGATTCCGTTTTTGACTTTCTTCTTCTTCAAAACGCTTTTTTTGATTCTCATTTTTAATGTATTTATTGTTTAACTGAACAATACTAGGCTTCTTCATCGCTTTCAATCCTTGTTTCTTTGATAATCTCATACATTTTTAGAGCATCTTCTTTTTTGGTGCTGTCTTTCATTTCCAAGACTTTAACCGTCAGCAATTTATTACCGAAACGAATATCAATCACATCATTTAATTTTAAATCAGTGGAACTCTTGGCCAAAACACCATTAACTTTTATGCGCCCTTTATCAGCAACTTCTTTAGCTACAGGTCTCCTTTTAATAATACGTGAAACCTTTAAATATTTATCTAATCTCATGATTTACCTCACAGTCCATTTTATTCTATCATTTTTCTTTGGCAAATGGTAGGTAAGACCATAATTTCTTGTCGAAGACAGCAAGCCTCTTAACCAAGAAGATAAAGGTGATTAAACCAACTAAACTCGCAAGAATCACCTCAGCAAAGTTTTCAAGACGCGTCTCATTTGGCAAAAGTCGCTGCGCTATAAAGATACTTCCAAGCATCAAAAGAAGACTCAACCAATATCTGACATTGCGCAAAACACTAAGACGAACATCAGAACTAAAAGCATAGAGCACTAAGACTATCAATAAAGGAATAATGGTCGAAATAGAGGCTCCCAAAATACCATAAAGACTGGTCAGAAAAGGCGTCAACAGAAATTTCAAAAGCAAGCCAATTGATAAAAATAGAAAAGATTTTTTCTGTCTGTTTTCAATAAATAATTTCTGATGGAAAAACTGAATTAAACTCGATAAGAGAATAACTACCATAAAAACTTCTAAACTCAACCAGCCTTTATTATCCTCAAATAATGTCCTATTCATAGCCGCTAAAATCATGGTAAAGCCCATCAAAATCGTCATATTAAGATAAAAGATAAAATCAAAGAAAGACTGACTTTCACTCAAGTAATTTTTCTTATCTTTTAAGTAATCCTGAGATAGCTTAGGTAAAAAGCTAGTAAAGAAGGCCGTTGAAAAAATCAAACCAAATTGAATCAAGGGTTGTCCCCGATCAAAAATTCCCTTACTGGCCTCAGCCAAAGTATTTGAATAGCCAGCCGCAACTAAAGACTGCTTGACAAAAAGAGCATCGACAAATTGAAAAAGCAAAAGATAAACCGTATAGAAAATGAAAATCAAACTGGCAATTCCAATTTTAGGGCTCATTGAGAGTTTATTATGATGTTTCTTTAGGAGAATAGCTAAGCCTTTAGGATTTTGCCAAAAGAAATAAAGAAGTACCAATAAACTAGCTAGTAAATTGCCAGAGGCTGCCACATTAGCTGTATGATAGACTGACCAATCAAAGAGGCGATAAGAAATAGCTGCCACAATAATGATCAACACACGAATAACCTGTTCCATCACCTGACTAATAGCTGTTGGTAGCATATTGAGATTTGCTTGAGCAAGTCCTCGGTAAAAAGAAGTCACAGGAACTGTTAGTAAAACCAAAGCTGTCAGGGTAATACTAGGTGCAAATTGTGCAGAACCAATAAGTAATGCTAAAGGTTTAGCAAACAGAATCAAAAGAGCAGATAGGATTAAAGATAAGAAAAATTGAAAACGGAAGAGACTTTGTAAATCTTCACTTTCATTTTTTTGAAAAATACTTGAGACGACATTTGGCAATGCTGTCAAACTCAAAGCACTAATAATAGCTAACAAGGGATAAACCTGTTGATAAGCATAAAATCCCCTATCCCCAACCAAGTTTTGATAAGGAATCCGATAAATAGCTGCTAATATTTTGGAAATAAGACCACTTAAGCTAATGATTAAACTGGACTTATTAACTTGATTTTCGAGCTTTTCTGTCTTTAATTTCACGCAGCATCTCCCCAAATAGCATTAATTCTTCTAAAATTTCATAATCTTTTTTCTGTATAACATCAAAAATAATATCAATTTTACCACTATTTTCACTAATTTTAGCTTTCAAGCTAGTTTTTGACAAGGCTTCAAAATAATCTTGCGTTAGGTAATGCGTTAAGGACACTTTTTCAAAGCGGACAATAACTTGATTGTCACGTCTTTCAAGAAGCTCTGCAAAAGCACTATCCATATAGGATTTAAGTAGTCCGATTTCCAGTAAATAAGCCACCTGATCTGGATATTCTCCAAAACGGTCCATTATCTCATCTTGTAAGGCTAGATAATCTTCTTTACTGTCAATTTCCCGGATACGCTTGTAAATTTCGATTTTTTGACGCTCGTCATTGAGGTACTCCTGAGGTAGATAGGCATCAATCTGAAGATTAATTTCCGCATTTCCTTTTTGACGCACCTTAACCTTGCCCTGACGGTTAGCAATGGCATCCTCTAGCATTTGAGAATACATTTCAAAACCAACAGAATCAATGAAACCACTTTGGGAAGCTCCTAATATATTACCTGCACCACGAATAGCTAAGTCACGCATGGCAATTTTAAAACCAGATCCCAATTCTGTAAAGCCTTTAATAGCTTCCAAACGTTTTTCTGAAATCTCTGACAGAACCTTATCTGGACGATACATCAAGTAGGCATAGGCAATCCGATTGGAACGACCAACCCGTCCCCGCAATTGATAAAGGGTCGACAGACCCATATGATCCGCATTTTCAACAAATAAGGTATTCACATTAGAAATATCGACACCCGTTTCAATAATCGTTGTCGCCACGAGGACATCATAATCCCCATTAATAAAATCAATAAGTGTATTTTCCAGTTGAATTTCACTCATTTGCCCATGAACAAAACCAATAGAGGCTTCAGGAACTAATTCCTGTAATTGCGAAACCTTTTTATCAATAGTGTCCACTTTATTATAAACATAGAAGACCTGACCACCACGATCCATCTCACGAATAATCGCTTCTCGTACCAATCCAGGATTTATTTCCATAACATAGGTTTGAACTGGATATCGGTTTGTTGGAGGTGTCTCAATAACTGACAAATCACGAATCCCTAACATAGACATATGCAAGGTTCTTGGAATTGGCGTTGCAGTTAAGGTCAGAACATCAACTTTGGTTTTTAATTCCTTTAATTTTTCCTTGTGTTTTACCCCAAAGCGTTGCTCTTCATCAATGACAATCAAACCTAAATCAGAAAATTGCACATCTTTTGATAATAAACGGTGTGTACCGATAATAATATCGACCTGTCCCTTAGCTAATTTTTCTAAAGTAGCTGTCTGCTCTTTTTTACTTCGAAAACGACTGAGAACATCAACTTCAACAGGATAATTTTCAAACCGTTCTCGGAAATTTTCATAATGCTGTTGGGCCAAAACAGTGGTTGGCACTAAAATAGCAACTTGTTTATGGTCCTTAACCGCTTTAAAGGCAGCCCTCATAGCAACTTCAGTTTTCCCAAAACCAACATCACCCACTAAAAGACGATCCATAGGTTGTTGACTTTCCATGTCAGACTTAATTTCCTTAATGGAACGTAATTGGTCATCTGTTTCAACAAAGGGAAAATCATCATCAAAGGAAGTTTGTAAGTCATCATCAGGTGAAAATTGGAAACCTTTTAACTGACTTCTTTCAGCATATAATTTTAATAAGTCATCGGCAATATCTTCAACTTGTTTGGAAACCTTTTGTTTGGTTTTCTGGAAACGACCATCATTTAACTTATTAATCTTTGGTTCTTTACCATCAGCAGAAACATATTTAGACAAACTTTCAATTTGTTCTACCGGTAAAGAAATAGTATCCGCATTTTGATATTGAATGGTCACATAATCTCTATGGACACCTTGAATTTGAATGGTTTCAATACCAATAAAGCGACCAATCCCATGGACATTATGGACAACATAGTCCCCCTTTGCCAGTTCATTATAATTTTTTAAACGTTCAGCATTGGAAATATTTGATTTACGCACACGACGTTTGATTTTCTTATGGTAAATCTCATGTTCTGTAATATAGGCAATTTTTTCATCAGCAAAATAAAAGCCATTTGCTAATTGTCCAATAATAATTTGCGCTTTCTGGGCTTGAATAGCATCTGCCTTAACAAGCGGTAAGCTTAAATGATACTCTTCTAAATTTTTTAACAAACGTTCATAGGCATGTTGAGATTCAACCTGGACTAAAACAGTTGCTTTAGATTTTTGATAACGATTAATCTCATCAATCAGCAAAGGAAATTGATTGAAAAACTCCTGCATAGCATATTGTGTTAATTGATGGAGCTGATCAAATTTAATATTTCCTAAACCTTTATGGAAATTTGAAAAGAAAGTAGCTGGCTTATAATTGCGCACTTCACGATAGCTATCAGCAAAATAGTGTAAAGAAGAGACAGCTTTTCCCTGATGCAAATCCTCAGTTAAGAGATTTGCGACTTCCAAATCAAAACTGGCATTTTTATCCATAATTTTCTGAAAATCATCGAAAAAGACAGGAGTCCCTTTAGGAATATAATCCAGAAGAGTCCAATCCTTAGCATAAAAAAGAGATAAAAACTTACCAATATCTTTATGGCGATAACCCTCTCTAAAAACAGAGATTACCTCTTGCAAATAGGATTTTGCTTCTGGACTTGCTAAATGCATAGCCGATTCTAAATGAGTTATCGCGCGTGCAAAATCATCTTTCTCCAAAATCATTTCACTAGCAGGACTGATCACAACTTGCTCTAAACTATCAATCGATTTCTGACTTTCGCTATCAAATCTGCGGATGCCATCAACCTCATCACCAAAAAACTCCAAACGATAAGGATTTTCCTGACGTACTTCATAGATATCAAGGATATCACCACGACGGCTATATTCCCCAGGATTCATAACCTGACCAACTTTTTGATAACCAACCTGAGCCAGATTTTTAACCAAATCATCCAGATTATAGTCCTGGCCCACAGCAAAGTGATAGTTATACTTCTGAAAAACCGCTGGATTGGGCAAAAGAACCTTGAGACCAATAATACTGGTTAGAAGTATCCCTTTTTCTTCTTTATTGCTTAAAAATTGCAGAGCTTCGACCCTGGATAGAGATTTGTCTAAAGACGAAAAAATAAATTCTGCCGCCGCAACATCATCAGCAAAAAATTGATAAATGGTCTCCTCACCAAGCAAAGCAGCTAAGTCTGAGGATAATTTTTCCAATTCATTTTGATTTGACGTTACAATAATGATTTTATCGTCTTGATAAATATAATTTGCTGCGATAGCCAAGGCTTTACTTGAACCAGACAGGCCCATAACCAATTGACGGCCTAAAGTGGCAGTCCCTGACATCCAGCTTTGAAGACTCTTATTACGACTAACTAATTCTAATAAATCCATATTTACCCATTATATTTTTGCATGGTCTTTTCAAAGTTATTTTCCTGCAAATAAAAGTTTACAGCATCAACAACTTTTTCAAGGGTTAAATCAATAGTGATAGCATCATCTTTTTCAAATTTGCCTAAAACATGATTGACAACAGTTACGCCAGGACGTGGTCTGCCAATACCAATTTTGATACGGTCGAATTCTTGTGTTCCAATATGAGCAATAATGGATTTAATCCCATTATGACCACCAGCAGAACCTTTCTGACGAAAACGAATTTTTCCCACTTCCATATCTAAATCATCATAAATGACAATCATATCTGAAATATCAATATTGTAGTAGGTTAAAAGGGCCCTTACAGCTAGACCACTATTATTCATAAAAGTAGTTGGTTTTACAAAATAGACTTTTTCCTGATTGATAAAAGACCAACCCACTAAAGCCTTAAAGTTCTTATCTTCAGTAAAGGAAATGTTTAAATCCTTAACTAACTGATCAATGGCCATAAAGCCAATATTATGTTTTGTATTGTCATATTTAGAACCAGGATTTCCTAGTCCAACAATCATTTTTACCATGACGACTCACTTTCTGTAAAAGCCAAAAGGGTTGGAATTAACTTCCAACCTTCTGACCTATTTCTATTTTTGCTTAAACGTTAAATCTAAATTCCATAATGTCGCCATCTTGAACGACATATTCTTTACCTTCTTCGCGAAGACGACCAGCTTCTTTAACAGCTTTTTCACTACCATACTTAATCAAATCATCGTAGCTCATGGTTACAGCACGAATAAATCCTCTTTCAAAGTCTGAGTGAATAATCCCTGCAGCTTGAGGAGCTTTAATGCCACGTTTGAAAGTCCAAGCACGTACTTCTTTTTCACCGGCAGTGAAATAAGTACCGAGTCCTAATAAATGATAAGCGGCGCGTGTTAATTTATCCACACCTGATTCCGTTAAACCAATAGCTTCTAAAAATTCTGCCTTGTCTTCTTCATCATCTAATTCTGAAATTTCTTCTTCAGCACGTGCAGAAATAACAACAACTTCCGCATTTTCAGTTTCTGCAAAAGCACGAATTTGTTTAACATAGTCAATATCATCAGGATCCGCAACACGGTCTTCATCAACATTGGCAACATAAAGAACAGGTTTAGTAGTTAGTAAGAAAAGTCCCTTAACTACTTTTGCTTCTTCTTCAGTAAAATCAATCGTTCGAGCTGATTTACCATCTTCTAAAACAGGTTTGATTTTTTGGAGAACATTAAACTCCGCAACAGATTCTTTGTCTTTCTGTGTACGCGCCATTTTTTCCACACGCGCAAAACGTTTGTTAATAGAATCTAAGTCAGCTAAAATCAATTCCAAGTTGATGGTATCAATATCAGCCATAGGATCAACAAAGGCATCATCACGGCCTTGTTCACGCATAACATTTTCATCATCAAAAGCACGAACCACGTGAACAATCGCATCTACTTCACGAATATTAGCAAGAAATTTATTCCCTAAGCCCTCACCTTTTGAAGCTCCTTTAACAATCCCAGCAATATCTGTAAATTCAAAAGTTGTAGGAACTGTCTTTTTAGGAACAATCAATTCAGTCAATTTATTAAGACGTTCGTCTGGAACTTCAACCATCCCAACGTTAGGATCAATCGTCGCAAAAGGATAATTGGCAGCTTCTGCACCTGCTTTAGTAATTGCATTAAAAAGAGTTGATTTACCAACATTAGGTAAGCCAACGATACCAGCCGTTAAAGCCATAAGTTATAATTCTCCGTTCAAAATTTCAATCAATAACATTATAGCATAAACCAAAAGAAAAAAGCCTGTCTAGTGACAAGCTAAAATAAATTTATTATTAATTTTATAAACATAATGATAACTGGTGCATAAAAGATTAGCCACCAGTACTCAAGAATCAAATCTAAAAGGATTGATAGCCCATCCCGCTTCTCGTATTTTCCTGTCTCAGGATTTAGGACAAATTCACGATGTTTAAGCAAGTGTAAATTCTCATCTTCTTCATCATTTTGATCAGAATCCACCTTTCTACCTAAAACCAATTCATCTAAACTAACTTTTAAAACTTCAGCCAATTTGACCAAATTATCTAAATCCGGGGTAGCATCACCATTTTCCCACTTAGAAATAGATTGACGTGAAATAAAAAGTTGTTCTGCTAGAGCTTCTTGAGAAAGATTTCTTGCTTGGCGAAGAATTTTAAGTTGACTTGAAAGTTGAGTCATCATCTCACCTACTTTCTTTTTTCTTAATAATAATATCTTTGACGGCTTAAAACCAGCACTTTTGGTCGCAACTAAAGGTTGCAAAGACCTTCAAAAAAGCTACAAATTAAAGATTTTCCGGTTGCCCAATTATTTTTTTCATTTTCCGTTCAAAATCATGACGACTCATCATAACAATATGTTCACAATTTTGACATTGAATTTTGATATCAGCTCCCAAGCGTACAATTTTCCAAGAATTGGCTTTTTTTCCAGTTTCTTTAATCACACAAGCATGAGGCTTTTTCATTTCAACAATCGTTCCCAGTTGATACATGTGGACTCCTTATTCATTTTCATTACATACTATCATATCAAAAAAATAAGCCCATTTGGACTTATTTTTATAGATTAATTTGTTCTTACAGGTGTAATCAATTGGACGAATCCTTCTTGGTCATCACCAGGTGTCAAAGTAAATGGTCTAACTGGAGAAACAAAGCGAATTCTAACAGTTTCACTCTTAAGAGCTTTTAAGGCTTCAATCAAATATGTTGGATTAAAGGAAATCGTCAAATCACTACCAGCTTTTTCCACAGTTTCCAATTCTTCATTAACTTTCCCAACTTCTGGTGAGTTAACATGAGCAGTAATGCCATTTTCAGCAATTTCAAGTTTAACCGTACCATTTTGCGTTGCATTAGAAATCAAATGCGCACGTTCCATAGCATGACGAAGAGATTGTGTATTAAAGACAGCTTCAGTTTCAAATTGATTCATCAATAAACGATCGGTATCAGGATAATTTCCCTCTAAAAGTCGCGTGTAGAAAGAAATGTGTTCACTTCTAAACAGAATTTGACTTGGAGAGAAAAAGATTTCCACAGTTTCAATTTCATCCGTAAAAACTGAGGTAAATTCTCTTAAGGATCTACTTGGAATAACCACATCAAAGTCAGTTGCTGCCTTATCTAAAGTCAACAGGCGTTGGCTCATCCGATGGGAATCTGTAGCTACCGCTTTAAAATCTTTATGATCTTTCAAAGTCAAGTGCACACCAGTTAGAATTGGTCGACTTTCTTGAGTACTTGCAGCAAAAGCTGTTTCTGAAATAATCGATTTAAGAAGTTTTGTTTCTAAAACTAATGGGTTGTCTGTTGACACTTCTTGAAGGCGAGGATATTGTTCAACATCTTTCCCTTTCAATGTGATTTCTGATTTACCACTTGTTAAAACAACTTGATGTTGTTCAATCTCTTTAAAGTCTAGAGAAACATCTGGAAGACTAGAGATAATGTTAATAAAGAAGTTAGCTTCTAACAAGATTGCTCCTGTTGAAGAAATTAATAAACCAGCATTTTCATTTGAAACAGGGATAGTGTTCTCAATTGAGATTTGTCCATTAGATCCAGTTAAGGTAATATCAGAAGGATTAACTTGAATTTTAATAGTTGAAAGAACAGGAATAGCATTTTTACTGCTAATAGCTCTTTTAGTTGCATTTAATGCTTGGATAAAAAGGGAACGATTAATGGAAAATTGAATCATGAAAACTCCTTTATTTTATAAGTATAATATTTAGTAGTAGTAGTAGGTCTTGTGGACAAGGGGGATAATTGACTTAATCCCACGCGCCGTAAGCTCTCAAGCTTGTTCACAACTTGTGGAAAAGTTTGTATTGTTTTCCGACTTTTTCCACAGTCTATTTAATTTTATTTTTGATGGTGTCAATTTCAATGCGGAGACTTTCATCTTCAACAATCATATTTTTGATTTTGTTGTAAGCATGAAGAACAGTTGAATGATCTCGCCCACCAAACTCTTTTCCAATCTTAGGTAGTGAATTATCTGTTAACTCACGTGCTAGATACATGGCAACCTGACGTGCCATAACGATATTCTGTGTTCGTTTAGTTGCTTTAATTTCTTTAACAGTCACATCATAAAATTTCCCAACTTGAATTTGAATTTCTTCAATAGGTATGATGGTCATTTTTGGAGTGTCTAATTTTCTTGCGCGAATAGCCTCCGCAGCAATATCAACTGTGATTTTATCAATCTGTTTAAAGTTGGCAACAAGACTAATGTCTTTTAAGGCACCTTCTAGGTCTCTGACATTTGAATCAAATTGACCTGCTAAGTATTCAATAGTGTTTTGAGGAAAAGTAAAGTTATAATCTTGAATTTTATTGGTTAAGATAGCAACTCTTGTTTCAAAATCTGGTGGTGTAATATTAACTGTTAGTCCCCATTTAAAACGTGTCACCAATCTTTGTTCCAAATCGTTTAGTTGGTCAGGTGTTCGGTCACTGGTTAAAACGATTTGTTTATTTTTATCATGGAGAGCATTGAAGGTATTAAAGAATTCTTCTTGTGTTCCAGAAAGTGTTTTCTTAGCTAGTGATTGGATATCATCAATTAAAAGGACATCTAAACTTCTAAATTTTTCCTTTAATTCATCCATGGTATCAAGTCTAATATGAACAACAAACTCATTAATAAAGTTTTCTGCAGTGATATACTTAACACGCGCATTTGGATTTTCTTTAAGGACTTCATTACCAATAGCATTTAATAAATGGGTTTTACCAAGTCCTGGTCCTCCCCAAATAAATAAAGGATTATAAGTTGATCCAGGGGTGTTAGCAACAGCAAGTGAGGCTGCAATAGCCCATTTATTTTCATCTCCTTGAACAAAATTATCAAAGGAGTATTTTTGATTTAAATCAGTATCTACAAGGGGTAGGGAGCGTACCGGTTGAGGTGAAAATCTCTGGCCAAATTGAGGAGCCTCAGAAACAACTTGTAATTCCTCTTCAGATGTAAATTCAACGTCAATTTGAGTATTAAAAATTTCAAAACCAGCAGTCAAAATGACATTTTTTAGATGTTGTTCCCAAAAAAGTATTTTTACTTTATCGAGATAGATAGTAGCAACATTATTCTCAACTTTAATTAACTTAGCATCAAGAACAAAAAATTCATAAGTTGTCTGCTTTAATTCGATATTAGCTAGTTCCAAGACCCTATTCCAAAAAATAGTTTCATTTTCAGTCATTTTAGTGTCCTTCTATGGTAAATTCTAGGTCTATTCTAACATAAAAATAGAGAGTTTTCCACAGTCTTTTCATTATAGATTTAGAGTAATCCACAACTTGTGGACAAAATATTCACATTGTTAATTTAACTTATCCACAAGTTGTGGGTAAGTTAGGAATATATTAGTATATAAGGAATAATAGACAATAAATGATGTGGAAAAACTTGTGAGATAAAAAAAGATTATCAACAAGCTATTTTAGCTTGTTGATAATTCTGTTAAGTTCTTCTTGGTCTTGAAATGAAAATTGTAATTGTCCGCTTCCATCTTTTTTCTGTTTAATGGTTACAGCAATTCCAGTTGCTTTTGCTAGATCCTCCTCAACAGCCTTAATGAAGATATCTTTAGCTTTTTTTTGTATTTTGACTTTTTTCTCAGACTTAATTAATTCCTCTGTTTGTCTAACACTTAAATTTTTAGATAGAATTTGCTGGAATATCTTCTCCATCTTCTTCTTATTATCAATACCTATCAGACAACGAGCATGTCCAGAACTAATCTGTCCACTTTCGATAGCTTCTAAAATATAATTTGGTAGTTGTAATAATCTGATGCTGTTTGTAATATAAGGACGTGATTTCCCCATAAAACTTGCTAATTCTTCATGGGTTAATTGGTTCTTACTTAAAATATTTTGAAAAGCTTTGGCCTCTTCAATTGGATTTAAATTGGATCTCTGCAGATTTTCAATAATAGCCTGATGCATACTTTCAGTAGCTGAAAGTTCTTTAACAATAGCCGGTATTTGTTCCATTCCTGCTAATTGTGAAGCTTTTAGACGTCGCTCACCTGCAATTAATTCATAACCATATATAGCAGATGGTCGAACAATAATTGGTTGAATAAGACCATTTCGTTTGATTGAATGAGCTAACTCTTGTAATTCGTCATTTTCAAAATGAAGTCTCGGCTGGTAAGGATTGGCGACAATATCTTTGATATCTAAGACTTTAAGTTCTTCTTTCATACTTATCCTTTACAAGTAAAATACCTTTACGTTATTGTAAAGGTATTTTACAGTATTTGTCAATATTGTTTGACAGTATTAATTGAGGTCTTTAGTTGTTTTTGTTAATTTAATAGTTTCTGTCTTCTTATCTTTACCGCGATAGAAGGTTACTTTAATACTATCATTTATTTCATGACCATAAAGAATACTTTGTAAATCGCTTGTCGTTGCAACAGCTTCTCCGTCAATTTCAGTTATAATGTCATACTGTTCAAGTTTATCAGAAGCAGGCATGCCTTTTTTAACATTGGCAACAACTATACCACTCTTCACGTCTTTAGGAACATCCAATTGTTCTAAAGCATTTGTAGATAAATCACCTAGATTTACCATTGAAATTCCAAGAGCTGGTCTAACAACTTCTCCTTTACCTTCTAATTGGTTAATAATTTTAACCACATCATTAGCTGGAATAGCAAATCCCATACCTTCTACAGCACTTCCAGAAGAATCGGATTGAGAAATTTTACTTGAATTAATTCCAATAACTTGACCTTCAATATTAATCAAGGCACCACCTGAGTTACCTGGGTTAATTGCAGCATCAGTTTGGATAGCATTTGTAGAGACAGTTTCCCCTTCTTCATTTTTTAAGGTAACTGTACGACTTAGACTTGAGACAATTCCCTCAGTTACTGAATTAGCATATTCTGTACCTAGTGGGCTACCAATTGCAATAGCAACTTCACCAACATTAATTTTTGAAGAATTAGCAAATTTAGCTACCGATTTAATTTTGTCTGAAGAAATTTTAACAACAGCTAAATCAGAATAGGTGTCAGCACCAACTAATTTACCAACTACTTTGGATCCATCTGCAAGTAAGATTTCTATACGTTTTGCTTTATCAATAACATGGTTATTAGTGACAAGATAGGCATCTTTCCCATCTTTTTTATAAATAACACCTGATCCTTCACTATAAATAGCTAAGCCATCATCTTCTTTAGGTGCATCCTCACCTTGATTAAAAATACTAGGCATCTGATTTTCAGAATTATATTCTTGGTAATTTATAACAGATACGACAGCATTTTGAACAACTTTTACAGCTTTTGTTGTATTTGTAGTATTTTTATAGGTGACTTTACTAGTTGTAGTTGGTTTTGCAATGACATCTTGATTGTCAGAGTTAGATTGAAAGTTATTTAAGGTGAAAAATGCAATGGCCCCACCAATAATACCAACTACTAAAACACCAAATAGTTTTGCGATAAATTTCATTATAGACAAACTTTTACCCTCCACTCTTTTTTTTCATCTTATAAAATACTGCTTAATTATACCTTAAATTAGAAAAAAAGAAAAGAAATCCACAACTTGTGGAAAACTTATTGAATTTTTGGATAAGTCCTTATTTCATCAACTTTGATGGAATATATTTTTGTGGATAAATTAAGTTCCCTATAAGTTATGTTACAATAACTATATGAAAGTTAAAATTATAAGTGTTGGAAAATTAAAAGAAAAATATTTAAAAGATGGTATTGCAGAATATCAAAAAAGACTATCTCGCTTCTGTCAGCTTGAAATGATTGAATTACCAGATGAAAGAACACCTGACAATACAAGTATTTTAGAAAAAGAAAAAATAATTGCTACTGAGGGAGACCGAATTGAGAAAAAAATCGGCCAAAGAGACTTTGTTATTGTTCTTGCAATAGAAGGTAAAGCATTTTCATCTGAAAAATTTAGTCAATATCTTTCAGATGCAACTGTACGTGGTTATTCTGATATTACTTTTATTATTGGAGGTAGCCTTGGACTAGATCCAAGAATAAAAAATAGAGCAAACTTACTAATGAGTTTTGGTCTTCTAACATTACCTCATCAATTAATGCGACTAGTCTTGATTGAACAAGTCTATCGTGCCTTTATGATCCGCGAAGGTAGTCCATATCATAAATAAAATGTTTCACATGAAACAAAAAAGCATTACGAATTTCGTAATGCTTTTACTTTGATCCCAGCAGGATTCGAACCTGCGACCGTTCGCTTAGAAGGCGAATGCTCTATCCAGCTGAGCTATGAGACCTTAACTTCCTTATTTTAACAGAAAGGGGTTAATTCTGTCAATGCTATATTAAGATTGGAGCATATTATATGAAGTGAAAAAATAGAATTTTTTTTCAAAAAAATGTAGACAAAATAAAAAGTTCTGATATAATAATAAGAGTGTTAAGGAGAACGTCTCCATTAATTACTTCTGGTCCGTTGGTCAAGGGGTTAAGACACCGCCTTTTCACGGCGGTAACACGGGTTCGAATCCCGTACGGACTATCATAATTGCTGAGAGGCAATTTTTTTTGTAATCTTATTCCGGCATAGCTCAGTTGGTAGTAGCGCATGACTGTTAATCATGATGTCGTAGGTTCGAGTCCTACTGCCGGAGTATTCAAAAACAACCAATTATTTATTGGTTGTTTTTTCTTTGCCTAAAGTTGAAAGTGAAGTATATTAAAGCTAGGACAACACTAACAACTGAAATGATGACACCCTCTTTAAATCCATTTGGAATAAAACTTAATTCAATCTTTCCTTTTCCTTTTTTTACATCTAATAGTATGAAACCATCTTGAGCTTTTCGAATTGGTACTTTCTTCCCATTTCTTTTAGCTTGCCAACCCTTGTCGTAAGGTATTGTTAAAAAAAGTGAAGAAGGTTTATCAGTTTGATAAGAAACGGAAACCTGATTGTTTTTATGACTGACCTTGACTGGACGTTTTTGAATTTCAGCGATAGCATTCTTATATTTTTCTGTATTAAGACTATAAAAATGAGGGTTATTAAATGCTATCGACTTATTATTTGGAAAGATTAATTGAACTTCAACATTTTGTTGTTTTGGAAAATAGCCAATGTCAAAGAAACTAAAAACATTGTCCGTTGTAAAATGACTTGTCTTCCCATTAATTGATACAAGAACATCTTTATTATCTTGATTTTCAAAGATAATATTAGGTAAACTTAAATACATTTGTGACTCTTTTGGAATGTTAAGACGATACGTAACTACAGTGTCATTAGCACTACCAATTGCTTGTTGTTTTACTTGATTTGTAAATAGTTTCGCTTGTGAAAGAATTTGTGCCCCTTGTTCTTGGAAATATAAAAAGTTTTTTCCAGAGAGATCATTTAAGAGCTTCGTTTGATTATCTAAAGTGTTTACTGTAAACTTACTATCACGATAGTTACCATCTGTTAATATTGCAAGGGGAAGTGCATAAGCATTCTTATAGAGTACAGTATCGCCAACTTGCCTCATTTTATTAAATCCATACTTATTCATGTATGTCTCGCTTAAATTGTATTTAACAGCAAAAATACTATCACTAATCAAGGTGTTATTTTGATACCTTAAATTTAAATTTGTTCCTTCTGATTTAAAACCTAATCGATCTAAAATTCTGCTAGATTGTCTATTTCGAATTGACGAAAATTGAGATATGCCATTGTAATTAAACTTCATACCGTCATTGCCAGTTTGAGGAAGTAATCTCTCAGTTCGATAGAATGTATGATCAGTTTGTTTTTGATAGTTTACAAGTTGGTCAATACTATTGAGATTACGATTATAAGATTCTCTACTTGGAAATACCCATTCTTCTTCAAGTCCTGTAACTAAATAATAAGTATTAAGTGTTGTTTCTAGAGTTGTAAAGAGTAATGTAAAGATCGTAATGATTAATACTGGAAAATGAAACTCTTCCAAACTAATTAGAATGATTGTATAAGCAGCAAGAAAAGAAATGGTTAAAAGGAATAAACCTGGATTTAAAAAAGAATAATGTTCTATAAAGAGGAAGGGACTAGCTAATATTAAGCTAAAGGAAACAAAAGAAGTTACAATTGATGACAATTTAATTTCTTCTAAGTGAGACAGTGTTTCACATGATAGTAGAATTAATAGTAATGGAATAGACCAGGCATAGCGATGTAAAAACATATTTGGAGCATGCATGGCTTGCCAAAAAAGATCTAAAGGTTGTAAATAATAACTGGCGCAAATAAAAATGAGTAACAAAAAATAGGAAAAGCGAATTTGCCACTTTATTGACTTGACAGTAAAGTAAAGAATAGTCAATAAAAGGGGAAATAGACCTACATAAATCATAGGGATAGCATCAAATTTTGTTGTATCATAAGTACCTAATATATTCTTCGCAACTAAATCAAGGTACCAAGAATTATCTGTAAGAAGATTTGTTATTTTTGTAAAACTTTCTCCTTGGTTTTTTAAATCAAGAAAGGTAGGAAGTAACATAAAGGAAGCAGATAAGGCTGCTAAAACTGAATTAAATACAAATCTTGTAAATGTTTGAAATCTTTTCTTTACTTTCTCTAGTTTTAATAATTGAATAAAGAGGTACAGACTTAAAAAAATTGAAACCATATAAGCAAAATAATAATTTTGAATGAATAATATGGTTAATGTTGAGTAGTATAAGAGTGGTTTAGATTCAATTAATTTGTGTAAACCAAGTATGATTAAAGGTAGAAGGATAAATACATCTAACCAAGTATTAATTTCAAATTGACTGCTTAAAAAGCTCATTAATGCAAATGCAGTTGATAATCCAAGTAAAAAATAGGGTTTTACTTTACTGTAAATATGGTGTAAAGAATAGAAGGTTGACAGTCCAATCAAGCCAAATTTAATTAGGGTAAATAGATAGATTGCATCAGGCATTGATTTAATATCAAAAAAATAGTAAAAAGGTGACAGAAAACTTCCTAAATAATAACTGCTTAATGCATAAAAGTTGAGACCTAAACCACTTGTAAAGGTGTAAAAAATACTATCTGATCCATGAAGAATATTTCTTAAATTTTGAGCAAAAACAACATATTGATGGAAACCATCACTAGCCAAAAGTGTTTTTTCACTACCCCAATAGATTCCCTTAGAGAATAAGACAACTATCATAATGAGTGATGGCATAAGAAAACTAATTGGATAATTCAGTATGAAAAATTTTTTATTATGATGACTCATCTCTTCTCCTTCTCTTATTTATTCTAAAAAATAATAAGGCGTTTCCGCCTTATTTTTTTATTTCCAAAGTTCTGCTACTTTCGCTTGTACTTCTTGATTTTCAAGGAATTCATCGTAAGTTTCATCGATACGGTCAATAACACCATTTTTTGAAATCACAACAATGTGATTAGCAATTGTTTGAATAAATTCATGGTCATGGCTGGCAAAAATAACGGACTCTTTAAAATCTTTAATGCCATCATTTAAACTAGAAATTGATTCTAGGTCTAAGTGATTTGTTGGATCATCTAAAATTAATACATTTGATTTTAATAACATTAACTTAGATAACATAACACGTACTTTTTCACCACCAGATAAGACGTTAACTGATTTTTTTACCTCATCTCCAGAGAAGAGCATTCTTCCTAAGAAACCACGTAAGAAAGTATCATCGTCTTCACCTTTAGCAGCAAATTGTCTTAACCATTCTAAAATAGATTCACCACTAGCAAAGTCCTTAGAGTTATCTTTTGGTAGGTATGATCTACTTGTTGTGACACCCCATTTGATTGTTCCTTCATACTCAATATCATCCATGAGTGCACGCATTAATGCTGTTGTTTGAATATCATTTTGACCAATTAATGCTGCTTTATCACCTGGACGAAGTATAAAACTAATATTGTCGAGGATTTTTTCTCCGTCAATTGTAACTGATAGATTTTCAACTGTTAGAAAATCATTTCCCATCTCTCTTTCAGCTTTAAAATTGATAAATGGGTATTTTCGACTTGAAGGGACAATTTCTTCTAATTCAATTTTATCAAGCATTTTTTTACGTGATGTTGCTTGTTTTGATTTAGATGCATTAGCAGAAAAGCGAGCAACGAATTCTTGTAGTTCTTTTATTTTTTCTTCAGCTTTTGCATTACGGTCTGATTGAAGACGGGCAGCTAATTCAGAAGATTGTTTCCAGAAATCATAGTTACCAACATACAACTTAATTTTCCCAAAGTCTAAGTCAGCCATATGGGTACAAACTTTATTTAAGAAATGACGGTCATGGGATACAACGATAACTGTATTTTCAAAATCAATCAAAAAATCTTCAAGCCAAGCAATTGACTGAATATCCAAACCATTGGTTGGTTCGTCTAGTAATAGAACATCAGGTTTACCAAAAAGAGCTTTGGCTAAGAGAACTTTAACTTTTTCCCCATTAGCTAATTCACTCATAGTTTGATAGTGTAATTCTTCAGAAATATTTAAATTCTGAAGTAATTGTGAAGCTTCACTTTCAGCTTCCCAACCACCAAGTTCAGCAAAAAGTCCTTCTAGTTCTGCTGCACGGACACCATCTTCTTCAGAAAAATCTTCTTTCATATAAATAGCGTCTTTTTCTTTCATGATATCGTATAGCTGTTCATTTCCCATGATAACAACATCAATAACACGTTCTTCTTCGTAGTCAAAGTGGTTTTGTCGAAGAACAGAAAGACGTTCATCTTGTCCAAGTGAAATATGACCTGTTGAAGGTTCAATATCTCCAGCTAAAATTTTTAAAAATGTTGATTTTCCAGCACCATTGGCACCAATTAAACCATAAGTGTTACCTGCAGTAAATTTAATATTAACTTCATCAAAAAGTTTGCGATCACTAAATCGTAGTGAAATATCTGAAACAGTAAGCAATTTGTCACCTCATCTTATTTATCTAATCTTCATTGTACCTGAAAAAGCCCCTTTTATCAATAAGAAAGGGGCTTTGCTTTACATTGGTAATAAAACATCTTCATCTTCACGTTTATAGTGTTTAGTGACACTAAAGCCGCGACCAACAACTTGAGCTGCAGGCATGACAACGATAAATGCTGTATCATCAATTTCTAGAATTTTTTCTTGTAAACTTGGAAGTTCATAGGTTGAAATAATTGCCATTAACATGACTTTATCAGATGTTGTATACCCCCCACGAATTGGAATCTTTGTAACACCACGGTCCATAACTTGAGTGATATGGTCTTTGATACTTTGATATTCTCTTGAAATAATCATGACATTCTTAGAAGAATCAAAACCATTTTCCATAATAGAAATGACATAACCAACTACCAAGAGACCAATGGTTGAATACATGACATCATCTGCAGTAAGTGAGATGAAACCCATTAAAACACTAATTCCATCTACAATTGTCATAGCAACGCCCAGACTTAAAGGAGAATATTTATGGAGCATTTGTGTTAAAATACCCGTACCCCCTGTCGAGGAATTTCCCCAAAAAACCATACCTAAACCAATACCAACGATTATACCGCCAAATATTGCGGCTAAAAGCTGATTATGAGTGATAGTTGGGAGAAAATTAGTAACTCTAATAGCGATAGGATATATCCAGGAACCATATAAGGTTTTAACGAATGTTTGTTTTCCTAAGAAAAAATAACAAAGTATTAATAGAGGAATATTACTAACCATTAAAAAAAGCGATGGGCTAATTCCAAGAAGTTCTTTAATAACAACTGAAATTCCGACCATACCACCTGATGCAATATTATTGTGGACAAACATTGTATTGAAACCAACTGCTGTAATAAAAGATCCCAATGTTACATATAGGACATCCTTTACCCTACTTTTCATTACTTATTTTCTCCTTACATTTATTTCTAAAAAGACTTAGGAAATCATTATCTCTTATAAGGGGCTAAAGAGTCAAGCTATATTTTCAAAAAAATTGAAAGAATGTTGACAAAAATCATTAATTTTCATAAAATGGTCTTGAATTAGATGAGTAACTTTTCTTGTGTTTTAAGAGAACTAGTGGTCGCTGTGAACTAGTAACACAATTAGTGAAATGGGCTAATGGATGAATAATGATAGGAATCAATAACTGTCAGGACTAGCACCCCTTATCGTGCAACTTTCTGCTACTTAGAAAGTATGAGATGATATATTATTATATCAACTGAGGTGGTACCGCGTTCTAACGCCCTCACGCAATTTTTTGCGTGGGGGTTTTTGATATATAAAGGAGAAGAAAATGACAAAGCCAATAATTTTGACTGGTGACAGACCTACTGGAAAACTTCATTTAGGTCACTACGTTGGAAGTTTAAAAAATAGAGTACTTTTACAAAATGAAGATAAGTATCAAATGTTTGTCTTTCTTGCAGACCAGCAAGCTTTAACTGATCATGCTAAAGAATCTGAAATGATTCGAGATTCAATTGGTAATGTTGCTTTAGATTACTTATCTGTAGGATTAGACCCAAGTAAATCAACTATCTTTATCCAAAGTCAAATTCCAGAATTAGCAGAATTAACAATGTATTATATGAATCTTGTTTCTTTAGCAAGATTAGAACGCAATCCGACAGTAAAAACTGAAATTGCACAAAAAGGATTTGGTGAAAGTATCCCTAGTGGTTTCCTTGTTTATCCAATTTCCCAAGCAGCTGATATTACGGCTTTTAAAGCTAATTTAGTACCTGTTGGGAATGACCAAAAACCGATGATTGAGCAAACACGAGAAATTGTAAGAAGTTTCAATAATACCTACAAGACAGATTGTCTTATAGAACCAGAAGGACTATACCCAGCTAATGAAGGTGCAGGTCGTTTACCAGGATTAGATGGTAATGCAAAAATGTCAAAATCTTTAGGTAATGGTATCTATTTATCTGATGATGCTGATACTGTACGAAAAAAAGTAATGAGTATGTACACAGATCCAAACCATATTAAAGTAGAAGATCCAGGTAAAATAGAAGGTAATATGGTTTTCCATTATTTAGATATTTTTGGTCGACAAGAAGATCAAGCCGAAATTCAGGCAATGAAGGAACACTATCAAAAAGGTGGTTTAGGTGATGTTAAAACAAAACGCTATCTTTTGGAAATTCTTGATCGTGAACTAGCACCTATTAGAGAAAGAAGATTGGAATTTGCTAAAGATATGGGAGAAGTTTTTAACATGTTAGAAAAAGGCAGTCAATCAGCACAGGCGGTTGCCGCTCAAACCTTATCTGAGGTAAAATCAGCCATGGGAATCAATTATTTTTAAGAAAAAGAAGCCAGTTTTAAAGACTGGCTTTTTAACTAGTAAAAAAACGAACAAAAAAATGTATTTTTCATAAAAAAAATCGTAAATTTAACCTATATACGAATATTAAAAATCAAAAAACTTGTAATGTTAAAAAATTATTCTCTATTTGTTGACAAATTAATTTAGCGTGATATGATAGTAACAATAAAAAATAGACTGGGTTAATTGCCCAAGAAAATAAATGAAATGAGGATTATTTTAATGTCAAATTGGGACACTAAATTTTTGAAAAAAGGCTATACTTTTGACGACGTATTGCTAATTCCAGCTGAAAGTCATGTATTGCCAAATGAAGTAAATATGAAAACTAAGTTAGCAAAAAATTTAACATTAAATATTCCTTTTATTACTGCTGCAATGGATACAGTTACAGATAGTAAAATGGCAATTGCAATTGCACGTTCAGGTGGTCTTGGAGTTATTCATAAAAATATGTCTATCCTTGAACAAGCAGAGGAAGTTCGAAAAGTTAAACGTTCTGAAAATGGAGTCATCATTGATCCTTTCTTCTTAACTCCTGATCACAAGGTTGCTGAAGCTGAAGAATTAATGCAACGCTATCGTATTAGTGGTGTTCCAATTGTTGAAACTATGACAAATAGAAAATTAGTTGGGATTATAACAAACCGTGATATGCGTTTTATCACAGACTATGATTCATTAATCTCAGAACATATGACAAGTAAAAAGTTAGTTACTGCTGAAGTTGGTACTGATTTAGAAACTGCTGAACATATCCTTCATGAACATAGAATTGAGAAATTACCTTTAGTAGATGACAACGGTCGTTTGTCAGGTTTAATTACTATCAAAGATATTGAAAAAGTAATTGAATTTCCAAATGCAGCTAAAGATACCTTCGGTCGTTTATTAGTTGCAGCAGCTGTAGGTGTCACTTCAGATACCTTTGAACGTGCTGAAGCACTTTTTGAAGCTGGTGCTGATGCCATTGTTATTGATACTGCTCATGGTCACTCTGCTGGCGTACTTCGCAAAATTTCTGAAATCAGAGCACACTTCCCAGATAAGACACTTATTGCCGGTAATATTGCAACTTCTGAAGGGGCACGCGCCCTTTACGATGCTGGTGTTGATGTTGTAAAAGTTGGAATCGGTCCTGGTTCAATCTGTACAACTCGTGTTGTTGCAGGTGTAGGTGTTCCACAAATCACTGCTATTTATGATGCGGCAGCTGTTGCGCGTGAATACGGTAAAACAATTATCGCTGATGGAGGAATTAAATACTCTGGTGACATCGTTAAAGCTTTAGCAGCTGGTGGTAATGCAGTAATGTTAGGGTCAATGTTTGCAGGAACTGACGAAGCTCCTGGTGAAACTGAGATCTATCAGGGACGTAAATTTAAAACATACCGTGGAATGGGTTCTATTGCAGCTATGAAAAAAGGTTCAAGTGATCGCTATTTCCAAGGTTCTGTCAATGAAGCTAATAAATTAGTACCTGAAGGAATTGAAGGCCGTGTTGCTTATAAGGGTGCTGCATCTGATATTGTTTTCCAAATGTTAGGTGGTGTTCGTTCTGGAATGGGCTATGTTGGAGCAGCAACAATCGAAGATCTCCACAATAAGGCTCAGTTTATTGAGATGTCTGGAGCTGGGTTAATTGAAAGTCATCCACATGATGTTCAAATTACAAATGAGGCACCGAATTACTCAGTACATTAATATTACAACTAAGACTAAAAGACTAGACATTGTGTCTAGTCTTTTAGTCTTGTTTAATGTCAAAATTTGAGATATAATTATTCTCCAGGCAATTTTTTATGATAAAAAATTGACAATAATATTGACAATTCTGTAAATTTATTGTCAATAATCATGTAAAGGAGAATTTTCTTTGGAAGGTATATTATATGCTTTAGTCCCAATGATTGCATGGGGTAGCATTGGTTTTGTAAGTAATAAAATTGGTGGACAACCTAGTCAACAAACTTTCGGAATGACTTTGGGTGCATTATTTTTTGCTATTGTGGCATGGATTATTGTCAGACCCGAAATGACTTCTGTTTTGTGGCTATTCGGATTCATTGGAGGATTTTTATGGTCAGTCGGTCAAACTGGTCAGTTTCACGCAATGAAGAATATGGGCGTTTCTGTTGCTAACCCTCTATCTAGTGGTTCACAGTTAGTCTTAGGAAGTTTAATTGGTATTTTTATATTCGGAGAATGGAAACACTCTTATCAATTTATCTTAGGAACATGTGCTTTAATTTTATTAATCGTTGGTTTCTACTTTTCAAGTAAAAAGGATCAAACCAATCAACAATCTGAATTGCATAACTATAATAAAGGATTTAAAGCTTTAACCTATTCTACTATAGGTTATGTATCCTACGTTGTTCTTTTCAATAACATCATGAAATTTGACATGATATCAGTCCTACTCCCAATGGCAATTGGAATGGTATTTGGAGCAAGTTTATTCATGTCTTTCAAACTAAGCTTTGATAAATATGTTTTAAAAAATAGTCTCGTTGGAATAATGTGGGGTATTGGTAATGTTTTCATGTTGTTAGCTGCATCAAAGGCGGGGTTAGCAATTGCTTTCAGTTTCTCACAATTAGGTGCTATTATTTCAATAATTGGTGGAATCCTATTCCTCGGAGAGAAGAAAACAAAAAATGAAATGCGCTGGGTAATAATCGGTATTATTTGTTTTATTATTGGTGCAGTATTACTAGGTGTTGTTAAAGCTTAAAAAGACGAAGAGAATTTTCTCTTCGTCTTTTTTTATTTTACTAATCATCAACTGTAATGTGACCAGAGTTCACATGAAATTTTCTAATATCTTTTGGAAGTTGGGATAGATGATCTAAGCTTGTTGTTGTAATAAAAGTTTGTACCTTTTCTTGTATGACTGTTTCTAATAATTTTGATTGTCTGGTATTATCCAACTCACTCATAACATCATCTAATAATAAAATAGGATTGTCCCCAGTGATTGTTTTCATTAAACTAACTTCTGCCATTTTTAGGGATAATATTAAACTACGATGCTGACCTTGACTTGCGAAGTTTGCATTAATATCATTGATAAAGAAAGAAATATCGTCACGATGAGGTCCGACACTGGTATTTTTTCGGAAGATATCCTTTTGTCTATTTTTTACCAATGCATCTAAAAATGCTTCTTTGATTGAAAGTTGATCATGTTTTTCAAAACTGGGTTGATAAGAAAAATTCAAGTTTTCTAGTCCATTTGAAATAGCCAAGTGATGTCTTTTTGCCTCAGTTTCAAGTGATTTAATAAATTGAATACGCTGTTCAATGACTCTAGTACCATAATCTGCTAGTTGCTCATCAAGAACACCTAAGAAATCACTATTTATGGATATTGCAGTCTTTAAATAAGCATTTCTCTGTTTTAAAACATGATTATATTGAGATAAATCTGATAAATAAACAGGTTTTATTTGTCCAAGATCAATATCAATAAATTTGCGTCTTAAAGCTGGAGCACCTTTAACAAGTTGCAAGTCTTCAGGAGCAAATAGCACGACCATCATATTACCAATATACTCAGACAATTTTGCTTGTTTTAAAGAATTGATTTTGGTTATACGACCCTTTTCTGTTAAATCAATTTCAAGACTAATTGTTCCACTTACTTTACTAATTTTCCCAGAAACCTGCAAATTATTTTTTTTAAAACCTATTAATTCTTTATCGGTTCGAGTGCGATGACTTCTGGTTAAAGCAATAAAGTAAATAGCCTCTAAAAAATTTGTTTTTCCTTGAGCATTATTACCAATAAATACATTTAGTCCTGGAACAAATTCTGCTTGGATTTGTTCGTAATTTCGATAATGCGTTAATTGTAACTCTTTAATCCACATCTTTACATACCTGGAAATCGGACGGGTTTATTAGATTTCTTAGCTTTTGTATGACTTGAGCTTACTTGTTTTTTGGTTGATTTATTCAATTCTTTAACCAACTTTGCGACTCTTACTTTTTCTGCTTGATCACTAAGATAAGTTTCTTTCTCAGATTCACTTGGTTCAACTAATCGTATTCTTACTCCTTGCTCAGGTATTTCGATTTCATCCCCAATTCTAATTTTTTTACCCCGGCGTTTCTCATCTTCACCATTAAATAAGACTATATTCTCAGATAAAAATGATTTAATTGCCCCGCCACTCTGTATTATACCTACTTCCTTTAATAAGGCTTGTAAAGTAATAAATTCTGTAAATAGTTTGTATTCCATGTTTTTTCTCCATTTATAATTCAAAATATTATAGCATAAATAGGCAAGAAATAATAATAAAGCATTAGTGTTGGTTAGAAACTGTATGTTGACCTTCTTCTCAAATAGAACTTCTTATGATATAATAATTTCAGTATTTTTAAGAATTGATGCTCTGAGAATTGAACAGACCTTCAAAGTAAGTGTCTTTGATATTCTCAGGGCTTCTTTTTTATCCTAAAAAAATGTCTAACAAATTACAAGATAGTAAAAAAAGTGTTTATTCTCAAAGGAATCTCTTTAAAAATGGTATAATTTAAGGAATCAGTCTAATGAGTAAGGAAAAATTATGAAAATCGTCGAAGGTGTCCAACTACATCTTATAAAAACAGAAAAATTCAAAACAAATCATATAACTTTAAGATTTTCTGGTGATTTGAGTCAGAAATTAGTTGCTAAAAGGGTATTGGTAGCTCAAATGCTTGCTACAGCCAATGAAGATTATCCAACAGCAAAAGAATTTAGGGAAAAATTAGCAGATTTATATGGAGCAAGTCTTTCCACAAATGTTTCAGTTAAAGGAAAGGTTCATATTGTAGATATTGATATTACATTTATCCAGGATATTTATGCTTTTCAAGGTGAAAAAATCTTAGAAGAAGTGATTGACTTATTAAAAGGAATATTATTTTCACCACTATTATCTGTTGCTCAATATCAACCACGTATTTTTGAGGTTGAAAAGACTAATTTAATGAACTACCTTGAATCCGATAAAGAAGATTCTTTTTATTATGGATCATTACAATTGAAGGAACTCTTCTTTAAGGACACTGATTTACAAGTATCTAAATATGGAACAGCAGATTTAGTTGATAAAGAGACTGCTTATACAAGCTATCAAGAGTTTCATAAAATGCTGATGGAAGATCAAATTGATATCTATATTCTAGGTCAATTTGATGATTATAAAGTTGTTCAATTGTTCCATCAATTTCCATTTGAACCAAGAAAAAAGGAGTTATCGTTTTATTATCAACAAGAATACTCCAATATTGTTTCAGAAAAAATTGATAAAAAGTTGTTAAATCAATCTATTTTGGAATTAGCCTATTATTTTCCATCTGAAAGGTTTAAAGAAGATTATTATGCTTTGACGGTTCTAAATGGTTTACTGGGGTCTTATGCTCACTCAAGATTATTTACAAAAATAAGAGAAACTGAAGGAATTGCATATAGCATTGGTAGTAAAATTGATCGATACTCAGGATTATTAGAAATATATGCAGGTATCGACAAAAAAGATAAGACAAAAGCACTACAATTAATTGTCAAGGAAATTAACGATATAAAAATGGGTCGTTTTTCTAGTCAATTAGTTGAAAAAACAAAACTTATGCTTCAAACTAATGGAGCTTTATCAGAGGATTACTGTAAAGCATTAGTTGACAGTTCATATACACAATCCTATATTGACAATGATTTTTCACTTGAGTTGTGGTTAAAAAAGATTAAATCTGTTAAAAAAATGGATATTATTAAAGCTGCTAACCATCTCAAATTACAGGCACTTTATTTTTTGGAGGCGGATAAGTGATAGATATAGAAAAATTTAGCTATGCTAGTGTAAGAGAAGAAGTCTATCATTCACGGTTAACGAATGGATTAGAAATATATATCATAAAAAAACCATTATTTACAGAAAAAGCAACAATGTTGACAGTTAATTTTGGATCAATTGACAGCAATTTTACAGTTAGAAATAGACCATATCAATATCCCGAAGGGATAGCCCATTTTTTAGAACATAAGCTATTTGAAAATGAATCTGGACAGGATGTATCTCATTACTTTACAGCCTTAGGTGCAGATGTAAACGCCTTTACAACATTTGAAAAAACCTCATACTTCTTTTCAACAAGTAACAACTTTACAAAGTGCTTGACACTTCTTCAAGAGTTCGTCTTGACAGGAAACTTTACAGAGGAAAGTGTTGCTAAAGAACGAAAAATAATAGCGCAAGAAATTGACATGTACCTTGACGATCCTGATTATCAATCCTATATCGGAATTTTACAAAATCTTTTTCCAAATAGTCTTTTATCAAGCGATATTGCTGGAAATCAGAATTCGTTAGAATCTATTACAGCTACTGATTTACAACGAAACTACAAACAGTTTTATCATCCTTCGAACATGACGCTAATTATCGTAGGTGATGTTGATATTGAAGAAACCTATCGGTCAATAGAAGATTGCCAGGAACGGTTAAAACAAAGGAGACCGGCAAAAGCAACAATAGATAAGTTACCATATTCTCCAATTGTTAAGACTAATTCCATGAGTATGGAAATTTCAACACCTAAGTTAGTAGTTGGTTATAGAGGTAAAAAGTTTACAAATGATATCTCCATACTTAGATATAAAGTTGGTTTACGTCTGCTACTATCCCTTTTATTCGGGTGGACTTCGAAAACATATCAAACATGGTACGATCAAGGGAAAATCGATGATTCTTTTGATATGGAAATTGAGATTCAAAGAGACTTTTCCTTTTTACTAATAACCCTTGATACAAATGAACCAATCGCAATGTCTAGTAATATTCGAAAAAAAATCAATAATTTTACTAAATCAAAAGATTTGACGCTAAAACATTTGCAATTATTGAAAAAAGAGATGTTTGGGGATTTTGTTCAAAGTTTAGATTCAATTGAACAAGTGATGAGTCAGTTTAATCTTTTTTTAAACGACCAGGATTCTTATTTTGAAATACCTCAGATAATTGAAACAATAACTCTTGATGATATATTAGCCATCGGAAACGATTTTTTCGAAGGTGCTGAGGCTTCAGATTTCACTGTCTTTCCAAAATAGTGTTTTATTTGATATAATAGACGTAATATTTTTATAGTAGAGGTACCTGTATGAGAGAACAAACATTAGGTGACTTCCTAAGGGAATCACGAGTTGGACAAAAAATTACTTTAGATGAGATTGAAAATAAAACTGGCATATCTTCTCATTATTTATTAGCCCTGGAGTTAGATCAGTTTAAAATTATTCCAGAAGAAGATTTTGATTCTTATCTTAGTCAATACGCAGATATTGTAAATCTAGATTTTCAATCTCTGAAGCAACGTTTTTTAGAGCAAACTAATAAAGAACAAGATAACAATGAACCGAGTATAACTCAACAAGTTGAGGAAAAATTGAGTAAGCGTCCTATTCCTTTTGTTTTTCCGACAAAAAACGAAGACCCTGAGCAAGAAAAACCTGAAATTGAAGAATTTCTTGCTTTAAATCGAAATGATTCAGAGGAAAATCAAAGCCATTTTTTTAAAGAAGAGAAAAAAAATCAGGAAATAGTGGCTAATAGTCCATCGCTTGATGACAAGATTCCTGTTATGGAAGAAAAACAAACTGAACCTCGACGGGAGAGTCTTTTATCCGATAACCGTCAAGATAAAGAAGTTTCTCGTTTAAGCCGATATCAGGATGAGGATAAAAAATCAAAATCAATTTTACCTGTAATCCTTTTATCTTTTATTGCATTAGCGATTGGAGCTTTTGTTTATTTTACAGTATGGCCAAAATTTTCAAATAATGTAAATGTGGAAAAAGCAAAAAGTGTTTTCTTTGATAAGAATAAGAAAAGCTCCAACTCTTCTTCCAAAAAAGTTGAAAAATCAAGTTCTGCTTCAAGTAGTGAAGAAAAGACAGTGATAAAAGCTGAAGGTCAGGGCAACTATATTACCGCAGATATCAAAAAAGCAAAAGAAACAGTTGAAGTCTCTGTTTCATTAACTGATGCTGAAAGTGCATGGATTGCTCTCTCTAATTCTGATATTGGTGAAGCAGGAACAACTTTGACACAAGAAGAGCCGACCTATACTACTACTTTACCTGCTGATACTAAAGAAGCCCTCTTAATGCTTGGTGTAAAAGATGGACTTTCAGTTTCAATTGATGGTCAAAAATTAGATTTATCATCTTTAACAAATAACGATATCAGTTATATTACTTTAAACATCAACTAAATCAAAGGAAAAACAATGACCAAAAAAGAAAATATTCCTAATTTATTAACACTTATTAGAATTTTAATGATTCCAGTTTTTTTAATCATCACAACTGTTTCACAATCTCTTACCTGGCATATCGTTGCTGCTGTCATCTTTGCTATTGCCAGTTTAACTGACTATCTAGATGGCTATTTGGCCAGAAAATGGAAGGTTGTTACAAATTTTGGTAAGTTTGCAGATCCCCTTGCAGATAAAATGCTTGTCATGAGTGCTTTTATTATGTTAGTTGGAGCTGGTCTTGCTCCAGCATGGATTTCAGCGATTATTATTTGTCGTGAATTAGCTGTTACAGGATTACGTTTACTCCTAGTTGAATCAGGTGGCGAGGTTCTTGCTGCTGCTATGCCAGGGAAGATAAAAACATTTTCACAAATGTTGTCTGTTATTTTCCTATTTTGTCACCTTCATATTATTGGCACAATTCTTTTATATGTAGCTTTAGTTTTCACAATCTACTCTGGCTATGATTACTTTAAGGGAGCTGGTTTTCTTTTTAAAGATACCTTTAAATAAAGCATGTCAAATATTATTGAAGTTAGAAATATAAAATTCAAATACCAAGAAAATCAAGAATCCTATACCTTAGACGATGTTTCGTTTCACGTGAAACAAGGTGAGTGGTTATCGATTATTGGCCATAATGGTTCTGGAAAATCAACAACTGTTCGCCTCTTAAATGGTCTTTTAGCTCCAGAGTCTGGAACGATTCACATTGATGGTGATCTTTTATCAGAAAATAATGTCTGGGATATCAGACAAAAAATTGGGATGGTTTTTCAAAACCCTGATAATCAATTTGTTGGTGCAACTGTTGAAGATGATGTCGCCTTTGGATTAGAGAATAAAGGTGTCTCTCATCAGGAAATGGTAGAGAGAGTTGACCAGGCCTTACAGTTAGTTGGAATGTCGGAATTTAAAACTCGAGAACCAGCTCGTTTATCGGGTGGACAAAAGCAAAGAGTTGCAATTGCTGGAGCAATAGCAATGCGACCTATGATAATTGTTTTAGACGAGTCGACAAGTATGTTAGATCCTAAAGGACGTTTAGAGCTGATCAAAACAATAAAAGCAATCAGAGAAGATTATCAATTGACCGTTGTTTCAATTACACATGATTTAGACGAGGTTGCTTTAAGCGATCGTGTTTTAGTGATGAAAAACGGTCAAGTTGAGTCTAGCTCGACACCTAGAGAACTTTTTGCTAGAGGAGACCAGCTCTTAAATTTAGGTTTGGATATCCCTTTTACAAGTAATCTCATTAAGACGCTTAAAGAAGATGGCTTTACGATTAGTGAAGACTATCTGTCAGAAAAGGAATTAGAAAATCAATTATGGCAATTAATTTCCAAGATGTAAGTTTTACCTACCAGGAAGGGACCCCTTTTGAAGGGCGTGCCCTTTTTGACGTTAATCTTGATATAGAAGATGGTTCTTATACAGCTTTTATTGGACATACTGGTTCTGGAAAATCAACTATCATGCAATTATTGAATGGTTTATTAGTTCCGACAACTGGCCGTGTAACTGTTGATGGAAAAATAATAACAAGTCAATCTAAAAATAAAGACATTAAACAAATTCGTAAAGAAGTTGGCTTAGTTTTTCAGTTTCCAGAAAGTCAACTATTTGAAGAAACTGTCCTAAAAGATGTCGCTTTTGGACCTCAAAATTTTGGTGTGTCTAAAGATAATGCAGAGAGAATTGCTCGTGAAAAATTAGCCTTGGTTGGTATTTCAGAAGATTTATTTGAAAAAAATCCTTTTGAATTATCTGGAGGTCAGATGAGACGGGTTGCCATTGCAGGTATATTAGCAATGGAACCTAAAGTTCTTGTTTTAGATGAGCCAACTGCAGGGTTAGATCCTAAAGGAAGACGAGAATTAATGTCGCTATTTAAAAAATTACATGACTCTGGGATGACAATCGTTTTAGTAACTCATTTAATGGATGATGTTGCTAACTTTGCAACTAAAGTCTATGTACTTGAAAAAGGTAAAATAATTTTATCTGGTATTCCAAAGGATATTTTTCAAAATGTAGAACTATTAGAATCAAAACAACTAGGTGTTCCTAAAATAACCCAATTCGCCAATCAATTAGCCTTAAAAGGTAAAAAATTTCCAAGCTTACCTATTACCTTGGATGAACTTAGGGAGGAATTGAAGCATGGATAAACTTATTTTAGGTCGTTATATTCCTGGCAATTCTATCATTCACCGTCTGGATCCTAGAAGTAAGCTCATTGCCATGATGATATATATTATCATTATTTTTTGGGCAAATAATTTTGTGACAAATGCAATCATGTTTACGTTAACCATCATAGCAGTACTACTTTCTCAAGTAAAATTGTCATTCTTCTTAAATGGTTTAAAACCAATGATTGGAATCATTTTATTCACTACAATTTTTCAAATATTATTTACTCAGGGTGGACAAGTATTATTCCAATTTTGGATTATAAAAATAACAAGTTTTGGTTTGAGTCAAGCACTCTTAATTTTCATGCGTTTTATTTTAATTATATTTTTCTCAACCCTTCTAACTCTTACCACTACTCCCTTGAATCTCTCTGATGCAGTGGAATCCTTATTAAAACCATTGAAGATTATTAAAGTTCCTGCGCATGAGATAGGTCTTATGCTTTCATTAAGTTTGCGCTTTGTCCCAACCCTTATGGATGATACAACGCGTATTATGAATGCTCAGAAGGCAAGAGGTGTTGATTTTGGTGAAGGACATTTAATTCAAAGGGTTAAATCGATTATTCCTATTTTAATTCCACTTTTCGCTTCTAGTTTCAAGCGTGCAGATGCACTTGCAATCGCTATGGAATCAAGGGGATATAAAGGTGGTGAAGGTAGGACTAAATTTAGAATATTAAAATGGACATTTAAAGACTGGCTAGTGATTATCCTGATGATATTATTAGGTCTTGTGCTATTTTTTCTAAAAAGTCCAAAATAAGAACTACATGTAGTAAATTATTATCTTTCTATGGTAATAATTCAGAAATTCTTATAATCAAAATATTCCTGTAATATTTTTAATATAACTTCTATAGACAAGTAACATACTTAGGTTATTATGGTATTTGGAGAAAAAAGAGGTGTATTATATGTTTAAAAATGAAAATTTAAAGAAACGTTATGTTAGTTTTGGGGTATTAGCATTTGCTATCGCAATTGTTGCAGTTATCTTCGCTTTTTCAAGTAAAAAAGTTGATACTGAATCATTTGCAAAAGATTCTGAAACTAAAGTAGTCAAAAAAGTAACTAAAACAACTTCAACTAGTTCAACTGCGAAAAAAGAAGAAAAACCAAGTTCATCTTCAAGCAAGTCTAGTTCATCAACAGAAGCTAAAGTAGCTGAATCAAATCCAGAGCAATCAGTTCCTGCAAGTGATCAAACTGCAGCTGCTCCTGCCCAAGAGGCAACACAAGCAGCACCAGTTGCACAAGCACCTGCTCAGCAAGCACCTGCACAACAGTATGCAGCGCCTGCTTCAGGATACTTAGCTAACGGAAACTCAGCAGGAGTTGTTGGAAGTCAAGCAGCTGCTCAAATGGCAGCAGCAACAGGTGTTCCACAATCAACTTGGGAAGCGATTATTGCACGTGAATCAAATGGTAATCCAAATGTTTCTAATGCATCAGGTGCTTCAGGTTTATTCCAAACTATGCCAGGTTGGGGTTCAACAGCAACTGTTCAAGATCAAATTAATGCCGCAACAAAAGCTTATAATGCTCAAGGTTTATCAGCTTGGGGTTATTAAAAACGAATGAAGCAATAGACTTAGGTCTACTGCTTCTTTTTTTCTTTCAAATCAAATAATTGATGATATTGTTTATTCTTCAAACTAAAATATTTTTGTGAAAAGTTGTATACAAATAAACCACCCATTAATTGAGTGGTTTTTTCGATTTGATGAATTATAGCAGGCTTAGAATCTCTTTAGGGCTATGAGCAATTTGATCAGCGTCAGCTATTATTAAGTCTGATTCTGTTCCAAATCCCCATGTTACGCCGAGTGTGTTGATTCCGGCCACTTTTCCACCAATAATATCAAATTGAGTGTCTCCAATGATTACTGTTTGGTCAGTATCTAATGTTTCTTCTTCAAGACATGCTTTAACAACGTCTGCTTTAACAAAACGATTAGCCATGGAACCATAAATGTTTGTAAAGTAGTTGTCAATCCCTAGTTCTTCTAGCATATGGATAGCCATCGGCTCATGCTTACTAGTGGTAACGTACAGGGTGTATTCTGAAGACTTTAGCTTATCCAACAACTCTGGGATACCTTTGTAAAGGTGAACTTGATAGACGCCTTCTTTTTTATAGAATTCTCTAAAATGCTGGATGGCAATTTCAACTTGTGCTTTATCTGTAAAGAAGTTGTCAAATGTCGTTTCAAGAGGTGGTCCTATAAAAGTTGACAGAACTTTGACATCAGGAACTTCCAAATTCAACTCTGTAAAAGTATATGTAAAGGCATTGATTATTCCTTGACTAGAATCAACTAAAGTTCCATCTAAATCAAATAAAAGATTTTTCATGGCTTTACTCACCAAAAATTTCTTTACTGTAACGTCGACCAGTTGGTGTTGCTGCCAGACCACCTTCTGCTGTTTCTCTAAATGCAGTTGGTAAAGCTGATCCAACTTGATACATGGCATCAATAACTTCATCTACAGGGATTTGAGATTTTATCCCAGCAAGTGCCATGTCAGCAGCGATAATTGCAAAGCTTGAACCTAAAGCATTTCGTTTAACACATGGGACTTCTACAAGGCCTGCTACGGGATCGCAGATTAGTCCCAACATATTCTTAATAACAAAAGCAATGGCTTGACTAGCTTCAAATGCTGTTCCACCAGCTGCTTTTACTAAGGCAGCTGCACTCATAGCTGATGCTGAACCAACTTCTGCTTGACAGCCTCCTTCTGCTCCGGAAATAGATGCGTTATTACCAATAACAAGACCAAATGCACCTGCTGTAAACAAGAAATCAAGTTGTTCTTCTTCAGTTAATTTGAGTTTGTCAATTGCTGTTGACAGTACTGCAGGGAGACAACCAGCAGATCCAGCTGTAGGTGTAGCACATACTAGTCCCATTTTGGCATTTAACTCATTGACAGCCATAGCATTTCTAACAGCAGTAAGGACAGTTGTATCCGCAATTGACTTTCCAGATTTGAGATAGATATCCATTTTAAGGGCATCTCCACCTGTCAAACCAGAAATTGATTTACTTGGTGTCAAGCCATTGACAACTGACTCCTTCATCACCTCAAGGTTACGGCTCATGATGTAAATAATCTCATCCCTAGTTCGGCCTGTAACTTCCATTTCAGTGGCAATCATTAATTCAGCCACATTACCTTCAAATTTTTCATCAGCTTGTTGAACAAGCTCTTCTATAGTAAAAAACATTTTCTATTCCCTCTAGTCAAAGAAATTGACATTATGTAAATGTGAAATTTTTTCTATCTTCTTGACAGCATCTTGACAATCACGAGTATCAACTTCAATTATCATAATGGCTTTTTCGCCAGCACTTTCCCTCGTAACATTCATTTGAGCGATGTTAATCTCATACTCAGATAAAATATCAGTAACGCGTGCAATCATCCCTGGAATATCTTGATGGACAATGATTAAGGTTGGGGTATTCATTGACAGTGAAACAGAAAAACCGTTTAATTCTGTTACTTGGATATTTCCACCACCAATTGACACTCCTGTAATACTCATATTTTTATCATCCTTATTGACAGTGATCTTTACAGTATTAGGATGTGGAGCATTGCTATCTTTTAAGATGTCCCAGTAAATCCGAATGCCTCTTTGATGAGCAATTTCTAGTGAATTCTTGATGTCAGGATTGTCTGTATCCATTCCCATGATACCTGCAACTAAAGCTTTGTCAGTTCCATGACCTTGGTAAGTTTTGGCAAAAGAGTTATAGAGATGGAAAGTGACTTCATCTGGAATTTCGCCAAAAATTGAATATACAACCTTTCCTATTCTAACTGCACCTGCTGTATGACTACTTGAAGGACCGATCATAACTGGCCCAATAATGTCAAAGACAGATTGAAATTTTTGTGTTTTCATAATTTCTCCCATAGTTTTACTTTACGTTTATTATAACAAACAATAAGAAAATTTCCTCATTTTTTATAGATTTTTATAGAAAAATATATTATTTTATAAAAATAATATAGTATTAGTGTGAACTAGTTGATTTCATGTCATAACTTGTTATAATAGACTTTGCGTCAAAGACGCTTCAAAATCGACCTTCAAATCGACTTTTGGAAACGACGACCTTCAAATCGTACGTTAAACGAAAAGATGGGAGACTATTATGATAGATAAGTCAAAAACACGTGTCGTTGTCGGCATGAGTGGTGGCGTTGATTCATCGGTAACAGCCCTTTTATTAAAAGAGCAGGGTTATGATGTAATTGGTGTTTTCATGAAAAATTGGAATGATACTGATGAATTCGGTGTCTGTACAGCAACAGAGGATTATAAGGATGTGGCAGCAGTAGCTGACCAAATTGGCATTCCTTATTACTCTGTCAACTTTGAAAAAGAGTATTGGGACAGAGTCTTTGAGTACTTTTTAGCTGAGTATCGTGCAGGGCGTACACCAAATCCAGATGTTATGTGTAATAAAGAAATTAAATTCAAAGCATTTCTTGATTATGCTATGAACTTAGGTGCTGATTATGTCGCAACTGGTCATTATGCGCAATTGGACCGTGATCAAGATGGTATCGTTCATATGTTGCGAGGTGCCGACAATGGGAAAGATCAAACATATTTCTTAAGTCAGTTATCACAAGAACAACTACAAAAAACCTTATTTCCTTTAGGACATTTACAAAAGCCTCAGGTTCGGGAAATTGCAGAGCGAGCAGGACTAGCTACAGCTAAGAAAAAGGATTCAACTGGTATTTGCTTTATAGGTGAGAAGAACTTCAAACAATTTTTAAGTCAATACTTACCAGCGCAAAAGGGTAGAATGATGACAGTTGATGGTCGTGACATGGGTGAACATGCGGGACTCATGTACTACACGATTGGCCAACGTGGAGGATTAGGTATTGGGGGACAACATGGTGGTGACAATCAACCTTGGTTCGTTGTTGGCAAAGACCTCAAAGAAAACATCTTATATGTCGGACAAGGTTTCTATCATGAATCGTTAATGTCAACGAGCTTGGAGGCATCAACAATTCACTTTACAAGACAAATGCCTGAAGAATTCACCTTGGAATGCACAGCAAAATTCCGATACCGACAACCTGATTCAAAAGTTACAGTCCATGTTAAAGGTAATAAAGCAGAAGTTATTTTTGCGGAGCCACAACGTGCTATCACTCCAGGTCAGGCAGTTGTCTTTTATGATGGAGATGAATGTTTAGGTGGTGGAATGATTGACATGGCATTTAAAGATGGTGAAGCCTGCCAATATATCTAAGATTTGTGGACCTAGGAAGCTATACATATGTCATTGACAAGACGTTTACAAAATTGTCAATAATCTTAACAATACTGTCAATAAAATTGACGGAATTATTTAATATTATATTTGACAATTTAAGTCATTTTGATAAAATACTATTAACATATTTCAATGATGGTCAAAGCTCATGGAAATTGTAAGTCTTTTTGGCGTACAGTTTTCGAGGGTTTTGGCTATTTTTCTGCTTATTTTAGGAGAATATTGTGGATTTAGATTTTAGATATAAGTTAAACAATATTGTAGTTTCTGTTAGAGCGACTGCTTTGATTATAAAAGACGAGAAAATCTTTCTAACAAAGGATAACAATAATCGTTATTATTCATTAAGGTGGGGCTGTAAAAATAGGGGAAACAACCGAAAGTGCTGTTTCACGTGAAACAAAGGAAGAAGTTGGTATTGTTGTAATTGATAAATTAGCATTTATCGTCGAAAATTATTTTTTCGAAGAAGATGTAAGCTGGCACAATATTGAATTTCATTATATCGTTTCTCCAAAGGAAGAACCAGACTTGAAAATGCAAGAAGGTTCTAAAGTTCAAGTCTGTGAATGGGTTGAGATAAACAAACTGGATGAAATTGATTTGGTTCCGGAATTTTTGAAAACGGAGTTGCCAAATTGGAATTGTCAATTAAAACACGTTATTAATAAGTAAAAGAGGAAAAAAATGGTACATGAATTTACAGAATCCTATGACGTTATTGTTGTAGGTGCAGGTCACGCAGGTGTTGAAGCGAGTTTAGCTGCTTCCCGTATGGGTTGTAAAACATTGCTTGCCACAATTAATTTAGATATGCTTGCTTTTATGCCTTGTAATCCATCGATTGGTGGGTCAGCGAAAGGAATTGTTGTTCGTGAAATTGATGCACTCGGCGGTGAGATGGGCAAGAATATTGATAAAACCTATATTCAAATGAAAATGTTGAATACAGGGAAAGGTCCAGCTGTCCGTGCTTTACGAGCACAAGCTGATAAAACTTTATATGCTCGTGAGATGAAACATACGGTTGAAAAGCAAGAGAATCTGACCCTGCGTCAAAGCATGATTGATGATATCTTAGTTGAAGACAACCAAGTTGTCGGCGTCTTGACAGCGACGGGTCAAAAGTTTGCTGCGAAATCCGTTATTGTGACAACCGGGACTGCTTTACGTGGTGAAATTATTCTAGGAGAATTGAAATATTCTTCAGGTCCTAACAATAGTTTAGCTTCTGTAACTTTGGCAGATAACTTAAAAAAACTTGGGCTTGAAATTGGTCGCTTTAAAACTGGAACACCTCCACGTGTCAAGGCATCATCAATTGATTATGATCAAACAGAAATTCAACCTGGAGATAGTAAACCTAATCATTTTTCATTTATGTCTAAAGATGAGGATTACTTACAAAATCAAATTCCATGTTGGTTGACTTATACCAATCAAAACAGTCACGATATTATCAATAAAAACCTCTACCGTGCTCCAATGTTTTCAGGTATTGTAAAGGGTGTTGGTCCACGTTATTGTCCTTCTATTGAAGATAAAATTGTCCGTTTTGCTGATAAAGAACGTCATCAATTATTCTTAGAACCTGAAGGTCGTGATACGGAGGAAGTTTATGTCCAAGGACTGTCAACTAGTTTACCAGAGGATGTCCAAAAAGAACTGATTCACTCGATTAAAGGTTTAGAGAATGCTGAAATGATGCGAACTGGTTATGCCATTGAATACGATATTGTTCTTCCTCATCAACTTCGCGCAACGCTTGAGACCAAAGTTATTTCTGGCCTCTTTACAGCTGGTCAGACCAACGGGACATCTGGTTACGAAGAAGCTGCTGGGCAAGGGATTGTAGCAGGGCTCAACGCTGCTCTAAAAGTACAAGGTAAACCGGAACTAATTCTCAAAAGAAGTGATGCCTACATCGGGGTTATGATCGATGATTTGGTGACCAAAGGGACAATAGAGCCATACCGTCTGTTGACATCTCGTGCTGAGTATCGCTTGATTTTACGTCATGACAATGCTGACATGCGTCTAACTGAAATTGGCCGTATGATTGGTTTGGTTGATGATGAGCGCTGGGCAAGGTTTGAGATTAAGAAAAATCAATTTGATACAGAGTTGAAGAGACTTGACAGTATCAAGTTGAAACCAATCAAAGAAACTAATGAACAGGTTCAAGCACTTGGTTTCAAGCCTTTGACAGATGCGATGACGGCTAAAGAATTTATGCGTCGTCCAGAAATCGATTATGCGACTGCCGTTACTTTTGTTGGGCCTGCAAGTGAAGATTTAGATTCAAAAATTATTGAGCTTCTTGAGACAGAAATTAAATACGAGGGTTATATTAATAAAGCCTTGGATCAAGTAGCAAAAATGAAGCGGATGGAAGAAAAAAGGATTCCAAAAAACATCGATTGGGATGCTATTGATTCTATCGCTACTGAAGCCCGTCAAAAATTCAAGAAAATTAACCCAGAAACGATTGGACAAGCTAGTCGGATTTCAGGGGTTAATCCTGCGGATATTTCAATTCTCATGGTTTACATTGAAGGAAATGGTAAGGCAAAAAGAAAGTTGCCTTAAGTCATGAAAATGTAACCTTATAAGACACACACAGCTCTGTTTTTCAGGGCTGTTTTGTGGTATAATATTTGCTTAAGAGGTTATAGGATGAAAAGATTTCGTTTTGAAACCATCCATCTTATGTTGATGGGGTTAATTTTATTTGGATTATTAGCACTATGTGTAGCATTCATGCAATCAAAAATTTTAACTTTGTTTGCTATTTTTCTTGTGCTCTTATTTAGTATGTCCTTACTTTGGTATCAGAAAAAGGTCTATGAATTATCCGATTTAGATCATATTGAATTATTAAACGAACAAACTGAAAACAACTTAAAATCATTGTTGGATAAGATGCCTGTAGGTGTGATTCAGTTTGATAAAGAAAATAACTTAGTTGAGTGGTTTAATCCATACGCAGAATTAATTTTCACAAGTGAAGAAGGTATTTTTCAGGATCAAGCCATCCAGAAAATATTGACAGATAAACGTCAAGGTGAAATTTCGCAAACCTTTGAAATTTCTGGCAACCGCTACACTTCTTATCTTGATGAAGCTGCGGGTGTTTTTTACTTCTTCGATGCTTTTATTGGTAACCGTCAAACAGTGGATGCAAGTATGCTAAGACCAGTTGTTGGTATTATCTCCATTGATAATTATGATGAGATTACTGACAATCTAACAGATGCTGATATTTCAAAAGTGAATAGTTTCGTTGCTAATTTTATCGCTAATTTCATGGATACACGGCATATTTTCTATCGTCGTGTCAATATGGACCGTTATTATTTCTTTACAGATTATCAAAATTTGAAAGGATTAATGGATAATAAATTTGCCATTTTAGAAACCTTTAGGAAAGAAGCTCAGGAAAACCAACTTCGCTTAACCTTAAGTATGGGAATCTCTTTCGGTCAAAAATATCATGACCAAATTGGACAGTTAGCCTTAGAAAATCTCAATATTGCCTTGGTTCGCGGTGGTGACCAAACGGTTATCCGTGAAAACGAAGAAGGAAAAGCCCCGATTTATTTTGGTGGAGGGTCTGTTTCTACAGTTAAACGCTCTCGAACACGGACAAGGGCAATGATGACGGCTATTTCTGACCGCATAAAAACTGTCGACAATGTCTTTATAATCGGGCATAAACGACTTGATATGGACGCTTTAGGAGCATCAGTTGGGATGCAGTTCTTTGCGGGTAATATTATTGAAAATAGCTTCGCAGTCTATGATCCTGATGAGTTGGGACATGATATTGAAAGAGCTATTGAACGATTACAAGCTGACGGTAAAACACGCTTGATAAGTGTTTCACACGCCATGCGTCTAGTCACTAAGAATTCACTTTTGGTTATGGTGGACCATTCAAAAACATCTTTGACACTATCAAAAGAATTTTACGATATGTTCCAAGATGTCATCGTCGTCGATCACCATCGTCGAGATGATGATTTCCCTGAAAATGCCATCTTGACCTTTATTGAAAGTGGCGCAAGTAGTGCTGCCGAGTTAGTGACAGAATTAATTCAATTCCAGAATGATAAGAAAAAACTAAGTAAGATTCAAGCAAGTATTTTGATGGCTGGTATTATGCTAGACACGAAAAACTTCTCTACACGGGTTACAAGTAGAACCTTTGACGTTGCCAGTTATCTACGTAACAAGGGTAGTGATAGCGTTGAAATTCAACAAATTTCAGCTACTGACTTTACAGAGTACAAGCAAGTTAATGAAATTATTCTTAGAGGCCAAAAGATTGGTGAAAACATTATTGTCGGTACTGGTATTGAAAATCATCTTTACTCCAATGTTATTGCTAGTAAAGCAGCTGACACCATGTTGTCAATGGCAGGAGTCGAAGCTAGTTTTGCTATGGTTCAGGTTAAAGAGAATAGATTTGTCATTTCGGCTCGAAGTAGAAGTAAAATCAATGTTCAACGTATAATGGAAAAATTAGGTGGCGGAGGTCACTTTAACTTAGCAGCTTGTCAAATTGAAAATATGAAGTTTGAAGATGTGAAACAATTATTGATTGAGACAATTGAAAAAACCATTAGAGAAACAAGTGAGGTAGAGTAATGAAAGTTATTTTTTTAGAAGATGTTAAAGGTAAAGGGAAAAAAGGTCAGGTTAAAGAAGTACCAACTGGCTATGCTCAAAATTTTTTAATCAAAAAAAATCTTGCAAAAGAAGCAACAAGCCAAACAATTGGTGAATTAAAAGGAAAACAAAAAGCTGAAGAAAAAGCGCAAGCAGAAATTTTAGCAGAGGCTCAAGCTACTAAAAAAGCTTTAGAAGATGACAAAACAGTAGTTATTTTTAGTGAAAAAGTTGGTCCGGATGGACGCACTTTTGGCTCAATTACAGCTAAGAAAATTTCAGAAGAATTGAAAAAACAATTCAATATTACAGTTGATAAAAGACATATTGAAATGGATCATCCCATTAGAGCAATTGGTCTTATCGAAGTTCCAGTTAAATTACATAAAGAAGTTAAGGCTGAAATTAAATTGAAAGTTGATCAAGCCTAAGGTAACAAATTGATTTAGAAATGGAGGCGAAAGATTTGCCTGAAGTACCAGAATTAAGAGTTCAGCCACAAGATTTATTGGCAGAACAGTCTGTCCTAGGCTCAATATTTATTTCGCCGGATAAACTGATTACTGTTCGTGAATTCGTTGGTCCTGATGACTTTTATAAATATTCACATAAAATTATTTTTCGAGCAATGATTACCCTCAGTGACCGCAATGATGCTATTGATGCAACGACTGTTCGTACCATTTTAGATGACCAAGGTGATTTACAAAACATTGGTGGTTTGTCTTATATTGTCGAACTTGTCAATAGTGTACCAACCAGTGCAAATGCCGAGTACTACGCTAAAATAGTTGCTGAGAAGGCAATGTTGCGAGATATCATTGCAAGGTTGACAGACACTGTCAACCTTGCCTATGAAGGTTCTTCAGATTCAGAAGATATTATTGCTGGCGCTGAAAAAGCCTTGATTGAAATCAATGAGCACAGTAACCGTAGTGGCTTTAGAAAAATTTCCGATGTTTTAAAAGTTAATTATGAAAACCTTGAAATCAGGTCTAAGCAAACAACTGATGTTACTGGTTTGCCAACTGGATTTAGAGACCTTGACAAGATTACAACAGGTTTACACCCTGATCAACTCATTATTTTAGCAGCTCGGCCTGCGGTTGGTAAAACAGCCTTTGTTTTGAATATTGCTCAGAATGTGGGGACTAAGCAAAAACAAGCGGTAGCTATTTTTTCATTAGAAATGGGTGCAGAAAGTTTAGTTGACCGGATGTTGGCGGCAGAAGGAATGGTTGATTCTCATAGCTTGAGAACAGGTCAGTTGACAGAGCAGGATTGGAACAATGTGACCATTGCCCAAGGTGCTTTGGCAGAGGCGCCAATCTATATCGATGATACTCCTGGGATTAAGATTACCGAAATTCGAGCGCGTTCGCGGAAATTAGCGCAGGAAATTGAAGGTGGCCTTGGACTTATCGTGATCGACTATCTCCAGTTAATCACGGGAACCAAACCGGAAAACCGTCAACAAGAGGTTTCAGATATTTCTCGACAATTAAAAATTCTGGCTAAAGAGCTCAAAGTTCCTGTTATTGCCCTTAGCCAGCTTTCCCGGGGTGTGGAACAGCGTCAAGATAAACGTCCTGTTTTGTCAGATATCCGTGAATCAGGATCTATCGAACAAGATGCCGATATCGTTGCCTTTCTATATCGTGACGATTACTACCGTAAAGAAGGGGAAGACCCTGAAGATGCAATTGAAGATAATACCATTGAAGTTATTTTGGAGAAAAACCGGTCTGGTGCGCGTGGTACCGTTAAACTGATGTTCCAAAAAGAATATAACAAGTTTTCAACGATTGCCCAATTTGAAGAGAGATAAGAGGATAAAATTATGAGTGATGCATTTGCAGATGTTGCCAAGATGAAGAAAATCAAAGAAGAAATCAAAGCCCACGAAGGTCAATTAGTAGAATTAACCTTGGAAAATGGCCGTAAACGTGAAAAAAATAAAATTGGTCGTTTAATCGAAGTTTACAGCTCCTTGTTTATCATTGAATACAATGATAACGCAGACCAACCAGGAGGCTACAATAACACTTACGTGGAGTCTTACACCTATTCAGACATCCTAACCGAAAAAACATTGATTAGATATATGGATTAAAAAAAAACAACCCAGTGGGTTGTTTTTTCGTTGAGACAAGCAATTGACAAGCTAAACGCCACAGAGTGGACTGGTTTTTAAACGAGCCTTAAAATTCGAGAGCGAGTTAGCCCAGTGGGCTCTTTGTTCGTTGAGCCAAGAAATCGAGGAAAACTCTTTTATTTCCAATAAAAATTGATATTTAAAATATTAAAAAAGTGATTTACAGAAGACTTTAAAGATGTTATAATATAATTTGTGCGAAATAACAGCAGAAAAATATGAAGCTCGTCAACAGGTGGTTATCTATTCAAGTAACCTTTGCTGTTTAGGCGAAAACCCCCTGCACGAATCAGGATTTTTCAAACAGTTATTTCCTCAAAATCATTAGAGGAGGACATTTAATATGTCACGTTATACTGGTCCATCATGGAAACAATCACGCCGTTTAGGTTTATCCCTTACAGGCACAGGTAAAGAATTAGCACGTCGTAACTACGTACCAGGTCAACACGGTCCTAACAACCGTAGCAAACTTTCTGAGTACGGTTTACAACTTGCTGAAAAACAAAAATTACGTTTTTCTTACGGTTTAGGTGAAAAACAATTCCGTAACTTGTTCGTACAAGCTACAAAAATCAAAGAAGGAACTCTTGGTTTCAACTTCATGGTTCTTTTAGAACGTCGTCTTGACAACGTTGTTTACCGTTTAGGTCTTGCAACTACTCGTCGTCAAGCACGTCAATTCGTTAACCACGGACACATCCTTGTTGATGGCAAACGTGTTGATATCCCTTCATACCGTGTTGAAGCTGGTCAAGTGATCTCAGTTCGCGAAAAATCAATGAAAGTTCCTGCAATCCTTGAAGCTGTTGAAGCAACTCTTGGACGCCCAGCTTTCGTATCATTCGATGCTGAAAAACTTGAAGGTTCATTAACTCGCCTTCCTGAACGTGATGAAATCAACCCAGAAATCAACGAAGCACTTGTCGTTGAGTTCTACAACAAAATTCTTTAATTCTTACATTAAACACTTTAAAAGCCTATTTAATAGGCTTTTTTTGTTGTGTGAAATTTGGACGGCATGACTTTATACGCTTAAATATAACTTGCTATATAATTTGGATATAGTATAATTTTAAAAAATATTAAGGAGAATGCCAATGATTGATTATTTAATTTTACACTGAAGTGGGTTATCAGACGCCTAAATTAGATACCAGGGCAGCCATTTTCAAAGATGACAAGATTCTTTTGGTCAAGGAAAGGAATGGGACCTGGTCCTTGCCTGGTGGCTGGGTTGACATAAACCTCTCCATTGAAGAGAATACCATTAAAGAAGTCAAGGAAGAAGCCGGTATTGATGTGAAGGCTGATTTTATTATTGCTATTCAGGATAGAGCCAAGCACAATCAGCCTATTTATCCCTATGGGGTTTGTAAGGTATTTGTAGCTTGCACCTACTTGGGTGGCCACTTTGAAAGCAATTCGGAAACCAGTGAATCAGCTTACTTCAGCGAGAATCAACTCCCTGGCTTAGACACCGAAAAAAATACAGCAGAGCAAATTAGCATGTGTTTCGCTGCTCATGGTGATTCAAATTGGATAACTCAATTTGATTAGCAAGTATTATTTTATTTGTTTACTTACTTATTAGATCGATCAATCATTTTTAAGACGAAGTCGGTCATTTGTTGGGGGCTTTCTTTTTTGCCTCTTGCAATCCAGGTTTGGCAGGTACCAAAGAAAGCATAGGCTAAATAGACACTTTGATAGTCTAGTTCAATTTTGGACATGCCTTCCTTTGCGACACGGTCTTGGAGCTCAGAGGTAATTAAGATCCGAACCTTGTTGATGATAAAATTTTGCAGTTCTTTGGTCCCGTTGGCTGATAAGAGAGCTGAAAGTAGTTTTTCCCTTGATAAGAAGGAAAAGACTTCTAAAAAGGTTGCTTCATTATCATCATAGTCTTTGTCAAAGATATATTCTAATTGATGGAAAAGCATTTGCTGATAAGAATCAATCATTTCGTATTTGTCACGGTAATGGGTGTAGAAGCTTGAACGACTAATTCCAGCTGTTTCTGCTAATTCGGTTGTTGAGATGTCATCAAAACTTTCCTTGTTAAGGAGTTTAACCATAGCTTCTAAGAGCGCCTTTTTGGTGTTTTCTTTTCGATTACTTGACATTCAGGTCTCCTTTTTTGAACAATTTGGACAATGTGTCTAAAAGCAAGGATTAATTCTTGAGTTTTCATGACTTCAATGTATAATATATTTTATCACAAAATGACTAAAGTACAATCGTTCGGGAGGGAAAATGTTAGAAGAGTTAAAAGCACTTTTAAAAAATCCAAAACTAATCATTACAATGATAGGAGTTGCACTAGTTCCAGCCTTATATAACTTATCTTTCTTAGGTTCTATGTGGGATCCCTATGGTAGAGTTGAAGACTTACCAATTGCAGTTGTTAATCAGGATAAAAGTGCAAAGTTAAATCAAGGTCAACTTCATATTGGTCAAGATATGGTAGACAATATGTCTAAAAATAAAGATTTAGACTATCACTTTGTCACTAAAAAGAAAGCTGATAAAGGTTTAAAGAATGGTGACTACTATATGGTTGTGACCCTACCAGAAGATCTTTCTCAGAAAGGAACTACTATTTTAGAAGAGAAACCTGAAAAAATGGTTATTCATTACCAAACCAGTAAAGGTCATGGGATGGTTGCTTCTAAAATGAGTGAAGCAGCAATGACCAAATTAAAGAGCTCAGTTTCAAAAAATATTAGTCAAACTTATACCAAATCGGTTTTCTCTAGTATGCGTCATTTGCAGGATGGTCTAGGAAAGGCTTCTAATGGAAGTCGTCAATTAGCTCAGGGTGCTAAGAGTGCTGAAAGCGGAAGTCAAGAAATGTCGTCAAATTTAAGTACACTTAGCAATGGCAGTCAATTGCTTAATCAAGGGGTGGGACAACTCAATTCTGGCTTGTTAACCTATACAGGTGGTGTCAGTCAACTAAATAGTGGGATTACAAATTTCTCTACCCAATTACCAACTTATTTAGATGCTGTTTCGCGCTTATCTGCAGGTGCAAATCAACTAACAGCAGGTTTAAGCCTCTTGTCAACAAAGACAACTGTCAGTCCTGTTGACAGTCAAAATATTCAGGCCTTAGAAACTGGTTTGCCAGAATTAAATACCTACATTCAATCATTAAATACAAGGGTTAGCCAATTAGGTTCGTCTTCGTCAACAAGTCCTGATTTAGGAAAAATACAAACCTATTTACAATCTATTGCAACCTCTGCTCAAACTATAATTAATAATGAAGCAACAGCTTCAAATAGCCAATTGGCAGCACTTCAATCTACCGCAACATACAAGAGCTTGACTCCGGAACAACAAGCAGAGCTTTCTAGTGCAGTTTCTGGAACCTCATCATCAGCAAGTAGTAGTGCTCAGGCAATATTAGCCAATGTTTCTTCATTACAAACAACCTTGTCAAGCTTGTCAACACAATCAAGCAGTGGACAACTTACTCAATTACAAACAAGTATTAGTCAAATTGCATCTAAGTCTAATCAGGCTTTACCGGGAGCAAGTGTTGCATTGACAAAATTGTCGACTGGCATGTCAAGTGTTAACTCTGCTGTCAATAATCAACTCTTGCCCGGCAGTAGTCAAATCAGTGAGGGATTAACAACACTTTCTGGCAATAATCAGACGATTACTGATGGGTTGACTAAAATATCAAATGGATCATCAACACTGAATTCCAATTCGGCTTCACTAATTGAAGGGAGTCAAACCTTATCTGAAAAGACAGGTCAATTGTCAACTGGAGCTGGTAAACTTTCTGACGGAAGTGAGCGATTGACAAGTGGATTGACGAACTTGTCAACGGGATTGACAAGTTTACAAACTTCGTTAGCGCAAGCTTCAAACAAACTTGATTTGGTGAGCGTCAAAGAAAGTAATGCTAAAGCTTTGGTGTCACCTTTGGCATTATCCGAACAAGATAAAGACAGTGTTAAAACTAATGGGATTGGTATGGCACCTTATATGATTGCCGTTTCTTTAATGGTAGTAGCGCTATCAACCAATGTTATTTTCGCCAACTCATTGTCAGGTAAGCCAGTTAAGAGTCGATGGGATTGGGCAAAACAAAAATTTGTTATTAATGGTTTTATTTCTACTTTAGGTTCGTTAATTTTATATGTAGCCATCCAATTTTTGGGCTTTGAGGCCAATTTTGAGTTGAAGACGCTTGGCTTTATTATTCTGAGTGGGTGGACTTTAATGGCCCTTGTGACGGCCTTAGTTGGTTGGGATGATCGTTATGGCTCCTTTGCTTCTCTAATCATGTTGCTGGTTCAAGTCGGATCATCTGGTGGCTCTTACCCAATTGAATTATCTGGTAAATTCTTCCAAACCATGCATCCTTTCTTACCAATGTCTTATGTGGTTTCAGGATTACGGGAAACCATTTCTTTAAGTGGAAATATTGGACTTGAAGTCAAGATTCTGTTAGGATTTTTAGTAGGTTTTATGGGACTCGCTTTACTCATTTATCGACCTAAATCCAATACTTAAGGAAATCATATGTCTATTATTACAACCGTTCTGGCAACACTGACAGCTTTAGAACAAATTTATATTATGTACTTAGAAACTTTTGCAACAAGTTCAACGGCTACCCAGAAAGTCTTTCAATTAAGTCAAAGTGAATTAGAAGATAAAACTATTGCTAGCCTTTTTAAAAATCAAGGGATTTATAATGGCTTGATTGCCTTCTTACTTTTATATGGTATTTACTTTTCTCATAACAGTGAGATTGTAGCCCTGTTTCTCATTAATGTTATAGCAGCAGCAATTTATGGTGCCATGACTGTTGATAAGAAAATCCTTTTGAAGCAGGGTGGCTTAGCTATTTTAGCATTGATTAGCATGCTTTTCTAAAACTTACAAAATAACCCTAGGATAAATATCCTAGGGTTATTGTTTTATTCTACAGTTATGTCACCAAGTTTGCTGTCAAGGTCTAATTGGTTTTTAGAATCTGATTTTAGATTAGAGGTAATATCGGAATCACCTAATGCTTTATTGCTTTTCACAGCTAAGTCATGTTCTTTTAGTTGGATATCAGCATCACCCATGTTTAAGGTTAATTGGTTTTGATTAAGGAAGGTTATTTCGGAAGCAGAGAAATCGCCAGCACTTAGGGTTAATTTAGAATCGGTAAGACTTGATGAGCTAAAGTCCATATTCCCTGCATTAACTTTTAGTTGGGCATCGCTAACCTGACTGTCAATAACGGTCATATCACCGGCTTGAAGGGTGAGTTGAGCATCACCGATTTTTGAGGAATTTACTTCTAGATTGCCGGCTGACAATTCAAAGTCAAGGTTATTAATGTGACTATTTTCTATCTGTAATTCACCGACTTTTAGACTACCTTTGAGACTTTGAAGTTTACTTCCTTTTGGCAGGGTTATTTGGATAGAGTAGCCTGAATCGACACCGAAATGTCCAACTTTATCGATTTCCATAAGATTACGTAAAGTTAGGAATCTGACGGTCGTTTTACTTTGAAGGAGTTGGGATTTTTCTGTTATTGAGAGAGTTTTACCTGTTTGATCAATTTTTACTGGGTAGTTCTTGTCGTCAAGATAGGTAATGGTAGCCTTGTCTTGATTACCTGTTTTAATTGTAATATCTGAGACATTACAATTTAGTGAAATCTGATCAAAGCTTGTCAATTCTTTAGTTTTATAGGTATGATGCTTTGGTTCTTCTTTTGAAGTTGATAAGGCTGACCATCCACCCCTGACAAAGCCCAAACCTGCCAAGGCAGCACCTGAAAGTAGTAAGCAAAGTGATGTCAGTAAAAGTGTTTTTTTCCAAGTTTTCATGCTGTTTGACCTCTCTTTAATAATTTTTGAATGAGGACTGCTCCACCACGGATCAGGGCTGCACAGGCTTCAACACCAAGGTAGATAGCTAAGAGGGAACCGCCAATCATGATGAGGCCCATACCAAAGCTAAGGATGGTTGAATTAATAGAGGTTGCTAGGTAAGAAAAACTATCGAAGAGGACATAGCAACCATTGGCAAAGAATGAGACGCCTAAGATGATTAATGAAAAAATGATCGCTCCAATGGCAAATAGGAGAGCAAGAACAAGTGCGATAATGGCAAACAGGATTGGTAAGGCGGCTGGAGCTGCCAGAATTGACAGGATTGTCAACCAGATGATTTTGGCATAGTGTTTGGGTTTTTTATCTTCAATCTCAATTTTATCTTCAAGTAATCGCCCTAAAATTTCACTAGCTGCCTCCTTTGGACTACCAAGGTCGGTGATAACTTGAGCTTCGTTTTCGGGACCTGCTTCATCAAAATATTCAGTAAAGTAGTCCATTGCTTCTTGAAAATCGTCTTGTGGTAATTTTCGAAGCTGATTTTGCAGCTCTGCTAGATACTCAGTTCTTGTCATGTCGGAGACTCCCTTCAATTATTGCATCTAAATTTGCTTTGTAGTTTTGCCATTCTCCATCAAGAAAAGCAAGTTGTGTGTGTCCTTCTGTGGTTAATTGATAGTACTTACGTTGACGTCCTTGATGCTCTTGGCTATAGGTTTTGAGAAAACCTGCCTTTTCCAATTTTTTGAGGATTGGGTAAAGGGTTGATTCCTTAATGTTGGCAACCAGTTTGATGGTTTGGCTAATATCATAGCCATAGGAATCTTGATCTTTAACGATAGACAAGATTAAAAATTCAATCAAGGTAGCTGATACGGGAAAATACATATCGATACCTCCTTAATGTGTAGAAATTTTATATATAAATATTTTACACATTAAGTATATGACAGAGAAGAGAATAAGTCAAGAGATTATGTGTAAAAATTTTATATATTTAAAAATAGTAATTTCTTGACCTAAGGCATTATTTTTTGTACCCTTGGGAAAAGAGTATTGTGCGAGGATTTAAGATGGAAGAAAGAATCAGAGAAGTGATGGCTAATTATCAGCCTAAACCACTAGGTCAACAGAAAGAATATGCTATCTTTTTACCATTGGTTTGGGATGAAGGAGCTTGGCAGGTATTATATGAAGTCAGAGGGCAAGATATTTCACAACCAGGAGAAGTCTCTTTTCCAGGTGGACGCTTAGAGCCAGGAGAGACGTTTGCAGAGGCTGCTTTACGGGAATGCACGGAAGAGTTAAATGTAAGTCCAGATCACGTTGAGATTTGGGGAGAGATTGACTATATTGTTCAAGCTAAGCGCACCATTCATTGTTTTGTTGGTCAACTTCATTGCGATAATTGGCGAGACTTGAAATATAATGAAGAAGTTGATCATCTCTTCACCATTCCTCTAAATGAAATTTTAAACAAGGAACCTGTCTTTTATGACTTGCCCCATCGGATTAAAGAAGGCTCTAACTTTCCATTTGAAAGAATCCGTAATGGTGAAAAATATGCCTTTAATCATCAATCATCAAAAATCCCTTTTTATGAGGGCTTTGATGAAACGATTTGGGGTTTGACGGCTCAATTTACAGATTGTTTTAGTCGGATTTTAAGTGAAAAAAATGAGTCAAAATAATCTTGACTCATTTTTATTTATTTCGTTGACAATCTATTTTTAAAGGAATATGCTTAACATATAAAAGATTTTTGATATGAGTGGGTGATGAAATGACTACTATTGAAAAGGATGCTTTCTTATTTAAAGCTTTAAGTGATGTTAATCGGTTAGCAGTTCTCAAAGAACTACAAAAAGGTAGTCTATGTGCCTGTGCTTTAGGAGAAAAGTTAGACTTGGCTCAACCGGCTCTTTCTTACCATATGAAAATCCTTTGCCAGACTGGCTTGGTAACCAGTCAGCAAAAAGGGAAATGGAAGCATTATAGTCTAAATCCGGATTTTGAAAAAGTGGTATATAGTGGTTTAATGTCCTACTTATAAGATGATTCTTGATAAATGATGAAAGTGTATAATTGTATGAAAGAAATTGGCTTATTTATTCAAAATCAACTTTTAGGCATGCAGTGGCTTAATCAATTGATAGGAGCGGCTCTACGAGCTTTCGACCTAGATACTTCTAGTCGCTTTGTTGCCAGTTTGCAATTTTTTATCTATGATGTGATTAAAATTGGAATCCTTCTTTGTAGTTTGATTTTTTTGGTTTCCTATATTCAATCCTTTTTTCCACCGGAAAAAAGTAAGAAAATTTTAGGGCGTTTTAATGGTGTTTGGGCACGTATCATGTCTGCTTTTTTGGGGACAGTTACACCATTTTGTTCTTGTTCTTCTATCCCCTTATTTATGGGCTTTACAAGTGCTGGTTTACCACTAGGAGTCACTTTTGCTTTTTTGATTTCTTCACCGATGGTTGATTTAGGCAGTTTGGTGTTACTAACCAGTATTTTTGGTCTAAAAATTGCTTTATTCTATGTGATTTTTGGTCTGGTCCTAGCTGTCATTGGTGGTACCATTATTGAAAAAATGCATTTAGAGGATTCTGTTGCGGATTTTATCCGCCAGGCTAAAGCTGTTCAATTAGATGGACAAGAGTTAAGTAGTAGAGAAAGACTTGTTTTTGCAAAAAATCAAGTGGTCGATACTTTTAAAAAAGTATTCCCTTATATTCTAGTCGGCGTTGCCATTGGCGCATTAATTCACAACTGGCTCCCCCAGCTTTGGATTGAAAAAGTTCTTGGCAGTCAAAATCCATTTGGAGTGGTACTAGCAACACTGATTGGTGTGCCGATTTATGCTGATATTTTCGGTACTATTCCTGTTGCAGAGGCTTTGCTATCCAAAGGAGCCCAATTAGGAACTGTCCTATCTTTTATGATGGCTGTTACAACGCTTAGTTTACCTTCAATGATTATGTTGAAGAAAGCCCTTAAGCCGAAATTACTAGCGGTTTTTATTGCTATTTGTAGTTTTGGAATTATATTAATCGGCTATCTATTTAATATGTTACAAACTATCTTATTTTAAGGAGAAAGATTATGGCTTTATTTGGAAAAAAAGAAGAAGAGAAAACGTGTGGCTGTCAATGTCAAGGCAATTGCCATAAAGACAAAGTGGATCAGCACCTTGATGATGCAGAACATACCTTTAAAATTCTAGGATCAGGCTGTAAAAAATGTCACACGCTTGAAGAAAATGTGATTCGTACCTGTGAAAGTATGGGAAAAAGGGTCAATATCGAGCATGTCACTGATTTTAGTCAAATTGCTGCATATGGCGTTATGAGCACACCGGCATTGGTCTTGGATGAAGATGTTGTCTCAACGGGGAAAGTTTTATCTGAAGAAGATATTGAAGCAATTATCATTGAAAATTTTTAAGAAAAGTAAGGCTTCCTTAATCGGAAGTCTTTTTTAGTGCATTTTGTAGGAAAAAGATATTTTCTTTACTCATTTTTGTCGATGAATTTAAGTTGACTAGTTTGTATAATGAAACTATCAATTAAACAAAGTCAAAAAAGGAGATTTAAAATGACAAACATTAAGACAATCGGAGTTGTTGGTGCAGGAGCTATGGGTGGCGGTATTGCAAACCTTTTCGCTCAAAATGGTTATCAAGTTGTTTTAAGAGATGTTGAACAACGCTTTATCGATGCAGGTATGGCTCGTATCACTAAATTCATGGAAGGCAGTGTTAAACGTGGCAAATTAAGCCAAGAACAAATGGACGAAACATTAGCACGTATCACAACAACAACTGATCTTAAAGATTTTAAAGATGTTGACTTCGTTGTTGAAGCAGTTATTGAAAAAATGGAAATTAAACAAGCTGTTTTCAAAGAGCTTGAAGGAATCGTTCGTGAGGATGTTATCCTTTCAACTAATACTTCTTCATTATCAATTACTGAAATTGCCAATATTTTAGAAAACCCAGCTCGTTTTGCAGGTATGCACTTCTTCAACCCAGCACAAGTTATGAAATTGTGTGAAATCATTTATGGTTTTGAAACTTCAGATGAAACAATTGCAATTGTTAAAGAATTAGCTGAAAGCATTCGTAAAGAAGTAGTTATCGTTAAGAAAGATGTTCCTGGATTTATCGTTAACCGTATTATGATTCCTCAATTTATTGAAGCGATTAAAGTTTTAGAAGAAGGAATTGCTTCTAAAGAAGATATTGATAAAGCAATGCGTTATGGATTAAACCACCCAATGGGAGCGTTTGAGTTACAAGACTACGCTGGTGTTGATATTGGTTACCATGTTATGAATTACTTCGCTAAAGAATTTGGCGACAACCGTTGGACTCCACCAACACTTTTGAAAAACATGATTCGTGCAGGACGCAATGGTAAGAAATCTGGTAAAGGTTTCTACGACTACGATAACAAATAAAAAAATACAAAAATATTATAACGGAGGCCTTATAAATGGTTAAAGAATCTAGAGCAGATAAGTTGTTTGCAAGTGGTGAAATGTTTTACTCAGATTTATACAATTATGCTGATGGTTTGACAGCAGGTGAAAAAGAAGTTCTTAAAGAACTTGAAGACGTTTTAAAAAATGATTTAAAACCTCTTTTGGCTGAGAACTGGCATAATGCTACTTTCCCATTAGAACAATTTAAAAAAGTTATTGACCTACATCTTATGGATGATCCTCGTTTATTAGAAGGTCGTGAGAATGGTCGTATTTCTGAATTGTTTAGAGGATTTCGTGCTTATACCCTTGCAAAAACAGATCCCGTTTTAGGAACTTTCTATACAGCAAATGGTGGTTTATTCCATGAATGTGTTCGTCTTGGCGGAAGTCCAGAGCAAGTTGAAAAAATGATGCCTGGTGTTTACTCATGGGATGGTTTAGGAGTTCTTGCCATGACTGAACCTGATCATGGTTCTGATATTGCTGGTGGTATGGCAGCAACTGCTAAACGCGATGGTGATTACTGGATCTTAAACGGCCACAAAAAATGGATCGGTGCTGGCACTTTAGCTAAATACCATGCATTCTTTGCACGTGACGTTGATGACAACCAAGTGAAATTATTCTATGTTGAACGCGAATCTGAAGGGGTTGAAACTTTTGTTACTCCGGAAAAAGCTTTCTTCCGTTCAATGCCAAATGCTGAAATCATTTATAAAGATGTTCGTGTTCACGAATCTCAACGAGCTCAAAACGTGAATTCTTGGAAAGACTGTGCTAACATTCTTCGCAATACTCGTTCTGATGTGGCTTGGTTGTTAGCTGGAGCAACTGCTGGTGCATTTGAAGCAGCTTTAACTTATACTCGTGAGCGTATGCAATTTGGTAAACCAGTTGCTGGTTTCCAATTAATTCAAGAAAAATTAGCTCGTATGGCTATGAATGCTCAAGCTACCTTAGCAATTGCCGTTCGTCTTGCTGAGCAACAAGAACAAGGTATCTACCGTGAAGAAGCTTCATCAATGGCTAAACTTCATAATGGTTTCCGTGCTCGTGAAACAGCAGCTTTAGCGCGTGAGGTTGGTGGTGGTAACGGAATCTTACTAAAATACGATATTCCAAGATTCTTTGCCGATATCGAAGGTATGTACACTTATGAAGGAACTCATGAAGTGAATTCATTGATCATTGGTCGTCACTATACTGGACTTTCTGCCTTTATTTAAAACTTAAAGAAAAAGTGAGATTGTGTCGGGTCTAAAAAGCTCGACCAATCTTGTCATTAGATAAAATAAGAGAAGAGGATAAAAATGTTAACTACTAAACAAGAAGAAATCGTAATCGTTGGTGCTGCAAGAACTCCTGTTGGAGCTTACCTTGGTGATTTAAAAACAGTTCCTGTTGAAGTTCTTGGTGAAGTGGCTTTGAAAGAAGCCGTTGACCGTGCTAAATTAACTGTTTCTGATATTGATGAGGTTATTGTTGGACATGTTACAGGTTCACAAACAACTAACAACCTTGGAAATATTATCGGTATCAATAGCGGTCTTCCAGATACTTCAACTGGTATGACTGTTAACCGTATTTGTGGTTCAGGTATACAATCAGCTGTCTCTGCATCACTTGAACTCTTACATTCAAATAAAAAAATCATCGCTGCTGGTGGTGCTGAATCTTTATCACGTGCCCCTTATCAACTTCCTGACAGTGCTCGTTATCAAGCCTTCCGTATGGGGGATGTCCAAATGATCGATGCTAACTTAGAAGGTCATCGTTCAGCATCAGGTCGTAATTCTGGTATTGCACACATGGGTAATACAGCTGAAAACGTTGTTCGCAAATACAATATTTCACGTGAAAAACAAGATCAATTTGCTTATGATTCACAACAAAAAGCAGCTAAAGCTATTGAAAGTGGACGCTTTGCTCAAGAGATTGTTCCAGTTGAAGTTCCTGGACGTAAAGGTCAAGTAACTGTTGTTGAAAAAGATGGACATCCACGTCCTGATACAAGCTTGGAAAGTCTTGCTAAATTACGTCCTGCTTTTGAAAAAGATGGTAGCGTAACTGCTGGTAATGCATCTGGTTTAAATGATGGTGCTGCCTTTGAAATCTTTACAACTGAATCATTAGCTAAAGAAAAAGGCTTAGAAGTTATGGCTAAAGTTGTTGACTATCAAATTTCTGGTTGTGCTCCTGAAACAATGGGCTTAGGACCTGTTTATGCAATTAATGACTTATTAGAACGTCAAGGACTTGACCTTGTTAAGGATATCGATGTTCTTGAAATTAATGAAGCCTTTGCTGGTCAAACAATTGGATGTTTAATCGAGCTTGGTATTGATATGGATACTGACTTCTATAAAAACAAATTCAATCCACATGGAGGAGCAGTTGCTCTAGGACACCCACTTGGTATGTCAGGTGCACGGATTATTACATCACTCTTATATGAGTTCAAGAATAACCCAGATAAACGCTATGCCATTGCTTCAGCATGTATCGGTGGTGGACAAGGTATTGCTTTACTTCTAGAAAATGGCTACTACACTGGTAAATAAGATTTAGAGAAGGGAGAGGTTTTATGTCACAAGAATTTACAGTTGCCGTAATTGGCGCAGGAACTATGGGCTCAGGAATCGCCCAAAAAATCGCTCAAGAAGGCATTAAATGTTACTTAGTTGACGTTTCGCAAGAGGCTGTTGACCGTGGTATGGGCATTATCAAGACAATGTTGGACCAAGGGAAAGAACGTAAAGTTTTCACAGATGCTTTTGTTGAAGCAACTTTAGGTAATCTTATTCCAACAACAAACTATGAAGATGTGAAATCAGTTGATTTTGTTATCGAAGCTGTTTTTGAAGATGAAAAAGTTAAAGCTGATGTTTTAAGCAAACTTGATCAAATTTGTGATGAAAAAACTATTTTAAGTTCAAATACATCAAGTTTCTATATTAAAAACTTGGCTAAAGCAACTAACCGTCCAGACCGTTTTATCGGAATGCACTATTTCTTCCACCCAGCTAAAAACCGTTTATTAGAAATCATTTCGCATGAAGGAACAAGTCCAGAAACTGTCGCAATTGCTAATAAATTCTCTGATATGCATGGTAAAACAGCTATTACGGTTAAGGATGCTCCTGGTTTTGCGGTAAACCGTTTCTTTGTTCCTTGGTTAACTGAAGCTGTTAAACTTTTTGAAGAGGGAGTTGCTAATAAAGCAACAATCGATGCAGCGGCGCGTGCTGCTTTCAAAATTGGCATGGGCCCATTTGCCTTGATGAATGCTACAGGTATCCCAGTAGCTTACCACTCAGCAAATACCCTTGGTCGTGAAGTTAGTGATTCATACTACCCATCACAACTTTTGAAAGAACAAACAGAATCTCGCCAACTTTGGGATTTGGAAGATGGTCCTATTGACGAAAGCAAATTCCAAGCTGTTCAAGATCATTTACTTGCAACTGTTATCAGTGTTGCTGGTAAATTAGTTGACGAAGGCGTGGCATCAATTGAAGATGTTAACCGTGGTGCCGTTGTTGGTCTTCGTTGGAAAGTTGGACCATTCCAATTAGCTAACCAAATTGGTGTTAAAAAAGCTTATGAAATGGTTGAAAAACTTGCTGAAAAACGTCCAGGTTTTGAAGTAAGTAGTCTATTGAAGAAACAAGCAGAACTTGATAAAGACTTTGACTTTAGCTTTGTTGACTATTCAGTCGTTAATGGTATTGCTCGCATTCGCATCAACCGTCCAGAAGCAATGAACGCTCTTAACCCAACTGTCGTTGGTCAAATTGAAGAAGCCTTTAACAAAGCTGAATCAGATGATGCTGTTCGTGCAATTGTCTTCTCAGGAGCTGGTAAAGCCTTTGTCGCTGGAGCAGACTTAAAATTCTTCGTAGATGCTATTAAGACGAATTCACTTGATAAAAACTATGCTTTCACTTCAGGTGGACATAAATTATTACGTCGCATTGAATTAAGCAAGAAATATACGATTGCTTTACTTGATGGCTTGTCATTAGGTGGGGGTTCTGAATTAGCACTTGCTTGTCAAGCAATAATCGCTACTGAAAAAGGTTCTATGGGATTCCCAGAAAGTGGACTTGGTATTTACCCAGGTTTAGGTGGAATGCTCCGTACCAACCATCAAATTGGTAAAGAATTGACTAAATACTATGTGCTTACTGGCCGTGGAATTACAGCTAAAGATGCAGCAGATTTAGGAATTGTTACAAAACTTGCTGAAGCAGGAAATCTTAACGAAGCGATTGAAGAACTGATAACTGCAGGACGTCCTGATAAATACCGTGACCGTCCATTACCAGAAAAATATGCTGAAATTAAAGCCGCCTTCTCAGATGCAAACTTTGCTAATACGGTGAATGGCCAAGCTTCTGAGGGAGTTAGTCCTGAATTTGCAGCTAAAATGGCGAAAACAATTTCATACAAAGGGCCTGGCATTGTGAAATTAATTCCTGAAATGATTGATCAACAAGCTGAATTAACTTTGGATGAAGGTATTGCTTACGAACTTTCACTTTTAAATGAAACATTTGCTAAAGAAGAAGCATTGATTGGTTTAGAAGCATCCTTAGCAGGTAAACGTCCAGACTACAGTGGATTAAAATAGAAAGAAGGGTTAAGCCCTTATAGAGATAAAGGAGCCAATAGTGAAAAATGATTGGTTAGCTGAAAGAGCTCGCTTAAGCGGCTCAAGAATCGCAATAATAGAAGCTGAAAAAGGCCATCGTTGGACTTTTCAGCAAATGAATCAGCGTGCTATTAATCTAGCATACTATTTACAATCGCAAGGTATTGAACCTGGTGATCGCGTTGCTCTTTTTTCATCAAATGATATTGCCCATTTTGATTTACTCTTTGCTTGTACCAAAATTGGTGCTATCTTCATTCCACTGAATTGGCGGTTAAGAGATACTGAAGTCGAACATATTGTTGAGGATTCGGCTCCCAAAATCATTCTTTACTCGCGTATTCATAAAACAAGATTGTCTTTAGTTAATGAACAGTTACTTGACCTTGATATTGATTCCGAAGAATACAATGATGTTGTCCATCCTGATATCAAACATGAGATAGAGCAAAAGGCATTTCCTCAGGAAGACATTGCCGTACTCATTTACACCAGTGGAACAACTGGTCAACCCAAAGGTGCTATGATTAGCCATAAGGCAATCATTACTAATGCTTTGACCAGTATTCCAAGCTGGCATTTATCTGCTAAAGATCGTGGTATGACAACAACACCAATGTTCCATACAGCAGGTTTGTTTTGCTTCACGATACCTATCCTGGTAGCAGGTGGTCAAATTGTTATACAGCGCTTTTTCTACACCGATGAAACCATAAAGATCATTAGAGACTTTAAGCCGACAAAAGCTTTCTTTGTTCCGACTATGTGTTACATGTTAGCTGACTCGGATTTATTTGTTAAAGAAAATTTCGAATCTTTAGAAATGGTTATATCGGGTGGAGCTCCGCTTTCGGAAAAAGTTTATCGCTTATTTGCAGACCTTGATTTACCACTGGTTAATTCCTATGGATTGACAGAAATTGGTCCAAATAATTTCTCAATTCACCCAGCTTTACAAAAAAGTAAACCAACTTCAGTTGGTAAACCAATTCTTTTCAACACAGTTCGTTTAGTAGATGAGAATGGTCAAGATGTGGCTGATGGGGAAATTGGAGAATTGATTATTAGTAACGAGGCGCGTTTCTCGGGTTATTGGAATAAACCTGAAGAAACTGCTAAAACGCTTAAAGAGGGTTATGTTTATACAGGGGATCTAGCAAGAATAGATGCTGATGGAGATTATTTTATCGTTGGCCGCAGTAAAGATATGATTATTACGGGTGGTGAAAATGTATACCCTAGTGAAGTAGAAACAGTTTTGAACAAATTCCCTCAAGTCATGGATTCCACGGTCTTTGGAATTCCAGCGGAACAATGGGGAGAGAGTGTTGTAGCAGCTATTATTCTAAAAGAAGATAGCGGTGATATTCTTGAAGAATTGAAAGAATTTGCTAGAGAACACTTAGCTGGCTACAAAACACCAAAACGCTATTATATCTTAGCAGAGTTTCCAAAATCACCAGTTGGAAAAATAGATAAAAAAGCTTTAATTGCAATGGCTAAAGAAGAAGAAAGACATGCAAGTCGTGAAAAAGTACAACAAATTATTATGTAAAAGAAAATATCTGAAGAGGGATAACTATGGAAAAATTGATTAGCTACAGAGAAGCAGCCAATCTCATTAAAGACGGTGATTTACTTGCAACCTTGACCTTTGGTCTAGGTGGTTTGCCTGAGCAATTACTTATTGGTGTTGAAGAACGTTATGCAGAAGAACAACATCCAAAAGATATTACTTTTATGTGGTCATGTGGTATTGGGAATAACCAATATGGACGTGGTGCCGATCATATGACTGCACCAGGTATGGTTAAACGCATTATCGCTGGACACGTTGGTTCATCACCAGGTATGGTTGAGAAAATTGTTAACAACGAATATGAGGTTTATTTGTGGCCACAAGGTGTTATCACTCAACTGTATCGTTCAATTGCTGGACGTAAACCTTATCTTTCAAAAGTAGGTCTCAAAACATTCGTTGACCCTCGATTGGAAGGTTCAAAATCAACCTCTATCACCAAAGAAGAATTGATTAAACTCGTTGAATTTAATGGTGAAGAATGGTTACATTATCCTAACCTAAAAATTGATGTTGCCTTTATCCGTGGAACATATTCTGATGAAAATGGAAATATTTCACTAAAAGATGAAACATGTAAACTAGAACAATTAGAACTTGCAATGGCTACTAAAAATTCTGGTGGCATTGTTGTCTGCCAAGTTAAAAAAGTGGTTCAAAATGGTCAAATTCATCCGAAAGATGTTCAAATTCCATTTGGCTTAGTTGACTATGTATGTATTGGTGAAGACGAATACCATAAACAAACAATGGGAACTATCTATGACCCAGTTCTATGTGGTGACGTTAAAGTACCAGTTAACCAAGATAAAGTTGTTCCTGCACCATTAACAACACGTAAAATTACTGCACGTCGTGCAGCCATGGAATTACGTCCTGGGGATACCATTAATTTAGGTTTTGGTTCACCAGATATGGTTGCCCAAGTGGCTGCCGAAGAGGGTGTTAGTGACCGTTATAATGCAACTCTTGAAATGGGTCTTTGGGGAGGAATCCCTGCAGTTGGTTTAGACTTCGGTTCGGCATTGAACCATGAAGCTTCTATTCCAATGACTAACCAGTTTGACTTCTATGATGGTAATGGATTAGACTTAACAGTTCTTGGTATTGGAGAAATTGACCAATATGGTAATAATAACGTTACTAAATTTGGTCCTAAAGTTCCTGGACCTGGTGGTTTCATTAATATCTCTCAAAATACCAAACGGATTGTCTTTATCGGAACCTTTACAGTAGGTGGTAAAGTTCACTGTGAAGATGGTAAATTGGTCATCGATGATCAAGGTCGTGGACCAAAATTCATCAAAAATGTTGAGCAAGTAAGCTTCTCTGGTGAATACGCAACTGAATCTGGTCAAGAAGTTCTTTATGTTACTGAACGTGGTGTCTTTGATTTACATAATGGTCAAGTTCGCTTGATTGAGATTGCTCCAGGTGTTGATTTACAAAAAGACATTTTGGATCAAATGGAATTCGAGCCTGCAATTTCTGAAGACCTAAAAGTAATGGATTCTGGTATTTTCAGTGAAAACTGGGGTAAACTAGCTAACATTATTGATTCTAAAAATGCATAAATGAAATAGTGAAAAACAGCTTCCTCTTAAGTAAAGGAAGCTGTTTTTCCATGCTAAATAGTTGTTGAAACGGCTTTCATTGTTTACAATAGAAGAGAATGATGAAAAAGGATGGCTTTAAAAATGACAAAAGTAATAAATAGTAAAAGCCGTGAAAAATTTATTGAGAACATTGAAACTCACTTAAAAATGACTTCACGTCAATTATTAAATCGGAATTCTCGGGATGAAATTTTAACAATAGTTGGCCAAAGTTTTAGGGAGCTTCTCTCAGCTGATTTTGTTTGCATTGGCATTAATGTCAAAGATTATTTGCGACTTCATTACCTAAGCGGGGTTGAGTCTATTCGGGAATTATTCCCTTATCCTACTGATCAAGTAGATCCAATTCTTTATCAGCAAAGTATTAAGTCAGATGATAATCTCCTAAGAGAAGATTCCGTCCTAACACAGTATTTCAGAAATCATCAGGTTGATTCATGGTTTACCATTCCAATTACTGAAAATCAATCTAATCAAGGTTTAATCATCGTCGGTTATTATGATGAAAGACCTTTCATTGATGAAATGCGGACGGTTTTCAAGGAATTGGGTGAGTATGTAGCCATTGCTATGGACATGATTCAAAAGAATGAAAATAGTCAGAAGAATTTACGTCTGATTGCCCATTCAGCCCACCAGTTGATGATGCAAGATTCCATCGAGGACCTCTTAGCTCAGATTGTCAACTTGTCAGGCCGGGAAGCAAAAACCCACTATACTGGCATCTATTTATTAGATGAAAGTCGGGAAGCTATGCTCTTGCAAAAACCAACTTTTGGTTATGTACCAAAGGACCATTATATCCGCCTCAGTCGTGGTAACGCCCTACGTGATTACTTTCCTCACGTGGAACAAATTGGTTTCCGGGAAATTACCCTGCCCATCAGTTTAAACGGTCAATTAGTTGGAGCTCTTTACTGCAAAAAATCAGGAAATAACATCTTTTCTGCAAAGGATTTTGAACTCCTTCAGACCTATACCAATTATTTTAGCGCCATGTACGAGAACTTGTCTCTGCGTCGGAGTGAATATGAACGTCGTCAGGCCTTGGAAGAATTGCTAGCGCTGCAAACCAATTTAATCAAAAAATCCATAGATCAAGTTGACATCGATGAGATGAACCGAGTACTGTCAGAATTTATAATGAACGATGTACTGGTTTTTGATCCATTTTTTAACCTGTCAGCCTATAATCAGTTAAAGGATAGCCAATTGCCCTTGGATTTAGTGGTGGCAGAAATACAAAAGGAAAAAAGCTCCTATCAGAATAAACCAGCAACCTTTACGTTACAAGTAGCTGAAGAAGAACTGGTCTTTAATAAAATAGAAGGGGACCGTGAAGTTCTAGGTTATTTAGTTTATAGCCAAAAGAACCGTCCAAGAAATCAAGAGAACTTTAGCCTAGCCATTTCCATGGCTATTAGTATTTACGCCACCTTCTTCATGAAATATAAGATTGAACGCGAGGCTCTCAATCAATTGAAAAATTCCTTTGTTGGGGCTCTCTTATCAAGCAAGGCGCGTGATGAAATGGACCAAATCATTGATTATGCTTCTTATTTCAATTTTGATATCAATCAATATCATACAGTGGCTGTAGTTGATGTTCACAGCCAAGAAGTTGACCACCAAGATCTCATTAATCAACGAATCCAGCGCAATAAACTCTTTAACGAGATGGTTTACCATCTCAATAAGTATGACAAACACCTGGTTTCAGCCATTTTTAAAGGAAAACTCCTGCTCTTTAAACCACAAGAAAGCCTGTCAGATAATACATACTGGGAAAAACTTTATGATTATCTGCAAGACCACCAATCTGAACAAGTCAATCTTTGGTTGGCGGTTGGTAGTAGCGTTAAACAAATCGTGGATTATCGAGACAGCTATAAAAAAGCTCAACATGTTCTAAATGTTATGCAGAATACGGCTTATGGAAGACAGGTGGCTTCCTTTAGCGAGCTTGGTTCTTATTCTCTGCTAAATACCTTAACCCGTAGTGATGATTCCAAACTCTTTGTAAAAGCCCAATTGGGTGGCATTTGGTCATTTTCAAAAGAGCAATCCTTAGATTTATTCCAGACCCTCCGTGTCTATTTGGAAAATCAGTGCCAGATTAAAGCCAGCTCTGATCAACTCTATATCCACCGTTCAACCCTGCTTTATCGCTTGGAAAAGATTAAAGATATCCTTGGTTTTGATATCAATGAGGATCACTCACATTTTAATCTCTTACTGGCCTACCATTTGTTTGACTTGTATGGCCCAAGCATCTTCGACTAAAGAAAAAAAGTTGGAATTTATTCCAACTTTTTATTTGTATTTACTTTCTAATTGACTCATCCAAAGTCCTAGCCAGATGCCTAGGCCAAATAGAAGCAAAGCTAATCCCCAGGTCAGTAATCCTGCTCCGCTATAGTCAATAGCCTCAGGACTATTAGGAACGGGAATCAGAATCAACAAGGTACTGGATAAAATGATCCCGATAATCAAGTGATAAACCCGGGAGTGGTAGTGGTCAAGGGCGTAATCCATGACTTTTGAGAAGGCAGCCATAGCTAATAGCCCACCAATGGCGATAGGTAAAAAGGTTCCAGTTAAGTCAAGTCCTTTAAAGCCTTTGAGCATGGGAGTGTAGAGCCCCATAATCAATAAAAGATTAGAAGGACTTAAACCAGGAACAAGGACACCCAGTGCAATCAAAGCTCCTGCTAATATGAAGGTCATAAAATTAGCTGGAATTGTTCCAGTCAAGTCGTTGAGGAAATAGAGAAAAAGTCCAGAAATGACAAAAGTTGCCACTAAAAAGATGATATCGACCTTATCTCTTTTTGATTTTTGTGTTGATTCTTCAAATAAACTTGGTAGGGTTCCAATAATGGCCCCCGCAAAGCCCCATAAAACTGGAACTTGGTAATGGCTAAGCAAGTATTCTACTGGAAATGAAAAGAGGGCAATTCCCAAGATACCGCCGATACCAACGGGGAAAAAGAAGATAAGATTCTCCCAAAAATTATCACGGATATGGGCAATAAAGCGAATTAAGCGTTCATAAATGCCTAAAACAGCTGCCAGAACACCACCAGAAACACCGGGTAATATAAAACCTAAGGCAATAATCATACCTTTAAGAAGACGACCTAAAAATGAAACCATTATTTCCTCCTAGATGATAGTCTATTTATTGTAACATATTGTTTTTATTAAATACATTTTGGACTAGGCTTGTCAATTAGTTGACGATGGTGTAAAGTAAAAGCAATTAGACAAGAAATAAGGTCTGAATCAAGCCAATGTCAAAGACATTTGATAGTTAAGAAACCTCCACTAAGATAAACTTAAGCTGAAAGGAGAAAAAATGGAACTTGGAAAGAAACTGAGCTCTTGTCGTAAAAAGGCTGGGCTCTCTCAAGAAGACTTAGCAGAAAAAATATATGTTTCACGTCAAACCATTTCAAATTGGGAAAATGACAAATCCTATCCGGACATTCACAGTTTGATTGTTTTGGCGAACCTCTTCCAGCTAAGTTTAGATCAATTAGTAGAAGGAGATATTGACGAAATGAAAAAACTTGTTCAAAGTGACGATTTAAAACAATTTAACCGAGATGGCTGGGTCATGACCATAGGTTCTCTTTTGATGGCTATTACTGCCTATCCCTTAGTTCATTTTTGGGGGAAATCTGGCTTTTTGGTTCTTGTTTTAGAATGGCTTGTCCTCATGTACTTTGCTTTAAGGTTAGAAAAATTCAAAAAAGAGAATAAGGTCCAAACTTATAAAGAAATTTTAGCCATATCTAAAGGAGAAACTCTTGATAAGGTTGAAAGTATTGAAGAAAAAGCCAAATATCCCTATCAGAAACCACTGATAGTAGTTGCTTACACCCTTGTCTTTTGTCTAATTATGGGACTGTCAACTTTTATCATTAATAGTTTTTTCTAAATAGAAATAGGTGCCTTTAGGCACCTTTTTTTAACTCTTTTTCTGATCTAAATAATGATTTAAAAAAGCCGCTGCTAAACTATTTGGGAATATGTTTTGACGGGCTTCTTCAGGGCTGTACCAGTAGTAGGCATCAATCTCGTGATTGGCTTTAAAGTCGCTATCATCTTTAACAAAGACTGTAAAGTTACACATAAGCGTGTTGGACGGCTCAAAGAACTGGCTTTTGTTAAAAGAGATTGACAAGCCTGTCAAACCGGTTTCTTCCTTTAATTCACGTAGGGCAGTTTCTTCAAGGTTTTCACCTTTGCCAACATATCCGGCCACTAAAATTTTACGAGGACGACCATATTGTTGGATGAGCAGAATCTTATCGTTGCTTTGATTAACAACAATTAAGCTAACGGCAGTATTGAAACCTGGGAATCGAAATTGGTCGCAAGACTCACAAAAAGGGATTTGCCCTTCATTTTCCAATTCTTTAGCAATGAGTATAGTACCGCATTCTTGACAGTGTTTTTGCATGAGTAACTTCCTTATATTATTAATGTCTTTGATTATTATAGCATTTTTGCAAAAAAGAAGCCCTAAAGGACTTCTTCAATAACTAATCTAAAGGCTGCTCATGTAAATTCTTACTGTAAATATCCTTGTCAACCCACTGACCTGCTTCAAAGGCAAACTTGGGACGGCGACATTCATAGACAAAACCTAATTTCTCAGCCAATTGCTGTGACGCTCTATTCTCCGGGGAAATCTGAGCTTCTAAGTGATGAAAGCCCAGCTCCTTCCAGCTGGCCTCTACTAAAGCTGATAAAGCCTCGTAGGCAAAGCCTTTACGCCAGTGCTGGTTATGAATGAAATAGCCCAGTTCGCCCCACTGCATGTTGGTGCGGGCTAAGGTGGCGATATTGAGCATGCCAAGGTGCTGGCCACTCTTATCAAAAGCAGCAAAGATATAGGTATCATCCTTATCCCAAAGCTCCTGATGCCGTGCCACTAAGCTCTGAAACCACTGGGGATCACAGACGGTCATGTCCAGACGACCGTCATCAAAAGCATGTTGTGAAACCTTACGACTATCAAAGCCTTGATACCAGGCATCATAATCTCCTAGAGCAAGTGGGCGAATAACTAGGCGGTCTGTTTCAATTGAAAATTTTTCCAAAAATAATCCTCTTTCTTCATAAAACTATAAATTATTGAGTCCGTTTTCTTTGAATGTCATTGAAACATAGGCTTGCCTCCGTAATATTATTGCTTTAATTGTAGCATAAGGAGCACAAAAAAGTCCTTGAAAGAATCTTTCAAGGACTTTTTGTGTTTCAATTATTTGATCTCAGTAAAAGTTACGTGTTTACGTAATTTTGGTGAGTATTTTTTCAATTGAAGACGGTCTGGAGTGTTACGTTTGTTTTTTGAAGTAAGGTACAAGCGTTCACCAGATTCTTTGTGTTCAAGTGTAATATTTACGCGCATGGTATCTCCCTTCTATTATTTAGCTTCGTTAGCTTTAGCGATTTTACGTCCTTTGTAGTATCCTTTAAGTGATACGCGGTGAGAACGTGAGAAATCTCCAGTGGTTTCGTCGAATTGTACAGACGGTGCTGTTAATTTATAATGTGTACGACGTTTGTTCTTTTTAGCTTTTGACGTGTGACGTGCAGGAACTGCCATTTTTTCTATCCTCCGATTAAAATGTTTGAGCCTTTATAGTAGGCTTTAAGGCCTTTGGCTTAGTCTAATGTTTGTGTCTATGGCTTTCGCCAACTTTAATATAGTAACACAACTTTTTTGTAAAGTAAAGTTACTTGACAAAAAAGTTTTTTAAAAGCGCAGCTATTCCCAAAAAGCCTAGAAAAATGCTAAAATAGTATAGATTACTGTCAAAGAAAGGATGGGTCGGAGTTTTTGCGGCCTTGTATCGTTATTATGAAATTACAAAAACCTAAGGGAACTCAGGATATTCTGCCTCAAGAAGCTGCTAAATGGCAATATGTGGAAAATCTTGCACGTGAAACTTTCAAAAAATATAATTATGGCGAGATTCGCACGCCTATGTTTGAGCATTATGAGGTCATTAGTCGTTCGGTTGGCGATACTACTGATATTGTGACAAAGGAAATGTATGATTTCCACGATAAGGGTGATCGTCATATTACCCTTCGTCCGGAAGGGACTGCCCCTGTTGTTCGTTCTTTTGTTGAGAATAAACTTTTTGCACCAGAGGTTCAAAAGCCTGTCAAAATGTATTATATCGGCTCTATGTTCCGTTACGAGCGCCCTCAAGCGGGTCGTTTGCGCGAGTTCCACCAAATTGGTGTGGAGTGTTTTGGTTCTGCCAATCCTGCCACTGATGTGGAGACCATTGCCATGGCTAAAGACCTTTTTGAAACCCTCGGGATTAAAGATATTACGTTACATATCAATAGTTTGGGAAATCCTTCTAGTCGTGCGGCCTACCGTCAGGCCTTGATTGATTATTTGACGCCGATGCGTGAGCAACTGTCAAAGGATAGTCAACGCCGTTTGGATGAAAATCCTTTGCGTGTTTTGGACTCTAAAGAAAAAGAAGATAAAGTGGCAGTTGAAAATGCGCCATCAATCTTGGATTATCTAGATGAAGAAAGTCAGGCTCACTTTGAGACTGTGAAAGCTATGTTGGCAGTTCTTGGTATTGAGTATGTGATTGACACCAACATGGTTCGTGGTTTGGATTATTATAACCACACTATTTTCGAATTTATGGCGACTGTTGATAAATCAGAGTTGACCATTTGTGCCGGTGGTCGTTATGACGGATTGGTGAGCTACTTTGACGGGCCGGAAACGCCAGGTTTTGGTTTCGGTCTTGGTCTTGAGCGCCTTTTGCTGATTTTAGAAAAGCAGGGCATCACATTGCCAGTTGCATCTGAGATGGATGTTTATATCGCTGTATTGGGAGATGCTGCCAACAGCAAAGCTTTAGCATTAGTGCAAGCACTTCGCAAACAAGGCTTTAAAGCGGAACGGGATTACTTAGGGCGTAAAATTAAGGCTCAATTTAAATCAGCAGACAGCTTTAAAGCTAAGGTGATTATGACTTTAGGGGAAAGCGAAGTTGAAGCTGGTAAAGTCAGTCTTAAGAATAACCAAAGTCGTCAAGAAATTGAAGCGACATTCGAACAAATTAGTCAAGATTTTGCTGGCTTGTTAAGTCAATTAGTATAAAGTGAGTCTTCGGCTCGTTCTACATAATAAAAAAGTCCAATAGAATCAAGAATCTCACCCCAAATGGGTGGGGTTTTTGTGTGCTTTTTGTTATAATAGAAATTGACAAAAAATGTATGGGAGATATATACAGATGAAACGTAGCATGTATGCTGGTCATGTGCGATCAGAGCACATTGGACAAGAACTTACTTTAAAAGGTTGGGTTGGACGTCGTAGAGACTTGGGCGGCCTTATTTTTATCGATTTACGCGACCGTGAGGGCATCATGCAACTTGTTATTAATCCTGAAGATACAAGTGCAGAGGTGGTTGCTCTTGCTGAGAGTATTCGTAGCGAGTACGTCATTGAAGTGACTGGTTTGGTTCAGGCCCGTCAACAGGCTAATGACCAATTGGCTACTGGTGCGGTCGAACTAAAAGTAACTGCTTTGGCAATTTTGAACGCTTCTAAAACAACACCTTTTGAAATTAAAGATGATGCTGAAGTGAGTGATGAGACGCGTTTACGCTACCGTTATTTGGACTTACGTCGTCCGCAAATGTTAGAAAACTTCAAGTTGCGTGCAAAAGTAACCCATTCTATCCGCAATTACCTTGATGGTTTAGACTTTATTGATGTGGAAACACCAATGTTGACTAAATCAACACCGGAAGGTGCGCGTGATTATTTGGTTCCTAGTCGGGTTAGCCAAGGTCATTTCTATGCCTTGCCACAAAGTCCACAGATTACCAAACAATTATTGATGAATGCTGGTTTTGACCGTTACTATCAAATCGTTAAGTGTTTCCGTGATGAAGACTTGCGTGGTGACCGTCAGCCTGAATTTACTCAGGTCGATTTAGAAACATCATTCTTATCTGAGCAAGAAATCCAAGACATCGTTGAAGGCATGATTGCTAAAGTCATGAAAGATACAAAAGGAATTGAAGTTACCTTACCATTCCCACGCATGGCCTACAATGACGCTATGAATCTTTACGGATCTGATAAACCAGATACCCGTTTTGAGATGCTTCTACAAGATGTTACAACTGTAGTAAAAAGTGTAGACTTTAAAGTCTTTTCGGAAGCTGAAGCAGTCAAAGCTATTGTTGTCAAAGGCAAAGCAGACCAATTCTCTCGTAAAGATATTGATAAATTGACTGAATTCGCTAAACAGTTTGGGGCAAAAGGCTTAGCTTGGGTTAAAAAAGTCGATGGCTCCCTAACAGGACCAGTAGCCAAATTCCTAACGGAAATTGACCAAGATTTGACAGACGCTTTACAACTAGCTGAAAATGATTTAGTCCTATTTGTCGCTGATGCATTAGAGGTTGCTAATAACACACTAGGTGCCCTCCGCAGCCGCCTTGCCAAAGAACTTGACTTAATCGATAACAGCAAGTTCAACTTCCTATGGGTTGTTGATTGGCCAATGTTTGAGTGGTCAGAAGAAGAAGGCCGTTACATGTCGGCACACCACCCATTCACATTACCAACTGAAGAATCAGCCCATGAACTAGAAGGTGATTTGGCCAAAGTTCGTGCCATTGCCTATGACATTGTACTCAATGGTTATGAATTAGGCGGCGGTAGTCTCCGGATTAACCAAAAAGAAATGCAGGAACGCATGTTTAAAGCCTTAGGCTTTACAGCGGAATCGGCAGCTGACCAATTTGGTTTCTTATTAGAAGCTATGGATTATGGGTTCCCACCACACGGTGGTTTGGCAATTGGTCTTGACCGTTTTGTCATGTTGTTAGCTGGAAAAGATAACATTCGTGAAGTTATTGCTTTCCCCAAAAACAATAAAGCAAGTGATCCAATGACCCAAGCGCCTAGCTTGGTATCTGACAAACAATTAGAGGAATTAAGTCTTCAAGTAGAAAGTCATGATTAGAAAAACAACTTACAAGAAAAAAGTTAAATACGTTATTAGCCGTGGTGCTAAAAAGGTAGGATTATTAAAAGCCTTACGCAGTATCTCTAAAGAGAAATATGCTGAAAAAATTTCAGCCTCAATCTTATATGGGATTTTGTCTAGTATTGCCGTCAACTTCTTCTTTCAACCTGGTCATGTTTATTCCAGTGGAGCAACAGGTTTAGCCCAAGTTGTTTCGGCAATTTCGGGACGTTTTCTTGGATTTACGATTCCAATTTCACTAGCTTTTTACGCTATTAACATTCCACTATTGTTGTTAGCTTGGTATAAAATTGGTCATAAATTTACCATTTTCACCTTCATTACAGTTTCCATGTCCTCCTTCTTTATCCAAATCATGCCCCAGGTCGTTTTAACTAAGGATCCTCTCATTAATGCCATTTTCGGTGGATTAATCATGGGTCTTGGTATTGGACTTGGCTTGAAATCTCGGATATCAAGTGGTGGGACTGATATTGTCAGCTTAGCTATTCGCAAGAAGACTGGCAGTGACGTTGGTAAGATTGCTTTAGTTGTTAATGCAACCATTATGGTTTTTGCCGGCCTCCTGTTTGGATGGCAATATGCTCTTTATTCTATGGTGGCAATCTTTGTAAGTACTCGTATCACTGATGCTATTTACACCAAACAAAAGAAAATGCAAGCCATGATTGTGACAGAATATCCTGAGAAAGTCATCAAAACAATTCATCACAAGCTGCATCGTGGGGTGACCTGTATCAATGACGCTGAAGGAACCTATAAACATGTTCATAAGGCAGTCTTAGTTACCATTTTGACGCAAGAAGAATATAATGATTTTAAATTTTTAATGTTAAGAACCGATCCAACGGCCTTTATCTCCGTTGCTGAAAATGTCCGCATTATCGGGCGCTTTGTAGAGGATGATTAGCATTTAGAAAAACTGGAGGTTGGGATGCCATTCGATAGTAAAGTTGAAATCAAAAAATTTGCATATATATTAGCTGGTTCAGCGGTCTACGCCTTTGCCTTTGTTTATTTTTACATGGCAAATCGTATTGCCGCAAACGGCATGGCTGGTTTAACTCTTGTTGGGAAAGCTGTTTTAAATATTGATCCAATTATTTCCGGTTATGCTATTAACCTGCCTTTAGTTTTTATTGGCGCCCGGTTTTTTGGAAGACGTTCAACCATTTATACGGTATTTGGTGTTGTATCACTCTATTTCTTTATCTGGCTCTTTCAAAGGTTACCATTAGCCATCGATTTAGATCACGATAAGTTGGTCATCTCTTTAATGGCCGGGATTATTGGTGGTCTTGGGGGCGGACTAGTTTTCCGAAGTGGTGGCACCATCGGCGGTGCTGATATTATTGGTAAGCTGATGGAGACTAAGTTAGGTTTACAACTCAATCAGGCACTTCTAGTCATCGATATTTTTGTGATGATCCTATCCTTAACCTATATTTCCATTCCAGATATGATGTATGCTTTAATTGCCAGTTTTATGTATGGCCGTATTGTTCATCTGGTGCAAAATGGAGGTTACTCTGTTAGAGGTACTATTATTGTCTCAGATAATGCTCTCGAGATTGCTAAATTCATCATGGAAGAGTTAGGGCGAGGAGTAACCTATCTCAATGGTGAAGGTGCCTACTCTGCAAGAGAGAAAAAAGTTATCTATACTGCCCTTAGTCGTACAGAAGTCAGGGAAGTTAAAGAAGTTATTAACGTGATTGATCCTAGGGCCTTTGTTTCTATCTTTGATATGGATGAAATTAATAGCCCAGATTTCTTCATTCCCAAGAAGAAAAAACGAAAGAAAAAGATATAGCTAGTTTGCTTCTTTTTGAAGCAACTAGTTTTTTGTAAAAATAAGGAGTTGAAATGACACAATTTAATCTTTGGTTATCTCGGATACGCGCTTTAGTAATTATTACTATTGGGGTTGCCATCTATTCGTTTGGCTTTGTAAACTTCAATATGGCTAATAAATTAGCCGAAGGCGGCGTATCGGGCTTAACCTTGATGTTACACGCACTTATGGGTATCAACCCTGCTTATTCTTCATTAATTCTGAATATTCCATTATTTATCATTGGAGCTATGATTTTTGGTCGCCGTTCACTAGCCTTAACCATTTATGGCACAGTAACCATGTCTATTTTTATTTGGATTTGGCAAAAAATTCCAATTGAGCTGGGACTTGAGCATGATATGATGTTGGTCTCTGTGGTAGCAGGTCTTTTTGCAGGTGTTGGTTGTGGCCTAGTTTTCCGATATGGGGCGACAACTGGTGGTACTGATATTATTGGTCGTATTGCAGAAGAAAAAATGGGAATCAAACTTGGGCAAACCTTGCTTGCCATTGATGCTGTTATTTTAACGGCCTCATTAACCTATATTGACTTGAAACACATGCTTTATACTCTGGTTGCTAGCTTTGTTTTTAGCCAAGTCTTGACTGTTGTTCAAAATGGTGGTTATACCATCCGTGGGATGATTATTATTACTAAACACTCCAAGGCTGCCGCACAGGCAATTCAAACAGAGATTAATCGTGGTGTTACTTACTTGAAAGGTGAAGGAGCATACTCAGGTAATGAATACAATGTCATGTATGTCACAATGAGCCCAAATGAAGTCAGAGAAGTGAAACGCATTTTAGCAGACTTAGATCCAGATGCCTTCATCTCCATCGTTGATGTGGATGAAGTTGTTAGCTCAGATTTCAAAATTCGTCGTAAAAATTATGATAAACCAGTATAAGAAAAAAAGTTCTATTCTTTCAAGAATAGAACTTTTTTGTATTAAGATGGATTACATTTTTTCTGGAGCTTGAACACCTAAGAGGCGAAGAGCTTCTTTGAGGACGATTGCTGTAGAATAGCAGAGCGCCAAACGGCTTTCGCGTTCATCAGATTCGTCAAGGATGCGAGTATGGGCATAATATTTATTGAAAGCTTGTGCCAATTGAATAGCAAATTTAGCAATGATAGATGGGTCATATTTATCTGCAGCACGTTCAACGTTAGCAGCAAAGCTTTGAAGCAATTTAACGATTTCCCATGATTCAATGTCGTTTAAAGAATAATCTTTGTTAGCATCGGGTGTGAAATCAGCTTTACGAAGGATTGATTGGATACGTGCATATGTGTATTGAACGTAAGGTCCAGTTTCTCCTTCAAATGAGACCATAGCTTCTAAGTCGAAGTCATAACCATTGTCACGGTCTGTTTTCAAATCGTAGAACTTAACAGCCCCAACCCCAACAGCATGAGCAACAGCTTCTTTGTTTTCTAAGTCTGGGTTTTTAGATTCAATTTGTGTTAAGGCACGAGCAACAGCCTCGTCAAGAGTTGGTTCAAGACGGATGATATTCCCTTTACGTGTTGATAATTTTTTCTTGTTTTTAGTTACAAGACCAAATGAAACGTGGATCATATCATCAGACCAATCAAATCCCATTTCTTTAAGAACAGCTTTTAATTGTTTGAAGTGATGAGATTGTTCTTGTCCAACAACATAAATATTTTTAACAAAGTTAAAAGTACGTTGACGGTACATTGCAGTTGCCATATCACGAGTGATATAAAGTGTTGCACCATCTGATTTTTTAATTAATGCTGGTGGAAGGTTGTATTTTTCAAGGTCAACAATTTGAGCACCTTTAGATTCTTTAAGAAGGTTTTTGTCTTCAAGAATCTTAATACCTTCATCCATTTTATCATTGTAGAAAGCTTCACCGTGGAAGTGGTCAAATGAAACATCTAATTTATCGTAAATACGGTTGAATTCAACAAGACTTTCGTCACGGAACCATTGCCATAAATCCCAAGCTTCTTTGTCGCCATCTTCCAATTTCTTGAACCATTGGCGGGCTTGGTCATCTAATTCTGGTTTTTCTTCAGCTTCTGCATTGATACGAACATAAAGCTTAAGCAATTCATCAATTGGATTCGCTTCAACAGCTTCACGATCACCCCAAAGTTTGTAAGCAACGATCAACATACCAAACTGTTTACCCCAGTCCCCAAGGTGATTGATACGGATTGAGTTATAGCCAAGTTTAGAGTAGATATGACCAATTGAATCCGCAATAACAGTTGAACGCAAGTGACCAACTGAGAAAGGTTTAGCAATATTAGGACTTGACATATCAAGTGTTACATTTTGGCCATCACCAATATGTTGTTGACCATAGTCAGCTTTTTCTGAGATAACGGCATGGAGAACATCTTTAGAGATGGCCGCTTTATCTAAGAAGAAGTTGATGTAAGGACCTACTGCCATAATCTTTTCAAATTGGCTTTGGTCGATTTTTTCAGATAGCTCAGCAGCAATAATTTGTGGAGCTTTGCGGAGCACTTTAGCAAGGCTAAAAGCAGGGAAAGCAATATCTCCCATGTCAGAATTTTTTGGTGTTTCAAGCAAGTTATAGATTGTTTCTTGGTCCAACTCAGGAACCACTTTTGCAATTTCGCTCGCAATTAATGATTTAGTATCCATCTTGTTTCTCCTAAAATAGTTTGTCACTCCATTCTATCACATTTTCTCAAAATAAAGAAGAAATGATTTGGGAAATTATACTAAAATCACTTTTTGTCGAAAAATGTGATAAATCTTACACTTACTTTTTGGTCGAAAGTTTAAAATAGAATGGTTAAGTTTAATTTTAAAGGGTTTTCAGGCTAGCTAAAAGCTAGGGAAATCTAAAACAAATGATAAGTTAATGAAAAATTAAGTATTTTTTGATATAATTTAAAAGGATAATTATACAAGAGGGTGGGAACAGATGAATAAAATTGAGCGACAAAATCAAATCAAGCGCATCATCCAATCGGAACATATTGGTACGCAAGAAGAAATCAAAAATTTTCTCAGTAAAGAAGGCATTAGAGTAACACAAGCAACCCTATCTCGTGATTTGCGTGAAATTGGTTTATTAAAACTTCGTAATGAAGAAGGAAAACTTTATTACAGTTTATCAGAACCAATGGCTTCTCCATTTAGCCCAGATGTACGTTACTATGTTTTAAAAGTGGACCGTGCTGGCTTTATGCTTGTCCTCCATACAAATTTAGGTGAAGCAGATGTTTTAGCTAATTTAATTGATAATGACGATATCGACGAAATCATTGGTACTGTTGCAGGAGCTGATACGTTATTGGTTATTTGTCGCAACGAAGAAATTGCAGAGCGTTTTGAAAAAGATTTGGTCTTAAGCATATGACACTTTATGATGACTCTCTCACTCAACTCTTGACTGCTATTGCTAAACACCCCAGTATCCAAGCCTTTAAAAGCATTGAAAAACAAATGCAGGAGCATCCTGAATTGCAAGCATTAGCTTTTGAAATGAAAAAAAAACAACAAGATGCCATTCTTTTTAAGCAGATTGAAAAAGAGAGAGCAGCAGATCAATCCGGTAAACTTGCAGAAACGATTGAAGGAGAACTCGAAAACCATCCTTTGGTCGAGGATTATCGTGAAAAGATGCAAGATGCTAGTGATTTGATACAATATATTACAAAGACAATAGAAGAAAAAGTTAATAAGGAGGTTGGGGATGTCCAATCCTAAGATTTCTCCTGGAATGCAACAGTATCTGGACATAAAAGCAGATTATCCAGATGCTTTTTTGCTTTTTAGAATGGGAGATTTTTACGAATTATTTTATGAGGATGCGGTTAAAGCGGCGCAAATTTTAGAAATCGGTTTAACCAGTCGTAATAAAAATGCTGAAAATCCAATTCCAATGGCGGGAGTACCTCATCATTCCGTTCAACAATATATTGATGTTTTAATTGAATTGGGTTATAAAGTGGCCATTGCAGAACAGATGGAAGACCCTAAAAAAGCTGTTGGAGTGGTTAAGCGTGAAGTTGTTCAGGTCATTACTCCGGGAACAGTTGTCGACTCTGCTAAACCCAACTCAGCCAATAACTTTTTAGTAGCCATCGATAGCAATGGCAATCAATTTGGACTTTCATACATGGACTTGGCCACAGGTGAATTTTATGTGACGACCTTGTCAGATTTCACCAGCCTTAGTAGTGAGATTCTCAATCTTAAAGCCAAAGAAGTCCTTGTGGGCTTTGACTTAAGTGACAGTCAAGAAAAACTATTGAGACAAGACCATAACTTGTTGCTGACATTCAGTCAAGCTGTAAGTGATGAGACGACTCTTTTAGATGCCGATATATCAGAGCTTGAGAAGACAGTTGCTGCTAAATTGTTAGCCTATATTCAAGAGACGCAAATGCGAGAATTATCCCATTTGCAAAAGCTTGTTCATTATGAAATCAAGGACTACTTGCAAATGTCCTTTAGTACCAAAGCAAGTTTAGACCTGATTGAGAATGCTAGAACGGGTAAGAAACACGGCTCTCTATATTGGCTATTGGATGAAACCAAGACGGCAATGGGCATGCGTCTCTTAAGAACCTGGATTGACCGTCCTTTAATTAATGAAGAGGCTATTGCAAAACGTCAAAATATCATTCAAATACTCTTAGAAAACTTTATTGAACGTGCTGACCTGAGTGACAGTCTAAAAGGTGTTTATGACATCGAAAGATTATCCAGTCGCGTTTCTTTTGGTAAGGTTAATCCTAAAGATCTTCTTCAATTAGGACAGACTTTAGGCCAAGTACCATATATCAAGGCCGTTCTAGTTGCCATTGGCCATACGGAATTGGATGATTTGATTAGCCAAATTGACGAGATTCCAGAACTTGAAAGTCTAATCCGCTCGGCTATTGCCCCAAATGCCCAAGCAACAATCAGTGAAGGCAATATTATTCGGACTGGCTTTGATGAACGTTTGGACCATTATCGCAAGGTCATGAAGGAAGGTACTGGCTGGATTGCCGAGATTGAGGCTAAGGAGCGCGCGGCTAGTGGCATCAATAACCTCAAGATTGACTACAACAAAAAAGACGGTTACTATTTCCACGTAACCAACTCAAATCTTTCCATGGTTCCTGACCATTTCTTTAGAAAAGCAACGCTGAAAAATTCGGAGCGATATGGCACAGCCGAGTTAGCCAAGATTGAAGGGGAGATGCTGGAGGCGCGTGAAGAATCAGCTCAATTAGAATATGATATCTTCATGAGGGTGCGAGCTCGGGTAGAATCCTACATTTCACGTTTGCAACTCTTAGCCAAAGCCATTGCCACAGTCGATGTCTTACAAAGTTTAGCTCAAGTGGCTGAAAACAACCATTATGTACGGCCACAGTTTAACCATAGTAAAGAGGTTTCCATTATTAATGGTCGTCACGCTGTTGTTGAAAAAGTCATGGGTGTTAGAGAGTACATCCCAAATAGTATTGATTTAGGTGATCAAGTAACCATTCAATTGATTACTGGACCAAATATGAGTGGTAAGTCGACTTACATGCGCCAACTGGCTTTGACAGTCATTATGGCCCAAATGGGTTCCTACGTATCGGCTGATCAAGCCAACTTACCATTATTTGATGCAATATTTACCCGAATTGGTGCTGCTGACGATTTGATTTCCGGGCAATCAACTTTCATGGTTGAGATGATGGAAGCTAATCAAGCTATTAAGCGAGCTAGTCAAAATTCCTTGATTCTTTTTGATGAACTTGGTCGGGGAACAGCGACATACGATGGTATGGCACTTGCCCAGTCAATCATTGAATATATACACGATAATGTTGGAGCTAAGACCCTGTTCGCTACTCATTATCATGAATTGACAGCCTTGTCTCAAGAATTATCAGGTCTGCATAATGTTCACGTTGCAACTTTGGAAAAAGCAGGAGAGGTGACTTTCTTGCATAAGATTTCTGAAGGGCCAGCCGATAAATCCTATGGTATCCATGTCGCCAAAATTGCTGGTTTACCACAAAATCTTTTACAAAGAGCTGATAAGATATTAAGGGAGTTAGAAAGCCAATCCAAATCAGTGGCTACACCTTGGTCTGATAAAGCAAAAGTAAATACTACTGAAAGTAATCAACAGTTAGATTTATTCGCAAATGATAGTTACGAGCATATCATTGAAAAACTAAAGGAAATTGATGTCATGAATCTGACGCCTATGGAAGCAATGACCATCCTTTATGACTTGAAAAAAGACCTTTAAAAACAATCCTATGGATTGTTTTTTTGGTAGTTATTAGTAACTTTACAGAACTGTCAATTGACTGCTTAAATGCTTATATATTAAGGTTTTGGATTCTTAAGTTGACAGTGAAAACCCTGTAAAGATGCTTTTCAAACAACAAGTGTGACTAAAGTGAAATTAGTATACATAAGTAACCAGTTTGATCTGATTTGTACAAAATTGAAAAAGAAGTAAAGTGCCTCCATTTTCTGGAATTAGAAAAGCCCAAAGTCTCTTTACCTTTTATGTTATAATATTCCTTAAGAATGTGAGGTCAAGTCAATGAATAAAATAGTCGAGCTACCAGAAATATTGGCCAATCAAATTGCGGCGGGTGAAGTTATTGAACGGCCCGCTAGTGTCGTTAAAGAATTGGTCGAAAATGCAATTGATGCGGCTAGTAGTCAAATTACTATTGAAATAGAAGAGTCTGGCTTAAAATCAATCAAAATCACGGATAACGGGGAAGGCATGTCAGCTCAAGATTTGCCCAAAAGTATCTTGAGACATGCCACCAGTAAAATTAAAAATCAAAGTGATCTTTTCCGGATTAGAACGCTGGGCTTCCGCGGTGAAGCTCTACCCTCTATTGCTTCCATTAGTGAATTAACCATTGAAACGGCAACAGAAACTGCCCAATCTGGTTCGCGGATTTTTGTACGTGGCGGGAAAATTGAAAAAAAAGAGGATTTTTCAACGCCTGTCGGAACTAAAATCACGGTTGAGAACCTTTTTTACAATACCCCTGCTCGTCTCAAGTACATGAAGAGTATGCAGTCGGAGTTGGCTCATATTGTCGATGTGGTTAATCGTTTGAGTTTAGGGCATCCTGAGATTGCTTTCCGTTTAATTAGTGATGGTCGGGAAATGACCAATACATCTGGATCAGGTCAATTAAAGCAGGCAATTGCTGGCATTTATGGCTTGCAAACGGCTAAAAAGATGGTGGAAATTTCCAATGCTGATTTGGACTTTGAAGTGTCTGGTTACGTTAGCTTGCCAGAATTAACCAGAGCTAATCGTAACTATATCACCCTATTAATTAATGGTCGCTACATCAAAAATTTCCTCTTGAACCGGGCTATTCTTGATGGTTATGGATCTAAGTTGATGGTTGGTCGTTTTCCAATTGTGGTTATTGATATTCAAATTGATCCCTATTTAGCTGATGTCAATGTTCACCCTACCAAACAAGAAGTGCGTATTTCTAAAGAAAAAGAATTGATGGCACTCATTTCTGCAGCTATTGCGGACGCTCTTAAAGTCCAAGATTTGATTCCAGATGCTTTAGAAAATCTGGCTAAATCATCTACTAGAACAAAGGTTAAAGTGGAACAAACACGTTTACCTTTACAGTCTAGTAAACTTTATTATGACCCTCAACGCAATGACTTTTTTGTGGAAAAAAACGAAGTTAGCGAGGATAGACCGGTCTATAATGATGACATGGGAGATGTTTACAAGGCAGTCAACCCTGTTGAAGAAGGCCCAGCTGTAAACATGCAGTCTTCTGTTAAGCATGCTAGTCGCCCCGATATTGAATTAGAAGATGGGGACCATTCCGACCAAATCCTAAAAAATAAAAAGAAATTGGAACAGCTGGTTGATAAGCTAGAAAATGAAGAGGCGTCAACCTTCCCTGAACTCGAATATTTTGGTCAAATGCACGGGACTTATCTGTTTGCTCAAGGCAACCAGGGCCTCTTTATTATTGACCAACATGCGGCGCAAGAACGTGTCAAGTATGAATACTATCGGGAAAAAATTGGGGAAGTTGACAGTAGTTTACAGCAGCTTTTAGTGCCTTATTTATTTGAGTTTTCAGGGGCTGATTTCTTAAATCTGCAAGAAAAAATGCCTTTACTGAATGAGGTTGGCATTTATCTGGAGCCTTATGGTAACAATACCTTTATCTTGAGGGAGCATCCCATTTGGATGAAGGAAAGTGAGATTGAATCAGGGGTTTATGAGATGTGCGATATGCTGCTCTTGACCCAGGAAGTTTCGATTAAAACCTATCGTGCTGAGTTGGCCATTATGATGAGTTGTAAAAAATCTATCAAGGCAAACCATACACTAGATGATTATTCAGCGCGACAATTACTCCTACAACTAGCTCAATGCAAAAATCCCTATAATTGTCCTCATGGCAGACCAGTATTGATTCATTTTAGTAAAGCAGATATGGAAAAAATGTTCCGACGAATTCAAGAGAATCATACCAGCTTGAGGGATTTAGGCAAGTATTAGAAAGGAAGTCATGAAAGAGTTTTTTAACTTATCTAAGCAAATACAAATCAGGCAATTGGTCCGTTTTGTGACCATTACCTTGGGTTCAAGCATTTTCCCTTTCATGGCCATGTACTACACCAGTTATTTCGGGACATTTTGGACAGGGATTTTGATGATGGTGACCAGTTTAGCCGGCTTCTTTGGAAGCCTTTATGGCGGTCATTTATCTGATGCCATAGGCCGGAAAAAGGTTGTCATCTACGGCTCAATTGGCTCAACTTTAGGTTGGCTCCTAACAATTATTGCCAATCTTCCCGGCCACGTCTTGCCAACAGTCATGTTTCTTGGCATATTGCTAGTAGAATTAGCTTCTAGCTTTTACGCCCCAGCCTATGAAGCCATGTTGATTGATCTAACGGATTTGAGTAATCGTAAATTCGTTTATACCATTAATTATTGGTTTATCAATATTGCTGTCATGTTTGGTGCAGGAATTTCGGGCCTTTTCTATGACTATTACTTTTTAGAATTATTGATATCCCTATTAATTGCCAATATTATTTGTTTTTATATTGCCTATCGCTATTTTGATGAAACGAGACCTGACGATGACAACTTTAGCCATAGTTTGGGGCTAAAAGGAACTTTTGGCAACTATAAAGAGGTTCTCGTTGATAAGGCCTTTCTCCTCTTTACCTTAGGTTCTATCCTTTCTTCAAGTATTTGGCTACAAATGGATAATTACGTTCCCGTCCATTTAAAGCTGGCATTTGAGCAAATAGAACTTTTGGGGTATACCATAACCAGTGCAAAAATGTTGTCAATCATGGTATTTATCAATACTGTATTGATAGTCACTTTAATGTCCCTAACCAACAAATTAACAGAAAAATGGCCCCTTATGAGACAGTTCGTAATCGGAACGACCCTTTTTACCTTAGGAATGTTTTTAGCCTTTTCACTAAGTCATTTTTGGGGGATTGTGATAGCAGTTGTTCTATTTACTATTGGTGAAATGATTAATGTTCCAGCAAGCCAGGTCTTGCGAGCAGATATGATGGATCAATCTAAAATTGGTTCATATACCGGATTTATTTCAATGGCCCAGCCTTTGGGAGCAATCTTAGCGGGCTTAATCGTTTCTTTGAGTCATTTTACAGGTTTACTAGGCGTTCAAATCGTCTTCTTAATCATTGCTATTATGGGAATGAATCTGATCATTTTAGCAGCAAAACAGAAAGCAAAGGTATAACATGTTTGATTACATAAAAGGGCAGTTAACTAAAATTACTGCCAAATATATTGTCGTTGAGACAAGTGGCTTAGGATATATTATCTATGTTGCCAATCCCTATAGTTTTACAGATAGTGTCAACCAAAATGTGACCATTTATCTGCATCAAGTTATCCGGGAGGATGCCCACCTATTATTTGGTTTCCATACCGAAGATGAAAAGGATGTCTTTTTAAAACTGATTTCGGTTTCAGGAATTGGCCCAATGACAGCCTTAGCGATTGTTGCAGTTGATGATAACCAAGGCTTGGTTACTGCCATTGATAATAGTGACATTAAGTACTTGATGAAGTTCCCTAAAATTGGTAAGAAGACGGCACAGCAAATGATTCTTGACTTGGCCGGCAAGTTTGTGGAAGCACCCGCAAATGCTCAGAAGCAGAGCCAAAGCCAAACATCTGCAAATCAGCAACTTGATGAAGCCATTGAGGCACTATTGGCGCTCGGCTATAAAGCAACAGAGCTTAAGAAAATTCGAGCATTCTTTGAAGGTACCGACGAAACGGCTGAGCAGTACATCAAGTCAGCCCTTAAAATGTTGATGAAGGGGTAACAAATGACAAAACGCTGTGCATGGGTCCCTGTGGATAACCAACTCTATTGCGACTATCACGACAAGGAATGGGGCAAGCCCATATATGATGATCAAAAGCTTTTCGAACTTCTCTGCTTAGAATCCTATCAGTCTGGCCTTTCTTGGCTGACTGTTTTGCGAAAACGCTCTGCTTTCAACCAGGTTTTCCACAATTATGAGATTGCTAAAGTGGCTCAGTTCACCGAAGACGAAATGGCTGACGCCTTACAGAATCCAGGCATAATCCGCCATCGATTGAAGTTGGCAGCGACCGTCAACAACGCACAAGCCCTGCTAAAAATGCAGGAAGCAGGTCTATCTTTCTCAGACTATCTCTGGGGATTTGTTGATGGTGAGCCCATCAACAACTTGGTCGACCAGCAGCATCCAGTTCCTGCCCAAACCGATCTATCGGTAGCCTTAGCTAAAGACTTGAAAAAACGCGGCTTTAAATTCTTAGGACCAACCACTATTTACTCCTTTATGCAAGCCTCAGGAATGGTTAATGATCATGAATGCACATGTAGTTTTAAATAAATGACAAAATAGTAAAGTAATAACTTTACTATTTTCTTGTTTTCGGCTATAATTAATAAATGATTTTAGATTTTTTATGATAAAATGAAATAAAATTACGAATGATTAAGTAGGTGGTTAAATGAATGCTGAAATAATTGCTGTTGGAACGGAAATTCTAACCGGACAAATTGTCAATACAAATGCACAGTTTATTTCAGAAAAGATGGCTGAGATTGGAGTTGATGTTTATTATCAAACAGCAATAGGTGATAATGAAAAGAGGTTACTAGATGTCATTGAAATGGCTAGTAGAAGGAGCGATTTAATCATTTTGACTGGTGGCCTCGGTCCCACAGAAGATGACTTGACTAAACAAACCTTAGCTAGATTTTTAGGAAAAACACTAGTCTTTGATCAGCAAGCGAAGGATAAACTGGATCAATTTTTTGCTTCGCGGCCTAAGAGTTCAAGAACATCCAACAATGAAAGACAAGCACAGATAATAGAAGGTTCAATTCCTATTCAAAATATTACAGGTCTTGCTGTTGGGGGATTATTAGTAGATGGGGAAAAAACTTATGTTGTCTTGCCAGGGCCACCTAGTGAATTAAAACCCATGGTAACAAAACATTTAGTGCCTTTGCTAAGTAAAGGAAATGAAATCCTTTATTCTAAAGTCTTAAGATTTTTTGGAATCGGTGAGAGTCAGTTAGTAACAGTTCTATCGGAATATATCAAGAATCAAACTGACCCGACGATTGCTCCTTATGCAAAAACTGGAGAAGTTACTTTACGACTATCCACTAAATCAAATAGTGAGCAAGAGGCTAATGAAAAATTAGATGCTCTTGAAAAAGAATTACTCTCTGTAAGGAGTTTAGATAAGACTCCTTTATCAGAGTACTTGTATGGATATGGTGAAGACAATAGCCTTGCAAAAGTTGTCTTCGAAAACATCCTTAATAGAAAATTGACAATAAGTGCGGCTGAAAGTTTAACGGCTGGTATGTTTCAAGCGAAGATTGCTGATTTTTCAGGTTCATCGCAACTATTTAAGGGTGGTTATGTTACCTATAGCATAGAAGAAAAAGCAAGAATGTTAGGTATACCACTTGTCGATTTACAAAAGCATGGCGTTGTCAGTCACTTTACCGCTCAGCAAATGGCTCTGAAATCACGTCAGTTAATGCAATCTGATATTGGTGTTGGCTTAACAGGAGTTGCGGGCCCAGGTGAATTAGAAGGACATCCAGCTGGAACGGTTTATATTGGTATTTCAACTACCGAAAAAACAGAATCCATACAAGTATCAATTGGTGGAAGAAGTCGGTCAGACATTCGCTATATCGCAATGATGCATGCATTCAATTTGGTCCGAAAAACTTTATTATAAAGTTGTAATTTGATATAATAACATAAGTCTGGGAGCCTTTTATCATAAAAAATCAATATGATGGAGCTTCCAATGAAAGAGGAGAAAGAATTGGCAAAAAAAGTTAAAAAAACAGAAGAAATCACTAAAAAGTTTGGCGATGATCGCCGCAAAGCTTTAGACGATGCCTTAAAGAATATTGAAAAAGATTTTGGTAAAGGTGCTGTTATGCGTCTTGGTGAAAGAGCTGAGCAGAAAGTACAAGTTATGAGTTCTGGAAGCCTTGCTCTAGATATTGCTTTAGGTGCTGGAGGTTATCCGAAAGGACGCATTATCGAAATCTACGGACCAGAATCTTCTGGTAAAACAACAGTTGCACTACATGCTGTTGCTCAAGCACAAAAAGAAGGAGGCATTGCTGCCTTTATCGATGCTGAGCATGCTTTAGATCCTGCTTATGCAGCTTCACTTGGCGTTAATATTGATGAATTACTTCTTTCTCAACCAGATTCAGGTGAACAAGGTCTTGAGATTGCTGGTAAATTGATTGATTCAGGTGCCGTTGACCTTGTTGTTGTGGACTCTGTTGCAGCCTTAGTACCTCGTGCTGAAATTGATGGGGATATCGGTGATAGTCACGTTGGTTTGCAAGCACGTATGATGAGTCAAGCTATGCGCAAACTATCAGCTTCAATCAATAAAACAAAAACAATTGCTATTTTCATTAACCAATTGCGTGAAAAAGTTGGGGTTATGTTTGGTAATCCTGAAACAACACCTGGTGGTCGTGCTTTGAAATTCTACGCTTCAGTCCGTTTAGATGTTCGTGGAAATACACAAATTAAAGGTACTGGCGATCAAAAAGATAGCAATATTGGTAAGGAAACAAAAATCAAAGTTGTTAAAAACAAAGTTGCTCCTCCATTCAAAGTTGCAGAAGTTGAAATCATGTATGGTGAAGGTATTTCACGTACAGGTGAACTTATTAAAATTGCCTCTGATTTAGATGTAATTCAAAAAGCTGGAGCTTGGTTCTCATACAATGGTGAGAAAATCGGTCAAGGTTCCGAGAATGCTAAAAAATTCTTAGCAGATCATCCTGAAATCTTTGAAGAAATTGACCATAAAGTCCGTGTCAAAGTAGGCTTGTTGGAAGATGAGACAGAGGAAGTATTAGATTCACCTGCTGAGGTAGAAGCAGATGACCTTTTTCTAGATCTAGATGATGCCATCGAAATTGAAGATTAATAAAAAAGACCTAAGGGTCTTTTTTTGTGTTCTGTGTCTAAGTAATGAAGCATACTTTCTCAAATTGCTACCAATTGCCTCGGAATTTGGAGAAATCATTCGACTAGGTGACCATAGAGACATGTGATTTATATTTGGAATTGGAGTTTGGAGGACTTCGATCGGAGAAGTTTAAAATTGTGTAAAAGCGATTACAAGCCTGTTACAATGGGAGAAAAATCACAAAAAATCGGGCAATTTAGCCAAAAAAGGACAAAAAAATAGGTCCAAAGACCTATGTTCATGATTTCTAACTATGTTACAATTATCATATCACGAAATAGAAAGTGAGAACAACAACATGATTAAAATTTATACGATTTCAAGTTGTACGAGCTGCAAAAAGGCGAAAACATGGTTAAATGGCCACAAGCTCCCATATAAAGAACAGAACTTAGGAAAAGAACCTTTAACAAAAGAAGAAATTTTAGCAATTCTATCAAAAACAGAAAATGGTGTAGAGAGCATTGTCTCTTCTAAAAACCGTTATGCTAAGGCACTAAATTGCAATATTGAAGAATTGAGTGTGAGTGAAGTCATCGACTTAATCCAGGACAATCCTCGTATTCTTAAAAGTCCTATTTTAATTGATGATAAACGATTACAAGTTGGTTATAAGGAAGATGACATTAGAGCTTTCTTACCTCGCTCTATACGTAACATCGAAAATACGGAGGCACGCTTGCGTGCAGCCTTGTAAAAAAAGCTCTTCTTAGAGCTTTTTTTCTTGTCTCATAACTAGATTTCTTGTTAAATTTCTAAAAATAAGCTATAATAAATCATAGCACTTAGTTTAGAAAGAAGGTGTCAGTATGGGATTTACAGACGAAACAGTCCGCTTTAAATTAGATGATGGAGATAAGAAAGAGATTAGTGAAACTTTAACTGCTGTCTACCATTCATTAGAGGAAAAAGGTTACAATCCAATCAATCAAATCGTTGGTTATGTATTAAGTGGAGACCCTGCTTACGTTCCAAGATATAATGATGCCCGAAACCAAATTCGCAAATATGAACGTGATGAAATTGTAGAAGAACTCGTTCGTTATTATCTAAAAGGAAATGGTATCGACGTTAAATGAGAGTAATGGGATTGGACGTAGGTTCAAAAACAGTAGGAGTTGCTATTAGTGACCCCCTAGGTTTTACTGCTCAAGGACTTGAAATTATTAAGATTGACGAAGAGAAAGAAATTTTCGGTTTCGATCGCTTGGGAGAGCTTGTAGAACAGTATAAGGTAGATCGATTTGTTGTTGGCTTACCTAAAAATATGAACAATACAAGTGGTCCCCGAGTTGAAGCTAGTCAGGCCTATGGCCAAAAAATTGAAGAACTTTTTAAGATTCCTGTGGAATATCAGGATGAACGTCTAACTACTGTTCAAGCAGAAAGAATGTTGATTGAACAAGCGGATGTTAGTCGCGGGAAACGCAAAAAAGTTATTGATAAACTAGCTGCACAGCTTATTTTACAAAATTATTTAGATAGAACCTACTAAGGAGAAAAAAATGGCACATAATCACGACCACGATCATGATCACGAACATGAAGTTATTACGCTTGTTGATGAACAAGGTAATGAATCATTATTTGAAATCCTATTAACTATTGATGGTAAAGAAGAATTTGGTAAAAACTATGTTCTTTTAGTACCAGCTGGTTCTGAAGAAGATGAATCTGGTGAAATTGAAATTCAGGCTTACTCATTTACTGAAAATGAAGATGGTACTGAAGGCGATTTACAACCAATTCCTGAAGATTCAGATGCTGAATGGGATATGATTGAAGAAGTTTTCAATAGCTTTTTAGACGAAGAATAATAGAAGGCCCTGAGGGGTCTTTTTTTTGTTTTCCTTTTTATCATTTTGGACTAGAATTTTTACAATTTGGGATCTGAAATTGACTATGGCCATTAATCTGATATACTTGTTGTATGACATTTCAAGGAGAAGATAAGTGAGTCAAATGACTGATGATTATATGCCGGATTTAGCAGATATTCCAATGGATGACGGCCCAACAATTCATACTACAAAATACGAAACTAAGGTACCAAATTTACATAAAGGCTATATTTTATGCTTTAGTATTTTTCTAGCTTTTTTCAGTGTCGCTAATCCTTTTTTTCTACACTTTGCAAATCCTTTGCAATCGCAAAATCTTTATATCGGGATGATGTTGGCAAAAGGACAAATTCCTTATAGTGAAGTCTTCACTAGTGGGGGAATGCTCTATTTTGTTTTGATTGCCTTAAGTTATTTCTGGGGTTCTAGCTTCTGGTTACTGATTTTTGAAGGTATCGCATTTTATATGTCAGGTATTTACTTCTATAAGTTGGTTCATTTTATAGTTGGTAATCGAAAGGTATCACTCAGTTTTACCTTATTATTATATATGTTTATGGCTACGCTTGGATTTGGTGGGATGTACCCTGTCCAATTTGCCATGCCTTTCCTTTTAATGGCACTTTGGTTCTTAACCAAATATTTTGCTGAATTAACCAAAGATGAGTCTTTTATTCTATTTGGTTTGGCCGGTGGTATGTCAATGCTCTTAGAACCTAAAACGCTGGTTTTTTGGCTCTTTGTTGCCATTGCTATTATTATCTATAATCGAAAACAAAAACACTTGGCTCGTGGCTTTTACCAATTATTAGCCATTATCTGGGGTTTATCATTAGTTTTTTACACTGCTGGTTATTTCATTCTTGATTTACAGATTTTAGGGCCCTATATTTCTCAGGCCGTTGCCTATCAATTCACCTATTTTAGGGTAGGAGATTTGCCAGTTTTACTTTCACTAGTAATTCAATTCGCCTTTCTATTTGGTCTCGGTTTCCTCAACGGTTATTATTATTTCTTTAAAACAAAAAATCAAGTCAATGACTACTATATCAAGTGGTTATTAGTTTCAGTCACAATCACTTATTTTGTTTTTGCTGCATTCAGTGGTGACTTTTACCCTTTTCATTTACTAGGTTTACTTCCTTTTGCTTTGTTATTGACAGTATTTCCCTTTGCTAATTATTACGCTGATGCTTTAAAATTAAATAGTCATCGACGTGGAAGAAGACGCAAATATGGCATTCTCACTTTAATCAGCCTTTATTTTAAAAAGAATTATTATTTACCTTTAGTTGTCATTATTTTGTCACTAGGGCTATCGATGTATTCTTATCATGAGCTTAATCTTCTAGTAAGGGATAGAGAATCTGTTATTACCTTTGTGAAGAAAAAGGTCGCAAAATCAGAAAAAATTTATGTTTGGGATCAGACCTCACAAATTTATTTAGAGGGTCAGCGAAAAACAGCTTCCCAATTTGCTTCTCCGTCTGTTAATGTGAAAAAAGCTGAGAACAAACGCATTTTAGTTGATGAACTTTTACAGAATAATGCTAGCTATATTATTGTCAATGATAAGATGACTTTACCTAAAAATCTAAAAAAACATTTAAAAAATGACTATCGAATGATAGATAGAGCTGATACGACAAGCTTTCATATCTATCAACAAAAATAAGTTGAAAATCAATATGTTGTGCTTGAGCAAATTTCTTGACACAAGATATTGATTTTTTTTCTTGTCGTGATATAATAGTCCAAGTAAGGAGAAATGAAAATGATGACAGAAGAAAAAGAAACTATATTTGTTCAACCTGATATAAAAGTAATTAAACGTGACGGTCGTTTGGTGTCTTTTGACACGACGAAAATCTACAGTGCCTTATTGAAAGCTAGTCTTGAAGTTACTAAGATGTCACCCTTGGTTGAAGCTAAACTAGAGGCTGTTTCTGATCGTGTCATTGCGGAAATTCAAGATCGTTTTCCAAACAATATTAAAATTTACGAAATTCAAAATATCGTAGAGCACGAATTATTATCAGCAAATGAGTATGCCATTGCCAAGGCTTATATTAATTATCGAACTCAACGTGATTTTGCGCGCTCTCAAGCAACTGATATTAACTTTACCATTGATAAACTGCTTAATAAGGATCAAACAGTCGTAAATGAGAATGCAAATAAGGACAGTGATGTCTTTAACACGCAACGCGATTTAACGGCTGGAATTGTCGGGAAATCAATTGGCTTAAAAATGTTACCTCCTCATGTCGCCAATGCCCATCAAAAGGGTGATATTCATTATCATGATTTGGATTATAGTCCTTATACGCCAATGACCAACTGTTGTTTAATTGACTTTAAAGGGATGTTAGCCAATGGGTTCAAAATTGGTAATGCCGAAGTTGAAAGTCCAAAATCAATTCAAACAGCGACTGCACAAATCTCACAAATCATTGCCAACGTTGCTTCAAGTCAGTACGGTGGCTGTACTGCTGATCGTATTGACGAATTCTTAGCCCCATACGCCGAGCTCAATTACAAGAAACACATGGCTGACGCTGAAAAATGGGTTATTGAAGATAAACGTGAAGCTTATGCCTATGAGAAAACACAAAAAGACATCTATGATGCCATGCAATCATTGGAATATGAGATTAATACTCTTTTCACTTCTAATGGGCAAACACCATTTACATCTCTTGGATTTGGCTTAGGGACATCTTGGTTTGAGCGTGAAATTCAGAAGGCTATTCTTGAGATTCGGATTAAAGGGCTTGGTAGTGAACATCGAACTGCTATTTTCCCCAAATTAATTTTTACTGTAAAACGAGGTTTAAACTTAGAGGAAGATACACCTAACTACGATATTAAACAGTTAGCCTTGGAATGTGCTACAAAACGCATGTATCCAGATATGCTTTCCTATGACAAAATTATCGATTTAACAGGCTCTTTCAAGGCACCAATGGGATGTCGTTCATTCTTACAGGGATGGAAAGATGAAAATGGTCAAGATGTGACATCTGGTCGGATGAACTTAGGGGTCGTCACTTTGAATCTTCCACGTATTGCTTTGGAATCTAATGGTGATATGGATAAATTCTGGGAGCTTTTTAATGAGCGTCTTGGAATTGGTAAAGACGCACTTGTTTATCGTGTTGAACGTGTTAAGGAAGCCAGTCCAGCCAATGCTCCAATTCTTTACCAATATGGTGCCTTCGGCAAACGTCTGAACAAGACAGATTCCGTTGACGAACTATTCAAAAATCGCCGAGCTACCGTTTCTTTAGGCTATATTGGTCTTTATGAAGTTGCATCTGTTTTCTATGGTGGAGAATGGGAAACAAATGATGAAGCAAAAGAATTTACAGTATCCATTATTAAAGCCATGAAAGAGGCTTGTGAAGATTGGTCTAACACTTATGGCTATCATTTCTCAGTCTATTCAACACCGTCGGAAAGTCTTACAGATCGTTTCTGTCGTTTAGATACTGAAAAGTTTGGTGTTCTTGAGAATATCACAGATAAAGAATATTATACAAATTCTTTCCACTATGATGTTCGAAAAAATCCAACACCATTTGAAAAATTAGACTTTGAAAAGATTTATCCTGAAGTGGGTGCATCTGGTGGCTTTATTCACTATTGTGAGTACCCGGTATTGCAACAGAATCCTAAGGCTTTGGAAGCTGTTTGGGATTATGCTTATGACCGAGTTGGCTATCTAGGAACAAACACGCCAATTGATAAGTGCTACCAGTGTCAATTTGAAGGTGATTTCAAACCTACTGAAAGAGGCTTTACATGTCCAAATTGTGGCAATAATGACCCGAAAACAGTTGATGTGGTTAAGCGAACATGTGGTTATCTTGGGAACCCACAGGCACGTCCAATGGTTAATGGTCGTCATAAAGAGATTACGTCACGTGTTAAACATATGAATGGGTCAACCATTAAATACCCAGGCTTGTAAGATTAGTCTCAATAGCAATTTTTAAAAAATGATGTTATGCTTAAAAGGTTGCTTACCAAAAGCAATCTTTTATTTATATCAGATGTCAGAAAAGAGGAAGTAAAATGGGAAAATATCAATTAGATTATAAAGGCATGCAGCAAGTAGAGCGTTTCCATGAGAAACAATCACAAAAGTCTGCTACGAAAAAAGATAAATCAAAAGACTTAAAACCACAATTCTTGGAAAAACTAAAGAAACAAGCTAAAAAAGATAAGTAAGACCAAAGAAAGAGGCATTCATGATGTTAAAACTTGGTATTGTTGGATTAGGTGGTATTTCTCAAAAAGCCTATTTACCTTATATGCGCCAGCTTAGTGGTATTGAATGGCATTTATTTACACGTAATCAAGAAACCTTAGCTAAGGTTGATCAACTATTTGGACAGTCAAAAACTTATGCAAAGGTTGAAGAACTTGCTGCTAGTGATTTGGATGGGGTCTTTATTCATGTGGCTACAAAAGTCCACTATCAGATGGCTAAACTCTTTCTTGAGCGTGGTATTCCTGTCTATATGGATAAACCATTAACAGAGTCCTTTCATGAAAGTCTAGAGCTCTATCAATTAGCTGAAGAACATAATACCTTTTTAATGGCTGGCTTTAATAGACGTTTTGCACCCCGTGTCAAAGAATTGTCAACCTTGTCAAATAAGCGTAAAGTTCATGTTGAGAAAAACGATAGTGACAGACTGGGTGATTTCGTCTTTAAAATTTTTGATTTCTTTATCCACCCCCTTGATACAGCAATCTTTTTGGCGGACGAACCTCTTGAATCAGGAAGTTTTGATTATCAACTAGAAGATGGGTTGCTCTGTCAAGTTTCTGTCAACTTGAATACGAAAGATTCTCGCATTACGGCTGCCATGAATTTACAGTCTGGAAGTCGACGCGAAGTAATGGAAGTTCAAGGTCCGGAAATGACCATGCACCTGGAAAATCTTGATGAATTAACGATTTTTACAGCTACTGATCAAGAAAGAAAAGGCTTTAGTTCTTGGGATACAACCCTTTACAAGAGAGGCTTTGAAACCATTATTGATGCCTTCATTGAAGCAATTACAAGTGGTGTCAACCCTGTCAACCCAGAAACAAGTCTACTAAGTCATTGGATCTGCCATCAAATCGTGACTTCCCAGGAAAGTTCCGGAAACTTAGAGCTCAATTTACCAAAATAGGAGTTTTTATGGAATTAAGAAGACCAAATTTAAAAGATAAATCGGCAATTCTTGAGATGATGCAAGAATTTGAATTGGAAAAGTCAGCTCACGATGGTGGTTTCTGGGATAGGGAAGATTTCAATTATGAAGCATGGCTCGAAAGGAACAAGGAGTTTGAGGCTGGGATTGGTGTTCCTAATCATTTCGTTCCATCGATTCAATTTGTCGCTTTTGATGAAAATAGTCAAAAGGCACTTGGATTTTTAAGTTTACGTCTTCGGTTGAATGATGCTCTCCTCAAAGAAGGAGGCCATATAGGTTATTCCGTCCGGCCAAGTCAAAGACGAAATGGCTACGCTAAAGAAATGTTAAGTCAAGCAATAGAGATCGCTCGAGACAAGAATATTCGTGAAATTTTAGTGACCTGTAAAAGGACTAATCCTGCAAGTCGATCAGTCATCCTTGCAAATGGTGGTCATTTGGAAGATATTCAGAATGATACGGAGCGTTATTGGATTAAATAAAAGGTAGGTTTCATGTCAGAAAAATGTTGGAATAATCCTAAACCAAAAGAATGGCAGGCTAAAGACCTTAGTAAAGGTCGTGTCATTGACTATAAAGCTTTTAATTTTGTTGACGGTGAAGGGGTACGAAATTCATTATATGTTTCAGGATGTATGTTTCACTGTAAAGGCTGCTACAATGCGGCTACCTGGTCTTTTAATGCCGGAATGCCATATAGTGAAGAACTTGAAGAACAAATTATGACTGATTTGGCGCAACCCTATGTCCAAGGATTAACCCTTTTAGGTGGGGAACCATTCTTGAATACAAACTTTTTAATCCCCTTGATAAAACGTATTCGAAAAGAATTGCCAAAAAAAGACATTTGGTCATGGACTGGCTACACTTGGGAAGAAATGATGGGAGAATCAGAGGATAAGCTAGAGATGCTTTCTTTGATTGATATCTTAGTAGATGGACGTTTTGATATTACTAAGAAGAATTTGATGCTCCAGTTTAGAGGTTCCTCAAATCAACGGATTATTGATGTTCAAGAATCTTTAAAGTCTGGTCAAGTCGTTATCTGGTCAAAATTAAATGATGGAGACCAGTCTTTTGAACAAGTTAGTCGAGATCATTTACTATAAACTAAGGACTACTTTTCTGCTCCTAGATAGTATGGAAACTAAGGACTTTATCATCTTATCCTCAAACTTATCCACAAGCTGTGCATAAGTCATAAAAATGTGGATGAAAGCAAAAAAAAGAGGCCTAGGCCTCTTTTTTGATATAGACGAAATGTTTGCTATCAGATTCTTGGTCATCAAAGCGAAAACCACTGAATTCAAGCTTTTTAAGGTCTTTTAGGGTCTTACAGTTAGCCTTGCAGGCAGCCGTTAAGAAATCACCTCGTCCTTTTTTAGAGATTGTTGAGTGGCTTTTTAAAAGGCCATTTTTTTCCTCTAAAAAGGTGACACTTATCCACAGTTGTCTCTTTTCTGGACTGAAAACATCCTCGAATTCACTAGATAAGAGAGAGATGAAAGGTCCTTTTCGCTCCAGAAAAGCATCATAGGAATGTCGCCAATAGCTTTTTAATGATTCTTCTTTTACTTTGATTTTTGTTTGAAAGTCTAATCGGTGTTCTGCGATAGGGTAATCAAAGGGTATGATACCGTAGAGAGAAGAGGTGATGTAGGTATTTTTGATTAAATACTTTTCTTCTTTCTTAGTTAAGTCATCACGTTCGATATGTCGGTACATGAGACCGTTGAAGAGTCGGTAAGCTGGATAGGTTGGGGCTTGTTCCTTGTGGATAGCATGGATTCTATCAGACTCTTTTGAAGCGGCTTGAGGACTTATTTTATAAGCGGCAGCCAGTTGCTCAACTGATAAAGAGGCCAGTTCATCGATGATTGCTCGGCTATTTTCCGAAAGGGAAGGGGGGAACTTCTCTTTTGATATGGCCATTTCTTTGGCACTTGGTATTATATAAGTTAACATGTCCTTATTGTAGTAAAGTAAAAGCCTTTCTGTCAAGAAAGGGCTTATCATTTTAGGCTTCTAAGGTTACTTTGCTTGTGATGCCATCAGTATCAGTCGTTAAGAAGCTATTTTCTGTTTTCTCACTAACAGTCATGCCATGAAGTTGTGCTTTTTTGTAAGTAGCTTCAAAGGCAAGTGCATCAGCAAAGGTAATAGTAAGGTATTTTAATCCAGGGATGCCAGCTTTTTTAGCTCCCAAATTTGGTCCAGCCCAATGGTTAAAGGCCAAGTGGTGATGGTAGTCTCCAGATGCAATCCATGATGCTGTAGGAATAGTCATTTTGTCTGTCATCCCAAATACTTTTTGATAAAGTTGAGAAGAAGCTAGAGCATCTTTAACGCTTAAATGAACGTGTCCTAAGATAGTTCCTTGAGGCAATTTGAAGTTTGCTGGAATTTCAGTCAATTCGTCCAGCATTCCTTGAGCATCCATTGGGTCAGTAACACCAATAATATGGCCGTCTTCGCGAATATCCCATTGACTCATGTCTTTGTCACGATAAATTTCAATACCATTCCCTTCCGGGTCGCTGAGGTAAATCGCTTCGCTATAACCGTGATCTGCAGCGCCTTCAAGTGGTGCATGGCTAGTTGCTAAGTGATGAAGCGCCAGCCCAAGTGACTGACGGTCAGGAACTAGGATTGCAGTATGGTATAATCCATAAGTCAATTGACGTGGTGACGTTGATTTAAGAAGTTCAAGAAAAACAGTTTGGCCGTCAATAGTTAAATGTGTTTTGGTCTCATCTTGGCTGAGAATAGTAAAACCAATCATGTCAGTGTAAAAACGGGTCATGTTTTCTAGGTTATTAACATAAAGGGAAACTGTACCTAAGGTAATTTGTGATTGATATGGGTAAGTCATAGTAAATCCTCGTTCTTTTAGTTCTTAAGTATATCTTATCCCCTAAGTTTCTTTTTGAAAAGTAGGCACTTTATTGTGGTATAGTTACTTATAAGTAACAATTGTGTGTTTTCGGCGTTTTTAATGGGGACTTGCATTAAATTTTATTTAGGATATAATAGTTTCTAAGTTACTAAAAGAAACTATTAAGAAAGAAGTGATGACATGCCTGAAGAAAATGTCCAATGTCCTGTTGAAACAACTTTGGCTCTGATAGGCGATAAATGGAAAATTTTGATTTTACGAGACTTGTTAAAAGGCACCATGCGTTTCGGTCAATTGAAGAATTCCATTGGCACAGTCAGTCAAAAAGTTTTGACCAGTCAGTTACGTGATATGGAGGCTCATGGCTTGGTTGATCGCAAAGTCTATGCGGAAGTACCACCACGGGTAGAGTACTCTTTGACTGAGACTGGGTTAAGTTTGGAACCTGTTATTAATGCCATGCTTGACTGGGGTCAAGATTATCAAGATAAGTTTTTATCATAACAACCTTTATGAGGATCATTTGTTTAGAACAAGTGATCATTCTCATAAAGGTTTTTCTTATATTCTGCTAGCCAAAGGTTGATTTATAGCAGGTTCTTTATTTTGGTTTACGTCTAGCGAAGTCAACAAACTTGAACTTCTCTAATTTATGCCGGCTTTCCGTAAATTGGAACTGCTCATTTGATGATAAGTAGACTTTTGATTTAACGGAGACCACATGTCGATCGGACCCTAGGTCTAATAAGATTTTATCCTTATCATTCACTTGGTCAATGGTTACTTCTTTTAAAGCAAAATCAATGGCTAACTTTAGCTCTTTTTCTAGGTATTCATAGAGAGATTTTTCGGCAATTTCTCGGCTTATTTTAGGAACAATCGTTTTACTCAAATAGTCTATGTCAAGGACTGAAGCTACGCCGTCAACAACCCTTTGACGGGTGATTCGCCATACCAGTGAATTAACTGGAAATCCTGTTAATTTAGCCATTTTTTCATCAATAATCAGTTTGTCAATAGCAATGACATTGGTTTTGGAATTCATGTTAAAGTAGGAAACCAATTCTTGATAACTGGTCAATTCTGAGATTGGAAAAAGAATTTGGTGATGTTTAATGACTTGAGTTCCTCTACCTTGTTGTTTTTGGACTAATCCAGCCTTAGCCAAGAGAGTTAAAGCTTTTCGAATGGTGTCTCGACTGGCTTGGTATTCTTGACTTAATTCAATTTCGGTTGGTAAAAAGTCGTCGATAGCATAAATTTCTTTGGATATTTTTTCTTCCAAATCTTTAAAGATACGTTCGTATTTTTTCATGGAGTGTGACTTCTCTTTCTAACTTGTCTGATTTTCAACATACAAGATAACATATTTCAGGGAAAAAAGTCAATTTATTGAGCAAACAACTTGCATACAAATTTGGAATCGATTACAATTGAGGGGTAGATTAAATTCTCTACTAGAATTTATAAAAATTAATTTTTGCTTGCTTTACTTGAGTAAGTATGGAAAAAGGATTTAGGGGAAATCAAATGGGAAAATTTGAAAACGAAGCTAAGACGCTCCTAACTGCTATTGGCGGTAAGGAAAACATCAAGGCTGTCACTCACTGCGCAACTCGGATGCGTTTTGTTTTGAATGATAATAGCAAAGCTAACATCAAAGAAATTGAAAAAATTTCTGCTGTTAAAGGAACATTCACTAACGCTGGACAATTCCAAGTTATCATTGGTAATGATGTTCCAATTTTTTATAATGACTTTACCGCAGTTTCAGGTGTAGAAGGCGTTTCAAAAGAAGCCGCTAAATCCGCAGCTAAAAGTAATCAAAATGTTTTCCAACGTGTGATGACAATGTTGGCTGAAATCTTCACGCCAATCATTCCAGCAATCATCGTTGGGGGTCTTATTTTAGGTTTCCGTAACTTAATTGACAGTGTTCCTTGGAGTTTCCTTGATGGAAAAACTGTCGTAGAAGTTTCTAAATTCTGGGCTGGTGTTGATGCCTTCCTATGGTTACCAGGTGAAGCGATCTTCCACTTCCTTCCAGTTGGTATTACTTGGTCAGTAACACGCAAAATGGGTACAACTCAAATCCTCGGTATCGTTCTTGGTATCTGTTTGGTATCTCCACAGTTACTTAATGCCTATGCAGTAGCAAGCACTCCAGCATCTGAAATTGCTAAAAACTGGGTTTGGGATTTTGGTTTCTTCACTGTTAACAAAATTGGTTACCAAGCACAAGTTATCCCTGCTTTACTAGCTGGTTTATCTCTTGCTTATTTGGAAATCTTCTGGCGTAAACGTATTCCTGAAGTTGTTTCAATGATCTTTGTACCATTCTTATCATTAGTACCTGCTATTATCTTAGCACATACTGTTTTAGGCCCTTTAGGTTGGACAATTGGTAAAGGAATCTCATTTGTCGTTCTTGCTGGTTTAACTGGACCTGTTAAATGGTTGTTTGGTGCTATCTTCGGTGCCTTATATGCGCCACTTGTTATCACTGGTTTGCATCACATGTCAAATGCCATCGATACTCAGTTGATTGCCGATACTGCAACTCATACCACTGGTTTGTGGCCAATGATTGCCCTTTCAAATATTGCTCAAGGTTCTGCCGTGTTTGGTTATTACCTCATGAACCGTCATAATGATAAAGAAGCAGAAATTTCGCTTCCAGCAGCAATCTCAGCTTACCTTGGTGTTACTGAGCCTGCCTTATTTGGGGTTAATGTTAAATACATCTACCCATTTGTTGCCGGTATGATTGGTTCAAGTATTGCTGGTTTATTATGTACAACAATGAACGTCCAAGCTAACTCAATTGGTGTTGGTGGACTTCCAGGTTTCATGGCGATCAATGTTAAATACATGGTACCATTCTTCATCTGTATGGCAGTAGCTATTGCTGTACCGATTGCTCTTACATTCTTCTTCCGTAAATCAAATATCATGACTAAAGCTGAAGATGAAGCTATTGCTGCTCGTTTAGCTGACGAAGCAGTTGAAGCTCCAGTCGCTGAAGCAGCAACTACAGCAGCTGCTGGTTCAGCACTTGCTGAAGCAGGTTCATCTGTTGCCTTAGTTAGCCCACTTACTGGTGAGGTTAAACCTTTAAGTGAAGCTGTTGACCCAGTCTTTGCCCAAGGTGTTATGGGACAAGGTGTGCTGATTCAACCAACTGAAGGTGAATTAGTTTCTCCAGTTGATGCGCAAGTATCTGTTTTATTCCCTACAAAACATGCGGTTGGTTTAGTCTCTACTGATGGTGTTGAACTCTTAATGCATATTGGTATGGATACAGTCAATCTTGAAGGAAAAGGCTTTACTGCTCATGTTAGCCAAGGTGACTATGTTAAAGCGGGTGACAAATTAATCTCCTTTGATATGGATGCTATTAAAGAAGCAGGTTATCCAACTGAAACTCCGGTTATTGTAACTAACCAAGATGCATATACTGTTGACGTTGAAGGTGACATACCTCGTCAAATCGTTCGTAACGAAGCTATGATGAAAGCAGTCAAAAAATAAGTTTGAAAAACGGACATCAGGAACTGGTAACAGTTCCTGATGTCATTTAAGGGAAAGGAAACCTATGACTATCGATAAACGTAAAGTTGTCTATCAAATTTACCCTAAATCTTATAAGGACACTAGTGGTAATGGTGTCGGTGATTTAAAAGGGATTATTGAAAAAATGCCTTACTTGAAAGAACTGGGTATTGACATGATTTGGTTAAATCCATTTTATCCAAGTCCTCAAAGGGATAACGGATATGATGTTGCAGATTATACTGCTGTCAATCCTGATTTTGGTACAATGGCTGATTTTGAAGAATTGATTGCTGTTGGGCAAGATCTTGGCATTGATTTCATGCTGGATATGGTACTAAACCATTGTTCGACAGAACATGAGTGGTTCCAAAAAGCTTTGGCAGGGGATGAGTACTACCAAGACTTCTTTATTCTTCGTGACCAACCAACGGATTGGGTTTCCAAATTTGGTGGCAATGCTTGGGCTCCTTTTGGTAATACAGGTAAATATTATCTCCATTTATTTGATGTCACACAGGCTGATTTAAATTGGCGTAATCCAAATGTTCGTGAAGAACTCTTTAAAGTGGTTAATTTCTGGCGTGATAAGGGTGTTAAAGGCTTCCGTTTTGATGTGATTAATTTAATTGGTAAAGACGAAGAGTTGGTTGATTGCCCGGTCAATGATGGTAAACCTGCATATACTGACCGTCCTATCACGCATGACTACCTTAAAATGATGAATAATGCCAGCTTTGGTCAAGATAGTTCCTTCATGACAGTTGGTGAAATGTCAGCGACAACTATTGAAAATTGTATTCTTTATACTGCTCCAGAACGCGAGGAGCTTTCAATGGCCTTTAATTTCCACCATTTGAAAGTGGATTATTTGGATGGCCAAAAGTGGACAATCATGGACTTTGATTTTGTCGCGTTACGCGATCTCTTCCATTCATGGGGTGAGGGAATGAGCAAGGGGGACGGATGGAATGCCTTGTTCTACAATAACCATGATCAACCAAGAGCGCTAAACCGTTTTGTTGACGTGAAAAACTTCCGGAATGAAGGGGCGACCATGTTGGCGGCATCGATTCATTTGTCGCGTGGGACACCTTACATCTATATGGGAGAAGAAATTGGGATGATTGATCCGGATTATAGTTCCATGGCAGATTATGTCGATATTGAAAGTTTAAATGCCTACCAAATCATGTTGAATGAGGGTAAAACGCCCGAGCAAGCTTTTGCCATTATCCAAGCCAAGTCCCGCGATAATTCACGGACGCCAATGCAGTGGGATGGTAGCGAAAATGCTGGATTCACCACAGGCACACCATGGTTGAAAGCCGGTAAATCATATCAAGAAATCAATGTTGAAAATGAGAAAAAAGGTAAAATTTTCCCGTTCTATCAGCAACTGATTAAACTTCGTAAGGAAATGCCACTGATTGCTGAAGGTGATTATAAGGCTACTTACAAGGACAGCACAAGTGTCTATGCCTTTGAGCGTCATTTAGATGACCAAAAACTCTTGGTTCTAAACAACTTCTATGCTGATCAAGTGACTTTAGATTTAGAGGAAGCTTATCAAAATGGCCAAGTGTTGATTAGTAACTATACTGGTGAAGCAACTGTGGGTCAAAAGCTTACCCTCAAAGCTTATCAAACAATTGCTATTTTAGGAAAATAAATTCAAAATGAAAAAGCTTTCTGACTAGTTGTCATTAACTAGTTGGAAGGCTTTTTATTATTCTCAACTTGCTCTTTCCAATGTATAATATGACTATCTGCATTGAGCACAATCTGACGTTAATGATGAATGGTCAAAATTGTGCTCAATAGGGTCTTGGCTCTAATGGTACAATAGGCTAAAATGAAATAGGAAAGGCAAGGTCATGGTTGATAATAAATCACTGGTAATACTGATGACACTCATTAGAAATCAACAACTATCTCTTTATGAGTTATCCGTCAAAACTAAGTATCCCATAAAGGTTTTAACAGAAGAAATTGAGGTAATTAATGACTTTTTCCAAGAGCGAGATTTGCCTAAAATTATCTTAAATAAAGGCAATTATAGTCTAGCAAAAGAACTTGAAAACAAGTCTCAACTTATTTTTAGGTTGCTAGATTCTGAGCATATTGCATTAGCACAAGAAGAACGGATTGCATTTATCTATCTCTACACTTTCTGTCGAAAGGACTTTGTTTCGAATAATCATTATCAATTCTTTTTAAAGGTTAGTAAGAATACGACACTTACCGATATAAAAGAACTGAGAGCTTTGTTAAGGAATCATGGGATTCAATTATCTTACTCACGCCAACTAGGTTATACCTTACATGGTAATGAAGAAGATAAGCATCGCATGGCAATTAAAATTATTACAGAGCTTCTACAATCTCCAAATGGTCGTTGGGCTCTGGATTATATTCTCTCTGAATGGGATTATAGGGTTTCCTATGATTTATTAGAGAAGAGAGTTGCTGATTACTATCATACTTTTCAAATGTCTCCCATACTAAATCGTTTAAAAGAGTGTCTCTACATAATAATCTTTATATTGAGTCGCTACCAACGACCTGTCATCAGGATTGAAGATAATCGGGCACCTATTTCTAAAGAAATTGAAGATTTAATAGAACTTGTTTCCACTGATATTATGTTACAAGAAGGTATTGATTTAGGTTTAGAGGATGCTCAAAAAAATTATCTGAGTTTGTTACTATCAGGCTCTTTTGAAGGGGATCAAAATAGTAAAGACCTATATTTTAATAACTTAACTTTAGAAATTATTAATTGCTTAGAGGGTATTTCACTCTTAAATTTTGACAATAAAAAAGAGTTAATTGCTAGTATGGAGCGTCACTTGATTCCAGCCTACTATCGTCTTCAATTTGGCTTATCTAGCTGTAACGACTATACTCAACGCATTAAGAAAGACTATCCAGAGTTATTTGATATGGTTAGTCAGGCTTTATTACCTTTGGAAAGAGAAGTTGGGTATCCCATTCCAACAAGTGAAATTGCTTATTTCGTCCTCCATTTTGGAGGTTACCTTTATCAGCAAAAACCAATTTCTGAAAGTCATTATAAGGCAGTCATCATATGTCCCAATGGGTTTAGTTCTTCTTTGATTGTGAAAGACAATCTGAAAATCCTTTTTCCTCAACTTAGTTTTCAAGGAATATCTCGAATTGACCAGTTAGAGCAAATGAATCATAAAGATTACGATATGATTTTTTCTACTATCAAATTGACTAGAGATAAACCTAGTTATCTGGTCCCCATGGTCATGTCTGAGGAACAATCTTTTCAGCTAGTGGATATGGTCAGTCAAGATTTTCCTGGAATAGCTGAAGAGGATTTAACCGTTGAGACTATACTATCCACCATTAAGCACTATGCCACTGTGACTAAGGAAAAAGAACTACGATTTGCCTTGAGAAAAATACTTAAACAAGATTTAATACGAAAGGACGTGAGGCCCTTGCTGCACGAATTAATTACTGAGAAAACTTATCAAACAAGTGCACAAAAAATGAATTGGAAAGAAGCAATTCATTTAGCTGCTCAGCCATTACTAGACCAAGGAAAAATTAGTAAAGACTATTCGCAGGCGATGATTAATAAGGTGGAAGAATATGGTCCATTTATCAACTTAGGAAAAGGCATTGCTATTCCACATGCTAGACCAGAAGATGGTGTTCAAGATGTTGGTATGACAATGTTAGTTTTGGAAAATCCAATTTACTTGTTAGATGATCCAAAGCAAGAAATATATTTGCTAATTTGTATTGCTGCTGTGGATAATGAGACACACCTAAAGGCTTTGTCACAATTGACAACTATTTTAAGAGAGAAGGAGCAAGTTGAAGTCTTGCTAGCTTCGAGAAGTTATCAAGATATAAAAGATATAATAAATCAGGAGGCATAAATTTATGTTAAGAATTGGTACTGCATGTGGTTCAGGTTTAGGATCAAGTTTTATGGTTCAGATGAATATTGAATCAATTTTGAAAGATTTGGGTGTAACAGAGGTTGAAGTAGAGCACTATGATTTAGGTGGAGCGGATCCTTCAGTAGCTGATGTGTGGATTGTTGGACGAGATTTGGAAAATTCAGCTGGTCATTTAGGTGATGTTCGCATTTTGAATAGTATTATTGATATGGATGAATTAAGAGAATTAGTAACTGCAATCTGCCAAGAAAAAGGACTTATTTAAAAGGAGGAAATCATGAAATTTTTAGTTGATATAGCAAGTACCCCAGCTATTTTAGTAGCTCTAATTGCTATTATTGGTCTTCTATTGCAAAAAAAAGACACTCCTAACATTGTTAAAGGTGGCATCAAAACTTTTGTTGGTTTTCTAGTTGTATCTGGCGGAGCTGGTATTGTTCAAAGTTCATTAAATCCATTTGGTACTATGTTTGAACATGCCTTTAATCTTTCAGGGGTCGTTCCAAATAATGAAGCTATTGTGGCTGTCGCTTTAACAAAATATGGATCAGCTACGGCATTAATTATGTTTGCAGGTATGATTTTCAACATTTTGATTTCCCGTTTCACAAAATTTAAATACATCTTTTTAACTGGTCACCATACATTATATATGGCCTGCATGATAGCTGTCATTATGACTGTTTCTGGTTTTAAATCAGCTACCTTGATTATTTTTGGTGGACTTGCTTTGGGAATTATCATGAGTGTGTCTCCTGCATTTGTTCAAAAATTTATGGTTCAATTGACGGGCAATGATAAGGTCGCTTTAGGACACTTTAGTTCTCTTGGTTATTGGTTGAGTGGGACTATTGGTGGTTTAGTTGGAGATAAATCAAAATCAACAGAAGATATCATATTTCCAAAAAGTTTATCTTTCTTACGTGATAGTACAGTAAGTATCACTATTTCAATGACTATCATTTATTTGATTGTTGCTATCTTTGCTGGTCCAGCATGGATTGCTAAGGAATTGAGTAATGGCACACATGGTCTAGTCTATGCTCTTCAGCTAGCTGGTCAATTTGCCGCTGGTGTCTTCGTTATCCTTGCTGGAGTTCGTTTAATCTTAGGTGAAATTGTTCCTGCCTTTAAAGGAATCTCAGAAAAGTTGGTTCCAAATTCCAAACCTGCTTTGGATTGTCCAATTGTTTATCCATATGCACCTAATGCTGTTTTACTAGGTTTTATTTCAAGTTTTGCGGGTGGCTTGGTGAGTATGGCTATTATGATCTTAACGGGAACAACAGTTATTCTTCCAGGTGTTGTCCCTCACTTCTTCTGTGGTGCTACAGCTGGTGTTATCGGAAATGCTTCTGGTGGCGTTAAAGGTGCTACAGTGGGTGCCTTTATGCAAGGTGTCCTTATTAGTTACCTTCCAATTTTCTTAATGCCTGTTCTCGGTGGTCTTGGATTTGAAGGCTCTACCTTCTCAGATGCTGATTTCGGTTTGACTGGTATTATTTTAGGAGCTCTCAACAAAATGGGAGGATCAATGACCATTGCTATCGGTCTAGTTGCCATTTTAGTGGGATTAGTACTTGTATCATTTATTGGTAAAGAGAAAACTAAGGAGGTATAAGAATGCCTTTAAGCGAAGATAAATTACAAGAATTACAAGTTTTTGCGAATCAAATTCGCTTGACGATTCTCGAAAGCCTTAATCATCTTGGCTTTGGTCATTATGGAGGAAGTCTTTCGGTTGTAGAAACTTTAGCAGTTCTCTATGGAGACGTCATGCCAATGACGCCAGAACTATTTGCGAAAAAAGAACGGGATTATTTTGTCTTATCGAAGGGTCATGCTGGGCCAGCTTTATACAGTACCTTATATCTAAAAGGCTTTTTTGACAAATCGTTTTTATTCTCTTTAAATACGAATGGAACGCGTCTTCCTTCCCATCCAGATCGTAATTTGACGCCTGGTGTAGATATGACAACCGGTTCATTAGGACAGGGGATTAGTGCAGCTACAGGAATTGCATATGGTCAAAAAATAAACCAGGAGCCCTTTGTAACCTATACCATTGTTGGTGATGGAGAGTTAAATGAGGGACAATGTTGGGAGGCTATCCAATTTGCTGCTCATCAAAAATTATCAAATCTCATTGTTTTCGTTGATGATAACAAAAAACAGTTAGATGGATTAACATCAGAAATTTGTCAAAGTGGGGATTTTGTAGCTAAATTTGAAGCCTTTGGTTTTGATGCTATACGAGTTGATGGACAAAATATCGCAGTTATCCATCAAGCTCTAATGGATTTCAAAAATAGCGCCTCAGAAAAACCAAAATGTATTGTTCTCGATACGGTCAAAGGCCAAGGCGTCAAAGAAATTGAAAACATGGCATCAAACCATCATTTACGTCCAAGTCAGAGTGAAAAAGCGATGCTAGAAGAAATTGTTAAAGATATGCAACAGCAAATGGGGGTGATAGAATGACGAGAAACAGTAAAGAAATGCGCCATGTATATCGTGACTTTTTAAAAGAAGCCAATAACACCCATAAAGACTTACTTGTCTTAGAAGCAGATTTATCAAGTTCGATGTCAACCAATAGCCTAGCAGCAGATTTTGGGAAACGTTATGTTAATCTTGGTATCATGGAAGCGCAAATGATTGGTTTAGCTGCCGGTCTTTCTGTTAAAGGATTTCATCCTTATGTTCATACCTTTGGCCCTTTTGCAAGTCGTCGTGTTTTTGATCAGCTATTTATTTCTTTAGGTTACGCTCGTTTGAAAGCAACTATTATTGGTTCAGATGCGGGAGTTACGGCTGAGATGAATGGTGGAACTCATATGCCTTTTGAAGAACTAGGTCTTATTCGGTTAATCCCAAACACAACTTTATATGAAGTTAGTGATGATATTCAATTTGAGGCAGTTCTGAAAGAGACATTAGATTTAGAAGGGTTATCTTACATCCGAACAACAAGGAAATCTCCAAAGCCGGTTTATAAAGGACATGAAGATTTTAAAAAAGGATATATTTCTTTACGACAAGGTCAAGATATTGTAGTAGTTGCTTCTGGTATTATGGTGGCAGAAGCATCAGAGGTTGTTGATAGACTTGCTGAGGAAGGTTTTAAGGTAGGACTTATTGATCTCTTTAGAATCAAGCCTCTGCCAGATGGATTAAGAGATGAATTGAAAGGAAAGATTATTGTAACCATTGAAAACCATAATAGAATTGGAGGAATAGGTAGTGCTATCTGTGAACTAATGGGAGATGATGCTGATACACGTGTTCATCGAATGGGAATAGATGAATCATTTGGTCAAGTGGGAAAAGTAGATTACCTATTGCAATATTATGGATTGTCCCAAAGTGCTATTTCTAAAAAAATACGTGAATTGATTGAATGATGGATATTCGAAATATATTTCTTTTTTAAAAGCAATGTCTACGAGGACATTGCTTTTAAAATAATTTGTTATTACAAAATTAGATAGGATGATGCGGAAGTTGAGTTTTTAAAGAATTAAAATACAGATAATAGAGATAGATGTAAAAATGCAATTAAAGAGCTTTTTTGGTACAATGGGAGAGATGATACTCCTATGTTTTAGGAGAATAGAAAAGGAGACATGATGGTCGATTATAAAGAGAATTTTTATGAAGCTGTTAATGGGGAATGGGCTGAGACAGCTGTGATTCCTGATGATAAACCAAGAACGGGTGGCTTCTCTGACTTGGCTGATGAAATTGAAAACTTGATGCTTGAGACAACGGATCAATGGCTTGAGGGTAAAAACTTGCCTGAGGGCGATATTTTAGCCAACTTTGTTAAGTGGCATAAGATGACTTCTGACTACGATAAGCGTGAAGAAGTGGGTGTTGCTCCTGTCTTGCCTTTGATTGAGGAATACCAAGCTTTAGAAAGCTTTGCTGATTTTGCGGCTAAGATTGCAGATTATGAGATGGTAGGGAAACCTAATCTCTTCCCATTTGGTGTTGCTCCTGACTTTATGAATGCCCAACTTAATGTTCTTTGGGCGGAAGCTCCTTCTATTTTACTTCCAGACACAACTTATTATGTTGAAGGGCACGAAAAGGCCGATGAATTGCGTCAGGTTTGGCGCCAATCGCAAGAAAAAATTCTGCGGAATTTTAATTTTTCAGAAGAAGAAATTTCAGACTTATTAGATAAAACACTTGAACTGGACAAGCAAGTGGCTCAATATGTTCTTTCTCAAGAAGAATCGTCTGAATATGTTAAACTTTACCATCCTTATGAATGGGCAGACTTCACTAAATTAGCTCCAGAATTGCCTTTAGATGCCATCTTTACTCAAATTTTGGGTCAGGTGCCAGATAAAGTTATCGTTCCTGAGGAACGCTTCTGGACCCAATTTGCGTCTCAATACTATTCAGAATCTAATTGGGACTTGTTGAAGGCAGACTTGATTATCGGGGCCACTAATGCTTATAATTCTTATCTAACTGATGCTATTCGGGTTGAATCAGGTGTTTATGGCCGTGCGCTATCAGGTACACCACAAGCTATGAATAAGAAAAAAGCGGCTTATTATCTAGCTCAAGGCCCATACAGTCAGGCTTTAGGCCTTTGGTATGCTGATGGTCATTTTTCGGCAAAAGCAAAAGCTGATGTGGAAGCTAAGGTTGCAACTATGATTGATGTCTATAAAGCACGTTTGGAAAAGGCCGACTGGCTGGCAGAATCAACACGTGAGAAAGCAATCGTGAAATTGAACGTGATTACCCCACATATTGGTTACCCAGAACAATTGCCTGAAACCTATGCTAAAAAGATTATTGATGAAAACTTATCATTAGTTGAAAATGCGCAAAAATTAGCAGCTATCTCAATTGCACATAGTTGGAGTAAGTGGAATAAACCTGTAGATCGCAAAGAATGGCATATGCCAGCTCACATGGTCAATGCTTACTATGATCCACAACAGAATCAAATTGTTTTCCCAGCAGCTATTTTACAAGCACCTTTCTATTCACTCGAACAAAGTTCTTCTGCCAACTATGGTGGTATCGGTGCGGTTATTGCCCATGAGATTTCACATGCTTTTGATACCAATGGTGCATCATTCGACGAACATGGCTCATTGAAAGACTGGTGGACTGAGGCAGACTATAGTGCCTTTAAAGAGAGAACTGATAAGGTTGTTGAGCAATTTGACGGCTTAGACTCATATGGCGCTAAGGTTAATGGTAAATTAACTGTTTCGGAAAACGTTGCTGACTTAGGTGGTGTTGCTTGTTCTTTAGAAGCGGCTAAGAAAGAAAGTGATTTTTCAGCGCGTGAATTCTTCATTAACTTTGCTCGTATTTGGCGAATGAAAGCCCGTCCTGAATTTATGCAAATGATGGCAACTGTTGATGTCCATGCTCCAGGTGAGTGGCGAACAAATGTTACATTAACCAACTTTGATGATTTCCATCAAGAATTTGGGATTACTGAAGGTGACTTGATGTGGCGTCGTCCGGAAGACCGGGTTATTATTTGGTAATATTAAAAAGGTTGAGCAACAGCTCAACCTTTTTGAATAAAGAAAAAACCTTGAAAATTTTCAAGGTTTTTGTGATTCTTAGTTATTAAGAGCAGCAGCCATAGTTGCAGCAACTTCTGATTCGAAATCGTTAGCTTTTTTCTCAATACCTTCACCAACTTCGAAACGAGCAAAGTCAATAGCTTTTGCATTTACTGAGTTAAGGTAAGCTTCAACTGTTTTGCTGTCGTCCATGATGTAAACTTGAGCAAGAAGAGTGTAAGCTTGGTCAACTTTAGTGTTGTCAAGCATGAAGCGGTCCATTTTACCTGGGATGATTTTGTCCCAGATTTTTTCTGGTTTGCCTTCAGCAGCTAATTCAGCTTTAATGTCTTCTTCAGCTTTAGCAATAACATCTTCTGACAATTGAGCTTTTGAGCCATATTGTAAGAATGGAAGTGGAGCTTTATCAACCATTGCACGAGATTCGTTGTCTAATTCGATGTCATGGTTAAGTTTAGCAAGTTCATCTTTCACAAATTGTGGGTCAAGTTCAGTGTAAGAAAGAACAGTTGGTTTCATTGCTGCGATATGCATTGAGATTTGTTTAGCAAGGGCATCATCGCCACCTTCAACAACTGAAATAACACCGATACGTCCACCGTTATGTTGGTATGCACCAAAATGTTGCTCATCAGTTTTTTCAAGAAGTGCAAAACGACGGAATGAAATTTTTTCACCAATTGTAGCAGTTGCGTTAACATATGCTGAAGCAAGTGTTTCACCTGAAGGCATCACTAATGCTAAAGCTTCTTCGTTGTTTGCAGGTTTACCTTCAGCAATAACTTTTGCAGTTTCGTTAACCAATTCAACGAATTGAGCATTTTTCGCTACGAAGTCAGTTTCAGCGTTAACTTCAACAACAGCAGCATGATTACCACTTACATAAACGCCTGTAAGTCCTTCTGCAGCAACACGGTCAGCTTTTTTAGCTGCTTTTGCCATACCTTTTTCACGTAAAAGTTCAACGGCTTTATCCATATCACCATCAGTTTCAACAAGTGCTTTTTTAGCGTCCATAACGCCGGCACCAGATTTTTCACGTAATTCTTTTACAAGCTTAGCTGTAATTTCTGCCATTAGTAGAATCCTCCAAATATTTTTGATATTAAAATTTAAAAAAACGAGACAGAGCGGTTTGCTTTCTGCCCCGTTTTGGTATTGCGAATGTCAAAGTCCTCTTAAATGAGATTTAAGGGTAAATTTGTCAAACTTAGTTGTTGTCGCCTTCTACAACTTCAACGATTTCTTCGATTGAATCTGCTTTAGCTTCAGCTTCGAAAGAAACTTCTGCATCTTCACCTTGACGGCCTTCGATAACAGCATCAGCTAATTTAGAAGTGATTAATTTAACAGCGCGGATAGCGTCGTCGTTAGCTGGGATGATAACATCGATATCATCTGGATCAGCGTTTGTATCAACCATAGCTACAACTGGGATACCAAGTTTTTTAGCTTCTTTAACTGCGATTTGTTCTTTATGTGGGTCAACAACGTACATAACGTCTGGAATACGAGGCATATCTTCGATACCACCTAGGAATTTTTCAAGACGAGCACGTTGTTTGTTAAGAAGTGCAACTTCTTTTTTAGGAAGAACTTCGAAAGTTCCTTCTTCTTCCATACGTTTGATTTCTTTCAAACGAGCGATACGTTTTTGGATTGTTCCCCAGTTTGTAAGAGTTCCCCCCAACCAACGGTGGTTGATAAAGTATTGACCTGCACGAGTTGCTTCGTCAGCAACTGCTTCAGCAGCTTGTTTTTTAGTACCAACGAACAAGATAACAGCGTCGTTAGCAGCAGCGTCACGAACGAATTCGTAAGCTTGATCAGCTAATTTAACAGTTTGTTGTAGGTCGATAACGTGGATGCCGTTACGTTCTGTAAAGATGTATTTAGCCATCTTAGGGTTCCAGCGACGAGTTTGGTGACCAAAGTGAACACCAGCCTCAAGAAGTTGTTTCATTGAAATTACTGCCATGAGTAGTTTCTCCTTTATAATGTTTTTTCCTCTCTCAGACGTCGACTTGCAGTCCAACCCGAAGGCAACAAGACCACAATTGATCAGAGATGAGTATTTGTCGACAGACGACAAAATAATTCTAACAGAATTTAGAGAGAAAAGCAAGTGAATTCTATCAGATATTTCCTTGTTTTCTGTGGTTATAGGCTTTAAAGGGACACCTATGGAAGTGCTGGTCTCAGTTGGGAAATGCGCAGCGATTTTGTAAAAAATGAAACGAAAAGCTAGTTTATAGGGGGCTTAAGAATTTGAAAATTTATCTTGACCTTTACTTACATTTAAGGTAAAATAATTACTGTTGTGGCGGTATAGCCAAGTGGTAAGGCACGGCTCTGCAAAAGCTTGATCGTCGGTTCAAATCCGTCTACCGCCTTAAAGTAACAATTCATTCATTTTATAAAAACAAGAAGCTTGAGTAATCAAGCTTCTTTTTTTTTGCATCAAAAAAAGTCATTGAGTGAGCCAAAAGTTTTAGGGTGGAAAAACTATTGACGAAAGGGTTTTCCTGGCTTATGATAGAAGTGATAAGAGTATATAGTAAGAAGGTGACATGATGAAAAGGGGAAGGATTAGAGTTTTCGTTAAGCTCTCATATGCTTTTCTTTTTTTGGTGCTACTTGTAGTTTCCGGTATGTCAAGTACCGTAGATGCACGCGTTCAGGCACAAAATGATAAACATGAGCTACAAGAGTCTGGGGTGATGCTTTTTAAGGGGCAGAAGCAACTTTATTTAGAACCCTTAGATACTTTAGGGAGAGCCTCTTTAGCCCATATTCAATTACGGGATCAGGATGAGCCTAAACAAAAGAGAAAAGCCCGTCTTAACTATAACCCTGTAGGTTGGCATAATTATAAACTCTATTATGGGGATGGTAGTCGGCAGGATTGGTTGATGAATCGTGGTCATCTAGTGGGGTATCAATTTTCAGGTTTAGAAGAGACAGCTGAAAATATTGTGCCCATGACGGGGTGGCTAAATAAAGGTCAATATGTTGGTATGGATAAAGGGAATAACCAGTCTATCTTATTCTATGAGGCAAAACTCGATAACTGGGTAGCCAACCATCCCAACTATTGGTTAGACTATCAAGTTAGAGCCATCTATTCTGGTGATGAATTAATTCCACGCAAATTGAATTACAATATGCCGGTCTCGATGATAAGGGTCAAATTATGACCATTCAATTAGGTAGCGATCGTGAAGAAGTGGACATTTATGGGGTAACCAGGGTTCTTTTAGAGAATGCTTCGCCAAATGCTGTCATTAATTACTTGGATGGAACAGCTAATGGCACAGTTTTAAGCGCTCAAGGTCAGTCGGTTCAAGCCTCTGCACAAGAATCTTATGGGGAAAGCAGTAGCAGTCAAGGCGTTTCACAGTTCGCAAGTCCTGATCAAAGCTCACCTCAACAAGCTGGTTCTGAAAATCGGATAGTCTTTGTAACGGGACACGGAAATTCAGAAGTTTATTGGTATAACAAAGCTAACATGCCATCCAACACAAAATTAGAAAATGTGGTTGAAATGACAGAGGCCGAAGCTCAATTTGCTGGAAAAAGGCACTCAATGACGGAATAAAAGAAGAATCAAAAAAACTAGTTGAATAACTAGTTTTTTTCAATGTTTAATAACCAATCATGTGCTGCTTGTAAACTCTCTAAGGTGACTTCGTGGCTTCTCACCCAGAAGGGCGTAACTTGAGCTTTTCGGGATTCAAATTCGTGAATGACCTTTTGGCTTTGAGAAAGTGGCACGATAGGGTCCTTTTCTCCCATGGAAATGAAGACTTTCGTTTCCCTTTTTTCTTCTTGTAAGCTACTAGTATCAATGGGATACATAGGTGCAAAGAGAATGGCTTGTTTAAAAGGACTCTCGTCTTGTAAGAGGAGATTGATAGCCATGTTAGAGCCATTTGAAAAACCGACCAAAATAACTTGTTCTGCTGGGAAGTCATAGTCTGTCATGAATTGGCTCAGCTCCCTACTTAATTGCTTCCCTCTCATCTCTAAATCAGCTTGGTCAAACTGACCTTCAGCAAGTCGTTTAAAAAAGCGTAATGCTCCATTTTCAGAATCTTCCCCGCGAAGGGCCAAAATATTTGCATCAGGATTGAGATAGGGAACTAATGGAAAAAGACTTTCCTCATCACCGCCCGTTCCATGGAGGAGAATCAATAACGGTTGCTTGTCTTTACCTTTGTAATAGGACCATTTTGTCATTTATTGCGGCCTTTCTAAACTGAAAACATCACCAATTTTGGCATAGTCGCTACCTGCCAGACGACTAATGGGCTCCAATGCTTGAGCAGAGATACAACCATCTTGGTAGACTTTTTTATCTATATGGAAATGGACGATCTGTAAAAGCAGTAAATCAGCTATGATTTGATTTTGCTCATCTAAGATTGGGACATGCTGGTAGAGCTTTGCTTCAAAACGGGTCAGTGCTTCCGCAACCCCAGGCGTTTTGATACTGCTAGAATCCACTAGGCTCATCCCTGTTAAAGCTAATTCGCTCTGACCGCGTCCCAAGGATTTAGCGGCCTGGTTCACAGCATCTAGGTTACTGCTTGTGACGCTGTGGATAACAGCTTCTTTTTGCTTGAGAATATTACTTGCTGTGTCTTTCATCTGTCCATTTTGCCTTTGGACGCTGATAGAAATGATAGCTGGCTTGTGCGAGACAATATTATAAAAGCTGAAAGGAGCAAGATTGATTTGTCCATTTTCAAATTGTGTGGTCAAAAAAGCAATGGGACGGGGAATAACACTACCAATCATCAGTTTGTACTGTGCTTTGGGGCTTAGGTCCTTACTATTAAATGAGATCATTGTTTACCTCTCTGGAATTCTTAAAGGGGTTAGACTTGTTTCAATCTGATGGCGTCTATTTTCGTATTTATCAGGTAATTGTAGTTTTTGTCCTAATTGGTCAAAAGGTTCATCAATGGTTATGCCAGGACCATCTGTCGCTAATTCAAAGATAACTTTGCCGGGTTCACGGAAATAAATTGACTTGAAGTATTTGCGATTGCGGATCACAGTAACATTTTGTCCGATACTAGCAAGATAGTCTCGGTTTTGTTTGAGTACTTCTTGATTTTCAACTGCCCAAGCAATGTGATGGACAGTCCCAATGCCCATTTGTCCTCGGTCGTAATTTACCTTAGGTAGGTAGATATGGTCTGCCTCCAAACGAGTTGTCTTGAGATGGTAGAAATCCTCGTTTTCTTCTATGGGAAGCAGGCCAAATTCATTAATAAGGAACTGGTAACTGGCCTGATAGTCGGCTGAGAGCATGTAAGTTCCATGAAATCCAGCGATTTCTGGGGTACTTGCTACATCTGGCCCTTCAACTAGGGCTAATTCTAACTGGTGTGGGTCTTCAAAAAAGAGGGCACTGGCTTCAAAGAGGCTTCTTTCTTGGTAAGGAATACCAAAGCTTTTTAAGCGATGGCTCCAAAAATCAAGGGAAGCTTTGGGGATTTGAAAGAGGATACGTCCTCCCTGACCACTGCCTTTTGTTCCAGCTTGGCCATTTTCCAAAGGAAAAAAGGTCATGAGACTGGGAGCTGAAAGGTTTTGGCTGGTAAAATAGAGATGGTAGCCACTGGGGTCATCGAAATTGACGGTTTGTTTAACCAGTCGGAGATTGAGGACTTGGCTGTAAAAATCCAGGTTTTCTTGGGCATTGCCAACGATGGCACTGATGTGGTGGATGCGATTGATATTTTCCATAATAACTCCTTAGTGTGGACGACTGGTATCAAAGGGGCGGACCATATTTTCAATGATGTGGCGTTTTGGTTCCAAGAATGGAGGTAGGGATAAGGCTTCGCCGAGGGTTTCATAAGGTTCGTCGGTAGCAAATCCTGGTCCATCGGTTGAAATTTCAATGAGAATGTGGCCAATGCGAGCATAGAGGGCTTGGAAATAGAAACGGTCAACCAGACCAGAGCTTAGAATACCAAGGCTTTCATATTTATCAGCCCACTCTTGGATGGCTTTGGAGTCTTTAACACGGAAGGAAACATGATGAACTTGGCCATAGCCTTGGATGGCTTGTCGGCTTTCTGTGTCTTGGCGAAGGATAACTTGGCCACCATGCCCTCCGAGTCCGACCTCCAAAATGCTATAATTGTCACTTGTTTCAAGGACATGCATGTCATAAATTTGCATCAGGTAATTTTTGAAATCCTCATAGTAACTGACAGTGATTTCTATTGGTCCCAAGCCATAAATAGCTTTGTCAGTTGGGACTGGTCCATTTTGCCATGGAATACCGGCTTCAACACCGTGATTGTGTTGGTCTGAGACTAATTGGTAGCGTTGACCGTCTTCTTCTTCAAATGGCAGAGCTTTGTGACCAAACAAGTCGATGATGCCATCATTTTTGACGCCATATTGGTCAAAGCGTTCTAAATAATAATCTAGAGCGGCATCATTTGGGACACGGAAGCCGATCCGGGTAATAGCGTTGGTGCCGCGAATCCCTTTTGGATTATCGGGGAAATCAAAGAAGCTCATGTCAGTGCCTGCATTCCCTCGATCATCGGCAAAAAAAGTATGGTAAGTGTGGATATCATCTTGGTTGACTGTTTTCTTTACTAGTCGCATGCCCAGTACTTCAGTGAAAAAACGGTAGTTACGCTCTGCGCTATTGGTCATGGCTGTAACGTGATGGATTCCTAATAATGCTGATTCTCTCATAATGAGACCTCTTTTCCTAGTAGTAAAGACTCCCTTTTCGGGGATAGATTTGGTAGTTTTGTTTAACTATTTGTAGTTTATAACTAATTAGTGATAAATAGCAACTGTTTTGTTTAGTCAAAAAAGAAGTGACCTTTGGTCACTTCTGGCGGGTGCGGTATTTAATGAAATCGTAGGCAAAATTCGGGGAGCTTTCACGGAGGGAAAAGCTCTCTAACTCATTGACTTGGTCACGTAAGACTTGAGTTTCACGTGAACTTAAGTCGCCCATTTGTTCAAATTCATGAATGGTTCGTCTTTCTAAATAATACCCTTTTAACTGTAAATCATTGGAATCTGGTAGGTAGTGCATTAAGACCCGTTCGACAAAGAGTCCGGAATTGATCAGTTCGGCATACTGGATGCGTTGGCTCTGCAAGAAGTTAACTAGAGAAGAGTTGTAGTAACCCTCTAGGTCTTCTAAAGCTTCTAGGACCAATTCGGTATTGTTCAAAAAGAGGTCGGTTAGACGTTCCCGGTTATTTGGACTAAGCTGAATTCTCGGTTTTTTAATTCGTTCAACGATGGAATGGAATCCTTGGAAGGAGCTGATTTCATGTAAGAGACCTCGGAAAACGCGCAAGAGTATAGTCAAAGCGTAGGTGAAGCTAGAGACAAAGCTACGATTGACATCCCGTTCCATAGATTTAATGTAGGATTGATAGATTCGGTATTCTAGGAGTGAAATTTCCTTTTTCTTAAAGGCAAACTCGAGACCGTTACTTTCAATGGATAGGATCATTAATTGAAGTTCAGCTAAATCAGCCATGACTTCATTAGATTCCTGTTCTAAGATGAGACTTTCAATCCGTTTATTATAGGTGTCAACCACGTGATAGATAGCGGCTTGATTGTTGTTTTGGTCATCACGACTTTCATCTTCTAACTCTTTAATAACAGTCGTTAGGATAGCAATTTTAGTCAGATTATCTTTAGGAGTGTCTGTGACCGGTGCTAACCGTGGTAAAACGACCAGCCCTGTTAAAAAACTTAAAAGGGTAACAGCTCCGACAATAAAAAGGATTAGACTATAATCTTGGGTTATTTCTCGTGGGAGTAGGAGAATTGTGGCAATAGAGACACTTCCTTTGACTCCTGAAAAAGTCAGCAAATTAATTTCTAGCCAATATTTTTTAAAGGATCGCTTGTTGTGGATATTTCGATAGAGGTAAAAAAGACTGATGAAGACGAAGCGGAGGAAGAATAGCAGAGCTGTTAAGGCGACTACTAGTAATAACAAGTAGAAGTTACTATAATCGGGACTGGTTAGGACGGGCCCGGTAAAATGAGCAGCTTCCATTCCGAAGACAATAAAGACAAAACCATTGAGCATGAAATTTATGGTTTCCCAGATAATTGAAGTCACGCGATCAACTTGAGCATCAAATAAGGTGACTTTTTTTAATCTGTTGGCCTGCATCACGCCGGCTATGACGACGGCAATAATAGCTGAAACATCCAAGAGGCTAGCCACGAAATAAGATACGATGGGCAGGGTTAATTCTAGTAGCAAAGCTCCAGTGACATCTGCGGCGTCAAATTTTTCTAGGACGGATAAAAATATGCGGTTGAGTAAGGCGAAGACCAAGCCTACGGCTATTCCCCCGAAAATAGCAATGGTTAAATGAAGTCCAGCACTAGATAGGGAAAAGGCTCCTGTCATGATAGCTGTCAGGGCGAACTGGAAAGTAACAAGGGCACTGGCGTCATTGAGGAGTCCTTCTGAAGTCAAGATGTTTCTAACCCGGTTGGTAAATTTAAATCGTTTCGCTAAAGATAAGAAAGCAACGGCATCAGTCGGTGCTAGGGCAGCTCCCATGGCGAAACAAATGGCGAAGGGCATTTGTATAGGTAGAATTTCACTGATACCTAGTCCCATAATCAGGGTTGTAAAGAGAACGGTGGGAAGGATTAGATAAAGAATAAAGGCCCGAAAACGCAAAAAGCTTTTGACGTCACTCTCTTGTCCTTCACGGAAATTCAAGGGTGCGATGACAAAGGCTAGAAAGAGTTCAGGATTGATGACCAGTTGATTGCCCTTCGAAAAGACACCAAAAAGAAGCCCCAATACCAGTTGGATAGCTGGTAGTGGTATCTGAGGAAAAATGCGGTTAATAACATTAGACAAGATTAGGGCCACGAGGAAGCCGAAAACGAGTAAGGAAATTGGCATTCTAGTGCTCTCCTTTTAGGGGCTTATCTCCTTCGTCAATGGTATATACTCCTTTTAATTGAGCAATTTTTTGATTGATTGAAGTGAGGTCCTTATTTTCTAACATGTATTGGCAGCGTTCTTTTTCAAGAGCTAATAATTTCTTTTTAATTTTTTTGGCTTTTTTAAGATTTGAGCAGGTTAAATCACCTTGGCATGTTTGATCCTCATGTGCCTCGATGTATTTCCCTTTCATTTCTTGGATACGACTCGTTATGGAATTGACAGACATCTCATGTCCTTTCGAAAAATAAAAATTAATGTTCTGGATAGACTTGTTTCATGTCATTTTAACTCAGTTTGCATTTTAACTCAAGAAAAAGCGTTAGGCATTTTAAAAAGCGCTATCTATTTTAACCTTTTTTAAAATTTTTAAAGCGCTTTTAATGTTTTTTCTTGACATTGAAATTGGCCTTTGATAGACTTGAGATGTAATTAGCTAATGAGTAAATATTTGTGTTTTATCATCTTCATTTCTCTCTAGTTTTACACAATAGCATTAATTAGAAAGGACGTGGATGTATATGGCACAAGGTACAGTTAAATGGTTTAACGCTGAAAAAGGTTTCGGTTTTATCTCAACTGAAGAAGGTCAAGATGTCTTCGCACATTTTTCAGCAATCCAATCTGATGGTTTCAAAACTTTAGATGAAGGACAAAAAGTGGAATTTGATGTTGAAGATGGTCAACGTGGCCCTCAAGCAGTGAATATCACTAAATTATCTTAGTCAGCAACGAAGACAGATGAAAGTCTGCCTTTTTTTTTGCGTTCTTTTTGCGTTCTTAAAGAGGCGATGAGAAATAAAGATAAAGATTTGCTTTTAGCTACGGCAATTTGATATAATAAAAGTCAGTTTTAGTCAAAATGTTGCAAATAAAAAGAAGGAGAGACTTGATGCCGAGTAAAAACACATCTGATAGCATTGAAGAATATATTAAAGAGTTATTAGCTCAATCAGGAATTGCTGAAATTAAGCGTTCGCTTCTAGCAGACTCCTTCCAAGTTGTACCCAGTCAGATTAATTATGTTATTAAAACACGCTTTACTGAAAGCCGTGGTTATGAAGTAGAAAGTAAACGTGGTGGCGGTGGCTACATTCGGATTGCCAAAGTCCATTTTTCTGATAAACACCATTTAATAGGTAATCTAGCCGCCAATATCGGTCAAGAGGTTAGTGAAATTGTCTTTACCGACTCCATTCAGCTCTTGTTTGATGAACATCTGATTACTGAACGTGAGGGTAATTTTATCTTAGCCATGGCCTCAGATGAGGTTTTAGGATCAGATGCAGCTAGGATTCGTGCGCGTATGCTTTATCGCTTATTACAGCGTATTGACAGGAAGGGAAACAATTAATGATTGAATATTCACCCAAAATGCAGGAAATTTTCAAACAGGCACAATATCAGGCGGCCCGTTTCGAGAGTCAATTCTTAGAGACTTGGCACCTGCTTTTAGCAATGGTAGTGGTTGAAAGTTCGCTGGCGGGACTTGTTTTCAATGAATTTGATGGCAAGATAGCTGTCGAAGAGTATGAAGCCGCTGCTATTTTAGCCATAGGAAAAGCACCTCAAGACGACATTAAAGAATTAGCTTTTAAAGGCCAATCAAGAACCTTAACACAGATTCTTCACTTTGCTAACGCGATTCGTCAGGTTACTGGAGCTGATGAAGTGGGTTCGGAACATGTGCTTTTTGCTATTTTATTGAATCCAGATATTATGGCGACTCGTTTGCTTGAGATGGCTGGCTTTAAAATGCGTGATGATGGACAAGGTGATTTGAAACTGTCAGATTTGCGCAAAGCTATTGAGCGCCAAGCTGCTTATAGTAAAGAAACCATTAAGGCTATTTACGAGTTACGCAAACCTAAAAAAGCCAAAAGTGCAGGTTCTTTCTCAGAAATGATGAAGCCAAGCAGTACGGTTGGAGAATTGTCAGATTTCACCCGTGATTTAACGCAAATGGCTAGTCAAGGACTTTTAGAACCTGTTATTGGTCGTGAAAAAGAAGTTACCCGCATGATCCAGGTTCTTAGTCGTAAAACTAAGAATAATCCTGTCTTGGTCGGTGATGCTGGGGTTGGGAAGACAGCCCTAGCTTATGGCTTAGCGCAACGAATTGTCAATGGTTCGATTCCTTATGAATTGCAAGATATGCGCGTGCTTGAATTAGATATGATGAGCGTCGTTGCCGGAACGCGTTTTCGTGGTGATTTTGAAGAACGGATGAACCAAATCATTGATGATATTGAAGCTGATGGGCATATTATTCTTTTTGTGGATGAACTGCATACCATCATGGGGTCAGGCAGTGGGATTGACAGTACTTTAGATGCTGCTAATATCTTGAAGCCAGCCTTATCTCGTGGTACCCTCCATATGGTTGGGGCAACAACCCAAGAAGAATATCAAAAACATATTGAAAAAGATGCAGCCTTATCCCGTCGTTTTGCTAAAGTTTTGATTGAAGAACCAAATCTTGAAGATGCTTATCAGATTTTGCTGGGCTTGAAGTCTTCCTATGAAGTTTATCATAATGTTAGCATTTCGGATCAGGCTGTTCACACAGCTGTTAAAGTTGCTCATCGTTACTTAACCAGTAAGAACTTACCAGATTCTGCCATTGACTTACTAGATGAGGCCAGTGCAACGGTACAAGGTTTGGTTAAGAAAGAAGCACCTTCATTCTTAACACCAATTGACCAGGCGATTTTAGATGGTGATTTCAAAGCGGTAAGCAAGCTACTTAAGAAGGCCCAAGCTGCCAAACCAGAACCAACGCCGGTAACTGAAGATGACATCATGGCAACCTTAAGTAAATTGTCAGGCATCCCTGTAGAGAAAATTAGTCAAGCAGATAGTCAGAAATACCTTAAATTAGAAGAAGAATTACACAAACGGGTTATTGGTCAAGAAGAGGCTGTTTCAGCCATTTCTCGTGCCATCCGTCGTAATCAGTCAGGGATTCGAACAGGTAAAAGACCAATTGGTTCCTTTATGTTCCTAGGGCCAACTGGTGTCGGTAAAACAGAGCTGGCTAAAGCTTTAGCGGAAGTTCTTTTTGATGATGAATCTGCCCTAATCCGATTTGATATGTCCGAATATATGGAAAAATTCGCAGCAAGTCGTCTCAACGGTGCCCCTCCAGGATATGTCGGTTATGATGAAGGTGGCGAACTGACAGAAAAAGTTCGGAACAAACCTTATTCAGTCCTGCTCTTTGATGAGGTTGAAAAAGCTCATCCGGATATCTTCAATGTCTTGCTACAAGTTCTTGATGATGGCATGTTAACCGATTCCCGTGGTCGAAAGGTTGATTTCACCAATACCATTATAATCATGACAAGTAATTTGGGAGCAACAGCCATTCGCGATGACAAAACCGTTGGTTTTGGGGCGCGTGATATTAATCAAGACCATGAAGCTATGGAAAAACGGATTCTAGAGGAGCTTAAAAAAGCTTACCGTCCTGAATTCATCAACCGTATTGATGAAAAAGTTGTCTTCCACAGTCTGACACAAGAAGACATGCGTCAAGTGGTTATGATTATGGTGAAACCATTGATTGCAACATTGCAGGAAAAAGGCATTACCTTAAAATTCCAGCCATCTGCACTTAAACACCTTTCAGTGAAAGGATATGATGTGGAAATGGGAGCTCGTCCGTTACGCAGAACTATTCAAACAGAGATTGAAGATAAGCTGTCAGAAATGATTCTGTCTGGCCAGCTAGAGTCTGGTAAGACCTTGAAAATCGGAATGTCACAAGGCAAATTAAAATTCGAATTAAACTAAAAACGAATACCTTATTTTTTAAAAATAAGGTATTTTTTTCTTGACTAATTTTGACCAAGTGATAGAATAGTAATTGAAATTAGCACTCTTCATAAACGAGTGCTAATATTAACTTGATTATTCTATTATGATGATACAAAGGAGGAAATAATGATGTTAAAACCATTAGGTGACCGTGTTGTCGTTAAATTTGAAGAAGAAAAAGAACAAACTGTTGGTGGGTTTGTTCTTGCGGGTACTCATAAGGAGTCAACTCGAAAAGCTAAAGTTATTGCTGTTAGTGAAACAGGTATGCGTACCATTACTGGTGAAGTTGTTCCCCCTTCTGTTCAAGTTGGACAAGAAGTTTTGGTTGAAAACGGACATGATTTAGAAGTGACACAAAATGATGAAAAAGTGTCAATTATTCGTGAATCTGATATTATCGCAATTATCTCTGAATAAGACATCTGGATATAGAAAGAAGGTATTAAAATGGCAAAAGATATTAAGTTTTCGGCAGATGCGCGTGCAGCAATGGTACGTGGAGTTGATATTTTAGCGGATACCGTTAAAGTAACCTTAGGTCCTAAAGGTCGTAATGTGGTCCTTGAGAAAGCCTTTGGTTCACCATTGATCACTAATGATGGTGTGACAATTGCTAAAGAAATTGAACTAGAAGACCATTTTGAAAATATGGGAGCTAAACTAGTTTCTGAAGTAGCTTCTAAAACCAACGATATTGCGGGTGATGGGACAACAACAGCTACAGTATTAACCCAAGCTATCGTTCGTGAAGGATTAAAAAATGTAACAGCTGGTGCCAATCCAATTGGCATTCGTCGTGGGATTGAAAAAGCTACTGCAGCAGCGGTAGAAGAATTAAAAGTTATTGCACAACCTGTGTCAGGTAAAGAAGCCATTGCTCAAGTAGCTGCTGTTTCATCACGTTCTGAAAAAGTTGGGGAGTATATTTCTGAAGCAATGGAACGTGTTGGTAACGATGGTGTTATTACTATCGAAGAATCACGTGGTATGGAAACAGAATTAGAAGTTGTTGAGGGAATGCAATTTGATCGTGGTTACCTATCACAATATATGGTTACCGACAGTGAAAAAATGGTTGCTGATTTAGAAAACCCATTTATCTTAATCACTGACAAAAAAATTTCTAACATCCAAGAGATTCTTCCATTATTAGAGGAAGTCCTTAAAACAAATCGTCCACTCTTAATCATTGCAGATGATGTTGACGGCGAAGCCCTTCCAACGCTTGTTTTAAATAAAATCCGTGGCACTTTCAATGTCGTGGCTGTTAAAGCGCCAGGATTCGGCGACCGCCGTAAAGCAATGCTAGAAGATATTGCAATTCTTACTGGTGGAACAGTGATTACTGAAGATTTAGGCCTCGAGCTTAAAGACGCAACAATCGCTGCGCTTGGACAGGCAGCTAAAGTTTCTGTAGACAAAGATTCAACAGTTATTGTTGAGGGATCTGGCTCTGCTGAAGCCATTGCTAATCGTGTAGGATTGATTAAATCTCAGTTAGAAACAACCACTTCAGAATTCGACCGTGAAAAATTACAAGAACGCTTAGCGAAACTAGCAGGTGGCGTCGCAGTCATCAAAGTAGGTGCCGCAACAGAAACTGAATTAAAAGAAATGAAACTACGGATAGAGGATGCCCTCAACGCAACCCGTGCAGCTGTAGAAGAAGGAATTGTTACAGGTGGTGGTACTGCCTTAGTGACTGTTATTGAAAAAGTTGCTGCACTTGAGTTAGCAGGCGATGAGGCAACAGGGCGTAACATTGTCTTGCGTGCCCTTGAAGAACCAGTTCGTCAAATTGCTTATAACGCAGGTTTTGAAGGTTCAGTCGTAATTGATAAGCTTAAAAATAGTCCTGTTGGAACAGGGTTCAACGCCGCAACTGGTGAATGGGTAGACATGATTGAAACTGGTATCATTGACCCAGTTAAAGTGACTCGTTCTGCTCTTCAAAACGCAGCATCCGTCGCAAGTTTAATCTTAACAACCGAAGCAGTTGTAGCTAACAAACCAGAGCCAGCAACACCAGCAATGCCAGGAGGAATGGATCCTAGCATGATGGGCGGAATGATGTAAAATTTCAAAAAACAAGTGCAAAAAAGTGTAAATGATAGCATTCATTTACACTTTTTAATTTGTTAAAAAATTTCATCAAAAGCTTTTGTAAAAGCAGGGCTAGTATGCTACAATCAGATTGTAGAGCGATTAACATTTGGTTACATTGTCAAACGTATGACTTTAGGCTACAAGGAGAAAAGAGAAATAATGTTTTCAAACAAAAAAGAGATTTTTAGTATCCGTAAAACGGTACTAGGAGTTGGTAGTGTCTTATTAGGAGTGATGTTGACAACTCAGGTGGCAAGCGCTGAAGAAACAAGCGCTGTGACTCCGCAGGCGACAAGTTCAACAGTAGTGACAGCAACTTCGCCAACAACTGGGACGGTAAAGGGCCTAGCAGCTGTAACGGCACCAGAAGTAACAACAACTTCAAGTACCCTTTCACCGGCTATTAGTTTAGCAGTATCAACAACTCCTTCTGTAACTGAAACAGTTATTAAAAGCCCAATCCGTTATGTCGCTGATGCTACTCAAGCAGTTGGTTATCGTCAAGTACAAACACAAGGTATTGATGGAAAATTAATTACGACCAATACAGGAACATTGGATGCTAATGGCAATCCAGTCATCACTGTTCAACGGATTGAACCAACTGAAACAGTCATTGTGCTTGGAACTAAACCAACAACAACTGTAACAAATGTTATTCCTGCAACGACAGAATATAGCATTGATGTGACAAAGCCGGTTGGTACGGATGTGATTATCCCAGCAGTTGACGGTCAAACAACGACTACGACAACTAACAAAATTCAAACTGAAACGACAGCTCCGGTAAGTCCAGCTGTTAATTCAGAAGGCTACAAGTGGATTGATACATCTTTTTATCATATTGATACAACGCAAGTATTACCGAGTGATCGGATTGCTATCGATAAGCTTTTTGTTCCAGTGCCAAAATTGACATCAGATTTCAACACGACTGAATCAACTGTTCGTGAGTATGCTCAATATGCAGAAAACTACATGTATGATTATATTACTGTGACTAACCCTGATGGAACAACTACACAAAAACAAGTCATTCGTCCGGTTACGAGTGAGATGTTAGATCCAAATAATGCCCAATTAAGAACAGTGACAGGTTTAACAGATAATAATGTCTTTTACTCACGTTTATTAGATGCTAGTAAGGAAGATATATGGAATACATCTGCTCAAGATTATGGCATGGAAATGGTTCCAGAAGATTTAACCACTTCAGCTGATGATTTCTTAAGGTATAATAGTAGCAATATTATCAATGATGCCTTTTATGCCGACATTAAAGCAGATTATTTAAGAGCCCAATTAGCATATAATCAGTTAGTTGCAATGGGTACTTTGACAAGTGCACAACAAGCAGATTATGATTTGATGACTCGTCAATTTGATTCCTTAACCCGTCGTTATAATAGCTATCGCGACAGTATTAAGATTGACATTGATTATAGTCATACAACTATGCCTGATGCCCAGAAAGCAGATTTTGAATCTCGCTTACAAGTTCTACCATCTGAAGTTCAACGGATTATTGCCAGTCTTGTTATTTATGATGGTGAAATTCCTGGAATGGGAACTGGTACACTTGGACTGTCAAACTCTGCAGATCAATCAATTGCTTTAAAATACGAAGCAAGCAACACGGATTTAATTGCTACTGTTTTACATGAAATGACTCATATTATTGATTTCAAGAGTGGTTTATATACTGAAAAAACAGACCGAAATACAGATAATACTCTTGATACAGTAATGGCGTTTTCCGATACAGCAGAGTTCTTAGATGTGTATCATACTTACTTTGACCGTACAGATGTTTGGTCATATTATCGTGACAACAGTGAAGAAGCTTTTGCTGAAGGGTTAAGCGAATACATGATGCACAAACTTTTCGGTACACCATATGCAACATATCTGACTAATCCTTACTCAAGTCCAATTGATGCTTACGACCCAGGGAATGGTACAGGCTACAGTCCTTTCGCGGCGGCCGAATATTACTTTGCTGATCTTTACAATAAACTCTTTGGTTATCCAAGAACGGCAACTGTCGTTGCCTACCAAACAACAACGACAACAACAGCGCCTGTTAATGGTAAAGTGATTTATGGCGCATTGCCTACTGAAACAACAACGACAACGACTTATAAGACAGTCTATGTTGGTGATACTAATATGGCTTATGATCCAACAGGTCAAACAAATGTTGTTAAACCTGGTGTTGAAGGCACTCAAACGGTTCGTACTACCTATGCCCTTGATACCAATAATCAATTGGTTGGAACAGACACGATTATTTCTTCTAGCCCTGCTCAAGACCAAGTCATTACTAAGGGAATTCAACCAACTGTTGTTGATAAGCAAGTTGCTATGACTGTTATTTACCAAGAAGTTAAAGATGGTTCTCTAGGCGATTGGCAAATTAAAGTTCTTGATGTTGGACAAGATGGTCTGGTAAGAACAACAACTACCTACACAATTGATGCAACAACTGGTGTGATTACACCGTCAACGACAGAGACAACTGTAACAGCAATGCGTCCAATGATAGTTCAATATCAAGCTGGAACAGCACAGGTTACACCTGTTGCTTATCAAAAACGCTATGTTCTGGATCCTAATTTACCAAGTGGTAGCCAAGTAGTGGTAACACCTGGTCAAGATGGGACTTCAACTGTAACGGTTCACTCTTACGATTTTGTTCAAGATGGTGCCAATAGTCGTTTTGCAAACATTGTTTATAGTAGTCCTGTTGTCGTTGCGGCTCAAGATCGTGTCATTGCTGTTGGAGCGGGTACCCAAGTTCAAGATAAACAAGTTGCTAAAACAGTTATTTATCAAGAAGTCACAGATAACTCATTAGCTGATTGGCAAGTAGAAATTGCTGATGCTGGACAAGATGGTTTAAACCGTACAACTACAACTTTTACTGTTGATCCAGTGACTGGCGCTGTAACGCCTTCGATTGTGGAAACTACAGTAACAGCAATGCGTCCGATGATTGTTCGCTATAAAGTTGGTAGTACACAAACAACGACCGTGCCATTCGCAACTGAATATGTTGCAGATAATTCGATTCCTTTTGGTACTGAAAAAGTTGTTACTGAAGGTCAAAATGGTCTAATCACGAAATCTGTAGCTGCATATAACTTTGTTCAAGATGGCGCAAACAGTCGTTTTGAAAATATTCAATATAATGAAGTGACAAATCCACAAGTTATTAATAAAGTTATTTCTAAAGGAACACAAACAGTTGTCAGTGATCAAGCTCAAACGAAGACAGTTGTTTATCAAGAAGTTACAGATAATTCACTAGCTGAATGGGAAGTTAAGGTTGTCAGTCAAGGTCAAGATGGTTTGACTAGAACCACAACTACCTATACTGTTAACCCAGTGACTGGGGAAGTGACACCTTCTGTAGCTGAAACAGTTGTAACTGCAATGACTCCAATGGTTGTTCAGTATCGCATGGGCTCAGATAAAGTAACTAACATTGCTTATAAGACTCGCTATGTTGCAGATACTAGCTTAGCTAGAGGACAACAACAGGTAACCAGTCCAGGTCAGAATGGTACCTCAACTATTTCAGTGCAATCCTTTGACTTTATCCAAGATGGCGCTAATAGCCGCTTTGAGAACATTGTCTACGCTAGTCCAGTTGTAGCTGCTGCACAGGATCAAGTGATTGCAGTTGGTGCACAAAGTGATATTAGTGACTCTGTTGAAGCTAAGACTATTGTTTATAAAGAAATTATGGATAATTCATTAGCTGATTGGGAAGTTAAAGTACTGGATGCTGGACAAGATGGTATTGTTAGAACAACTACAAGTTATACTATTGATCCAGTAGCAGGTGCTTTATCAAGCACAACAAGTGAAACAACTCTCTCTAAAGTTCGCCCAATGCTTGTTGGTTATAAGGTTGGTGCTTCTAAGACAGGTGAACTTGCCTTTAACACACAATATGTTGAAGATTCAACATTAGCTGAAGGGCAAGAAAAAGTTCTTGTATCTGGAAGTCTCGGAACTACTTTGGCGACAGTTAAATCATTTAACTTTATTGAAGATGGTGCTAATAGCCGTTTTGAAAATATTGTTTACAATGATCCAACAATTGTTATCGCTGCTGTTGATCAGGTGATTGCGCGTGGAACAAAAGAAGTTCCAGTTGTTACTCTAGAACCAGAAGTAACTAGACCTGTAGAAGGGAAACCGGCTCCAACTGTTAAAGCTGTAGGGATTAAAGCTCCGGTTCAGACAAGTGCGAAAGTTGAAGCTGTTCAAGCTCCAAAAGAAAGCCTACCTACAACTGGTGATAACCAAAATCTACTCGTAACGCTTATGTCAAGTGCCTTAGTCATTGGCTTAGGTTTAGGACTTAAGAAAAAAGAAGAAAAATAATTAGTAAAACGCTCCTGATTTATTCAGGAGCGTTTTTGCTTTATAAAAAAGGTTTAAGAGATTTTTTCTTAAACCTTGCTTTTTATGGATTAGACTTAATTTTTATCTTTTTTTGGACTTTGTTTTTCCAATTTAGCTTCAATTTCTTTCAAGCGTTTGAAGGTTTTTTCAGCTCTGTCCATAGATGCTTTATCAGCTTTCTCTTGAGCAGCTTTTGGATCACTTGCCACTAACTCAGCAACTTCTTTGTTAGTTGTTTCTTGTTCAGTCATCCAAGTTTTTTCAAGACCTTTCACTTCATCAATCACTTTTGTGCCGAATTTTTTAGGATTTGCAGCAACCATATCGTTGATGTGTGAAACAGTCCAGTACCAAGAATCTTTGTTGTACTTAGTGCTGTCTTCTTGGTAGGCTTTGTAAGTTTGGCTAATATTTCCTAAGTATGGTAAGTAAGGTGCATTTCTTGGGCTACCAATAGATAACCACATAACACCGCCACCCATTTCAGCAGGAATATCATCTTTTAATTGGAAGACATGTGCTTCCATAACGTTTGGATTAGAGATTGGATAAGCATAACCTTTAACAGCATCTTTTGATTTAGGTTTACCCTTACCATCTAATTCCATTTGGTCTAATGGTTTTAATTCTAAACCTTCAAAACGGTTACGTTGCAATTTGATAGCATCCTCTAGAGAGAATTTTTTATCAGTGCTTTGCAATAATTCGTAGTTGTCGTCTTTATAGGTTACTTTTGAATCAGGATCTAAAGATTTAATACCAGAGTAGACGCGTGAACGGTTGGCATCAGCCATTTTTGGATTGTATGATTGAGCAATGTGGAATTGACCATCAACTTCCTTAAATGTGCCAGCATCTTTCGCTAATTTTTCGACACCGTCAGAAGCGATGGTGTTTTCTTTATCGTCGAAATTGACATGCCCTAAGTAGAAAGTATTAGGGAAAACAGCAAATTTATCGTCTGGGAATTTAATAGCGACATATTGGTGCCCTGACAGAATTTCCATGTACCAGATACCATCTTTGTCGGCAAGAGTTAAGATATTTCCTTCCGCAGAGCCTTTTTCTTTGACGATTTTAGCAATCAGTTCAATACCTTCTTTAGCGGTTTTAACACTTGGTAAAACAACTGAAGTGATAGAAGATTCTGCAAGACCATCTTCAACATATGGGTCTTTTTCTAAAATCTTATCATTGGCTGAAGCAGATACAGTTGCTGACATGGAAACCCCATGTTCGTTGATACCAGCTTCATCGTAAACACCATATTTAGGTGTTACATCAGGAACAGCAGTGTATTTGAAAGAGTGACTTGGTAATGGGTATTCAAAACCATTTGCTTGATCTTTCCATTTTTCACCAGCTTTGTTGTCTTTAGCAGGACGAACTAAGAAAGTCTTATTGTGGTTTGGTTCTAAGTCTTCTGTTCGACCAAATAGAGTCGATCCGTCGGTAGTCAGGTTTTTACCAATGATAAAACCTGTACATGCTTCCGCAGATGAGTAGCAAGCCAATGCTGTCATAACAGTCACTGTTGCTAGAGTAAATTTCTTCTTGTTCATAACTAACCTCCATAAAATGCAGGCGCTTCCACAATTATTATATGCTAGTCGCAAGAGAAATTCAATCATTTTTTAAAGTAATCTGAAAATGTAAATAATCTAAATTTTAAAAGAATTTTACAACTTTAATCATCTTCTTTTTTTATCTCAGACCAAGTCAAGTAATGAGAAATTTGGTATAATGAAGAACAAGTTATAGAGAAAGGGTAAGTTTATGAAGAACTTTTTCAAAAAAAGGTGGGTCAAAGTATCGCTAACCATTTTTGCTCTCTTAATCCTTAGTATTCTAGCTTTAGGTGGCTTTTATTATTCCAAAACTAGTGTCATTGATCGCTATGTTAAAGCTAGAAGTCAAAAATCAGGACCAGTATTTGAAAATATTAAAGAATACTTGGTTTGGTCAGACACAAAAGAAACTATCACCAATGATGAGGCAACTTTTGCTGAATTTTCACGTTTAGATAAGTCACAAGTAAAGGAAGTCAAAGAAGCGCTTAAATCTGCAGACCAATCAGATGACCAATATCTAGTATCGACAGGCCGTCATTTTGGTATTTTTCCTGACTATCATGTTGCCATGAGACCCATGTCTTTAACCATTAAGACTAATTTGAAAGACGAGGATATTCTCCTTAATCAAAAATTTGTGACAAGATCAGATTCGGATAAGTTCTCAACAGAATTGAAACGCTTGCCAATCGCTGATTATAAAGCAAGTATCAATGGGAAATACAAAGGGAGAGATGTTGAAATCAGTAAGTCTTATGATGGTAAAAATAAAGTCCTTGATTTATCCGTAACCTTTATGAATTTTACCGTTTCAAGTAATTTAACTGATGGTGAATTGTATTTCGATGACAGTCGTATTGGAAGCTTGAAAGAGGGTACTTACAAGGTTGAAGACTACCCAGTAACTCATGCTGCGCAAGCCTATGTTAAAAAGAACTTCCCAGATGGTGACATCTCTTCGAAAAAAGTGGCTCTAGACCAAATCCAAGATGGTTCGGATGTGAAGCTAGATGTGGATAATTTACTTTCTGCTGAAAAAGCAGGTCAATATCTCTTATCGGCCTTTGATCAATTGATGATTTACACAAGTAACCGTCAGGATTCTGCTAGCATAAACGATGTTTTTGAAAATGGGGCTAATAATGCTTTTTATAAAGGCTTGAAAGAAAGTGTTAAAGCCAAGTTGGAGACAGATAGTCGAAAGGCCTCCAGTTTTGCTATTCCAAATGTTGTCCTCAATAATTTGACCCAAGTTGGTAAAGAATCCTATTTGATCGATTTTTCGGCAACTTATGACTACGGCTATGACAAATCCACAGATCCAGCTAAGAGCTCTTCTGGCCATATTACTCAAGATATTAATGGTAAAATGACCTTGAAGAAATCGGGTGATAAGTACATTGTCAGTGAAGCGGGTGTTAAGAATATAACGGTTGTCAATGAGAAAAATGAAGTTAAAGCGCCATCTCTACTTCCAGAAGGATTAGTTGGTACCTGGTCAGGAACAAAAGATGATATCACTTATACCTTGACCTTTGCTGAAGATGGTACAGTGACTCGCAAGAAAGATTACAAGGATCCTAAGAAAAAGGATGAAATGACGACAGCTAAAATTAGCAAGTCTGAAGAAAAATCTGAGGGTGACTATCGCCTAAACTTCTCATCTGGAAATGGTGAGATTATGGTTATAGGTGGCGGTATTGGTGGTATGAATATTAAATATGATTATGGTGTTCGGGTAGAGGGGAATAGCATTACCCCAATTATCTGGCAAACAGGAAGTAATCAAGAATTTGATTATAGCAAACCATTACCAGGATTAACATTAAAAAGAGAATAAAAAGAGGACTCCTAAGGGAGTCCTTTTTCAAATGATTTAGATTTTGCATTGAGACTAATGTCCTCTAAGGTTAAAGGGTGTCTAAAATAGAGACGATGGGCGTGAAGCATGAGACGCTCACCCTGACTGCCTTCGTTATACAAAGGATCGCCAACAATCGGGTGTCCTAGATGGCTTAAATGAACCCGAATCTGATGGGTTCGTCCTGTTTTTAGGCGACAATTAACCAGACTTTCTCCACTGTCAAATGTTTTAAGTACTTTGAACCGAGTGACTGCTCTTTGACCTTTTTTAAAATCGACGATGCGTTTCCTTCGGTCGTGGCGGTGGCGACCAATAGGGAGGTTTATGACTTGGTCCTTGTTTGTCATCGTCCCATTAGCGAAAGCCCAGTAGTCTCTGCCAATCAAACGGTTTTCAAGTAGCCGGTTCATAATGGGAAGAATAAAAGGATTCTTGGCAAAGATTATGGCTCCGCTTGTTTCCATATCTAAACGATGAATGACATGGCAGGTTTGACCGACATAGGCAGAAACATGGTTGAGTAAGGCTAATTCATTTGGTTCATTACCATGAGTTTTCATACCTTCGGCTTTATTCACAACGATTAGATGATCATCTTGATATAGGCAGTCGACTAGAGTGGCATCGCCGAAAGGAATAGCCTTACTAGGATAATCTTCTTGATCAAAAGTTAGGCTAATGAGATTACCTTTTTCGACCGAGGACTGCCAGTTAATAAGTTGATGATTTATTTGAAGGTGTTTTTTGGTGCGCAAAAAATGCCTTATTTTTCGTGGAATTAAGAGTTTTTCTTCCAGGAGTTCCTTGACGGTTACTTGGGAAAAGGGACTCTCAAAAGTTACTGTAAAACTGCCATTGCTATTATTTTGGATTTTCATTGAGCCAGTCGTGGTATTTTTCAAGTAGATTTACTGCCATTTGTGTAGCAAGAGCAGCCGAGAAAGCCTCTGTTCCTTCCAATTCCTCGTTAGCAACTTCTAATTTTGTTTCATCATAGATGGCTTTTAAACTTTCAGATGACAATGTTTCTTTAAAGGCATCAAATCTATTCATATGCTTTACCCATTCTTTCTATTGAAATTTTCTATAGACTCATTATATCATTTTTGCAGACGATTTTGACCTCTAGCTTTTACACTTTTTAAGGTTTAGTAATAAGTTTAATCGTTTTTTAAGATAAAAGTTACCGTTTTAACTATTTTTAATATTCGATTCCGCTAGAAATTGATATAATATGGTGAAATCATTTTTATTATAAAAGGGAAAAATATGAAAAGTATTAGACGTTATGATGTCAACGAGGAAAGCGCCCATACCGGTTTAGTTGAAGCGGGAGATTACTATTTTCTCAATTATTGCACAGGTAATATTGGTCACCCCATAGAAGAACAAATTAACGGAGCATTCGATGAAATGGAACGTCGTTTAGGTTTGGTTGGACTTACCTTAGAAGCTGTCGTTAAGATGGATTGTCTTTTCCGCGATGTTTGGAATGTTCCGGTTATGGAGAAAGTGGTCAAAGAACGCTTCAAGGGTAAATACCCAGCGCGAAAATCAATCCAGACAGAATTCGCTCACTATGGAGGACCAGAAGGATTGCTTTTCCAAGTTGACGGGATTGCTTACTCGAAACCTATCCAAACTACTTCAAACTAGAAGTTGACTTCTCATAGTGGTATAATAACTCTATGACATTTTTAGAATTACTTGAAAAGAAGTTTTTCCCTGGTAAGTATGAGGAAAAACAGAAACAAAAAGAATTGGATAAGGATCAAGAAGAGGCGGATAGTGCGGCTAACTTAGAAGAAGGTTTAAGCCCATCTGAACAATCACATAGCTCAGCTTATCAACGTCGTCATGGTGTCGATGATACCAGTAAACCAGTGCCTAATTGGAAGCGGAAATTGGAAGCAATTTTGCCTTCACCGCAACATCCTATTAGGCGTTTTTGGCGTCGTTATCATATTGGTAAGATTCTTTTGATTGTTATTGGGACTTTTGTTTTACTAACAGGTTCTTACCTCTTCTATTTGTCCAAAACCGCTAAGGTTTCCGATTTACAAAATGCCTTAAAAGCGACAACTATCATTTATGATAATAAAGCTGAATATGCGGGAAGTCTTTCTGGACAAAAGGGGACCTATGTTGAGCTAGATGCTATCTCAGATAACTTAGAAAATGCTGTTATTGCAACAGAGGATAGAACTTTTTATGAAAATAAAGGGATTAATTTTAATCGCTTCCTTTTAGCTGTTGTTACAGCGGGGCATTTTGGGGGTGGCTCGACCATTACCCAACAGTTAGCTAAAAACGCTTATTTATCACAAGATCAAACCATTAAGCGGAAAGCGCGTGAATTTTTCCTTGCTTTGGAGCTAACCAAAAAATATAGCAAAAAAGAAATTTTGGCGATGTACCTCAATAATTCTTACTTTGGGAATGGGGTTTGGGGCGTTGAAGATGCCAGTCAAAAGTACTTCGGGACAAGCGCAGCTAATTTAACGCTTGATGAGGCGGCGACATTAGCAGGTATGCTTAAAGGACCAGAAATTTATAACCCTATCTATTCAGTTAAAAATGCCACCAATCGTCGTAATACAGTCTTGTATGCCATGGTTGATGCGGGGAAAATTTCCCAAAAAGAAGCAGATCAAGCAAAATCCATTGGGATTGGGAACCGTCTTGCTGATACCTATGTGGGCAAATCAGATGACTACAAGTATCCCTCTTACTTTGATGCAGTGATCGACGAGGCCATCACGACTTATGGTATTTCGGAAAAAGATTTGGTCAATAACGGTTATAAAATTTATACGGAGTTAGATCAAAACTATCAAACGGGTATGCAGACGACTTTCAACACGGCTAGTCTTTTTCCAGTGTCAGATTATGATGGTACCAGCGCTCAAGGTGCTAGTGTAGCTTTGGATCCTAAAACAGGTGGTGTCCGTGGCCTGGTTGGTCGGGTTAATGCTGATGGTAAACAAGAATTCCGGAGTTTTAACTATGCCACACAAGCTAAACGAAGTCCTGCTTCCTCCATTAAGCCATTGATTGTCTACACTCCAGCTGTTGCTACCGGTTGGTCAATTGATAAAAAATTGCCCAATACCATGCGTGATTTTGGTGGTTATAAACCTCATAACTATGGCAATTACGAGTCTGAAGCTGTGCCGATGTACCAGGCTCTAGCTAATTCCTACAATATTCCAGCTGTTGCTACCGTAAAAGAATTGGGAATTGACAAGGCTGTGGCCTATGGTAACAAATTTGGTTTAGACATGGATTCCTCAAATAAAGAATTAGGAATCGCACTCGGCGGTAGTGTGACGACCAATCCTTTGGAAATGGCTCAAGCCTATTCTGCTTTTGCTAACAAAGGTATTATGCATACGGCTCATTTCATTACCAAGATTGAATCAGCCAGTGGTAAAGTCCTTAAGGTACATTCTGATCAGTCTAAGCGCGTGATTAGTCAGACAGTTGCTGATAAGATGACTAGCATGATGCTAGGTACCTTTTCAAATGGTTCGGCAGTTAACGCCAATGTTTACGGTTATACTTTAGCTGGTAAGACAGGCACAACCGAAACGGATTTCAACCCAGATTTATCTGGAGATCAATGGGTTATTGGCTACACACCAGATGTTGTTATTAGTCAATGGATTGGTTTCAATAAAACAGATGAAAATCATTACTTGAATGACTCAAGTGCGGGGACAGCGTCAACCATTTTCAGTACGCAAGCATCGTATATTCTTCCTTATACAAAGGGTAGTCAATTTAAAGTCGATAATGCCTATGCAGCTAATGGGATTTCTGCAGTTTACGGTGTGAATGAAAGTAATTCGGAAGTAGCTCAAAATTCACAAGATATTATAGATGGGCTTAAGAAATCAGCAGAAGAAGCTTCCAAGTCAATCTCTGATGCAGTTAATAATTATGGCCTTAAAGAGAAGGCAAAAAGCCTATGGGATGGGATTGTTGACTATATTCAATAGCTTGCGCATTTAGCTATTTCGTGTTAGAATATCTCTACGGAGGGCGTTATGGCACAGAAAAAAGCAAGCCTAGCCTGTGTCGATTGTGGAAGCCGCAACTACTCTATTGGAGTTAGTAGCACGCCTAAACCGACACGACTAGAAGTTAATAAATTTTGTAAGCATTGTAAAAAATATACTTTACACAAAGAAACACGTTAGGAGAGTCTGATGGGATTTATCAGTGGTATTTTTAGATTACTAAAAGATACAACTTGGCCAAATCGAAAACAACGTTGGAAAGATTTTATCGCAGTACTTGAATACACTGCATTTTTCACTATCATCATTTTCATTTTTGACCAATTATTATCAAAAGGTGTTTTAAACATCATCAATTATTTCAATAATTAAAAGAAAGGCTGGAGAAACTCCGGCCTTTTGGCGTCAACTAATCAAATCATTGACAGGACTGGTGACTTGGACTATAATGAGAGTAACGAAATCATTCCAAAAGCCGCCTAAGGCTTTTTTCTGATGAAAGGAAAATATATGTTAGATTCATTCGATAAAGGTTGGTTTGTTCTTCAAACCTATTCTGGTTATGAAAACAAAGTCAAAGAAAATCTATTGCAACGTGCTCAAACATACAATATGTTAGATAACATTTTACGCGTTGAAATCCCAACCCAAACCGTAAACGTTGAGAAAAACGGTCAAACAAAAGAGATTGAAGAAAATCGCTTCCCGGGTTATGTCCTAGTAGAAATGGTAATGACTGATGAAGCCTGGTTTGTTGTCCGTAATACGCCAAACGTAACTGGTTTCGTTGGATCTCACGGAAACCGTTCAAAACCAACCCCATTACTTGAAGAGGAAATTCGTGCAATCCTTCTTTCAATGGGTCAAACTATTGATGTCTTTGACACAAATATCAAAGAAGGTGATGTTGTCCAAATTATCGATGGTGCCTTTATGGGACAAGAAGGCCGTGTTGTAGAAATTGAAAACAACAAGGTTAAATTGATGTTGAATATGTTTGGTTCAGAGACTATTGCGGAAGTTGAACTTTTCCAAATTGCTGAACTTTAGTATTTATAAGGAATAATTAATTGTTTCCTCTAGCTATAAGTGGGCTTAAATTCAATTATGAGAGAATAGGTGTTATTTTTGGCTGAGTTCTTTGTAATAAAGGACTTAGCTTTTTTGTTTGCATCCAAAATATGATTAATCATAATTAGTCAAACAGATTGAAATCACTATTTTGACCATTTATTAACCACTTAATTCGTGCTATAATAGAAAGAACTAGACTTTTTGACATGGGAGATTCCATATGACTTTTTATAATCACAAAGAAATAGAGCCCAAATGGCAAGCCTACTGGGCTAAAAACCATACTTTCAAAACAGGTATGGACACATCAAAACCTAAATTTTATGCTTTAGATATGTTTCCATATCCTTCAGGAGCTGGTCTCCACGTTGGTCACCCAGAAGGTTATACAGCAACTGATATCTTGAGCCGTTTCAAACGTTCTCAAGGCTACAATGTCCTTCATCCAATGGGTTGGGATGCCTTTGGGTTACCAGCTGAACAATATGCTATGGATACTGGTAATGACCCAGCTGAATTTACAGCTGAAAACATTGCCAACTTCAAGCGTCAGATTAATGCACTTGGTTTTTCTTATGACTGGGATCGTGAAGTGAACACGACTGATCCAAACTATTACAAGTGGACACAATGGATTTTCACAAAACTCTATGAAAAAGGCTTGGCTTATGAAGCTGAAGTTCCTGTCAACTGGGTTGAAGAACTTGGAACAGCCATTGCCAATGAAGAAGTTTTACCTGATGGCACTTCTGAACGTGGCGGCTATCCAGTTGTCCGTAAACCAATGCGTCAATGGATGCTTAAAATCACAGCCTATGCTGAACGCCTTCTTGAAGACCTTGAAGAAGTGGATTGGCCTGAGTCCATCAAGGACATGCAAAGAAACTGGATCGGCAAATCAGTCGGTGCTAACGTGACATTTACGGTTAAAGATTCAGAGGAAAATTTTACTGTCTTTACTACTCGTCCTGATACCTTGTTTGGGGCTACTTATGCCGTCTTGGCACCAGAGCATGCGCTTGTTGATGCCATCACTTCAGCTCAACAAGCTGAAGCCGTGGCAGAATACAAACGTCAAGCAAGTCTGAAATCAGATTTAGCCCGTACCGATTTGGCTAAAGAAAAAACAGGTGTTTGGACTGGTAGTTACGCCATTAACCCTGTCAACGGACGAGAAATGCCAATTTGGATTGCTGACTACGTGCTTGCTAGCTATGGTACGGGTGCTATCATGGCTGTACCAGCCCATGATGAACGTGACTGGGAATTTGCGAAGCAATTCAATCTAGATATCATTCCTGTTCTAGAAGGCGGCAATGTCCAAGAAGCAGCTTATACTGAAGATGGTTTGCACATGAATTCTGATTTCCTAAACGGACTTAATAAGGAAGAAGCTATTGCCAAAATGGTTGCTTGGTTGGAAGAAAATCAAGTGGGTAATGAAAAAGTCACTTACCGCCTCCGCGACTGGCTCTTCTCACGTCAACGTTATTGGGGTGAACCAATTCCAATTATTCATTGGGAAGACGGTACCTCAACGGCTGTGCCAGAAGATCAGCTGCCATTAATTCTTCCTGTAACTAAAGATATTCGACCTTCAGGGACTGGTGAGTCGCCTTTGGCTAATCTTACTGATTGGTTAGAAGTGACGCGCGAGGACGGCGTTAAAGGTCGTCGCGAGACCAATACCATGCCACAATGGGCTGGTTCTAGCTGGTACTATTTACGCTACATCGACCCTAAAAACGACCAAGCTTTGGCAGATCCAGAATTGTTGAAACAATGGTTGCCGGTTGATATTTACGTGGGTGGTGCGGAACACGCTGTACTTCATTTACTTTATGCTCGTTTCTGGCATAAAGTGCTCTATGATTTGGGTGTTGTGCCAACTAAAGAGCCATTCCAAAAACTCTTTAACCAAGGAATGATTTTGGGAACTAGTTACCGTGATCACCGTGGTGCCCTTGTGGCGACCGATAAGGTTGAAAAACGTGATGGCTCATATTTCCATATGGAAACTGGCGAAGCATTAGAACAAGCTCCAGCTAAGATGTCTAAATCCCTAAAAAACGTTATCAATCCGGATGATGTGGTTGAGCAGTATGGTGCTGATACCCTTCGTGTTTACGAAATGTTCATGGGACCTTTGGATGCTTCCATCGCTTGGTCTGAAGAAGGCCTTGAAGGTAGCCGTAAGTTCCTAGACCGCGTTTACCGTCTCATTACCACTAAGGCTTTGGTGGCTGAGAATAGCGGAGCCTTGGACAAGGTTTACCACGAAACAGTTAAAGCTGTTACTGAACAAATTGAATCCATGAAATTCAATACAGCCATCGCTCAATTGATGATTTTCATTAATGCAGCCAATAAAGAGGAAAGTCTATTTGTTGACTATGCCAAAGGCTTTATCCAATTAATTGCTCCATTCGCACCACACTTAGGTGAAGAACTTTGGTCACAAGTAACAGGCAGTGAAGAATCACTAGCACATGTGGCATGGCCAGTTTGGGATGACAGTAAACTGGTTGAAAACGAAGTGGAAATTGTTGTCCAAATCAAAGGTAAAGTTAAAGCCAAACTCATGGTTGCGAAAGATCTACCAAAAGATCAGTTAGAAGCTGCAGCTCTAGCTAACGACAAAGTACAAGCTGAAATTGCTGGTAAAAAAGTGATTAAAGTGATTGCTGTTCCCAATAAATTAGTGAATATTGTTGTTAAATAAAAGATTTAGCTTTCATCTTTAACGAGATAAGTTAAAAATAGTAATGATGTAATGCACTCCTTTGGAGTGCATTTTTTTGCTCTCTCTTTTTTCTAGTCCATTTTTGAACACAAGTCTGTGTGATACTTGGTCTTTTTTAAAACGCTTTCAATTCCTATAATAGGGTTATAAAAATTCTTATTAATTTTGGAAAGAGGTAGTCGTCATGGAATTCTTCCTAGCTCCCCTAAACTGGTTCTCGCAAAATATCTTGCAAAATCCAGCTTTCTTCGTTGGTTTATTAGTACTGGTTGGGTATTTACTGCTCAATAAACCTTTTCATGAGGTTTTTGCCGGTTTTATTAAAGCCACTGTTGGTTATTTGATTTTAAACGTCGGTGCTGGTGGTTTGGTTAATACTTTCCGACCAATTCTGGTAGCCTTGGCTAAGAAGTTTGAATTAAAAGCGGCTGTTATTGACCCTTACTTTGGTCTTGCTGCTGCAAATGCAAAATTAGAAGGCATGGGCTTTATCTCAGTTGCTACTACAGCCTTGCTGATTGGTTTTGGGGTCAACATTCTTTTAGTTGCTCTTCGTAAAGTGACTAAGATTCGGACTCTGTTCATTACTGGACACATCATGGTTCAACAAGCAGCAACTATTTCAGTCTTTGTTCTGCTATTGATTCCTCAGTTCCAAAATGCCTTAGGTGCTTGGGCTGTAGGTATCATTTGTGGACTTTATTGGGCTGTTAGTTCAAACATGACGGTAGAAGCAACACAACGACTAACCGGCGGTGGTGGCTTCGCTATCGGACACCAACAACAATTTGCCATTTGGTTTGTGGACAAAGTTGCACCTTTCTTTGGTAAAAAAGAAGAAAATCTAGACAACTTAAAACTTCCAACTTTCTTAAGTATCTTCCATGATACAGTTGTAGCTTCAGCGACCTTAATGTTGGTCTTCTTTGGTGGTATCTTAGCTGTCCTTGGCCCAGAAATCATGTCTAATGTTGAATTGATTGGACCAGGAGCTTATGTTCCTGCTAAACAAGCTTTTTTCATGTATATTCTTCAAACATCCCTTACCTTCTCAGTTTATCTCTTCATCTTAATGCAAGGGGTTCGGATGTTCGTCTCTGAATTAACCAATGCCTTCCAAGGGATTTCAAACAAACTGTTACCAGGTTCATTCCCTGCGGTTGACGTTGCGGCATCCTATGGTTTTGGTTCTTCCAATGCTGTCCTTTCAGGATTTGCCTTTGGATTGATTGGTCAATTGTTGACTATTACATTATTAGTAATCTTTAAAAATCCAATTTTGATTATCACTGGTTTTGTTCCTGTCTTCTTCGATAATGCTGCTATCGCGGTCTTCGCTGATAAACGTGGTGGTTGGAAAGCAGCTGTAGCCCTTTCATTCATCTCAGGTGTTATTCAAGTCGCTCTAGGTGCCGTTGCGGTTGGTCTCCTTGACCTTGCTGGTGGTTACCATGGAAATATCGACTTTGAATTCCCATGGTTAGCCTTTGGCTACATCTTCAAGTATCTTGGTGTAATTGGTTACGCTGCCGTATGTCTCTTCTTCCTAGCTATTCCACAATTGCAATTTGCCAAAGCTAAGGATAAAGAAGCTTATTATCGCGGAGAAGCGCAGCCTAAATAAACTTTTAAATAAACTAGTGAGCTATAGTCCCTTTTGGGACAATGGCTTCGCCCCTTAGGGATTGATTATGGCTACAAAGCTTTGTAGCTCCAAGCACTCGATCGGTCAGCGCAGCTGCAAATGGAGTTCGTTTCTGGGCTGACATGTGCTTTGTGTTAGAAATGATGTGACTGCTCAGCGATGAGCAAAAATAGAAAGTAAAGGAAATATCTCATGGTTAAAATTTTAACAGCATGCGGAAATGGCATGGGTTCATCTATGGTTATTAAAATGAAGGTTGAAAATGCTTTGCGCCAACTCGGTGTGTCGGATATTCAATCGGCTTCTTGCTCAGTTGGGGAAGCTAAGAGTTTGGCAGCAGGTTACGATATTGTCGTTGCTTCTAATCATCTGATCCACGAATTGGATGGTAGAACTAAGGGTCATTTGGTTGGTTTAGATAACCTTATGGATGATCAAGAAATTAAAGCTAAGCTCAGTCAAGTTTTGTAAGATCTTGATAGGCAACTTTTTGACTGACGCTGAAGAAAGGATTTGACATGAACTTAAAAAAAGCTTTTATCGACAATAATTCAATTCGTCTAGGCCTGTCAGCAGAAAGTTGGCAAGAGGCTGTGAAATTGTCTGTGGCTCCCCTCATTGAAAGTGGAGCTGTAACAGAGGAATACTATCAGGCTATTATTGACTCTACTGAGGAACATGGGCCTTACTATATCTTGATGCCAGGAATGGCTATGCCCCATGCTCGGCCTGAAGCTGGCGTAGTCCGTGATGCCTTCTCACTGGTTACACTACAATCTCCAGTAACCTTTTCAGATGGTAAAGAAGTGCAAGTTCTAGTGGCTTTAGCAGCAACAAGCTCAGCTATTCATGCCACAGTTGCGATTCCGCAAATTATTGCCCTCTTTGACATGAAGGATTCCATAAAACGACTCTTAGCTTGTCAATCAGAAGCAGAAGTTTTGGCTATGGTGGAAGAGTCAAAAGACAGTCCTTATTTGGAAGGTTTTGATTTAGAGTCATAAAATAAGTGATTGATGAAGTAAAAAACGAATAGATAGAAAGAGGAAGAAAAGTGTCAAAACATATCCCAAATTTACAGGTTGCCTTGGATCATTCTGATTTGCAAGGTGCGATTAAAGCTGCTGTTTCCGTTGGAAACGATGTTGACGTCATTGAAGCAGGTACTGTTTGTTTGCTTCAAGTCGGTAGTGAATTAGTAGAAGTTCTTCGCAGTTTATTCCCTGACAAAATCATTGTTGCCGATACTAAGTGTGCCGATGCTGGGGGAACTGTTGCTAAAAACAATGCTCTTTGTGGTGCGGACTGGATGACATGTATCTGTTGTGCAACTATTCCAACTATGGAAGCAGCTTTAAAAGCTATCAAAGAAGTGCGTGGTAATCGCGGAGAAATCCAAATTGAACTTTATGGTGATTGGACTTTCGAACAAGCACAACTATGGCTAGATGCTGGCATTTCTCAAGCTATTTATCATCAGTCTCGAGATGCTCTTTTAGCTGGCGAAACTTGGGGTCAAAAAGATTTGACCAAAGTAGCCAAATTAATTGAGATGGGCTTCCGTGTCTCTGTTACAGGCGGTCTTGATGTGGATACTTTGAAACTTTTCAAAGGTCTTGATGTCTTTACCTTTATTGCAGGCCGAGGGATTACTGAAGCTGAAAATCCAGCCCTTGCAGCGCGTGCCTTTAAAGACGAAATTAAACGTATTTGGGGGTAAGCCATGAAGCGACCTATTGGAATCTATGAAAAGGCGACGCCTAAAGACATGACTTGGGAGCAACGTTTACGCTTTGCCAAGGATCTAGGGTTTGATTTTCTTGAAATGTCTATTGATGAAAGTGATGCGCGCTTAGAACGCTTGGAATGGACCAAAGAGCAACGGCTAGATCTTGTGAGAGCTATTTATGAAACAAACGTTCGTATTCCTAGTATTTGTTTCTCAGGACATCGTCGTTATCCACTCGGTTCAGCTGATGCGGAAATTGAAGCTAAATCCTTAGAATTGATGCAAAAATGTATTCAATTGGCAGTCGATTTAGGTGTTCGGGTTATTCAATTAGCAGGCTATGATGTTTATTACGAAGAAAAATCAGCTGCAACTAGAGCTCGTTTTATTAAAAATCTCCGTCAAGCTTGCGACTGGGCAGAACAAGCTCAGGTCATGTTAGCCATTGAGATAATGGATGACCCTTTTATCAATTCCATTGAAAAGTACCTTGCTGTTGAGAAAGAAATTGACTCCCCATACCTTTTTGTCTATCCAGATACTGGCAATGTCTCTGCTTGGCATAATGATTTGTGGAGTGAATTCTATAATGGCCATCGCTCAATAGCGGCCTTACATTTAAAAGATACTTGTGCAGTAACGGAAAGTTCTAAGGGGCAATTTAGAGATGTGCCTTTTGGCAAAGGTTGTGTTGACTGGAATCAAGTCTTTTCAGTTCTTAAAAGAAGCAATTATCAAGGGCCTTTCTTAATTGAGATGTGGTCTGAAAATTGTCAAACAGTAGAGGAAACCAAAGCGGCTATTCAAGAAGCGCAAGGCTTCCTCTATCCACTAATTGAAGAAGCGGGGTTATGGTGATGGCAAAAAATTTACAAGAAATGCGCCAACGCGTTTGTTTGGCCAATCAATCCTTGCCACAACATGGCTTGGTTAAATTTACTTGGGGCAATGTCTCAGAAGTTTGTCGTGACTTAGGGATGATTGTCATCAAGCCTTCAGGTGTTGACTATGATCAGTTGACACCAGAAAATATGGTGGTTACCGATTTGGATGGAAATGTCCTTGAGGGCGACTTAAACCCCTCATCTGATCTACCTACTCATGTCCAATTATATAAGGCTTGGCCAGAAGTGGGCGGTATTGTTCATACACATTCAACAGAAGCCGTGGGCTGGGCACAAGCAGGCCGTGATATTCCTTTTTATGGAACCACACATGCCGACTATTTCTATGGTCCTATTCCTTGTGCTCGGTCATTAACAGCTGAAGAAGTAGAACAAGCCTATGAAAAAGAGACAGGTGCAGTTATTATTGAAGAATTTGCTAGACGCAAACTAGATCCTATGTCTGTTCCCGGTATTGTGGTTCGCAATCATGGACCTTTTTCTTGGGGTAAAACACCAGAACAAGCTGTTTACCATTCTGTGGTTCTGGAAGAAGTGGCTAAAATGGACCGTTTTACCGAGGAAATCAATCCTAAAGTTGAATCTGCACCAAATTATATTATGGAAAAACATTATAGTCGTAAACATGGCCCTAACGCCTATTATGGTCAAAAGGGGCAAGTACATTGAAAGCCCTAATTTTAAAAGGTGGATTTAGAAATTGTTTGGGGAGACCTAGTCTCTTCAAACCTTTTTTGCTATAATGGTGTTTTGATTTGCTTTTAAGCGCTTGCATAAAGAATGACTGGGGGATGATCATGTTATTACTAGATAAAAAAAGTTATGATTTGCTGTCTTACTTGATCAGCTTGGAAAAGCCCCAAACGGTGATGGCAATTTCGAAGGAGTTGAATCAATCTCGGCGGAAGGTATATTACCATCTCGAAAAGATTAATGAGGCCTTGCCAGAATCAGTTAATCAAATTGTTTCGCTACCTCGAATTGGAATTTTATTAGATAAGGACCAAAAGAAGGCCTGTCAATTTTTATTAAAGGATGTTACTGACTATAATTATGTCATGAAAAGCGATGAGCGGATGATTTTATCAGCCATTTTTATCGCGATTTCAACTGAGAGGGTAACCATTGAAAAGTTAATGCAAATCAATGATGTTTCCCGCAATACCATTCTTAATGACTTAAACGAATTAAGAGAAAGTTTGGTCACTTTTGAGTATTCTATCCAACTTCACTCAACCAAATCCAGAGGTTATTATTTTGAATGTTACCCTTTAAGTTATATTCAATTCCTCTATAAAATGTTATCTGACATTTACCGTGGAGGCAATCAAACCTTTATTGAATTTTTTAATCATAAATTAGCTGAAAATCTAGCTGAAACGACTTATTTTTCAAAGGATTTCTTGCAATTTCTTAATGATTACCTACCGGTTTCACAGATGCAACTGGGGAAACGCATCAATAGTCAAGATAGTCAATTTATGATTCAAATCCTTCCATTTATTCTTTTAAGTTATCGTAATATGCCTTGTGACCAGCAGGTCATTGAGACCTTAAAAAAGGACTTTAACTTAATTTGGAAGCGTAAGGAATACTATATTGCTAAAGACCTTGCGGATAAGCTTTATAGGCGTTTTAAACTGCATTTAGATGAGATTGAAGTTGGTTTAGTAGCCATGTTGATGCTATCTTTTCGTAAAGATAAGGATAGTCATGTTGAGAGTCCTGATTATGATGACATGAGAACGACTCTAAGGCATTTTATTACGGCGCTAGAAGATCGCTTTAATCTAGAATTCACTCATAAAGATGAATTGATTAAGCAGTTAACCCAGCACTGTAAGGCTTTAATTTACCGTAAGGCCTACGGGATCTCTTCTATAAATCCTTTGACTGAGCATATTCAGGATAAGTATCAAAACTTATACCAAAAAACGCAATGCTGTGCCTCAATCTTAGAAGAAGCATGGGGGCTTCAATTATCCCCGGACGATCTTGCTTATTTAACCATTCATCTTGGTGGGGAACTCAGGAACAGTCAGGTTAAGAGGCAAGAAACACGTTTTATAATTGTTTCTGATGACGGCATTGCGATTCAAAAAATCGTCCTACAACAGTGTAGTCAATACTTGAAGAGCCACCAAATTTTAGCTGTCTTCACGACAGAACAGTTTGAAAGTGTTAAGGATTTGTTGGATGTGGATGTCATCATTACGACCAACCAGGAGTTAGATGCTGTTTTTACGACCATTACGGTTGATCCTATATTGAGGGATGATCATATCCTGTCATTGATCCGCTTGTCCAAGCGGCAAAATGTGGGCAGGGAATCTTATTTCTCCAGCCAGTTAACTAAGTGTATCGGTCAATATGTAGATGAGGAAAGGGATAAGTATAATCTTAAGATGGAGATTGAAGCTTTACTCCATAAAGAATTGTTAGATGATCTTAAACATTAGAAGTTAGACCTCAACGGTTCTCATGGCGAGAATAACTGTTGGGGATTTTTAGTGTCTTTGATAGCCAATGTGTCCACTTTTGAACACAAGCATGTGTGACACTTGGTCTTTTTTACTGTCCTCTACCGTACTATACTTAAGATAAAGAAATCAATCTATCGGAGGAAATTGTTAATGACAAAAATTAATGACATTACACGTGAGTCATGGATATTGAGTACTTTTCCAGAATGGGGAACTTGGCTCAATGAAGAAATTGAAGAAGAAATCGTTCCGGAAAACAATGTTTCCATGTGGTGGTTAGGCAACTGTGGTATTTGGATAAAAACTCCTGCAGGTGCAAATATTGTTATGGACCTTTGGTCTAGCCGTGGGAAGTCTACAAAAAAAGTAAAAGATATGGTTCGGGGACACCAAATGGCTAATATGGCAGGTGTTCGTAAGTTACAACCTAATTTGCGCGTGCAACCGATGGTTATTGATCCTTTTGCTATCAATGAGTTAGATTATTATTTTGTTTCTCACTTCCATAGTGATCATATTGACATCAATACGGCAGCAGCCATTATTAATAATTCTAAATTGGAACATGTCAAACTGGTTGGACCTTATGAATGTGGTGAAATTTGGAAAAAATGGGGTGTTCCTGAGGAACGTATTATCATTGTTAAACCAGGTGATAGTATCGAATTGAAAGATATGAAAGTAACTGCAGTGGAATCCTTCGACCGCACTTGCTTAGTCACTTTACCCGTTGAAGGTGCTGATGCACAAGATGGCGAATTAGCTGGTTTGGCGGTTACGGATGACGAAATGGCTCGCAAGGCTGTTAACTATGTTTTTGAAACACCTGGTGGTACCATTTACCATGGTGCAGATTCGCACTTCTCAAATTATTTTGCCAAACATGGTCGTGACTTCTCAATTGACGTTGCTCTTAATAATTACGGTGAAAACCCAGTTGGTATCCAAGATAAAATGACTTCAGTGGACCTTTTAAGAATGGCAGAAAATCTCCGTGCCAAAGTTATTATTCCTGTCCACTATGATATTTGGTCTAACTTTATGGCGTCAACAAGTGAAATTATTGAACTTTGGAAGATGCGTAAAGAAAGACTAGATTACCAATTTCATCCTTTCATTTGGGAAGTAGGCGGAAAATACACTTATCCGCTTGATAAAGACAAGATTGAATACCACCATCCTCGTGGATTTGATGATTATTTCTTGGAAGATTCTAATATTCAATTCAAAGCTTTATTATAAAATCAGTCATTAACTCCTAAAAATGGAATACTCAAGGTGAAGGCAAAGTTTCTTTTGCCTTCTCTTTTATTGTTACAGCTGGAAATTGTCTTATGGAACCTGATTATTGAAGCAAAAAGTATGGGTAAATTACCTGTAAACTCTTTCATAGTTATAGTTGAATTCCCCCTCTTTTAGAGCTTTGTGTTAAAATGTAAGAAAATAAGTCAAGGAAGTGAGAACTCTATGAAAAAGGTTATGTTAGTGATTAATCCCGCATCTGGCGGAGAGCAAGCTGAAAGCTTTGGGAAGGCAGCTGTTGAAAAGTTGGCGACTTCCTTTGAACATGTTGAGAGACGCTACACAGAAGCTATTGGTGATGCTAAGAAATTTGCCAGAGAAGCAGCGGACGATCATTACGATAGTCTCTTTGTTATGGGTGGTGACGGGACGGTTAATGAGGGAATTAGTGGCATTGCAGAACAAGGCTATCGACCTAAGTTTGGTTTTTTCCCACTTGGTACTGTCAACGATTTGGCGAGAGCTTTAGGGATTCCTTTGGATCCTAAAGAGGCTATTGATCAATTACAACTAGATCAAACTCAGGCTTTGGATATTGGTAAGGTTAATCAGTCCTATTTCACTAATATTGTTGCTATTGGTAATATTCCCGCTTCGATTAATAATGTTGACGATAAAGAAAAGACTCTCTTAGGTCCCATGGCCTATGTCTTGTCTGGGATGAAAGAAATTCTTGGTAATCAAACCTATGAGTTTGATATAATTACATCAGAAGATCGAGAAGTCGTAAAAGGCTCTCTAGTACTAGTAGGTTTAACTAATTCTATAGGGGGTATGGATCGTTTTACTCCTGAAGCGAAGGTTGACGACGGCTTCCTACACTTGGTCTATACAAAAGATCAGTCTGTCACTGATACCCTTAAAGCATTGCCTGGGCTATTCTCCAAAGAAAGTCCTAATGATGACTTGTTGGCTTACCGAAAAATCAAAGAGGCTACCATAACGGTCAAGAATGCAAGTTTGCAGACAAATGTTGATGGAGATCCTGGGGATAACCTTCCAGTACATGTTTCAGTCTTGCCAAGTCATATTCAAGTCTATAGATGTAAAGACTAAATTTTCAAGGATGCGAAAGATAATTTCACATCCTTTTTTAATGTGGTCACTATGGCTTAATGCACTTATATTAATGGTTAAGTAGCGCTTTCATAAAAATCAAAATGGCGTCAAATGAGCTTTTTCGAAAGATTTTTTCGTTCTAAAAAGTTGACACAAGTGACCACACGTGATATTATTATAGTGTTCTGTTATCAAATAAAGCATTTTTTATATTTTTATAACTGATTGAGGAACTTCCGTTCCTTTTTTTATACCAAACAGGGTGAAATGCTAGTGTAAGCGAGGAGTAAGATGAAAACTATTTTAAAAGTCAATCATTTAACAAAAGTCTTTGGAAAGAAACAAAAAGTTGCTTTGGAAATGATTAAACAAGGAAAAGATAAATCAGAAATTTTCAAAAAAACAGGGTCAACCGTAGGTGTTTATGATGCCAGTTTTGATGTTAAGGAAGGCGAGATCTTCGTTATCATGGGGCTCTCCGGAAGTGGGAAATCAACTTTGGTCCGGATGATTAATCGCTTGATTGAACCGACAGCCGGAACGATTGAACTTGATGGAAAAGATATTTCTAAGATGAATGCGGATAATCTCCGCGAAGTTCGTCGCCATGATATTAATATGGTCTTCCAGAGCTTTGCTCTTTTTCCCCATAAGACCATTTTGGAGAATACTGAGTTTGGATTAGAATTAAGGGGTATTCCCAAAGCTGAGCGTCAAGAGCGTGCAGAAAAGGCTCTTGATAACGCAGGTCTCTTAAATTTTAAAGATCAATACCCTAACCAATTATCCGGTGGGATGCAACAGCGTGTTGGTCTAGCCAGAGCCCTAGCCAATGGCCCTAAGATCCTCTTGATGGACGAGGCTTTCTCAGCCCTCGACCCTCTCATCCGTCGTGATATGCAGGATGAATTAATTGACCTTCAAGAATCAACTGGTCAAACCATTATTTTCATCAGTCACGACTTAAACGAAGCCCTTCGGATTGGTGACCGTATCGCTTTGATGAAAGATGGGCAAATCATGCAAATTGGCACTGGTGAAGAAATTCTAACCAAACCTGCCAATGATTTCGTTCGTGAATTCGTTGAAGATGTCGACCGGTCAAAAGTCTTAACGGCTCAAAATATCATGATTAAGCCATTCACAACCACTGTTGGAATTGACGGACCGCAAGTTGCCCTTAACAGAATGCACACGGAAGAAGTATCCATGCTGATGGCAACAAACCGTCGTCGTCAATTGGTTGGAACACTGACCGCTGATGCGGCCATTGATGCACGGAAACGTGGAGTTCCTTTGGACGAAGTTATCGACCGTGAGGTACGAACAGTCAGCAAGGATACAACCATTACAGACATCATGCCACTCATTTACGATTCATCAGCTCCAATTGCGGTAACTGATGAAGACAACCGTTTACTAGGTGTTATTATCCGTGGCCGTGTCATTGAGGCCTTGGCAAACCTGCCTGAAGAGGAAGAAGAGACCGTCATTACTGATATTAAAGAGCCAGAAGCTGAAGAAATGGCAGCTCTTTCTTTAGAGCCGCAAGCGGCAATGGCTGAGCAGAATGAGTAGAAGGAGATAGTAATTTGAATAAGATATTAGAAACAAAATTACCAGTAGCCAAGCTGGTAGAATCATTTACTGAATGGCTAACCAAAACCTTCTCTGGATTATTTGATATCCTGCAAAGCATTGGTAGCTTCTTAATGGATTGGATGACCAGTGTTCTCCTCTTTATCCCACCATTGTTATTTATTCTTTTAGTCACAGTGGCAGTCTTTTTCATCTCTAAGAAAAAGTGGCCACTCCCAATCTTTACTTTCTTAGGGCTGCTCTTTATCTATAATCAGGGCCTCTGGGAACATTTGATTAATACCTTTACCTTGGTATTAGTGGCTAGTTTGATTTCCATTATTATCGGGGTTCCTCTTGGTATTTGGATGGCTAAAAGTACAATGGTTCGTAATATCATAAATCCCGTTTTGGACTTCATGCAAACCATGCCGGCCTTCGTCTACCTGATTCCGGCTGTTGCCTTCTTTGGTATCGGGATGGTTCCCGGGGTCTTCGCATCTGTTATCTTTGCCCTACCCCCAACGGTTCGTTTTACCAATTTAGGAATTCGAAACATTTCGACAGAATTAGTCGAAGCGTCGGACGCTTTCGGTTCAACGCCACAACAAAAGCTCTTAAAAGTAGAGTTACCATTAGCTAAAAATACTATTATGGCTGGTATTAACCAGACCATGATGCTTGCCCTTTCAATGGTGGTTACCGGTTCGATGATTGGGGCGCCTGGTCTTGGACGCGAAGTCTTGTCAGCCTTACAACATGCTGATATCGGTACTGGTTTTGTTTCTGGTTTAGCCTTGGTTATTTTAGCCATTATTTTAGACCGAACAACGCAAAGTATCAACAGTAAGCAGGAAGACAAAGCGGCAGCCGGTAAGACCAATAAAGTGGTTGGTTTAGCTGTCTTAGCGCTCTTTATTCTTGCAGCGCTTGGCCATTCTTTCACAACAATGGCTGGGGGTTCTGGTGAAAAGGGTGAAAAAGTCAAAATTGCCTATATGCAATGGGATTCTGAAATTGCTTCAACCAACGTCATCGCGGAAGTTCTAAAACAGGAAGGCTACCGTGTTGAGATGACCCCACTTGATAATGCCGTTATGTGGCAGACAGTTGCCAACGGGAATGCTGACTTTACAGTAAGTCCATGGTTACCTGTAACGCAAGCGGAACACATGAAGAAATACAAGGATCAGGTTGATGATTTAGGTCCTAACTTGAAAGGGACTAAATTAGGTCTTGTTGTTCCTAAATACATGAAAGATGTTAATAGTATTGAGGATTTATCAGATCAAGCTAAGAAAAAGATTACTGGTATTGAGCCGGGTGCAGGGATTACCACTGCTACACAAAAAACCATTAAAGCTTATCCAAACTTGTCTGATTGGGAACTAGTCCTTTCATCAACAGGGGCTATGACGACCTCTTTAGACCAAGCTTATAAGAATAAAGAAGAAATTATTGTGACCGGTTGGTCGCCACACTGGATGTTCTCAAAATATGATTTGAAATATTTGAAAGACCCTAAGAAAACCCTTGGAGGTGAAGAAAATATTCAAACACTTGCTCGTTTGGGCTTGAAAAAAGACATGCCAGAACTTTATAAGATTGTTGACAATTTCTACTGGACAACAGAAGATATGGAATCTGTTATGTTAGACATGAATAATGGAATGAAACCAGAAGATGCTGCTAAGAAATGGATTAAAGCCAACAAAGATAAGGTTAAGAAATGGACCGATACTAAATAAGCTCCTAAAATGTTTAGAGCCATGACAATTGTCTTTGGCTCTTTTTTGTCGATGGCTTAAAAACGTCGAAACCAGAAGGCTTGTGTTATAATAAGGCTATGGAAAACAAGAATAAATTATTATTAATTGACGGCTCATCAGTAGCCTTTCGTGCCTTTTTCGCTCTGTACAATCAAATTGATCGTTTCCGGAATCAGTCAGGCCTACACACCAATGCGATTTATGGCTTCCACTTGATGTTGGACCATATGATGAAGCGGGTCCAACCGACTCATATTCTGGTGGCATTTGATGCGGGCAAAACTACTTTCCGGACCGATATGTACGCCGACTACAAGGCTGGACGTGCTAAGACTCCGGATGAATTCCGCGAGCAATTTCCTTATATCCGTGAAATGCTGACAGCTCTCGGGGTGCCTTTCTATGACTTAGCGAATTATGAAGCTGATGATATTATTGGGACTCTTGATAAAATGGCTGAGCGGACAGAAGTGCCTTTCGATGTGACCATTGTTAGTGGTGATAAGGACTTGATTCAATTGACTGACGAGAATACCGTGGTCGAGATTTCTAAAAAGGGAGTGGCGGAATTTGAAGAATTCACTCCGGCCTACCTGATGGAAAAAATGGGTCTGACGCCTGATCAATTTATTGACCTCAAAGCCTTAATGGGAGATAAATCAGATAATATTCCAGGGGTTACCAAAATTGGTGAAAAAACAGGTCTCAAGTTACTGCATGAATTTGGAACACTAGAAGGTATTTATGACAATATTGATAGCTTCAAGGCTTCAAAAATGAAAGAAAACTTGATTAATGATAAGGAAAAAGCCTTTCTGTCTAAGACTTTGGCAACCATCAATACTCAGGCGCCAATCACCATTGGCTTAGAAGACTTGGTTTACCATGGACCACAAATTGAAAGTCTTGCGAAATTCTATGAAGAAATGGAATTCAATCAATTCCGTGAAGCATTGACAGGGCAAATGCCAAGTGAACCGGTTGCTGAAATCAGCTACCAGGAAGTGACTGATCAGGTAACAGAAGACATGTTCTCTGACCAAGACCTTTTCTATTTTGAAATTTTAAATGATAATTATCACCGCCAAGCCATTTCGAGCTTTGCTTGGGGGAATAAAGACGCCATTTATGTGAGTCAAAACCCTGATTTGCTGCGCCAGCCCTTATTTAAAAAAGTCTTGGAAAAACCAATGGCAACCTACGACTTTAAACGTGTCAAGGTCCTTCTAAGTCATATGGACATTGACCTAGAGCAGGTGGCTTATGACGCCCGTTTGGCCAACTATCTCTTGTCCAATGTTGATGATAACCAACTATCAACCATCGCTCGTCAACATACCTCTATTCCTTTAGAAGCTGATGATCTGGTTTATGGTAAAGGGGTTAAACGTGGCTTCCCAGAAAAAGAGCTTCTTTTTGCGCACTTAGCCCGTAAAGTAGCTGTCTTGGTGGAAAGTCAACCAGTCATGTTAGAAAAACTGGCTATTAATGAACAAGAAGACCTCTACCAAAACATTGAGTTACCTCTAGCCAATGTGCTTGCTAAGATGGAAATCCGAGGGATTAAGGTTAATAAAGAAACCTTAGTTGAGATGGCTGAGCAAAATAAGAAAATTATTGAAACCTTGACGAAAGAAATTTATGAGCTTGCGGGTGAAGAATTCAATATTAACTCACCAAAACAATTGGGTGTCATTCTCTTTGAGAAAATGCAACTACCTCTTGAAATGACTAAGAAAACCAAAACAGGCTATTCAACTGCTGTTGATGTTTTGGAACGCTTGGCCCCAATTGCACCTGTTGTTGCTAAAATTTTGGACTATCGTCAAATCACAAAATTACAATCGACTTATTTAATTGGTCTACAAGACTACATTATGGAAGACGGTAAGATCCATACCCGTTATGTTCAAGATTTAACCCAAACGGGTCGTCTGTCTAGTATTGACCCTAACTTGCAAAATATCCCAATCCGGATGGAGCAGGGACGCTTGATTCGTAAGGCTTTCACAGCATCAGCACCAGATTCTCTACTCTTAAGTTCAGACTATTCACAGATTGAATTAAGGGTCTTGGCTCATATATCAGGTGATGACCACTTAATTACTGCCTTCAATGAAAATGCGGACATCCATACGTCAACTGCTATGCGTGTCTTTGGTATCGACAAGGAAGAAGATGTAACTGCTAATGACCGTCGTAATGCTAAGGCCGTTAACTTTGGAATCGTCTATGGTATTTCAGATTTTGGCTTGTCTAACAACTTGGGTATTAGTCGTAAACAGGCGCGTGATTATATTGATACCTACTTTGAACGTTACCCTGGTATCAAAAACTACATGGATTCTGTAGTACGCGAAGCCAAAGATAAGGGCTATGTGGAAACCCTCTTTAAACGCCGTCGTGAATTACCGGATATCAACTCTCGCAATTTCAACGTCAGATCCTTTGCGGAGCGGACAGCCATTAACTCGCCAATTCAAGGAAGCGCAGCCGATATTCTCAAAATCGCCATGATTAATTTAGATAAGGCATTGGAGAATGGTGCCTTTAAAGCTCAAATGTTACTACAAGTACACGATGAAATTGTCTTAGAAGTTCCTAAGGATGAGCTAGACGCTGTCAAACAATTGGTCAAAGAGACCATGGAAAGCGCGGTAGAATTAGCGGTTCCACTACGGGCTGACGAAAATTCTGGACAGTCATGGTACGAAGCCAAGTAACCTTTTAGAATATATTTCTCATTTTTCTAACTTGTGTTATAATGGGATGAAAAAGAAGGTTTTTGCACGACAATGAATGGCTATGAATGGTTACTATGACAAATCTTGAAACTAGACGTTCTAATGCTTTTGATTGCCCTAGTTTTTATCCTAATCTGTTTTGTTTGGATTTATCTAAGCTCGTAGAAAAAGAGGAGCACAAATGACCTATCATTTTCAAAACCCTTCTGATGAAACTATAAAAACTTATCTGCAAGAAACTAATACAATTGCCGTAGTTGGTTTGTCAGATCGGACAGAGACAGCAGCCTATGGGGTAGCTAAATTTATGCAGGCTATGGGATATCAGATTATTCCAGTCAATCCCAAATTAGTTGGACAAGAAATCTTAGGTGAAAGAGTCTATGCTAGCTTAAAAGATATTCCAGTAGCGGTTGATATTGTTGACGTCTTCAGACGCAGTGAGTTTCTTCCGCAAGTTGCTAAAGAATTTTTAGAAACAGACGCCAAAGTTTTTTGGGCACAACTGGGCTTGGAAAACCAGGAAGCAGAAGCTATTTTAAGAGCAGCCGGAAAAAAAGCTATTGTCATGAATCGTTGCCTAAAAATTGATTACCGTAACTTCATGTTATAATGAGAATATAAATACCCGCTAGAAAAATAAGGAGATTGTTTATGGATGTTCATTCACATAACCAACAAGCTTTAGATGCCTTTGAAAATGTTTTAGAGCATCTACGTGAAAAACATATTAGAATTACGGAAACCCGTAAAGCTATTATTTCATATATGGTCTTGTCGCAAGAACATCCAAGTGCTGACAAAATTTATCGGGACTTGAAAGATGATTTTCCCAATATGAGTTTAGCGACAGTCTACAATAATTTAAAAGTACTTGTAGACGAAGGTTTTGTTTCAGAAATTAAAATTTCCAATGATTCAACGACCTATTATGACTTTATGGGTCACCAACACGTCAATGTTGTCTGTGAAGACTGTGGTAAAATTGCTGACTTTATGGATGTTGATGTTATGGATGTGGCAAAAGAGGCTTATGTACAAACGGGCTATCGGATTACTCGTATTCCGATTATTGCCTATGGAATCTGTCCAGAATGCCAAAAGAAAAGTAAACGACTCTATTAGTCTAACAAAAATAGCCATCTCAGAAGAGGTGGCTATTTTATGTGTTTTCATATATCTTAGTTTGAACGGGTCTCTGCTTTCAGCATTTTTAAGTGTTCATAGAAATAAAGCTCGCTGGTTATCAAATAGGGATAAACATATACAAATAGGATTCCAAAAGATAAGATGGAAAGGAGTAGCCAGCCAAAAAAGGTAAGGTGAAGGAGGAAATTTTTCCACTTATAACCTTTGGTTAAAGCAACACTACGGTCGATAACGTCAGCAGGTCCAATGTATTGTCCGCTCTCAACTAATTCAAAGAGAATAGGGTTGACTTTGGAATAGGCGTATTGACGGTTGATAGAGATTGTGCTACCAATAAGACCGATAAGGATTCCGGAGATGAGTACCCATAAAGCTGTACTCCAGCCATTACTTTGCCTCATATAGATACCTAAAACTACTAGAGCTAGCCCTAGTAAGAAGAGGAGGGACCAAACGATTAGTAACAGCCATTTAATAAAACCGACAATGATAATTTTCCAAAATAGATTTGATGAAAACGAAAGAGGTAAGTCATTGAAAGACACTTCTCTTTGTTTATTTTGGATGACTTTTAGCATGGTAAAAGTGGCTGATAGCCCAAAGAAACTAGCTAAAATATTGAGTAAAGTTGGGAATAAATCGGCAAAAACAGATGTTTGGACTCCTGAATCAATTATGGCATTTTGGTGGATTTGAACAGCGATAAGTGCAATGATAAAGATAATGGGAATAAAAAAAAGTTGTTGTTTGCCAGGCAAGTTTTTTAGTAGGCTTTTTGCCTGTTTTTTAAAGTCTGATGATTTCATTGGGGCTCCTTTTGTCTAGTCTTTATTATAGCATAAGGCTTCAATCTTTTCATACTTATACGCTAGTGATTTGCCATGACAAATCCTCAAAAATCTGTTAGAATAAGAAAGCAAAAAGAGCAAGGTAACTTGCTCATATTAGCCAAATAAAGCGCAAGACTGTTATTCTTGAAAGCGAGGAAAAAATGACTGATCATCCTATTAAATACCGTCTCATCAAAAAAGAAAAGTACACAGGTGCTCGTCTGGGAGAGATTATTACACCCCATGGGACCTTTCCAACACCTATGTTTATGCCAGTCGGAACACAAGCGACGGTAAAAACCCAATCTCCAGAAGAACTCAAATCTATAGGTTCTGGGATTATTCTATCTAACACTTATCATCTTTGGTTACGTCCAGGTGATGAATTGATAGCTAGAGCAGGTGGCCTTCACAAGTTTATGAACTGGGATCAACCGATATTAACCGATTCAGGTGGTTTCCAAGTTTATTCTCTAGCAGACTCAAGGAACATCACCGAAGAAGGGGTGACATTTAAAAATCATCTGAACGGTTCAAAAATGTTCCTATCACCTGAGAAGGCTATCTCTATTCAAAATAATCTTGGTTCAGATATCATGATGAGTTTTGATGAATGTCCACAATTCTATCAACCCTATGACTATGTCAAAAATTCTATTGAACGGACAAGTCGTTGGGCTGAGCGTGGACTTAATGCTCACCGACGTCCACATGACCAAGGACTCTTTGGTATCGTTCAGGGTGCTGGTTTTGAAGACTTACGTCGCCAATCAGCAGCAGATCTCGTAGGTATGGACTTTGCAGGTTATTCCGTTGGTGGTCTGGCCGTAGGCGAAACTCACGAAGAAATGAATGCTGTCCTGGATTTTACCACACCTTTATTACCAGAAAACAAACCCCGTTACTTGATGGGAGTTGGGGCACCAGATAGTTTAATTGACGGTGTTATCCGTGGAATTGATATGTTTGACTGTGTTCTTCCAACTCGAATTGCTCGTAATGGAACTTGTATGACTAGCGAAGGCCGTTTAGTGGTTAAAAATGCTAAGTTTGCGGAAGACTTTACGTCACTTGACCACGACTGTGATTGCTACACTTGTCAAAACTACACCAGAGCCTACATTCGTCATTTATTGAAAGCTGATGAAACCTTTGGTATCCGTTTAACAAGTTATCATAACCTTTACTTCTTGGTAAACCTTATGAAAAAAGTACGTCAGGCTATTATGGATGACAACCTCTTGGAATTCCGTGAAGATTTTCTTGAACGTTATGGTTACAAGACTTCAAGCCGTAATTTCTAAAAACAGAGTTGATCTCTGTTTTTTAATTGTCTTTTTGTTACCCAGTAACAAAAATGAGGTTGACAAGTTTTTGGAATTAGCTTAAACTAAGCTACAGAAAAGAGTTCATATGGAATATTTTGGAATTGACTTAGATCAGGAATCACGTTGCCGACATTATCATAGTGACTTGGATATTGCTACTTTAAAATGCCAAGCCTGTCAAAAATATTATGCCTGTTATCAGTGCCACGACTCACTAGAAGACCATCCCTTTGAGCCCAGCGGTAAAGAAGAAGTTTATCCAGTAGTCTGTGGCGCCTGTAAGAATCAGCTTAACCTGGCTTCTTATCAGAAAGGATTTTGTCCCTATTGTCAAAAAGCCTTTAATCCTAAATGTGCTCTTCACAAAGATATCTATTTTAAAAAGGAGTAACCATGTTTAAAACCAAAGATCTAGCCTATATGGCCATGATGACAACACTTATCATTATTTTAGGCTTTATCCCAGCCATTCCCTTGGGTTTTATTCCGGTCCCAATTGTTCTCCAAAATATGGGGATTATGTTGGCAGCTCTAATTCTTGGTGGAAGACGAGGGAGTCTTTCTGTTCTGCTCTTTATGCTGATTGGCTTTATTGTTCCAGTATTCTCAGGCAAAGCGACAACCTTACCGGTTTTTATGGGCCCAACAGCAGGTTATGTTTTTGCCTGGTTATTAGTACCTTTCGTTTTTGCAGGCTTGTATAAAGCCCTTCAGTCGCAAAACAAAGTCATCCTCTTTGCTTTGATTTGGTTGGCTGGTGTTCTCTTAGTAGACTTAATTGGTGCTACCTGGATGTCCATCCACACAGGTATGCCACTTGGAGCTGCTTTAGTCTCTAATTTGGTCTTTATCCCAGGTGATACCATTAAAGCAGGTCTTGCAACTATAATTGCTTATAAGTTGCGTGAATCTTACATTAATGCTAAATAGTGAGTAAAAAGACACCGTCTTTTTGGAACAAGTCTTCCTTGGAAGGCTTGTTCTTATTTTCCTAAAAAGCCAGTATGTCTGATTTTTGATATAATATTAGAAAGGAAGAAAGTAGGTAAAGGCATATGAAAATAACAACTTTAGGTTCTTGGGGTGGTTACCCTTTTCAAAATCAGGGAACAACCTCCTATCTCTTAACAGGTCATGATGGTTTTCAATTGTTAATGGATTGTGGCAGTCGTGCCCTAAATGAATTGGAAAAAATCATCAATCCCTTGGACTTAGATGCGGTTTTAATTAGTCATTATCACCCTGACCATGTTGCTGATTTAGGTGTTTTACGCCATTACCGCCAACTCTATCCAAAGTATTTATGTGAGGCTAAAGTTTTACCTATTTATGCTCATGATGAGGATAAGGAAGAATTTGCTAAATTAAGTTTACCAGATGTCTCAGTTGGTGTTGCCTACGATGTCCATGGGTCTCAATCAATTGGTCCCTTTGATATTGCTTTTATCAAAACAGTTCATCCGGTTATTTGTTACGCTTTTCGAATTGTTGAGAGAAAGACTGGTCAAGTCCTTGTCTTTACTGCCGATACGGGATATTTCGAGGATATGACCACTTTTGCGCAAGATGCGGATCTCTTTTTAGCAGACGTCTATCTTTATGAGGGTAATGAAAATCATTTTGCCCATTTAACCTCTAAAGAAGCAGGGCTAATGGCTCAGGCTGCTGGAGTTAAGAAACTTGTTCTAACCCACATGCCCCCTGTCCCTCCGCAAGGGATTGACCCAAAACGTCATTTGGAAATTTTAAAAGAAGAAACCCAAAAGTATGCAGGTCAAATTCCTGTTGAATTAGCCTTTCCTCAGCTATCTTGGGACTTAGGAAGTTTGGAGTAATGAAATTTAGTCAGGAAGAAAAAGAATACTTTATGAGGCAGGCCTTGTTGGAGGCAGAAAAATCTTTAGCTAAGGCGGAGATTCCAATTGGCTGTGTTATTGTCAAGGATAAGGAAATTATTGGTCGTGGCCATAATGCGCGTGAGGAGCTTAATCAAGCCATTATGCATGCGGAAATCATGGCTATCAATGAGGCTAACGCCTCTGTCGGGAACTGGCGTCTTCTGGATAGCACTTTATTTGTGACCATTGAACCTTGTGTCATGTGTAGTGGCGCTATTGGTTTAGCTAGAATACCTCAGGTCATCTTTGGAGCTGCTAATCAAAAATTTGGTGGAGCGGGAAGTCTCTATCAGATTCTGACAGATGAACGTCTTAATCATCGGGTTGACCTGGAAACTGGGATTTTAGAAGCTGAATGTGCTCAAATTATGCAAGATTTTTTCCGTCAGGGACGCTTGCAAAAGAAGGAAGCAAAAAAACTGGCTAAAGAGGAAGCTAGTCAGAACCTTGCAAATTTATGATTTTATGGTAGAATAATAACTGGAGCAACACTTGTGCGTGAAGTGGGTCAGGGGAGGAATCCAGCAGCCCTAAGCGATTTCAGGTGTGTGCTCTATTTTTTTGTCGAAAAATGGTAAATTTTCAATGATTTTCTTGAAAAGAAAATAACTTTCAGATATTGTGAAAATATCTTCAAAATGATTGAAAAAAAAGAGACAAAGAGTTAATATAGTAGTGAACGCAAAAATTATAAGGGGTACATTATGTCACATATTAAATTTGATTATTCAAAAGTACTAGGACAATTCGTTGCACCGCATGAATTGGACTACATGCAAATGCATGTTTCCGCAGCTGACGCAGCTTTACGTCAAGGTACTGGCCCAGGTGCTGAAATGACTGGTTGGTTGAACCTTCCTGAAGATTACGATAAAGAAGAATTTGCTCGTATTCAAAAAGCAGCAGCTAAAATCCAATCTGATAGCCAAGTTCTTGTCGTTATCGGTATCGGTGGTTCATATTTAGGTGCCCGAGCAGCAATTGACTTCTTGAATCATTCATTCGTTAATTTACAAACAGCTGATGAACGTAAAGCACCACAAATTCTTTATGCTGGAAATTCAATTTCATCAAACTATCTTGCTGACTTAGTAGATTACGTAGCTGACAAAGATTTCTCAGTAAACGTGATTTCAAAATCAGGTACAACAACTGAACCTGCAATTGCTTTCCGTGTTTTCAAAGAATTACTTGTTAAAAAATATGGTAAAGACGAAGCAAATAAACGCATTTATGCAACAACTGATAAAGCTAAAGGAGCTGTTAAAGTTGAAGCTGATGCGAATGGTTGGGAAACTTTCGTTGTTCCAGACAGCGTTGGTGGTCGTTTCACCGTATTAACACCAGTTGGATTACTTCCAATTGCTGCTTCTGGTGCAGATATCACTAAATTGATGGAAGGTGCAAACGCAGCTCGTCAAACTTACACTTCAGATAAAATTTCTGAAAATGAAGCTTACCAATATGCTGTTATCCGTAACATCCTTTACCGTAAAGGCTATGTTACTGAGGTCTTTGCCAACTACGAACCATCTCTTCAATACTTCAGTGAGTGGTGGAAACAATTAGCTGGTGAGTCAGAAGGTAAAGATCAAAAAGGTATTTATCCAACTTCAGCTAACTTCTCAACAGACTTACACTCATTAGGACAATTTATTCAAGAAGGCTACCGTAACCTCTTCGAAACAGTTATCCGTGTTGATAAACCACGTCAAAACATCACAATTCCTACTGAAGAAGCCGATCTTGATGGCTTAGGTTACTTACAAGGAAAAGATGTTGACTTCGTAAACAAAAAAGCCACTGACGGTGTTCTTCTTGCCCACACAGATGGTGGCGTTCCAAACACGCACTTGACTATTCCTAGCCAAGATGAGTTCACTCTTGGATACACAATCTACTTTTTCGAAATTGCTATTGCTTTATCAGGTTACTTAAATGGTGTTAACCCATTTGACCAACCAGGTGTAGAAGCATACAAGAAAAACATGTTTGCCCTTTTAGGTAAACCGGGATTTGAAGAACTAGGTGCTGAATTAAACGCACGCCTATAATGTTGACTAGATAAGCCCCAATCGGGGCTTTTTTTTTATTAGTATAGTAAATTTTTAAAATCTAGAAAAATGACTGTCTTAATTATTAGTTGTAAACGTTTTATAATAGAGTCGCAAAATAATTTGAAGGAGAGTTATTATGACAGACTGGTTAAACATATCAGGAAAAACCGTAGTCGTTACGGGTGCCTCATCTGGGATAGGTAAAGCTATCGTAGAAGAACTATTAGAGCTGGATGTTAAAGTTGCTAATTTTGACATTCAAGATAATGGCTTAAAACATGACAATTTACTTTTTGTTCAGGTAGATGTAACGTCTCGTGAACAAGTTGAGGCTGCGGTAAGTCAAGTTGTTGAACAATTTGGAACTATTGATGCATTAGTTAATAATGCAGGTATTAATGTTCCTCGTTTGCTAATTGATCCTAAGGATCCTCATGGAAAGTATGAACTTGATGATGAAACTTTTGAAAAAATTACCATGATTAATCAAAAAGGTCTGTATTTAGTTAGTCAATCAGTAGGAAGAATTCTAGTTGAAAAACAATCTGGTGTCATTATTAACATGGCGTCTGAAGCAGGATTGGAAGGTTCAGAAGGACAAAGTGCTTATGCGGCAACAAAGGCTGCTGTATATAGCTACACGCGTTCTTGGGCTAAAGAACTTGGTAAACATGGGGTTCGTGTCGTTGGTATTGCACCTGGTATTATGGAAGCGACAGGTTTGCGCACATTGGCATATGAGGAAGCGTTAGGCTATACTAGAAATAAAACTGTTGAACAAATTAGAGAAGGCTATTCATCCACAAGTACAACACCATTAGGTAGAAGTGGAAAACTCAGTGAAGTTGCTGATCTGGTAGCCTATTATATTTCAGATCGTTCAAGCTATATTACTGGAATTACAACAAATGTGGCAGGTGGTAAGACTAGAGGATAGTAATAGATAAGGAAGTGAATAGTGACGTTAGTAAATCGATGGTATCAAATAATAGAGCCTTTAGTTGCACAACACGAAGTGGACATTGATACTTTGAAAACTGCTCTTAATATTAGCAATCAAACGTTGATGAAGAGTATCGACCAATTAAACGATTTGTTAGATGACGACATTAGAATCATTCAAAAACAAAATAAACTTCAAATGCAAGTCTTTGATTATACAAGATTAGAGACAGTACTTTCTGGTAGTTTAAGAAAACAGAGTGACTTTAATTCGTCCAGTAAGCGCGTTGCCTATTTAATCAAAAAACTAATAAATTGCAAAAACTCATTAACGATCGATGAACTTGCTGAGGAAGTTGGCGTTAGTAGGGGGACTTTAAATAAAGACTTAAAAGTTGTTAAAAGAATAGCTCAAGATTATTCTGTTTCTGTTGTTGGCAAACCAAATCATGGCATTGAAATAAATGGAGATGAACATAATTTAAGGTTGCTTTATATTCATCAAGTATTTAATTACTTCGATGGGAACACCTTGAAATATGAGACAATCGTATTTTTGGACAAGCTTTATAAAGACTTGAAACTTCCTCATAAAATACAGGAATTACTATCAAAAACCTTAGCTATTACAATTGCTAGAGTAAGTAAAGGTAATTATGTGGATTATCCAATTATTTATTACAGCCACGAAGTTCAAATGACTTCTTTTATTGAGGAGCTTGTCTATCACATAGAACTAACCTATCAGATCTCGCTAAGTTTTTTTGAACGTCAGTTTATTGCCTTTCCCTTGAATATCCAGTACATTGATGGACTGGAATATGAAAGTATAAAAGATGAAAAACTTTATGATATTTATCTTCAGATGATTTCTCGAGTTAAAGAAACATTACTTGTAAATTTTGAGAAAGATCAATTATATCAAGAGCTTGAAACACATTTTAAGTTTTTAATAAATAGACTTATATTTCATATTCAAGCTAACGATATTTTTCATGGAGAGATAAAAAACAAATACCCTCTAGCATTTGAAATGGCAAATGTGGCAACAGAAGTCTTATCAGAAATTTTTGGTTATTCTGTTCAGCCTTCAGAAAAGAGTTATTTAGCATTATATTTTGAAATGATGATGCGGGATAAAGAAGCACAAACAGAAATAGGTTCGAAAAAGATTGCGGTTGTTTGTACAACTGGAAGAGGAACAGCAAATATGATTTGCCGGCGCTTAATGAGCGTTCTTGGTAGAGATATTGAAATTGAACAATTTTCAGAAGAGCAATTTTGTCCTGAACAAAATGACCATTATTTTGCTATTTTCACAACAATCCCACTAAAATTTGGACAACTAAAATCTCCTGTTGTTCAAATAACAAATTTATTTGATGATCAATGGTTACAAAATGAATGGCAAAAATTACAATTCTACCATCAAAAGAATTTAGTATCAACAGCATTACATTTTGTTAGATTGTCTCCAAAGGAAAATTATCAAGATTATCTTCTAGAAATGACTAACTATCTTTCAGAAAAGAAACTTGTTGATGAGGGTTTTGAGCAACGCATCATTAGTCGCGAAAAGCAACAATCAACAATATTCGGTAATCGCATTGCTTTTCCTCATACCATTAATCAAATAGATACAAAAACAATTTTACTTTTAGGTATTTTAGAAAAAGTCCATCAAGAGGATGATAATCAGGTTGAATTTATCTTCATGGTTGCTATCCCGAATCGAGTAGAGAGTCAAATAGAAGCTGATCTCATTGAGTTATATGATGACATTTTTCGTGTTGCAAGTAATGATGAGTTAAAAGAAGCTATCCGTAAGGTAATCGACGAAGAAGATTTTATAGAACTAACGAAAGAAAAAGGAATATTTTAATGGATAGAGTTATTATTTTTGCAATAATTATTATTATTGCATATCTTGTTCAAATTCTTTTAGGTTTGCGCCAACTGAAACACTTCAATCAGGTCTATTCAGTTATGAGAAAAAAAGGAAGAGTGGCTATTGGTAGAAGGTCAGGGAAAATCAAATCAGGTACTATTGTTATGTTAGCGATCGATGAGAAAGGTTTAGTTTTGGACGCTCAAAAAATGCAAGGTGTAACAGTAGCTGCAAAATTCCAGCAAATGCCGCAATTTATTAATCAAGACATACACTATCTAGACTCTTATAATTCCTTAGTTCGCAAAGAAAATAGACTTCTTCAAATCGCAATTGAAGATGCAAGAGATTTATTTGTTAGAACTGAAGCAGGTTCATACCAAGAAGTAACAAAATATGCGTCTGCTTTTGATATTGATTTTCACGTTAAAAACTTAGTTTCAAGATTCAAAATTCAAAAAAATAAATTTTAAAGGAGTAAAATAATATGGAATACATCACTAAATTTGCTGAAGGCTTTATGAAACTCTTCCAATTAGGGGGCGAGACCTTTGTCAGTTGGATGACAGGAATTGTACCAGTAGTCTTAATGTTATTAGTAGCAATGAATGCCCTTATTGCACTGCTTGGTGAAGATAAAGTTAATAAATTAGCTCAAATCTCAGCGAAAAACCCAGTTAGCCGATATATGATTCTTCCATTTATCTCAGCATTTATGCTAGGGAATCCGATGGCCATTAGTATGGGTCGATTTATGCCGGAGTACTATAAACCAAGTTATGTTGCCTCTCAAATGCAATTTTGTCATACATCAAATGGAGTCTTTCCACATATCAATCCAGGTGAACTTTTTGTTTGGATGGGAATTGCATCAGGAATAAAAACACTTGGACTTAGCCAAATGGACCTTGCCATCCGTTATATGTTAGTTGGTTTAATTATGAATTTTGTCAGTGGCTGGGTAACTGATTTTACTACAGCTTACGTTTCAAAACAACAAGGTGTTACATTAAGTAAGACATTAGATTAATTGATAAAAGACAGAAAGTGAGAATGAAGATGACATATCAAAGTATCAAAGTTGTAAAAGGTAGTGGTGGTTTTGGTGGACCTCTCGTTATTACACCAACAGAAGAAAAACATAAATTTATTTATATCACCGGAGGTGGAGAAAAACCTGAAATCGTTGATAAAATCTCAGCTTTGACTGGCATGGAAGCCGTTAATGGCTTCAAAACTTCAATTCCAGATGAAGAAATTGCTTTAGCAATTGTTGACTGTGGAGGAACATTACGCTGTGGAATTTATCCTAAAAAAGGTATCCCAACAATCAATGTAGTTCCTACTGGTAAGAGTGGGCCTCTTGCGCAATATATTACGGAAGATATTTATGTATCAGCAGTTGGCCTTAATCAAATTGAAGCTACCGATGATTCAGTAGTGGTAAGTCAAAATAACCTGAACCAAGCTAAAACAACAAGTTATGATACAAGCAAGAAAATTACTGAGCAACGTGCACAATCTAGTTTTATTGCCCGTATTGGTATGGGTGCTGGTAAAGTGGTTGCGACCTTTAATCAGGCAGCTCGTGAAGCTATTCAAACTTTGCTTAACACTATTTTGCCCTTTATGGCTTTTGTATCCTTATTAATCGGATTTATTCAAGGTTCTGGTATTGGGAATTGGTTAGCTAAATTGATGGTACCATTAGCTGGAAATATTTGGGGATTAGTTATTATTGGTTTCATCTGTTCGTTACCATTCTTATCTCCATTATTAGGACCAGGAGCAGTTATCTCACAGATCATTGGAACTTTGATTGGGGTTGAAATTGGTAAAGGTACCATTCCTCCACAAATGGCATTACCAGCACTTTTTGCCATCAATACGCAAAATGGATGTGACTTTATACCAGTAGCTCTGGGTTTATCAGAAGCTAAATCTGAAACAGTTGAAGTTGGAGTACCTTCAGTTCTTTATTCACGCTTTTTGAATGGGGTACCTAGAGTTATTGTTGCTTGGATTGCAAGTATTGGATTATATCAATAAAGAAAAAATTTAGAAATAGGGGTTATATAAATGGTAAAAATATTTGAAACTAAAATTGTCGCTGTTGGACCAGAAGCAGAAGAAATGATCAATGGTGCAAATATGCTTATTCTTTTCGGACATGGAGCTCCTGCTGATTTAGCAGAATATTGTTTTACAATTGATAATAAAAATCTTAATGATGATATTATGAGTGGCGGACGTTTAAAAATTGATGATTTAGAATTCACAATAACTGCTGTAGGTAATCTTGTCAACAAAAACTTGAGTAACCTAGGTCACATCACTATAACTTTTGATGGTTCAAGTCAAGCTTCTTTACCAGGGACCTTACATGTTGATGGCAATAGAGGACCAGTTATTAGTGAAGGTAGTATTGTTTCTTTTTGGAATTAAATGTAACGTTACCATTTAGTATTTACCCTCCTAATTTATTTAAAGCCCCCAAACGGGTTTTTTTTGTCCTTAAAAAATAATTCTAAAACTTAGCCAATTTTCTGAAAATTTGTTATAATAGATAAAAGTCCAAGGGAGAATCACTATGACAGTAGAAAAAATGTCAGCACAAGAAATTATTGCATTTATTGGAAATGCAGAGAAAAAAACACCTGTAAAGGTAACCTATCAAGGTCAGTTGGCTGAATGGGTACCGAATTCTGTACTTAAGCTGGGCAATGTTCTCTTTGGTGACTGGAAAGATATTGCGCCTTTGCTAGTTGGCTTAGAAGAAAATGCTGATTATGTGGTGGAGCAAGATGCTCGTAATTCGGCTGTTCCACTTTTGGACAAACGTGAATTGAACGCTCGAATTGAACCGGGTGCTATTATTCGTGACCAAGTCAGCATTGGTGATAATGCCGTTATTATGATGGGTGCTATCCTCAATATTGGTGCTGAAGTTGGCTCTGGGACAATGATCGATATGGGAGCTATCCTTGGGGGTCGTGCTACGGTTGGTAAAAATAGTCACATCGGGGCTGGAGCTGTCCTAGCTGGTGTTATTGAACCAGCAAGTGCGGAACCTGTTAGAATTGGCGATAACGTCTTAATTGGTGCCAACGCTGTTGTTATTGAAGGTGTTCATGTTGGTAATGGTTCAGTTGTTGCTGCAGGGGCAATTGTAACGCAAAATGTTCCTGAAAATGTTGTGGTTGGTGGTGTGCCAGCGCGTATTATTAAAGAAATTGATGCCCAAACACAACAAAAAACGGCCTTGGAAGAAGCCTTGCGTTTAATCTAATTTTTGAAATCGGTGATTAATCCCGTGCTTAGCACGGGATTTTCTATTAAGGAGATGTTATGTTAGACCTTGTACAGATTAGAAGAGACCTTCATCAAATACCGGAAATCGGCTTGCAGGAATTTAAGACTCAGGCTTATCTTTTAAAACGCATTCAGGAGCTCTGCCAAGGGGATGAATGCATCAGTGTGAAAACTTGGCGGACTGGGATTTTAGTCTTCTTGAAAGGCTCTGCCCCGGAGAAAACCATTGCTTGGCGGACAGATATTGATGGTCTGCCGATTTTGGAAGAAACTGGCTTGCCATTTTCCAGTAGCCATAAAGGCTTTATGCATGCTTGTGGTCATGATATGCATATGACTCTTGCACTTGCTCTCTTGGAAGAGGCACTAAAGCTTGAGCGAAAGAACAATTTGCTTTTTATTTTTCAACCCGCTGAGGAAAACGAGGCGGGAGGTATGCTTATGTATCAAGATGGTGCTTTGGATGAGTATCAGATTGATGAAGTCTATGCTTGTCATGTGCGTCCTGATTTGCCTGTTGGTACGATTGCTACCAATCGGAGCACTCTTTTTGCTGGAACCTGTGAGGTTTTTTTGACATTTAAGGGTAAAGGCGGGCATGCTGCCTTTCCTAATCAGGCTAACGATGCTCTTGTGGCTGCAGCTTATTTCATTACGCAGGTGCAAACCATCGTTTCTCGTAATGTTGACCCAATTGAGGGTGCTGTTGTCACTTTTGGTTCTTTACATGCGGGAACAACGAATAATGTGATTGCGGCTGAGTCTAAATTGCATGGGACTATTAGAACCTTATCACAAGAGATGAACCTGCTAACCCAAAAGCGCTTGAAGAGTATCGCTGAAGGAATCGCAGCTAGTTTTGATTTGGAAGTTGATTTGCGACTTAAACAAGGAGGTTATTTACCTGTTGAAAATAATCCTACTTTAGCTGGTGAGTTGATGACCTTTTTTACGGATAGAGAAGGGGTAGAATTGATTGATTGTCAGCCAGCTATGACTGGTGAAGATTTTGGCTTTCTCCTTCATCAGATTCCTGGTGTTATCTTTTGGTTAGGTGTAGAGACAGCTTTTCCCCTCCATCACCCACAAATGACTCCTGATGAAAGAGTTCTAGCATTTGCACCGAAAGAAATTGCTGCATTTTTGGCAAGTCGACTCCATTAAAAAGACCAGCGGGTCTTTTTTTTTTACTGTAAAAAAGTAGCTCCAAAGGAGCTACCAAAGAGATTTATGAAAAGGATAAATAAGAAAACCTATTTACCCTAACGGTTTAGGAGACCGTTATTTAGGATAGTTTTATTATAGAGGTTCTAGCTTAAAGATTTCTTAATTGAGCTTCCATTTTTTCTTGTTGGTTCAATTTTTTGAGTAAGATCAGGCTTGAAGGGATTAAGATGATGACAGCTCCAATCCAAGCTGCTGGGCTAGCCCAAGCAATTCCAACGAAGCCGAAATAAATGAGTCCGACGATGGCGACTCCTGCTCTGAGGACTAACTCCATAATACCTGCTAAGGTTGGGACAAAGCCGTAGCCTAATCCTTGAATAAAGGAACGCAGGATGAAGAGGTTGGCCAAAATCCAGTAACAGCCACCATTAATCATGTAATAAATAAGGGCTAATCGGAAGACTTCAGGATTTGCATCAGCGATAAATAATCCTGAGAAGAAACGGTGACAGCTGACTAACAAGATGGCGAAAAGAATGGACCATGCAATACAGATTAAGAGGGAACCTTTGAGACCCTGACGAATTCTAGCATATTCTTTTGCTCCGTAATTCTGGGCAGTAAAGGTTGAGATGGCTAAGCCCAGGTTAATCATGGGTAGCATTGCCAGTTGATCGGTTTTGCTAGCGATGGCCTGTGCTGCGATAGCATCTGTTCCCAACTTATTAATGGTAATTTGGAGGGTGATGGCTCCAATGGCGATAATGCTAGCTTGGAAGCCCATGGGAAATCCCAGGTGGGCGTGGTTGCGCAAGTGATTGGAATCTAAATGCAAGTCTTTACGACTGATGTGGAAATAAGGGATGTACTTTTGAATATAAACCGCTAAGTAAAGGACGGAAAAGGCTTGGGCGATGATGGTCGCAATACCTGCTCCTAAAACGCCCATTTTCAAGTAAAGGATAAAGAAAAATTCCAAGAGAATATTGAGAAGGCTGGCAATGATAAGGGCAACCAGGGGTGTTTTGGAGTTTCCTAAACTACGGATGGCACTGGAAAGGTAATTGAAGAGGATGGTGAAGACCAGGCCACCGAAAATAGCCAGTAAGAAATCGTAGGCATCTTGGATTAAGTGCTCAGGCGTTTGCATCAATACTAGGAGTTGTCGTAGAAAGATGAGGGAGATAACACTTAGAACAAGGCTGACCACAATAGAATAAAAGAGGCCATGGACAAAGCTTTTCTTAACCCCTTCAAAATCTTGGGCACCATAGAGTTGTGAGGTGACAATGGTTAAACCTGAGGTCAACCCCATGGCAAAACCGATAATCAGAAAGGTCAAACTTCCGGTTGCTCCAACACTGGCAAAGGCGTTCTGCCCTAAAGTATGTCCAACGATAATGCTGTCGGCAAAGTTGTATGTGAGCTGAAAAAAAACTCCCAATTAAGAGAGGAATGGTAAAAGCTAAAATGACAGTTAGGGGATTTCCTTTGGTTAAATTTTGCATGTTTTTCTCCGTGAATTCAGTTACCTTTCCATTCTACCTTTTGTTTTCTTAAATTTCAATACAGTTTAGAAGCATCAGGAAAAGGAAAAAATGTGTTAAAATAGGCCTATGTTAAAAAAAGAAATTCGAAATCAGATTATTCAAGAGATGAAATCTCTGGATAAAACAGAAAAAGCTGAAAAAGATTTAGCCCTACTAGAGGAATTACGAGCAAGTCAGGATTATCAAAGTGCTAAGGTGATTGCGACTTATCTGCCAATGCCCCATGAATACAAAACAGGTCTCCTGATTAAGCAGGCTCTAGCTGATGGCAAGCAGGTAGTGATTCCCAAAACTTATCCTAAAGGTAAAATGATTTTTGTAGCCTACGACCCTAAAAATTTGGAGCGGACGAACTTTGGACTTTTGGAACCCAAAAGTGAAGATGAGGTAGCTAAAAATCAGATTGACCTGATTCATGTCCCAGGAGTTGCTTTTAACGAGGCAGGTTTCCGTATTGGCTATGGGGCTGGTTATTATGATCGTTACCTAGCAGACTTTCAAGGAGCAACTGTCTCTACCATTTACGACTGTCAAAAGGCTGAGTTCCAAGAAGAAACTCATGATGTCGCGGTTCAGGAGGTCTTGATGAAATGACCTACAACCTTAAGAAAAGTCCTGTCACCTTCTTTTTCCTAGCCATCACAGTTCTGGTTTTCCTGGCAATGCAAGTTTATTATGGGTCGGTTGCAAGCTCTCCTCAGGCAGTTTTTAACTTTGGTGGTATGCTTGGTTTGGTAGTGAAAGCTGCGCCTAGTCAGGCCTGGCGTCTCATTACACCAATCTTTGTTCATATTGGTTGGCAACATTTTTTTGTTAATGGATTGACCCTTTTCTATGTTGGTCAACTAGCTGAGCAAGTTTGGGGTTCGAAAAATTTCTTCTTACTTTACCTATTATCAGGTTTTATGGGTAATCTCTTAACCTTGCTAGTGACGCCAGGAGTGGTTGCCGCAGGCGCGTCCACATCCTTATTTGGGATCTTTGCAGCCTTAGTCGTTCTTGGAATCTTTAGTAGAAACCATAGTTTAAAGGCCTTTGGCAAGACTTATCTGACCTTGATTATTCTCAATTTGGTCATGACTGTATTCATGCCTAATGTTAGTTTAGTAGGACACCTAGGTGGGGTTCTTGGTGGTGCTTTAGCAGCAATCTTCCTCACGAATCAGGTTGATCAGGCCTTATTTTCCCCTAGAAAAAGACAAGTGGCTTTCCTAATTTTTGGGGTTCTATCATTAGCCATTTTAATAGTAACTTTTATGTAAGAATAGAAAAAACGCAACTACAGGAAAGTAGTGCGTTTTTCTTTTTATTTTGTTTCTTTTGTCTTTTCAGTTTCTTTTTTCGTGTCAGCTTCGAGTGCTTTACCCAATTGGATGATATAGTCTTTGAGGTCATCTTTAACCTGTTCATGTTTGAGAGCATAATCAATGGAAGTTTTCATGAAGCCGAATTTGTCCCCGACGTCATATCGCTTACCAGTAAATTCACGAGCAAATACTCTTTGGGTTTTGTTCAGAGTATCGATAGCATCTGTTAATTGCACTTCGTTACCGGCACCTGGAGCTTGGTTTTCAAGTAAATCAAAAATTTCTGGTGTTAAGAGGTAACGACCGATAATCGCAAGGTCACTAGGTGCATCTTCAGGTTTTGGTTTTTCCACAAAAGTATCAACACTGTATAAACCATTAACGGATTTGCTATGAGGGGCAATGACGCCATAATTAGAGACTTCTGAATGTGGGACTTTCATGACGGCTATAGTTGAGGCATGTGTTGTTTCATAATCGTCCATCAATTGTTTTGTTAAGGGAACAGCTGAGCTATCAGTAATATCCATTAAATCATCACCTAACATGACGATGAAAGGTTCATTTCCGACAAAAGCTTTGGCTTGTAAAACAGCGTCGCCAAGACCACGTGGATGACTTTGACGGATAAAGTGCAGATTGATTGAAGTGGTTTCGTTGACCAGTTTTAAGAGTTCAGTCTTACTCTTAGCTTTTAAATTGTATTCTAACTCAAAGTTAGAGTCAAAGTGGTCTTCGATGGAACGTTTAGCTTTACCAGTAACGATTAAAATCTCTTCAATACCAGATTTCAAAGCCTCTTCAACGATAAATTGAATGGTTGGTTTATCCACAATTGGTAACATTTCTTTGGCAAGAGCCTTTGTAGCTGGTAAAAAGCGAGTTCCAAGACCAGCAGCAGGGATGATAGCTTTTCTTACTTTTGTCATTTAATTCTCCTAGTACCGATTAAATTAATGCCATTCGTTTTCAGATTTAAACTCGTTGGACATCATGCCTAGAATGCTTTCTTTAACACCAGCACCTTCATAAATAGATTTATAAATAGCCGTTGTGATTGGCATGTAGACACCAAGTTCTTGAGCAATCTCGTAAGCAACTTTAGTAGTTGAAATACCTTCGATAACCATACCCATGTTGCGTTCGATGTCTTCTAATTTTTCACCGCGACCAAGGGCATCACCAGCGCGCCAGTTACGTGAGTGTACGGAAGTTCCGGTAACAATCAAATCGCCAACACCTGATAAACCACTGTATGTCAATGGGTCAGCACCAAGCTTAACTCCAAGACGTGTGATTTCAGCTAAGCCACGTGTGATAACAGCGGCTTTAGCGTTATCCCCATAGCCAAGGCCATGAAGGGCACCTGCACCGACTGCAATAATATTTTTAAGCGCTCCAGCAGTTTCAACACCGATCACATCACTATTAGTATAGAGACGGAAATAACTATTGCTAAAGAGGGCCTGCACATATTTTGCTGCTTCTAAATCCTGTGATGCGGCAGTAATCAAGGTAATATCACGAACAATTGTTTCTTCTGCATGACTTGGTCCTGAAACAACAACGATTTCGCTTCTTAAGTCAGCTGGTACTTCTTCAGAGATAACAGTTGAAAGACGTTCATGGCTACCAGGTTCTAAACCTTTTGATGCGTGCATCATAACAACTTTATGATCTAAGGTTTGAGCCACTTGTTTAGCGACTAAACGAGTTACCTTTGTTGGAACAACGAAGAGAACAGCTTGAACACCCTCAAGGGCTTCTTTTAAATCTGTTGTCGCTTTAATTTTTTCATCAATTACAATATCTTTAAAATAGCGTGTATTTGTATGTTTGCTATTGATTTCATCGATTTGTTCTTGCGAGTCACCCCAAAGGCAAACTTGATGGCCGTTATCGTTTAAGACTTGGGCAAGTGCAGTACCCCATGAACCAGGGCCTAAAATAGCAATTTTTTCTTTTGTCATTTCTAATCTCCTTTAAGAGTCATCACTTCATTATATCATAAGAGCTAGTATTACTCTATTAGAAATGGTTAGTCTCAGCCTTAAGTATAAGCTATGATAAGGCTATCATGTCATTTATGAAAAAAGAAAATTGAAATTTTCAGAAAAAATCATATTCCTTGACAATAGTTCTTAAGAGAACTAAAATAGTTAGCACGAGAACTAAGGAGGATTACATGTCACGAATTATCGCTGATCTGAGAGAATTAACCCATCAGATTGAACAAATCAGTGAAGAAATTGCCAAAAAATATGCCATCGACCATCTATCAGGTCCCCAAGGGCATGTCTTGGTTTTTCTCCATAAAAATCCAGATACAGAGATCTATGTTAAAGACATTGAAATAAAACTTGGAATCTCAAAATCAGTTGCTAGTAACCTTGTGAAACGGATGGAAAAGAATGGTTTTATTGAAGTCTTTCCATCGCAGACTGACAAGCGTTATAAACAGGTGATTATGACGCAAAAAGGGGAAGATAAGCTGCCGCTTTTACAAGAATGTCGCAAAGACATTGAAAACTACTTTTTTAAAGAAATTACCCATGAAGAGTTTCAAGTGGTTCGTAAAGTCATTGATCAATTAAAACAAAATATGCTTGATTATAAAGAAGGAGAAGATGATGCTTAAAAAAGCCATTATGAATTACAAATGGTATGCTCTGGGATCATTATTGATGATAATTGCTGTTGTTGCAAGTACCTTGTTACAACCTCATTATTTAAAAGATGTTTTAGAAGCAGTCATTAAAAACGATAAAGACAAAATTGCCCAAGTTGGTGTTTTGCTTTTAATTATTGCGGGTGTTGGTTTAGTTGCCGGAACGGTTAATACCATTCTTTCAGCTAAGATTGCCCAAGGGGTTTCAGCGGATATTCGGGAAGAAACTTTCCGTAAAATTCAAAGTTTCTCATATGCTAATGTGGAAGAATTTAATGCCGGAAATCTGGTTGTTCGGATGACTAATGACGTTAACCAAATTCAAAACTTAGTCATGATGCTCTTCCAAGTCTTATTCCGTTTGCCAATTCTCTTTATTGGGGCCTTCTATATGGCTGTTCAAACCTTACCAAAATTATGGTGGGTCTTGGTCTTAATGGTAATCTTAATTGCTATTATTATGGTCCTCGTCATGAGCCAAATGGGTCCACGTTTTGGAAAATTCCAAACCTTAATGGATAAAATTAACCGTATTGCCAAAGAAAATCTTCGTGGTGTCCGAGTTGTTAAATCCTTCGTTCAAGAACGTGAGCAATATGCTAAATTTAAAGAAACTTCAAATGAACTTTTAGGTCTTAACCTCTTTATTGGATATGGTTTCTCAATGATGCAACCAGCCTTAATGTTGGTTTCCTATTTAGCCGTTTATGTTTCTATTTTAGTGGTTTCTGGGATGGTTAAAACGGAACCAACAGTAATTGGTGGTATTGCTTCTTTCATGACCTATATGATGCAGATTATGTTTTCTATTATCATGGTAGGCTTTATGGGAATGCAAGCAAGCCGTGCTTTCATTTCTATTGGTCGGATTAAAGAAGTTCTAGAAACAGAGCCAGCCATGACTTATGTCAATAAAGATGAGGCCGAAGATATTTCGGGTGATATTGTCTTTGAACATGTCAGCTTTACTTATCCAAATGAAGAAGAAGCAACCTTGAAAGATATCTCTTTCTCAATTGCTTCAGGTCAAATGGTTGGTGTTGTTGGTGCTACTGGTGCAGGAAAATCAACCTTAGCACAGCTTATCCCTCGCTTATTCGATCCACAAGAAGGTCGTATTTTAGTGGGTGGTAAAGATCTTAAGAGCCTCAGCCAGAAAACGCTGAAAGAAAATATCTCTATTGTTTTACAAAAAGCTATTCTCTTTTCCGGAACAATTGCCGATAATTTACGTCAAGGAAATTATCGTGCTGATTTTGAAACCATGCAAAAAGCTGCTTCCATTGCTCAGGCGCGTGAGTTTATTGACCGAATGGATCAAGGTTATGAGAGTCAAGTTGAAGAACGTGGGAATAACTTCTCTGGTGGTCAAAAACAAAGGATGTCCATCGCGCGTGGAGTTATTAATAATCCGAAAATTTTAGTATTGGACGATTCGACGTCAGCCCTGGATGCTAAATCTGAAAAATTAGTTCAGGAAGCTTTAAACCATGATTTGAAAGAAACAACAACTATTATCATTGCTCAAAAAATCTCATCTGTTGTCAAAGCAGACATCATTTTAGTCTTAGATAATGGTCGCTTGATTGGTCAAGGGAAACACGCCGAATTGATTGCTTCAAACGATGTTTATCGTGAGATTTATGAAACACAGAAAGGTAAGGAGGAAGAATAATGAAAACAGCACGTTTTTTCTGGTTTTATTTTAAACGCTATAAAATATCATTTTTCTTTATTGGACTAGCGATTATTCTTGCCACTTACCTTCAGGTAAAAGCGCCCGTCTTTCTAGGGGAAGCTTTGACTGAACTTGGTAAAATTGGTCAAAAATACTATATGGCTAAGATGATGGGGAAAACAGGTTACAAACCTGATACTTCAGCTTTCATGGCCGTCATGACAAAATTATTGTTAGCTTATCTCTTTACTGCTTTAGCTAACTTTGTTTACAGTTTACTCTTTACTCGGATTGTTGCCCAATCGACAAACCGCATGCGTAAGGGTCTCTTTGGTAAATTGGAACGCTTAACTGTTTCCTTCTTTGATAGCCATAAAGATGGTTCTATCTTATCTCGTTTTACCAGTGACTTGGATAATATTCAAAACTCGCTCAACCAATCTTTAGTGCAAGTTGTTACCAATATTGCCCTTTATATCGGTTTGATTTGGATGATGTTCCGCCAAGATACACGTTTAGCCCTTTTGACGATGGCAACGACACCTGTAGCCATCATCTTCTTGGTTATTATTATCCGTTTAGCCCGAAAATACACTGATATTCAACAAAAAGAAGTTTCAGCTCTTAATGCCTACATGGATGAGAAGATTTCCGGTCAAAAAGCGATTATCGTTCAAGGTGTTCAAGAAGAAACTATCGACGGTTTCTTAGAACATAATGAAAAAGTAAGAGCTGCAACCTTTAAAGGTCGTCTCTTTGCGGGTCTATTATTCCCAGTCATGAATGGAATGAGTCTCTTGAATACAGCTATTGTTATTTTTATCGGTTCAAGTATTGTCCTCAATGATAAATCAATCTCAATGGCTGTAGGCCTTGGTTTGGTTGTTACCTTTGTACAGTTCTCTCAACAATATTACCAACCAATTATGCAGGTTGCCGCTTCATGGGGCGAGCTTCAGTTGGCCTTCACAGGCGCTAGCCGCATCCAAGAAATGTTTGATGAGGAAGAAGAAGTTCGTCCTCAGAATGCTCCGCTATTCACCGAATTAAAAGAAGGTGTTGCCATTAATCACGTTGATTTTGGTTACAAACCTGGGCAAAAGGTTCTTTCAGACGTGACCATTCAAGCGCCTAAAGGTAAGATGGTGGCTGTCGTTGGACCAACGGGTTCAGGTAAGACAACCATCATGAACCTGATCAACCGTTTCTATGACGTTGATAGTGGTTCCATTACTTTTGACGGCATCGACATCCGTGATTATGACTTAGATAGTCTTCGTAAAAACGTTGGTATTGTCTTGCAGGAATCAGTCCTCTTCTCAGGAACAATTGCTGACAATATCCGATTTGGCGATGATTCCATTGGTCAGGATATGGTGGAAATCGCTGCGCGTGCCACCCATATTCACGAATTTATCAAGTCTTTACCGGAAGGTTACGAAACCATGGTCTCAGACGATGAGAATGTGTTCTCAACTGGGCAAAAACAGTTGATTTCAATTGCCAGAACCCTACTGACCGACCCACAAGTTTTAATTTTGGACGAAGCAACATCCAATGTTGATACCGTAACCGAAAGTAAAATTCAAAAAGCTATGGAGGCCATCGTAGCAGGTAGAACCAGCTTCGTTATCGCCCACCGCTTGAAAACCATCCTCAACGCAGATGAAATTATCGTCCTTAAAGATGGTAAAGTCATTGAACAAGGTAATCACCATGAATTATTACGCCAAAAGGGCTTCTATTCTGAACTTTACCATAACCAATTTGTCTTTGAATAAAACAACAAAAAGCCGAGAAATCTCGGCTTTTTGTGTTTTATAAATACTTAGTATTAGCTTTCAATGTGTTTAGTCTTGGTTTGATTTAACCAGGCATAGGCGATTCCCATAAAAAGACCGCCGCCAACCCAGTTGCCAAAGAAGACGACTGTCCATTGGCGTAAGACATTGATGACTGTAAATCCTTTAATATGATCAACGGGACTAAAGCCTGCTAACATAAAAGAGGCAAAATTGGCGATTAAATGCTCGTTGACTAAAAAGACAAACATAAAGATGGCAGTGACAACAACAAAGATTTTTGCAGATTCCTCTTTAAGTAACATGTAACCTAAAACAGCGATATTAACAAACATGTTGGCAGTAATACCTTCAATAAAGTTCATCCAGTCGGTTTTAGCTAGTTTTAATTGAACGGCATTGATGACAAAACTCTTATCCGTTAATTGGTGGTAAGTGAAGGATTGGTTAAAGAGCCAAGCTAAGAAGATGGCACCAACTAAATTAAAGAGTGTACAGTAGAGTAACATCAAGGTTACTTTTGACCACTTTATCTTTTTATAATAGGCACCGGCACTCAAATACATCATATTTGAGGTAGCTAATTCGCCATTAAAAATCAGGACATAAAAGAGACCAATAGCGAAGATTGCTGTAAACGTAAAACGTCCAAGAGATGGAAATTGAGTTGAAATCATATCAGCAGCTAAGATACCAACAGCTGTTGACATGGTAAGATAGGCACCGGCAAACATTGAGCGGACACCGTAACGAGCGAGACTTTCGTCAAAAAGTGCTTCTTTTTTGGCACAGGCTACTTCTATTTTTTCTTGAAAAGGAGACATGATTTCTACCTCGATAATCATAAAAACGAGAGAAGTTAATCTCTCGTTGAAAATAACTTATTTTATATGAAGGTCTAAAATTAATGCTCAGAGGCACCAGATGTGGCATCTGCTTCAGCAACTGCTGGAGTAGCAGGAGCTCCACCGGCATCAGATGCGCCAGAAGTAGCATCAACACTGCCATGTCCAGCTGGCATAGCGCTAGCTTTTCCACCAGCCAAATGCTGACCAGTTTCTTTCAAATACCAATCTAACCAAGGTTTAAAGTTGAAAACAATCTCGTTGATACCTGAGAAGGAACCATCTGGATAGTACATAGCTTGGTAATTGTGGGTATTAATGACTTCGGCTGGGCCACCAGGAACAATTGTCCGAACGTACTCTTCATTACCATTGCGGAGAGAACCAACAACCCACTCAACATTTTTCATCCGAGCGGCTGGAAGTGAGCCATGAACAGTTGATAAGCGGTTACCCACTTGTTCTGGAAGACGTTTAGCATACATTGTTTCTGGATCTTGATGGGCATTGTTGTAGTAAAGGAATTGGTTATTGTCATCTGAGTAAGTTAGTTCAAATGGCATAGCTTTCAAGAACATATTGATTTGATCAACTGTTAAAATCCCATGGTCAAGCTTAACATAGGTGTCCCCTTCTACAGCATTCACTAACTTGGCAGCTTTGTCAACCCAATCAGGATCATCAGGGTCAACTCCAGTGATAGTTGTCGCAATTGGATTGTTACAGTCTAAATCTTCTTTTTCAATTGGTTTTGGTTGACGCAAAGCTGAAACCACTTTAACGTATTTAATGAAATTATCTAAACAAGTTTCTAAGAATTTCACGGTACCCTCATTTATAATATTGCCATTGTTATCAAAAGCTTCTTTAGCTTTTCCTAGTAAGAATTCATTACCTGGAAGGGTGAAGGCATTAACCCCTGGCGCTTCCAAAATTTTACGGAGATGCACTTGGGCACGTGATGTTCCTTGGTCATAATAAGAGGCACCAACAATCATGACTGGTTTATTTTCAAGTGGGTGTAAGTTAAAGGATAACCATTCAAGAGTGCTCTTAAGAGCAGGTGTAATGGTATGGTTGTGTTCAGGTGTTGCAATAATAACACCATCAGCGCGAGTGATTTTATTATAAAGGTATTTAACTGCGAAAGAATCAGATTGATCTTCGTCTTGGTTAAACATTGGAATATCTTTAATTTCTAAGACTTCGAGTTCACATTTTAATTTAAATTGGCGTCTCATGAATTCTAACAACATGCGGTTGTATGATTGATCTGCATTTGAGCCAACAATACCAACAAATTTCATAGGTAAGATCCTTTCTTATTACAAGTTTTCCCAATCAAAATCTTCAGCTTCTTTACGCAAAAGTTCTTGAGCATTAGATAATTTTCCAGCAATTTTAACAAAAATACGGAAATCATCGAAGATAGCATCTAATTTTTGAATGGTTTCTAGGTCAAAAAGATTACCATTAGCATCAAATGCTTGTAATGAATGAGAAAGTAAAAATTCATCAGGAAGAACAGTCGCTTTCAATTCAGGCGCATTTAAAATTTGACGCAACTGCAATTGAGCACGAGATGAGCCAAGAGTACCATATGAAGCCCCTGTAATCATAACTGGCTTACCGAGTAATGGGTAAATACCGTAAGACAACCAGGCCAAGGCGTTCATCAGTGAAGCAGGGATAGAATGGTCATATTCTGGAGTACCGATGATGACGCCATCAGCCTCTTGAATTTTTGCGGCCATTTCCATAACACTTTCAGGTAATTCCTTATTAGCAGGCTTATTGAAGAGTGGTAAATCCTTGATTTCCATCAATTCAATTTCTGCTTTATCGGCAAAATGATTTGACATGTATTGGAGAAGCTGACGGTTAGTGGAACGGCTTGAATTAGTACCAACAAGACCAATGACTTTCATAATTTTTCCTCTATTTCTAAAATTTCAAGACTTTTATATCTTGTCTTTATGATAACGCTTTATTGCAATAATATCAATTATTTTCTGAAATATTCATTTATCTTGAATATTCTTATAAGCAAATGAATAAGCTGAAGGAGTGAATTTTTGTTATAATGATATATTGAAAAACTAAATAAAAGGATTTATATGAAAAAGACACTATATATTATTGCTGGCTGTGTCAGCTTCGCTCTCGCCATTATTGGTATTCCCTTACCTATTTTACCAACAACTCCCTTGCTTCTTTTAGCTGGTTTTTGTTTTTCACGCAGTTCAAATCGTTTCAACGATTGGTTATGTGGAACCAAAGTCTATAAATATTATGTTGGTGATTATTTAGAAACTCGTATTATCAAACGTGAGCGCAAGAAACAAATTTTGGTCCAAGTTTGGATTTTAATGGGAATCTCCATTATCTTTGCACCTTTTGTTTGGGTGAAAATTCTCTTTTTCACCATGACAACCATTATGTCATTTGTATTATTTAGATTTGTACCAGAAAAATAAAAAGAATCCCATCTAATAAAATGGGATTCTTTTACCACCATCTGAGAAAAGGTCTAGCCTATTAAGAGGCTAGACCTTTTCTATTAGGAGTTAAGTGAAAACCAGGTAAATCGGAGATTACGGACTTCAACTTGATTTTTATCCAGATGATATCTTTCCAAAATCATTTTGCGAATGTCGTTTGGATTCTGCTTTGTTTGACCATAATAGCCACCAAGATTTTTGCGATAAGTCCAATGACATAATTGATCAAGCTGCGGATAATCTGTTGGTTTTTTATCGGCAGCTTTAAAAATGATTAAAGTGGAGTAAGGAATTGGCTTTTCATTATTGGCTTTTAATCCTCTTTGGAAATAGATAAAACCAATAATCAGGATAAGAACAGTGATTTCGCCAACTATGATGTAGGGATCACTTTTAATGAATAGAGCGGCTTCTAGCATTCTTGTTCCTTTCAAAATTTAGCTTTCTTATTTTTTCAGTTGTTTGTCTTTCAATTAGACTGCCCCTAAAGTACCTGAAACTTGGAATGATGTTACAGACACTTCTTGATTACTTAAGTTGTATGCTTTTTTGATACTTTCTCTTAAGGCTTTATCATTTATTTTTGATTTAACAGAATAGATATCTGAGCTGGGCGCGTGAGAAATGATTTTGATATTTCTTAATAAAGTGGTATTTTTTGCTAAGTCAACTTCTTTTTCAGTATTAAGTTTAATGACATAACTATAACCACTGATTTTGGTAGCTTTTGACATGCCCTTGAAGGCTGAAGAAATCATAAAATTGACGATGGCAATAAGTAGGACAAAAACAAGTATTTGTAATACTAATTCCATGGTGATTAGACCTTTCTATATTAATGGACCGCTGGTCCCATACTGATATATTGTGAATTTTGAATGCTTATGTGACTAGGATTTAATTCTAATGTTTGACTGAGCAATTGCATGAGTTGATCATTAGTGAGGTTAGTTTGAACACTATAGGCAATATCATTTTGAAAATGATGAATAATTTTAATCTTCTTTAACAATTGAGGGTAGTCAGATAAGACGACCTTTGGTCCATCTTTATTAAATTTGATTAATTTAGGAGAAGATATATTTTTGCCAGCCCAAGGTCTTGCCGTTCTGGTCAAGAAAAAGATGAGGAAAACAAGGAGATAAAAGAGATATAAAGGCCATTCTGTTGGCATAAGATCACGCTTTCTTTAATGGAATTGAGATTATTATAGTCTTCTCATAATCTCATGTCAACACAATAAGCGAGCTATAGTTTTTTAATATAGTGACACAGGATGTAGTGCTTTGAGTCACGTTTAGCTACTAGGAGTAGATGACAAGAGATTTATTAAGTGCCAAGACTATAACTCTTTTAATTTGTGAAGCAATTTTCTTGTCATTTTCTTTTAAGACTATAAAAATATAGTGCTTCTTTTTTGTTTAGATGGGGTATTTTTGCTATTCTTTTACGAATAATTTATAATAGGGAGAATGAATTTTGTAGAGAAAAGGAAGTAATTTAATGAAAGTACGTGGCTTCGAGTTAATTTCAAAATATGCTGACGCTGCTCAGCTATTACCCAAAAGAGAAACAAAACATGCAGCTGGATATGACTTAAAGGTGGCAGAGGCGATTGAAATTGCTCCGGGTGAGATTAAATTGGTAGCAACTGGAGTGAAAGCTTACATGCAAGCTGGAGAAGTTCTTTACCTTTATGATCGCTCGTCTAATCCGCGTAAAAAAGGTTTAGTATTAATCAATTCCGTTGGTGTGATTGATGGTGACTACTATAATAATGAGGCCAACGAAGGCCATATTTTTGCGCAGATGCAAAATATTACGGATCAGTCAGTTACTTTAGAAGTTGGGGAACGGATTGTGCAAGCTGTTTTCGCTCCATATCTTTTGGTTGATGGTGATCAGGCGGAAGGTGTTCGAACTGGCGGTTTTGGCTCTACCGGTCACTAAGAGAGTCATTTTAAGGAAAAGAAGAAGTTATGGCAAAGAAAAAAGCAACTTTTGTCTGTCAGGAATGTGGTTACCATTCGCCAAAATATTTGGGACGCTGCCCCAATTGTTCGGCCTGGTCTTCATTTGTGGAAGAAGTGGAAGTTCAAGAAGTTAAGAATGCTCGTGTCAGTTTAACGGGTGAAAGAAGCAAACCGGTTAAACTTAAAGATGTTGATAACATTAATTATGCAAGGACAAAGACAGACATGGATGAATTTAACCGTGTCTTGGGTGGTGGTGTTGTTCCCGGCAGTTTGATTTTGATTGGTGGGGACCCAGGTATTGGGAAATCGACCTTGCTCTTACAAGTGTCGACACAATTGGCTAACAAAGGTACCGTTTTATATGTTTCAGGTGAGGAATCAGCAGAACAAATTAAATTGCGGAGTGAGCGTTTAGGCGATATTGACAATGAATTTTATCTCTATGCGGAAACCAATATGCAAAATGTACGGGCGGAAATCGAAAAAATTCAACCTGATTTTCTCATCATCGATTCCATTCAAACCATCATGAGTCCTGAAATTTCGGGTGTCCAAGGGTCTGTCAGTCAAGTTCGAGAAGTTACGGCTGAATTAATGCAGTTGGCTAAAACCAATAATATTGCAACTTTCATTGTTGGCCATGTCACTAAAGAGGGAACTATTGCCGGCCCAAGAATGTTAGAACACATGGTGGATACTGTTCTATATTTTGAAGGTGAGCGTCATCATACCTTTAGAATTCTAAGAGCCGTCAAAAATCGCTTTGGTTCTACCAATGAAATTGGGATTTTTGAAATGCAATCAGCTGGTTTGGTAGAAGTGACCAACCCTAGTCAAGTCTTTCTCGAGGAACGCTTAGACGGCGCCACTGGTTCAGCGATCGTGGTTACAATGGAAGGTAGTCGACCAATTCTTGCCGAGATTCAATCCTTAGTAACTCCGACTGTTTTTGGGAATGCCCGGAGGACAACAACAGGCTTGGACTTCAACCGTGTTAGTTTAATTATGGCAGTTTTGGAAAAACGCTGTGGCTTGCTTCTGCAGAATCAGGATGCCTATTTAAAGGCTGCCGGCGGCGTTAAATTGGATGAGCCAGCCATTGACCTTGCGGTTGCCGTTGCGATTGCATCTAGTTATAAAGAAATGCCGACCAATCCCCAAGTAGCCTTCTTGGGGGAAATTGGCTTAACAGGTGAAATTCGGCGGGTAACGCGGATTGAACAAAGGATTAATGAGGCAGCCAAGTTAGGATTTACCAAAATTTATGTCCCTAAAAATGCTCTCCAAGGTCTTGATATTCCAAAAAGTATTGAGGTTGTAGGGGTGACCACTGTCGGCCAGGTATTGAAAGCAGTCTTTTCTAACAAAGGTTAGGAAATAGACACTATTTATCGGAATTATTTAACATATCAAATTAAATATGCGAACATTTCTTCTGAATGAGTTAAAATTTTAGAATTTTTGCTGTTAAAGTGCTATGATGGCTACAAGAATTTGTTTAGCGGTAGAGTCATTTTAAGGAGGAATTATGTCATATTTTGAAAGTTTCATGTTAGCCAATAGTGCCTATGTTGATCTTCACGGAACAGCACATTTGCCATTAAAGCCAAAGACCAGGGTTGCTATCTTGACCTGTATGGATTCTCGGCTCCATGTGGCTCATGCACTGGGTTTGGCACTTGGTGATGCCCATATTTTGCGAAATGCTGGGGGTCGTGCAACCGATGATATGATTCGTTCACTGGTTATTTCCCAACAACAAATGGGAACACGGGAAATTGTTGTTCTTCATCATACTGATTGTGGAGCTCAAACCTTTACCAATGAAAGTTTTGCTCAACATATCCATCAAGAATTAGGTGTGGATGTTTCAGGTAAGGATTTCTATCCTTTCCAAGATGTGGCAGAATCTGTTCGTGAGGATATGCGTATTTTGAGAGAGTCACCACTTATCCCAGAAGACGTCGTGATTAACGGGGCTGTTTATGATGTGGATACTGGTAAAATGACTCAAGTAAAAGCTTAAAAATAACAACAAAAAGAGGGAAAATAATTCTCTCTTTTTTTCTTAATATTCTTATGTAAACATTGGACAAAAGCTCTTGAAATAGGCTATACTGAGGGTGTTAGAAAAACTAAATATGGAGATTTTTAAAGGAGAGTTCCAATGGCAGATAACCGGATGAAATTCACAATCGATTCAAACATGCAATTCCCTTTGGTAGAGATCGACTTAGAGAACGGAGAGTCAATCTTTTTACAACATGGAAGTATGGTTTATCACAACCCTGAAGTCCAATTATCGACAAAACTGAACAGTAAAGGTTCAGGTTTAGGTAAATTGGTCGGAGCTATCGGTCGTTCAATGGTTTCAGGTGAGTCAGTCTTTATTACCCAAGCTCATTCTTCTAGTGATAATGGCAAACTAGCTTTAGCTCCCAACACTCCTGGACAGGTTATTGCCCTTGAACTCGGTGACAAACAATACCGACTCAATGATGGTGCCTTCTTAGCGCTTGATGGTTCTGCCCAATACACAATGGAACGTCAAAGTATTGGTAAAGCCTTATTCGGTGGTCAAGGTGGACTCTTCGTTATGACAACAAGTGGCCAAGGAACTTTATTAGCCAATTCATTTGGATCAATTAAGAAAATTGATTTAAACGGTGGTGAGATGACAATTGATAATGCCCACGTTGTTGCTTGGAGCAAAGAGCTGGATTATGATATCCATTTAGAAAATGGCTTTATGCAGTCTATTGGAACAGGAGAAGGTGTGGTTAATACTTTCCGTGGCGTGGGAGAAATCTACGTTCAAACCCTAAATCTTCAACAATTTGCTTCATCACTCCAAAGATATATCACGACAAGTAGCAATTAATCAGAAGACAAAAATCAGCTTTTTTAAGGCTGATTTTTTATACTCAAAGGTGGAAAATATGCTATAATAGTAAAGATTTGAAACATTAATAGTTAGTGAAATGACCAAAGAGAACAAGCTCAAGATTCATTGTTGCTTGTTTTTAGCTGACTAAAATGCTTTTTAATAGGAATAGGAGAACTAGAATGTCTAAACCAATTCGTGTGCGTTATGCACCAAGTCCAACAGGGTTATTGCATATCGGTAATGCCCGTACAGCACTCTTTAATTATCTTTACGCTCGTCACCACGGTGGTACTTTTATTATTCGTATTGAAGATACTGACCGTAAACGACACGTCGAAGATGGTGAGCGCTCACAGCTTGAAAACCTCAAGTGGTTGGGAATGGATTGGGACGAAAGCCCTCAAACCCATGAAAATTACCGTCAATCAGAGCGTTTAGAACTTTACCAAAAATATATTGATCAACTTTTGGAAAAAGGCTTAGCCTACAAATCATATGTCACAGAAGAAGAATTGGCTGCTGAACGTGAACGTCAAGAAGCTGCTGGTGAAACGCCTCGTTACATTAATGAGTTTATCGGTATGTCAGAAGAGGAAAAAGCAGCTTATATTGCTGACCGCGAAGCGCAAGGAATTATTCCTACTGTTCGTTTGAAAGTCAACGAATCTGGTATTTACAAATGGACTGATATGGTCAAAGGTGATATCGAATTTGAAGGTGGCAACATAGGTGGAGATTGGGTTATCCAGAAAAAAGATGGTTATCCAACTTATAACTTTGCTGTTGTTATTGATGATCATGACATGCAAATTTCTCACGTCATTCGTGGAGATGACCACATTGCCAACACACCAAAACAATTAATGGTTTATGAAGCACTAGGTTGGGAAGCACCTGAATTCGGACACATGACCTTGATTATCAATTCTGAAACAGGTAAAAAATTATCAAAACGCGACACTAACACCCTTCAATTTATTGAAGATTATCGCAAAAAAGGTTACTTACCAGAAGCTGTCTTCAATTTTATCGCACTCTTAGGATGGAATCCTGGTGGTGAAGATGAAATCTTCAGTAGAGAACAATTAATTGAGCTCTTCGATGAAAATCGTCTCAGCAAATCACCAGCTGCCTTTGACCAAAAGAAAATGGACTGGATGAGCAATGAATACCTTAAAAATGCTGATTTTGCTAAAGTTTTTGAGCTTTGCAAACCCTTCTTAGAAGAAGCCGGACGCTTAACTGAAAAAGCGGAAAAATTAGTTGAACTTTACCAACCACAATTGAAATCAGCTGATGAAATCATCCCCCTAACAGACCTCTTCTTTAGCGAATTCCCAGAATTAAGCGAAGCTGAAAAAGAAGTTATGGCAGGGGAAACAGTACCAACAGTCTTGAAAGCCTTTAAAGAAAAATTAGAAGATATGACTGATGAAGATTTTAAACCCGAAAACATCTTCCCACAAATTAAAGCTGTTCAAAAAGAAACAGGAATCAAAGGGAAAAATCTCTTTATGCCAATCCGTATTGCGGTATCTGGTGAAATGCATGGACCAGAATTACCAAACACAATCTACTTATTAGGTCGTGAAAAGTCTATTCAACACATTAACAATATGTTGTAATATCTGAAATAGTGACTCACTTAAATGGACATTACCCCAATTTTTAGATAGTCTATCTATGAATTGGGGATGCTTTAAGCTAAGTGGGTCATTTTTTGTTTTTTCTCACTTGATGAAAAATGATAATTGTTAGAAATTGCCATATAGTAAGGCTTGTAGTATGATTATAGAAGCTAGAGAAAGTGAGGAAATAGACTAATTTTATCAATAAGAGTGCTAGTGTTATTCACTCGTTTTTTGACTTCTTGGACCATTTTCTTTTTGAACAGTGAGGAAGATAATAAATTAGTTAAAGCTGTTCTGTTAACAATTGGCGAGGTAATATTGGTATATTATTTTAGAGTACCCTTCACAGTTTTAGAACCACTGTTAATGTTATCTTATCACCTTCTTTTCCATGAAAAAATGTCTGTCTTTCTTAGAGTTTATTACACTCTTTTTCCAATCGTTTTGACCAGTTTAATTTCAAGTTTTTTGATTTTCTTTATTTTTCCCTTCCTCACTAGACAAAGTCTTTCGACGATTTGGCAGAGTGACGAGTATGAAATGTTATCTTATCTCTGTGTAATTCCACTTCTTACTTTTATAGAACGGATTTTCACTATTGAAAATTTTAAGTTTACTTATCCAGATTTGACAGTTACAAAGCGCTATTTATGGATTACCGATTCGTCCTTGGTCATTTACTTCTTAGGATTTTATTTCTTTGAATCAAAAAATGCTGAGGGTGGCGATTTGTTCTGGCTTTCTAAAATATTAATTCTTATCTTTTTCTTTATCTTCTTATATCTAGCTTCTTATTTAAATAATTTTTATAGAAGCATTGTCCAAAAACAAATTGAAGAGAGGGAAAGTCGTCATATGCTAGTCCTCGAACAATATAATCATTATATTGAAAATCTCTATAAAGGGGTTCGTTCCTTTAGACACGATTACCACAACATTCTGCTAAGTCTGGAAGGTAGTATTAATCAAGGTGATATCGATGCTATTAATACGGTCTACCACGAAACACTGGATAAGATGGCTAAGTCTACCCAAAGTGATGTCACTTTCGATACTTCTTATTTTGCGGGACTTAAGAACACTCAACTTGAAATATACTTGACCCTCAAGAGGGAAAAGTTGGCAGAAAAAGGTATTACTTTTGAACTTGTCAGTGATTCTGACTTGAGTCAACCTCCAATCAAAGAAGTTGACCTTCTGCTTATTCTTTCTTCTCTTTTAGAAATTGCAGAGCTGACAACTAGTTGTGAAGGGTCACCTTATATCAAGCTATTTTTGAAGTTAAGTCAAAGTCAGAGACTATCAATCTTAGTAGAAAGTTCATATTCCAAAGATTGGGAAAAGCAGACTCGAGACCGTAAGCTACCAATGGATAAAGTGAGATTAATTTTGAGATACTATTTAAAAGAGTGGCCAGAACTAATCTATAAAAGAGACAAAACAGACTTTCTGCTTTTACAGTCCCTAACCTATTCCCCAAGCCATGAAATAGAGAAGTGAGCAAATGTATTATTTTTTTGATTTTTTATTATACCTAGTTCTATTTATTAATACTTATCTCCTCTTTGTTATGGTTAGTGGGAGGAGAGCAAAATGGTACCAAGTTGTTTTATTTGGGATTATTAATATTGTCTTATCCTATGTTTTAGACAAGTTTTCAATTATGTTAGATCCACTTTATTTATTAGCTTTTTCTTACCTTACAAAGCAAGAACAAGCACTCTCATATCACGTTTTTTATAGTTTTTATGTTTTTACAAATGTGGACCTTTTTTCACGTCTTATTGGTTATTTAGTCTTACCAACTTTTTTAAATATTTCTATTGATCAAATTAATAATAATATTTGGCTGGTTCTACTAACTTATATGCTAGTTATTCCTTTTCATCTATTTTTTAAATCTCTTTTACACATTGACTACCACAACTTTCATGAAAATAACGTCAGTCATCTTAATCAAAGTCAGATTTTTAGACCTCTTAATGTAACTATGGTCCTTTTCTTTATTGTTTTGCAAACTTTAATATTTTGTCAATATAATATTGAAGGCTTCCCAGCCTATACGGAACAGTTTCGCTACATCCTAATTTCTTTGTATGTCTTAATCTTTTTCTATGGCTTATATCAGTTGAATAGACAGACTATGGAATTTTTACATCTAAGGATGGAACGTGACAAACAACAACAATATGACCATTTGACTCAATATAATTCTTATATTGAGTCACTATTTGCGGAAGTTAGCCACTTTAAAAACGATACTAAACATTCCTTACTTGCTTTTGGAAAAATTGTTGAAAAAGGACAATTATCAGAGATAAAAGAGTCCTATAAAAACTTGTTTGTTGGGGAAGATGTGCCCTTTCATCATCGAAAGTATAATTTTGACCATCTAACCAATTTAAATATACCGACAGCTAAAAGCTTTTTAGCCGCCAAATTATTTGATGCTCAGAACAAGGGAATGGATGTTAGCATTGAAATTCCTGATCTTATTACAGAAATACCATTAAAAATTTTGGATTTTATCATTATCATTTCAGTTTTTTGTGATAACGCCATTGAAGCTGCCATGACTTCTGAGAAAAAGCTCATTCGTTTGGCAATCTTTCAAACGGAGGAAAATCTTCATTTTGTGATTGAGAACTCAACTTCTGATAAAAAGATTGTTATTAATCAGATTTTTGAAGAAGGCTTTTCAAGTAAAGGCGGTGATAGAGGAATTGGATTAGCCAATGTTAAAACAATTCTTACAGACTATCCCTATTGTAGTTTAGCAACAAAGAGTGATAATTTTCTCTTTACTCAAAAATTATCTATGCCAAAATGGAAGAAAGAAATTAGAAGAAATCTGCAATAATTTTCTTATCAATTTTGATAGATGCCCCATTGGAGAGCCAACACCATATGTCGATATTAACAGTTGCAGTGTTTTTTACACGTTTTTTAACCAGTTGGACTATATTTTTCTTAAATACCAATACAAAAAATAAACTTCTTCGTGTTATTATTCTGACGATATTTGAAGTCTATTTAGTTCTTTTTTTACATATTCCATTTGTTATTTTAGAACCCTTCCTAATGCTTCATTATCGTGTCATCTTTCACCCTAAAGATACGTTACCATTAAGGATTTACTATACCCTCTTTCCAATTGTATTGACTAGTTTAATTTCCTCAGTTATGATCTTTTTTGTCCTTCCTTTTCTAACCCATCAAAGTGAATTGACAGTCTGGAAAAGTGCAGAAATGGAACTTTTTTCCTATTTATGTGTGATCCCAGTTTTGAATTTTGTTGAGCGGATTTTCAATATCGAAAACTTTTCTTTCGACCATTACTACCTACAAACCATATCCAAATTTTTATGGGTAACAGATATCTTATTGAGTTTTTATTTTTTCGGCTTTTATTTTTTTGAAAGTGCTAATGCTGAAGATACCTCGCTTTTCGGAATTTCAAAGATACTTATCTTACTTTGCTTCTCAATATTTTTGTACTTAACTTCTTATTTAAATGCTTATTCCAAGACCAGAGCTAAAAGACAAATTCAAGAAGAGGAAAACCAACACTTGCTGATGCTGGAAGCTTACAATGCTTATATCGAGGAACTTTATAAAAAAATTCGTTCTTTCAAGCACGATTATGATAATATCATTCTCTCTTTAGCAGGTAGTATTGATAGACGGGACCCAAAAATTATCAAAGAAGTGTATCAAGAAATTGTCGAAAAAATGGAAGTGACAACACACGATAACTATTCCATTAATCTTGAGGAATTTTCAAATATTAATAATTCTGATTTACAAATCTTTTTTGCCCTTAAATTTCATGAGTTACGGCAAAAAGGATTCGTTTGTAAATTCGTTAATGTTAGACCAATTTCTAACTTGCATCTTAAAACCTTTGATTTTTTAGTTCTGATGGCTGTCTTTATGGATTTTGCAACGATTTCAGGACAAGGCCTTGACGAACCATTCCTGACCATCTTTTGTCAAGAAGATGCAAATCAAAACATTTCGATTATTGTCGAAAGCCAACATAATCAAATGAATACTAAGGATTCAACTCAAAGATTGGAAGCACTTGAAAAGCTTAATCTGATTATTGATTCTTATCAAGATAAATACCACAATATTTCTTTTGAGCGAGATAAAACGGTTTTTACTTATAAGCAAACCATGAATATTAGTATTACTACCTTTGGAGAGGAGATAAATTAGAATGACAGACTTACTTTTTTATCTGCTTTTTTACCTGGTTCTTTTCCTAGATTATTATCTCCTATTTATCCTCGTCAGTGGACGCAGAGAAAAATGGCAATATGTTCTTATATATGCCCTTATTGGCATGTCAATGAATTATTTTGTCGATCATTTATCCTTTGTTTTGGATCCACTATACCTTTTTCTTTTCTCTTATTTAACTAAAAGAGATCTGCCGTTGAATAAGCATCTCTTCTATAGTTTCTTTGTCTTTACCTCTGTTGATTTGTCGGTTCGTCTGCTAGAATATATTATCCTACCCACACTGATGCAAAGCTCAGCTACAGTACTCAGAGAAGATGGCTGGAATATTTTATTAGCCTATGCTCTTATTATTCCAGTCCACTTTTTTATGAAATTTTTGCTACATGTTGATTATGAAAGTATTCGTGAGGCTTCTGATAATACAAAGGCTAATATTTTTCAAAATTTAAATCTTGGTATGATTCTTATGTTCATTTTTGTTCAAGTGAGTACCTTTTTTCAATACAATATTGCGTCTATGTCAGAAGTTTTTAATGAGTATTATCGTTACTTGGTTATTTCCATCTATGTCCTTATTTTTTTAGTTGGTGTTAATCGGCTCAATAGTCTCGCCAGTCACATTCTTGAAGAACAATTATTAAGGGAACAAGAACATCACTTTCACAACTTGGCCAATTACAATCAATATTTGGAAGGCTTATTAAAAGAAATTAACTCTTTTAAAGAAGAAACGTCTCTGTCGCTTAATCGATTGGGACAGGTGGTTGATCATGAAGATGTCGATGCGATAAGTGATGAATTTGACCAACTCTTTAAAATTGGCTTTAATCCATTTAAAAATCAACGGTTTAATCTCGATAAATTGGTCAATATTAATATTCCCACTTTAAAAAGCTTTTTGGCAGCAAAAATTTTCGAAGCACAAAAACTAGGCATTGAAACAAAAATTGAAATTCCAGATAAGATTATGGCATTGCCTATGAAATTGATTGATTTTATCATTATTATCTCTATTTTCTGTGATAACGCAATAGAAGCATCAGTGGAGTCGCAAGCAAAAGAGATTAAAATTGCCTTTTTTTGCCATAACGACGCCATCGTTTTTCTGATTGAGAATTCTAGCAAAGTAGAAAGAATAAATATCAGTCAAATATACAAAGAAGGTTATTCGACTAAAGGTAGAACAAGGGGAATTGGTTTACACAATGTTATGAAACTCCTTCAACCCTATCCCTTTGCGACATTGACCACAAAAAGCAAAGATTTCAGAGTCTCCCAAAGGCTTGAGATGGTTTTTAATAGTCAACAGACCATGTTTTGAAGAGTTGAGAAAAGAATGAATTATGTTAAAAATGAATAAAAATTAGAAAACAATTGCCTTTAAGAATGGCATATAGTATGATTAAATGGATTAAATTGAAAGGAAAAGTATTTGTTAGACATAACTGCTACGGTTTTTTTAACCCGTTTTTTAACCTCTTGGACCATCTTCTTTTTGTTAACAACAGAAAAAAATAGGCTGTTTAAGGTTTTGATTCTAACCTTAGTTGAAGCAATGCTTTATCTTTATTTGCATATTCCATTTGTTATTTTGGAGCCACTAATGATGCTCGTCTATCGGAGAAAAGCCTATCCAAACGATGGCATTTTTCATCTGATTTACTATATCTCATTTCCGATAGTTATCACCAGTTTATTTTCTAGTTTGATGATATTCTTTGTTTTCCCGTTTTTATTTGATATGACAACCTTAGCTGTCTGGAAAAGTCCGGAAATAGAATTGCTTTCTTATATAAGTGTTGTTCCGCTATTAACTTTTGTTGAAGAAGTTTTTGCAATCCAAACATTTCGATTCAAACATGATTATCTAAAAGTGATTTACAGACTATTAATCATTAGTGATATCTTCTTACTTATTTACCTGACTGGTTTTTATTATTTTGAAGTTAATAATAGTTCAGGGGGAGAATCAATATGGATATCAAAACTCTTAATTCTTTTTTTCATTTTTGTTTTCTTATTTCTATCTTCCTATATTAATCATTATGGTAAAGTTAGATCTGAACGCTACATCGAATTAGTTGAAGAACAGTATTTACTGGCCTTAGAGAATTATAATGTTTATATTGAAAACACCTATCAAACGATTCGTTCCTTTAAACATGACTATGAAAACTTGATGATTTCCTTAGCGGGGAGTTTAGAGCATAATGATCCAAGATTAATTCATCGAATTACTAGAGATATTTTAGCGAAAATGGGAAATGAAGCTGTTACCATTAATCAACTTTATGATGAAAAATTTCAAGAATTAATGGATAAAGATTTAGAGTTTTTTCTTTCTCAAAAATTTTATGAGCTAGAGAATAAAGGGGTTTTAACTTCTGTTCAAATTCTAAATCCAATAGATAACTTACATATCTTAACGATGGATTTCATTGTTCTTTTAACAGCAATTTTTAAATTTATTAATACTACTATCCCCAAAAATGAAAATGCAACAATGACATTTGTATTCAATAGTGATATGCATGGTACTGGTTTCCTAATTATTGAAAGCACCTATGATAAGTTTTTTAAAAGTATTAATAATTTACCTAAAGAATTGGTCGAACAAAATAATCTCATTTTTGATTATTTAACGGATAAGTATTCCAACATTTTTATCTATCGAAATCAAGGCGATTCAGTCTTTCAATATCGCATTAATATCACTAATCCTAAATCAGTGGAGTAGAAATGAGGGCTAATGGAAGAGATTTTTTATAGTGTGACTTTTTATTTTCTCCTTTATTTCAATTTATTGCTTATCTTTCAAGATATTTCAAAAGTGAAAGTACGAAAAATTGAATCCATTTTATTTATTTTTTTGAGTGGTTTATGTAGTTACTTTTTGGATAATTTTTCACTTATTATTGATCCCATATACCTATTAATTTTTTCTTTCGTAATAAGACCACAATTTTCTTGGTCGAAGCATATTTTTTATAGTTTTTTTGCTGTAACTAATATTGAACTTTCGTCTCGAATTATCTATTTTCTTTTCATTCCTGTTATTACAAATCAAACTTTAGATAAAATGACAAATCATCTATGGTATATTCACCTAGTTTATCTTTTGATTTTGCCTTATTACTTTTTTATTAAAGCAATGCTGCATATTGATTATGAAAAAATTCGTTTGGCTAATGACAAATCAGAGAATAGTTTGTTTAAACCTTTAAATATTTCAATGATTATTGTGTTTGTTTTAGTTCAAGGTTTGATTTTTATTGAAAATAATTTTAAATGGTTTGTTGCTTATGACCAAAACCTGAAGTATTATATTATTTTAGTCTATATGATTATCTTCTTGATTGGTATTAGAAGACTAAATGACCGGTCTTTGACTATTATTAATGAAGAGGTTCAGGCCAATCAAAGCCGTCACTTTAAACATTTGTCAGAATATAATGTCTATTTGGAAAAGCTATATCACGAAATTTCAAGCTTTAAAGATGATACGCGAACGTCTTTAGAAAGGTTTGAAAAGATTGCGCAGACGGAAGATTTAGATAAGATTAAAGCAGAATATAATACAATATTTACAAGTATCGATAACCCCTTCCGTGATCATCATTTTGATTTAGACCGGCTTGTCAATATTTCAATTCCAACGGTCAAGAGTTTTATGGCTGCAAAATTGTTCGAGGCTCAATCTGCAGGTGTTTCAGTATCAGTGGAAGTACCAGATGTTATTAGGAACATTCCAATGAAACTTATTGATTTTATCATTATCATATCTGTTTTCTTCGATAATGCCATTGATGCAGCTAAAGAATCAGATGTAAAAGAAATTTCGCTAGCATTCTTCTGCCAAAATGATACTATTATCTTCTTATTAGAAAACAGTAACAAGGTTGAGCGCATTAATATTAGTCAGGTTTTTCAAGAAGGTTATTCAACTAAAGGGGAAAACCGTGGCATTGGTCTTGCCAATGTCAAAAAAATCTTAGAGCAGTATCCCTACACAACAATTGTGACTAAAAGTGGTGATTACCATGTTTCACAACGACTAGAAATGATTTTTTCAGTAGATGTTTAATTACTAAATGTCTATCGAAAAATGTTTAAAGCACGTTTTTTAGGTGCTTTTAAAAAAAGAATAACTCTGTCTACATTTATATGATAGAATATATAAGTTACAGAAATTTTCAAGAAAGGAGAGCTTTATGTCAGTGACGTTTTTGATTGGGTTTCAACTGTCGGTCATTATTTTTTATTTTTCGGAAGTTAGTATTTTTACCTTCTTAACTGATATCAAGCTAGCTTTCTGGAAAAAACTTTTTATCATTTCAGCTTGTGTTTTCATGAATCAAATACCGAGTTTAGCACCATTAATAATCGATCCCATCTTTTTTTGGTTAATATTAATTATTAGAAAACATAAACCACTGAGTCTTAGAACGATTTATTTAGCCTTAGCTCCAAGTGTCTTTGTTGATTTGATCTCGCGTTTTTTGGAATCTTGTTTAATCCCCTATCTTTTACAATTAAATACAAGTATTAGTAACCATCTTTTAACAAGCATTCTTGCTTATTTACTCTTGTTTCCTTGTCTTAAAATCACGTCTTACTTGATTGGCAAAGATTATAAAAAGCTTTATGAAAATGAATCTTCAGAGCGCTCTAAACGATTTACGACAATTATGTTGTTTTTCATTGTTGCCTATTATATTGATGCTTTCTTTATTTTAGGCTTTGACGATCCTTTTCTATATTATTTAAAACCAATAGGAATCCCAAGGTCTTATCAGATTTTATACTTAATTTTTACAGGTCTGTTTTTAATTATAATTGCTTACTTTAATCGACAATCCAAACGTCATCTTGAAGATGACTTGAAACGAGAAAAAGAAGCCTACATCGAAAATTTACTTGATTATGGCAATAACCTTGGAAAGCTTTACGAAGATGTTAGACAATTTAAAAAATCGTATTTAAAAAAATTGGAAACAATCGGAGGGGCACTTGAAGAACAAGATATTCATAAAATTAAACATGTCTATCAAGCTACAGTAGGTGAAGCAAAAGACTACTGGGATGATAAACATTATACTATTTCAAAATTGTCAAAACTTGGAATGCCCTCTATCAAAAGTTTATTATCCGCTAAAATTATAAAAGCAGAAAAAGCAGGTTTAACTGTTCATTTAGAATTACCTGATACTATTAATGATACATACATTTCGCGCTTTGATCTTCTATTATTATTCTCTATTTTCTGTGATAACGCTATTGAATCTGCCGTTTTGTCGAAAGAAAAAGTGGTAAGTATTGCTTATTTCCTAGACCAAGATAATCAAATCATAACCATTTCAAATAGTACACAGGAAAAGCAAATTGATATCAATCGTATTTTTAAGGATGGTTTTTCTACAAAAGGGGGAGGACGAGGAGTTGGGCTAGCCAATGTCCTTTCAATTATCAAAAAGTATCCTAACATCTCTTTAAGTACCAAGAGTAAAAACTATGACTTCCAACAAACCTTAATAATCCATAAAGAAAGTGAGCAATAAATGTCAGATACCATTCATACAACATTATTTTGTTTGATTATTTTTATTGTTGATTGGTTTGTTTTTCAGAAATGTACCAATATTCGCTTGTCATTTAGTAAAATTGTGGGGATTTTTCTAATATTGTTTCTCACTAATCTTGTCACAACAGAGCTCATTATGGTCGATCCCATCCTTCTCATGCTTGTTAGTCGCTTTGCAATGCCTCAAAAAAGATGGTCGGAACATATTTTCTATGGCTTCTTCTCAATTATGCTAGTTGAAGTGGTCTTTCGAATGATTTCAGGGGTAATATTACCAATTATTACTGGTTATACTATCAACCAAATTGTTTCTAATATTTATCTCTTAGAGTTTTCTTACTTGCTAATCATCCCTGTGGCTTATGTCTTTAACTATACCTTTGGTTTTAACTTTAGTTTGATCCGTTTTATTTCTCACCAAAAATTGCAGTCTTGGTTGATTGGAATGAATTTTGCCATGATTACCTATTATCTGATTATTCATTTTTTCGCCCACTTAGAAAGTCCTTATCAGATTTATTTTAGGGAATATCGAACGCTCTTTATTTTTATCTATCTGGGAATGATGGTCACCGTAGTTTTTAAATTGGACCGCTTTGCGAAAGACCAATTGGAAAAAGAGGTTGCAGATGCTGAGTCAGCGAGAATTCATTATTTAGAGAATTATAACAATTATATTGAGCAGCTCTATCGAGACATTAGAACCATTAAACATGATTCTGAAAACATCTTAATCAGTCTTAAAGATAGTATAGACCGTGAGGACATGGCTGACATTACTTTTATCTACGAGTCAATCCTGCAAGAGTCTCAGAGACAAATGAAATCATTGGGACCAGATCTTAGTTCATTGAACAATGTCAAAGAATCAGTGGTCAAGTCTCTCTTGAATGTCAAAATTTTAGAAGCTAAGTTACAAAAAATTGATGTTTATGTTGAAGTTCCAGATCATATTAATAAAAATTATGTTGATATTTTAGATTTAGTGCCGTTACTATCGCATCTCTTTGACCACGCCATTATTACGGCTAAAGGTAGTCGTAATCCATTTATTTCTCTAGCTTTTTTTGAACAAGATGGAAAGCAGTTTTTTATCATGGAGAATAGCTCCAAAATGAAAAGAGTTGACATTGGACAGTTATTTGAAGACAATAGGAATGATGAAGTTAAGGTGGGGGAGAGTCACACACGTTTTTTAGAAATACTGTCTCGTTATCCTAAAGTTGTATTTTCAACAAAAAGTGATCACTACAGATTTAGGCAATTTTTAGAAATGGGGAATTAGAATGAATATTTTTATTTTAGAAGATGATTTTATTCAACAAGGACGGATTGAGACCGTTATTGATGAAATCTTAAAAGAACAGAAAATTACTAAATCTTATATGGAGGTTTTTTCAAGTCCTCAGAAATTACTTGATAGTATTAAAGAACGAGGTGAACATCAGCTTTTCTTCTTGGACATTGAAATCAAGAATGAAAGCAAAAGAGGGCTTGAATTAGCTGCAGATATCCGCAATCTAGATCCTAATGCAGTTATTGTTTTTGTGACAACTCATTCAGAATTTGCGCCAATCTCCTTTAAATATAAAGTTTCAGCACTTGATTTTATTGATAAGGCCGTTGATAATGTTCAATTTAAAGATCAAATTCAAGAATGCATTCTTTATACCTACCAAATGATGTCCAGTCATGAAACTGAAGAAATGTTCTTATTTGAAACGCCACAAACCAGACTTCGCTTACCTTATCGTGATATTCTATATTTTGCGACGTCGACAACACCACATAAGGTTTGTCTTTGGACACAAACAGAACGCTTAGAATTTTATGGAAATTTAGCTGAAATCCAAGATGCTGCTCCAAAACTTTTCTTATCCCATCGTTCCTTCTTAGTTAATTTAGAAAATGTTGTTCGAATTGATAAATCACACCAATTAGTCTATTTTGAGAATGGAGATTCTTGTATGGTTTCTCGATTAAAGATGAAATCATTAATAGAGAAATGGGAGTCAATCCACTAAATGATTAGAAATTTGACATTTTAGGACGGATTTTTGACATTTTAGGAAAAATATCACCATTATTTGTATTTTTATTTATAATAAGTTTATAGATAAAGACTTAAGTTATCTCTTAAAATAAGTTATTCCCCAATATATCAAAATATTGTTTTCTCTCTCTCTCCATAAAAAAACAAATAGTATTTTTGATTTAACTTGACTAAAAGCGATGACCAAAAAATTGTCTTTGTTTAGATATGAAACTGATTTTAATCAGTGAAAGCCTAGAGATATCTAGGTTTTTTGGCTCTTTGTCAACTGTAGTGGGTAGATGAAAAGCTAAGTTCTAGAGAGTATCAAATTGATACTCTCTTTTTTGAGGTTCAAAGCAATCAAAATACGTTTCTTAAAGTTTTCAAAGTTCCGAAATCCAAAAGCAGCTCTTTTAATATCTTTTATGAGTTTATTAGTAGCTTCTAGTTTGGCATTAGAAAAAGAAGTTTCGAGGGCATTAGTGATATACGTCTTATGTTTCATGAAGTTCTTAAAGACTGTTTTAAAGATTTTGTTTGTGGCTGTTAAGTTCTCTTCAATCAAACTAAAAAATGCATCAATTCTCTTCTCTTGAAAGTGAAAAAGTAATAATTGATAGAGATCATAGTAGTAACGAAGTTCCTCACAATGACTAAGAGCTTTATGAAGCACTTCCTTCGGAGTTACAGTTTGACCTAAGGTTCTGCAGTAAAAGGGTTTAACGGAGAGTTTACGGCTGTCTTTCTGAAAGAATCGCCAATGGAATTTCAAGAGACGGTAAGTCTGAGATTTAGTATCAAAAGATTTCATGAAAAGAGAATTAATCAGAAAAAATAGCAAATAGAGAAAATTCTGTCATTTTATCAAAAAAGACATAAATGGATTAGAAAATTAAAAACCAATGGCTAAAATAACATTTTAGGATAAATATGCAACATTTCAGGACATATATAAAAAAATCTGTTTTTATCAGCTATAATTATATTTGTAAAATAAAGACGGAAACTTGAGACAAGTACTAGAGTTCATTCCCCAATTTTATCAAAATATTGTTTCTCTCTCTCTCACCTAAATAACAAATTTTGAAGAACTTCTAGGAAACAGGTCCAAAAACAATTGTCTTTGTTTGGATATGATATACATAAAAAAACCGGTCTCTCACCGGTTTTTTTGTATTCTCCAGGATTTTATCGATACATGCCCTTTCCTTGACTTAACAAGGAGCGATTAGGTCATGACTTGTAAGCAGAAAAAGTGGCTAGAAACCAAGATTTGAATAGGTTTAGGGCTTGTGGTATAATGTAACTAATTTAGATTAATGGAGTTAGATTTTGAAGAAATCCTATCGGGTAAAGCGTGAAAAAGATTTTCAAGCCATTTTTGATGCCGGGAAAAGTACGGCTAATCGAAAATTTGTCATACATTTTTTAGAAAAAGACCAAGCTCATTTTAGGGTAGGCATATCTGTGAGCAAACGTCTTGGCAATGCCGTGACAAGAAACGCAGTCAAACGAAAAATCAGACACGTCCTAATGGAATTTGGAGAACATCTCAAAAGTGATGATTTTGTCGTCATTGCCAGAAAAGGTGTCGAAGAATTGGATTACCAACAAGTGAGACAGAACTTAAAACATGTCTTAAAGCTGGCAAAATTGCTCGAGGAAGGTTTTGAAAGTGAAAAAGAAAATTAAAATTGTAGGATTACTACCAATAGTCATCCTTCTTGCTGCTTGTGGAAGAGGTCAAGTATCCGCAAATTCTGCAAATGGATGGGATCAATTGGTTTATTTTTTTGCCAAGTCTATTCAGTGGTTGTCCTTTAATGGATCAATTGGGGTCGGGATTATCCTTTTTACCCTCTTAATCCGTATCTTGTTAATGCCACTATTTAATATTCAAATTAAATCAAGTCAAAAAATGCAAGATTTACAACCTGAATTAAAGAAAATTCAGGCTAAATACCCAGAAAAAGATTCCGTTAGTCGTATGGCCTTAGCAGACGAGACACAGGCTTTATATAAGGAAAATGGCGTCAACCCATACGCCAGCATGTTGCCTTTGTTTATTCAAATGCCAATCATGATTGCACTTTTCCAAGCACTAACCCGCGTGCCGTTCTTGAAGACAGGAACCTTTTTGTGGACGGAGTTGGCTCAACATGATCAGCTCTTCATTTTACCAATTCTAGCAGCTATTTTTACTTTTTTATCATCATGGTTAACCAATATGGCTGCCAAGGAAAAAAATATGGTAATGACCATTATGACCTACACCATGCCATTAATGATCTTTTTTATGGGATTCAGACTGGCAAGTGGGGTAGTTTTATACTGGGTTGTCTCAAATGCTTTCCAAGTCTTCCAGTTGTTGTTATTGAATAACCCATTCAAAATAGTAGCTGAAAGAAATCGTCAAGCACAAGAAGAAAGAGAGCGTCGTGCCAGAGAAAGACGTGCTCGCAAAAAAGCATTAAAACAAAGAAAGTAAAGTAGGAGTAATCTTATGGCCTTATATACAGGTAAAACAGTAGAAGAAGCAATTGAAGCAGGATTGCAAGACTTACACATTTCGCGCTTAAAAGCCCATATTCGTGTTATTTCAAAAGAGAAAAAAGGTTTTTTAGGCTTTGGGAAAAAGCTAGCGCAAGTAGATATCGAAGGTATTAATGAAGATACCGTTTATCAAGCAGACAAAGAAGCTATCAAAGGGGTTCCCGACGACATTAACCGTCAAAATGCACCCCTTGTCAAACCACAAGGATTTGTGAACCTGGAGAATCAACCGGAAGCCTCAGACTCAGACAGTTCTGAGATCGAAACAGTAACTACAGACGAGCAAGACATTCCAGTTGATAAAGCTAATGCTGAAAAAACAGATTCAGTAGAAGAAGCTCCTCAAGAAGTAGAGCTTAAGGAAGATTTTAGCCAAGAAGCTTCAGACATGCAATTGGCGGACCAAGAAGCTAGTGATAACCAAGCCCAAGCAGAAAATCAAGTTGCCCCGTCTGAAATCTCAGATCAAAAAGCTGAAGATGATTCTTTTGAAGCTTTCATTGCCAGCGAATTTCCAGAAGATGCCATCAGCAAAGATATTGAAAAAGCAACCGATGAAGTGGCTGATTATGTAACAAAAATCATCTATGAAATGGATATTGAAGCGACAATTGACAAGAGCCATAATCGTCGCCAAATTAACCTACAGATTGATACCCAGGAAGCTGGGCGTGTTATCGGCTACCATGGTAAAGTTCTTAAATCCTTGCAGCTGTTAGCTCAAAACTTCTTACACGATCGTTATTCAAAAAACTTTTCTGTAACCCTTAATGTTCATGATTACGTTGAGCACCGCACAGAAACCTTGATTGATTTCACTCAAAAAGTCGCTAACCGTGTTCTGGATAGTGGTGATAACTACACCATGGATCCAATGAGCAACAGTGAACGTAAAATTGTTCATAAAACCATTGCTGGCATTGAAGGTGTTGAATCTTATTCAGAAGGAAACGACCCTAACCGTTATGTTGTCGTAAGTTTACAAGCTTAATAAATAAGAAAAACTGCTAAGCCTAATGCTTTAGCAGTTTTTTTGAATTTCTTGTCTTACCCATTCCTGACAGTCCATAAAAGATTCCATAATATCGGGAATCTTACCAGTCTTGAAATAACTTTCTAGTCGTCGGTTTTGGTTGATCCAACCGGCCAGGTCTCTTTCTAGGTTGGGGAAGTGGCTTGGGGATTTTTCAGTGAAAGTAACCAGAGTTTTACCCTTTTCTTCCCTAAAAGCGAAGCTATTGACCGCACCAAACCAGTCAAAACTAAAGAGTTGGTTTTTGATTTCTTGTTGAATAGCCAAGCATTCCTTAAAGTCTGGCATATTAAAAACGAGTTCTTGCTCTTGCCGAGACAGTTGGGGAAACCAAAGGGCCAAGCCTTTAGAGCTAGTTAGCAAGTGCCAAAGCTGATTTGGACCTGAAGAAATCGTGTAGGTCAGCTGTAAAAGGTAATGATCGTGAGATTTTGTCAATTCTTTTTCCATAAGTCAAGTATAGCATAGAACCACTTAGGACCCGAAATAGATCACTTGACGAAAAAGTGGTCTTTTTGTCTGCTTGCTTTGCTACTCTATAGTCATGGAGGAAGTAACAATGACAACTTTAATTGAAGCAAAAAATGTAAGTAAGAAGTACGGAAACAAACAAGTTCTAAATCAACTCAATTTGACAATTGAAAAAGGGAGTTTAGTGGCTTATCTGGGAACCAATGGGGCTGGCAAGTCAACGACCATTAAAATCTTAACAGGTTTATTAAAGGCTAGTTCAGGAACTGTGATTAAGGATAAAGATATTAAAATTGGTATGGTCTTTCAAGATTCGATTTTAGATGGTGACCTCAAAGTTATTGACAATCTCAAGAACCGTTTCAAATTGTATAAAGACCAAGATAAAGAGTGGTTTAACAAGATGATTGATTTAACAGGTATCGATCAGATTTTGAATCAAAAATACAAAACCTTATCTGGTGGGCAAAGACGGCGCGTGGATATTGCTCGAGCTTTGATTCATAAACCGAATATCCTCTTTTTAGACGAACCAACAACGGGTTTAGATATTCAAAGTCGAGAAAGTCTTTGGCATTTATTTAGAAAACTGCAAAAAGAAGAACAGTTAACACTCTTTTTAACGACACATTATCTAGAGGAAGCTGAAAATGCAGAGATGACCTATGTCATTGATAAGGGGAATATTTTAGCTATGGGCTCAAGTCAGGAATTAATTGAAAAGTATGCCAAAAGTCATTTGCACTTAAGTTTTGAAAAGCCTCAAGCGGATCCCGACAATAGTGTTCAAGTGGTTGAAGATTTGGACCTTGAAGGTTTAGATGCCAGAGAAACGTTAGCCGTTCTCAATCACTATCAAGCTCAAATTAAGGATTTTGACTACCAAAAAGGGAACATCAATGATGCTTTCCTTGCGATAACAGGAAAGGAAATGGAATCATGATTGCAACTATTGAACGTCATTTAAAATTGTACTTTAATCAAAAAGCTGGGGTTTTCTTTTCCTTGCTTGGTGCTTTAATTGCTTTTATTTTATACCTTGTTTTTTTACAACATAATTTGGAAATATCCTGGAAAGAAAGCTTGCCCCACCCAACAAAATATTTAGATTTATGGGTTATGGGAGGTGTCTTGGCTGTCACTGCTATTACGACCTCTTGGGCAGCGCTATCGCGCATCGTGACGGATAAGGAAGAATCCATTTGGGATGATTTTCTCTTAACCGATGTCAGTCCAGTAAGCTTAAATCTTGGCTATTTTTTAAGTGGCACCATCATTTCCTTTATCATGCAGCTCGTCGTTCTTTCAATTATGGCCCTTTATTTCCAGATACAAGATCAGGTTATTTTTGATACTTCCTTGTTGCCACAACTAGCTTTAGTTGCTTTCTTGGGAGCTTTACAATCCTCCTTATTTGCGACAATTGTTTTACAGTTTATTGGAACAAAAGAAGTGGAGAGCCGCGTGTCAACTATTATTGGGACTGCCTCCGGTTTCTTAGTTGGTGTTTATATGCCCATTGGTGTTTTACCAGACGCAGCTCAAACTCTTGTTAAATTAACCCCTGGTGCCTATATTGCTTCCCTTTACCGGCAAATTTTACTGAAGTCTTCTCTTGCTGATTTAGGCAAAGGTCAAGCTTATTTTAAAGAATTTATGGGAATTGGCATAAAATTAAAGACTTTATCCAACCTAAATCAAGATTATCAACTTGTACTTCTGACAATTGGGATTTTATTAGTAATCATGGTTTTAGTGGTTTTCTTCAAGAGTCGTCAAAAATAAATGCTACTAGAGACCAGAGAAATCTTTTGCCACTTACCTCTTAAATTGGACCTCTTGGCGAATTCTTGTACTCTGAGCATCCATTTTTTGGTATCATATGGGTAAGAAATAAGCGAAGGGGTTTGTCGATGAAATGGCTATTTAAAGAAAACAAAGAGCAGAACGATTTGGTTTTGACCATTGAGAAAGCACAATATGATAAACAAGTTTCGGATCTGGTAGACTATTTAGAAGCTTTTCAGGCTATGAAAACGGATGTGATTGCCGTTAAATCAGATGACCATATTTACCTGCTGAAGACGGATGATATCATTGCTATTGAAGTTGATGGTGATTATTTGGTGATAATGACTAAAGAAAAAACGTTTCGCATGCGGGAACGCCTTTATAAAATGAAGGATCGATTGCCAAGTGATTATTTTGTCCAAGTTTCCAAACAAAGTTTGATTAATCTAGACCATTTGCAAATGATGGAGGCTTCTTTTTCAGGTAACATGCTAGCTATTTTAACTAATAAGACAAAGGTTATTATTAGTCGTCGCTATTTGAAGAATTTAGAAGAAAAACTAGGACTGTGAGGGTGAGATCATGAAAAAATTAATCAATATGTATATCTACGGTATTGGGATAGGGGGCATTATTTATAGTTTTTGTTTGCTTGCTGGGGATGTTGAAACACAGACCTTATCCAATATTATTTCCTGTTTATCTTTTAGCGGTTTTATGGGACTTGCCAGCCTCTATTATGATATCGAGAAATGGTCCTTCTTGAAACAAAGTTTCTGCCATTTCTTGACGATTGCTTTTATTGTTTTTGGGATGAATACCTATAATCATTGGCTGTCACCCAGAGAATATTTAGGATTTTTCCTTGAATTTTCACTTATTTATATTGTTGTTTGGCTATGTATTTACTTTTTGAATTACCGTAGTAGTCAAGAAATTAACAAAAAGTTGCGAGAAAGAAATAAATAATCGGTCATAATAGAATCTGAAACAAATGGGAAATATACCTTGACAAGGCAGTCAATATATAATAGAATATTAAGGTATGTTTAGTAACTGATATCACAATAGCCGGCTAAACGAATACGAAAATCTATGAGGAGGTATTCACTGTGAAACGTACTTATCAACCAAGTAAAATCCGTCGTCAACGTAAACACGGATTCCGTCACCGTATGTCAACAAAAAACGGACGTCGCGTGCTAGCTAGCCGTCGTCGTAAAGGGCGTAAAGTATTATCTGCATAATTGCGAATACAAAATAAAATCAAACCAAGAGTGCTCGAGACTCTTGGTTTTTTTGTGCTCTGAAAATAGTTTCAGAATTTGAGAAAAAAGACCTGATTTTGAAAGTATTATCTAAAGGTCTATAAACTATTGAAAACGCTTTATTTATTGTTATAATGAGGATTGTGAACGTTCTCTTTAATACATTACCCAAAGGAGCAATCAAATGCCTGATAGAATCAGCAAAGAAACTTTTTTAACAAACATTAAAGATGGCATAATTGTCTCTTGTCAAGCCTTGCCAGGGGAGCCATTATATTCTCCTGAAGGTGGCGTTATGCCTTTGATGGCAAAAGCTGCTGAAGAGGCAGGAGCTGTTGGTATTCGAGCAAATTCTGTTCGTGATATCAAAGAAATTCAAGCGGTGACTGATTTGCCTATTATTGGTATCATCAAAAAGGATTATCCACCTCAGGAGCCTTTTATTACAGCTACAATGGCTGAAGTTGATCAACTGGCAGAACTAGGCATTGCTGTTATAGCATTAGACTGCACAAAACGTCAACGTTATGATAGTCGACCAATAGAGGATTTTATTAGGGAAATCAAAAGGAAATATCCGAATCAGCTCTTTATGGCAGACATTAGTACGTTTGAAGAGGGGTTTAAAGCTTTTGAAGCAGGAATTGATTTTGTAGGAACCACCCTCTCTGGATATACTTCCTATAGCCGTCAACAAGAGGGGCCAGATATGACTTTAATAGCGGAGCTTTGCCAAGAAGGTATACCAGTTATCGCAGAAGGAAGGATTCATACTCCAGAACAAGCGCGCCAAATCAATGAATTGGGTGTTGCGGGTATCGTCATTGGTGGTGCTATAACAAGACCAAAGGAAATAGCTGCGAGATTTATAAAGGCTTTGAAAGACTAAGGATATGTGAGGTGAATGGCTTTGAGTTTAGAAAAAAATAGGATACGAAAGAACACGAGTCAAACGGCAGGCTATCTATTTATAGCTCCACAAATGCTCTTAATGCTTATTTTTATTGTCTATCCGGTCATTAAAGGATTCAAGATGAGCCTCTATAAGGTTTACGGCATGGATTCTTACTTTGTAGGGCTAGATAATTTTAAAGCATTATTTGAAGATGCGGTTTTTGTCAAATCCATTCTGAATACGGTCTTTTTTGTAGTCGCCATTGTGTTATTAACCATTATATTTGCTCTTTTTGTCTCAACGACAGTTTATGATAAAAATACAAGATACGTCTCTTTTATCAGGGGTTCATACTATCTTCCTGTTATGGTTTCAATGGTTGTTATGAGTATTGTTTGGAATTTTTTACTAAATCCATCGAATGGTTTGGTCAGTTATGTCTTTCAACAAATGGGATCCGGTCATGTCAATCTCTTAGGTAATCCTAAAACAGTTATGCCAATTATTGTCTTTGTGACCTTTGTAGGAAATGTGGGACAAGCTATTATTCTTTATTTAGCGACCATGATTGGGATTTCACCGGATTATTTTGAGGCTGCTCAATTAGATGGGGCAACCAGATGGCAACGTATTCGCCATATTATTATTCCTTTAGTTCGTCCGACAACAGCCTACCTCATTGTTATCAATATTATTGCTGTATTAAAAATATTTGTCGTTATTCAGCTGTTAACAGGTGGTGGTCCAAATAATGCTTCTGTGACAATGATGTATTACCTCTATCAAAATGCATTTGTTTACAATAACACAGGGGCTGCTTCAGCAATTGGTGTTCTGATGTTTATGATTGCACTCATACTGAGTGTGCCACAATTAAGAAGCTTTGTAAAAACAGATCGTTAGGAGAAGATATGCTTGAAAAACTAAAAAAGATGGAAAAATTTGATCTCATCACAAATGTTATAGTCTTAGTTTTGGCCTTATTTTTCCTATTTCCATTATTTTGGTTAGTGACTAATACCTTTAAAACCTCAGCAGAAATTTACAAAATGCCACCCGATATTCTCCCTCAAAAATGGTACATGGGAAATTTGGGGGAACTATTTGCCGGGCAACCAACACTAAAATGGGTCCTGAATAGTTTTATCGTTTCTTTTTTAACAGCTTTATTGAGTGTCTTCATTTCAGCTTTAGCAGCCTATGGCTTTTCAAAATTATCATTTAAAGGTAGAACAGTTCTCTTTTTAACGGTTATTGCCTCTATCATGATACCTAAAGAAACTTTCATTGTGCCATTATTTGATATTATTGAAAATTTGAATTGGATTGATACCTACCAATCCATGATCATTCCCAATCTAGCAACAGGTTTTGGAACATTTATGCTTTATTCTTATTTTAAAGTTATTCCAGAATCTATCCGTGAATCTGCGAAGATTGATGGTGCTAGTGAATGGACTGTTTTTTCAAAGCTCATGTTACCAATTGTAAAACCTGGTATAGGAGCTCTATTTATTCTAAACTTTGTAACTGCTTGGAATGATTATTTGTGGCAGTTATTGATGGCAAGAAGTAAAGAAATGAAAACACTAACCATTGGGGTGGCTAGCTTACAGCAAGATATCAATCCCAATATTGGTTTAAAAGTAGCGGGTGCGGCTATTGCTGCCTTGCCAATGATCATTATCTTCTTTATGTTCCAACGATTCTTTGTAAAAGGCGCTACAAATGGTGCTATCAAAGAATAAGTCACTTTGTTTATTTTAAAATTATATAGTTGAAAGGAATGTCAAAATGTCAAAAAAAATCTTAAAATTAGCTACACTAGCTATCTTGCCCTTTGTAGGACTTACAGCATGTTCTTCCAAAAAAGAATCAGCTAAAAGTGATAAAAATCAAAATCAAATTGAAGTATGGTTAACACCACAATGGAAAGGAACATACAGCGGGACAGAGGAAGGTGCTGATTATGATTCTTTCTTTAAAACGGCAGCAAGCATGTATGAAAAGGAACATCCAGGAAAAAAAATTAGTGTTCAGGTTATCCCAGGCGAGGAAAGAGATAGCAAGTTAAGTGTTGCCACACAAACGAAAACTCTTCCAGATGTTTTCTTCGAATCTACTTTTGCTATTAGCAATTACGCTCATCAAGGTCTATTAGCACCTTTAGATAACATTATTGACTCAAAAAGCAAATCAGATATTTCTTCATCTGTTTGGGAGAATGTTTCTATTAACAAAAAAACCTATTTTTACCCATTTGCGCAAAATCCAGGCATGCTAGTCTATAATGCTGAAATGTTTGAAAAAGCGGGTCTTCAAAAGTATATTGCTGATAAAGAAAAAATTGCAGATTGGACAGTAGATGATTTTAAAACAATTTTAACCGGCTTAAAAGCTAGCAATGAGAACGTTTCTCCGCTTGGATTTTATGCTAAAAATAATCAGGCTGATACCTGGACAATGATGTACCTTAGAATGTTTGGCTCATCTTTCTTTGGTAAAGATGGAAAATTAACTGTTAATGATAAAAAAGGTGTCGAAGCACTAGATTTTATTAAAGAGCTTAATGATAAAAAAATGATTACCTCAGGAGCAGAATCATTGACAAGTAATGATGTTAATGCCATGTTCCAAAATCAACAAGTAGCTATTAGTTTTACCAATTCCGTTGTTTATAAAGGCATGCAAGATAGCATGAATAATGGAACTTTAACTAAATTTGATGCCCGTTTAGCAAATGTTCCAAATGTAGAAGATCCAAAATCATTCACCTATGTTTTAGGTTCTGCTGTATTTAATACTAACGGTGACAAACGTATGAAGTTGGCTAAGGATTTTGTGAAATATTATTCTGAAAACGAAGAATTAATCAAAGCTAGTATGAACTTCATGCCAGTACGTAAATCATTGGTTGACAAAGAAAAAGCAAACAATCCATTGCTTGAAACCTATATCAACAATGATAAACATGTGATTAACTTTTCAAATAATACTCCGGGTTATGTTGAAATCAGAAATGCTTTATTCCCAGAAATTCAAGCAGCTTTAACAGGGGAAAAATCTTCTAAAGATGCCTTAGATGCATTTGTTAAAAATGGAAATAAAGCAATTGAAGAAGGTCAAAAACATTCCAAAGCACTTAAATAAACACTTCAAAAAGGAGATAACATGATTTTTGATGCAATCAGCCAACTGTCAAACTATCGCTATTTACATCCAAGACTTGCTGAGGCCATTGATTATATTTTGAACAATGACCTTCAGAGTCTACCTTTTGGTCAAAGTGTTATCAAGGATCAAGAGCTCTTTTTGAATTATACTAACAGCGTTTTTGAAGAAAAAACTTCGAGTACTTACGAATATCATAAAGATTATGCTGATATTCATATCATTTTGGAGGGCTCGGAAAAGATTTTTTATGGTGATGAAAAGGGAAATGATATCAAACCATATGATAGTGACAATGATTTTGCCTTGGCTCAATCCCAAGTCATTGCAGATCTTCTCTTGAGACCAGGGTATTTCATTGTCTTTTTCCCTGAAGAAAAACACCAACCTGGCGGACAAGTGCTAAAAGATGAACAGGTTAAAAAAGTTGTCTTCAAAGTTCGGATGACTGACGGTAAAGAAACAAATGAGAATAGGAAGAGATAATCATGACACATTTAGAGAAATATAAAGGCATTATCCCAGCATTTTATGCTTGCTATGATGAGAAGGGAGAAATTAGCCCTGAAAGAGTACAGGCCTTGACACATTATTATATGGATAAAGGCGTTCAAGGTTTATACTTAAACGGCTCTTCAGGAGAATGTATTTATCAAAGTGTGGCAGATCGCATCTTAGTTCTAGAAAATGTGATGTCGGTAGCTAAAGGAAAGTTAACCATCATAAACCATGTGGCTTGTAACAATACTAAAGATAGTATTCTTCTAGCCCAACACTCAGAGGAAATGGGTGTAGATGCCATAGCAGCTATTCCGCCAATTTATTTTCGACTCCCTGATTACGCAGTAGCCGACTATTGGCAGACCATTTCAGCTTCTGCGCCAGATACTGATTTCATTATTTACAATATTCCTCAATTAGCTGGAACTGAACTCAATGCAAGTTTGTATCAGGAAATGCTCAAAAACGAACGAGTTATTGGTGTTAAAAATTCTTCCATGCCAGTACAAGATATTCAACAATTTTGTTCTATTGGAGGAGAAAATCATATTGTCTTTAATGGCCCTGATGAACAGTTTTTAGCAGGTCGCCTAATGGGAGCTGAGGCTGGAATTGGTGGAACATACGGAGCCATGCCAGAACTTTTCTTGAAGTTAAATCAACTCATTTCTGAGAAAGATTTGCAAAAAGCTAAACAATTGCAATATGCTATTAACGATATCATTACAGTCTTGGTGTCTGCTCATGGGCATATGTATGCAGTCATAAAAGAGGTTCTTCGTATCAATGACTCCTTAGATATTGGAGGTGTTCGTTCTCCTTTAAGCAATTTGAGAGATGAGGACAAAGCTATTTGTCTTCAAGCGGCGAAACTGATTCAGCAAACAAAGGAAACATTTTGTTAACGACAGGAGGAAGTGATATGACTTATTATCTCTCTATTGATATTGGTGGAACAGCTATAAAGTATGGTTTATTAACGGAAACTGGTACCTTTATTGAAAAGCATGAAATGGCTACAGAAGCTTATAAAGGTGGACCTGCAATTCTTGAAAAAGTGAAAGACTTGATCAAGCAATATCAGGAAAAAAATCCACTTTCAGGAGTAGCCATTTCTTCAGCGGGAATGGTCGACCCGGATAAGGGAGAAATTTTTTATTCAGGTCCCCAAATTCCCAATTATGCTGGAACATCCTTTAAAAGTGAGATTGAAGATTATTTCCACATTCCTTGTGAAATTGAAAATGATGTTAATTGCGCTGGTTTAGCGGAAGCAATTTCTGGAAATGCAAAAGATAGTAAAGTGGCTTTATGTTTGACAATTGGTACAGGGATAGGGGGATGTTTGCTACTCGATAAACACATTTTCTCTGGTGTTGGCAATTCGGCCTGTGAAGTCGGCTATATGCATCTTGGAAAAGGTTCTTTCCAAGATTTGGCTTCTACAACGGCCTTAATAAAAGATGTGGCTAAAAGAAAAAATGAGTCTGAAGAAAGTTGGAATGGACGACGTATTTTTGAAGAGGCTAAAAAAGGAGATCAGCACTGTATTGCGGCAATTCAGCAAATGGTAGATTTTCTTGGTCAAGGGCTTGCTAATATGGCTTATGTCACTAATCCAGATCTTATTGTTTTAGGTGGAGGCATTATGGCTCAAGAGGATTACCTAGCACCATTGATAAAAAAAGCTCTTAAAAAGTATCTTGTTTCAAGCCTATTCGAGGTTTTAGACGTACGTTTTGCTCAACATAAGAATGATGCTGGTATGCTAGGGGCCTATTACCATTTTTGTCAAAAACAAAAGGAGAGAACTTTGGCATGATTGAAACGTTAGCAAAAAAAGACTTACAGGCATACAGGGGGAAAAGGGAAGTTCCAGAAGATTTTAACGATTTTTGGAATTCCAATCTTCAAAAGATTAAAGAATCTATTCCTTATCAATTGAAAGAAAAAGATTTTGGCTTATCTTTTGTCAATTGTTTTGAACTGACATTTGAAGCTAGTGGAAAAGGTACTGTTTATTCAAAATGCCTATTTCCTAATGTCAATGAACCTGTTCCAGTCATTTTTGTCTTTCATGGCTACCAAGGACAAAGTCCAGATTGGACAGAAAATCTCAAATATATTGCAGCAGGTTATGCTGTCGTATGCATGGATGTTCCTGGCCAAGCAGGTCACTCAGTCGATTCTGGTCAATATAAAGGGATTACCGTCAAAGGTCAGGTCATTAGGGGAGTTAGTGAAGGACGAGAACACTTATTCTATAAACATGTGTATTTAGACATTTACCGTCTGATATCAATTGTTTCTTCTTTATCAATGGTTGATGAAGATATGCTTTATAGTTTAGGAGCTTCACAAGGTGGTGCCCTTGCTTTAGTAGCGGCAGCCCTTCATCCCTCTATCAAAAAGACAGTAACGGTTTATCCTTTTCTATCTGACTTTGAAAGAGTTCTTGAACTTGGTAATCATTCAGAAGCTTATGATGAATTATTTAGATATTTTAAATTTACAGATCCGTTTCACCTAACGGAGGAAAAAATCTTTCAGATCTTATCCTATATTGATGTCAAAAATATGGCACAACGGATTAAAAATCCCGTGTTAATGGTAACTGGAATGGATGATGATGTTTGTCCTCCGTCAACGCAATACGCAATATTTAACAGATTAGAAGGCCAAAAACATCATTATGTTTTACCTGAGTACGGTCATGAGGCCTTAAATGTTGGTGTCAATGATTTGATTTATGATTTTTTAATTGGTTCTACAATCATGTCATCCGAAAAAGAATCCTAATGCCTTAGGATTCTTTTCTTAATTTATAATCGTATCTTTAAAAATTTCTTCTTTTTTCGCTTTGTCAATAGCTAAGACATAGGCGTAAATGATATCCATCATGATGAGCAGGGGGAATTGTGGCGAAATGCGGTTTCCGTAATTGAGTTTATGGGTAGAAGCCACTTTGATGACTTCGATTTCTTTGGGGAAAGCAGGTTTAGGATGTGTTGTGAGTAAAATACTTGGAGCTCCCTTTTGACTAGCTTTCTCTAGGGCCGAGATAACAGATTGCGTTTTACCTGAAAGTGAAAAAGCGATAACCAGACATTTTTCATTGACTAAACTATTGGCCCATGTAAATCCGTCGGTGTCAGAATAAGCATCGCAGATGAGACCAAGTCTCATAAAACGAAGTTTCATTTCTTGAGCAACCAATGCAGAGCTTCCTTTGCCATAGAAATAGATCCGTTCCGATTGATCAATTTTTTGAGCTAAAGCTTGCAACTTAGCCTCATCAATGAGATCGTATGTTTTATCAATCAGGGAATCGTAATCAAATAAAACCCGTTTTGTCCGTTCTAAGGTAAAGTTTTGACCGTTTGACTCATTTTTTTGTACACTTTTACTGTACTCAAAGGAAAAGGCACGGTAACCTGAAAAGCCACATTTTTTTGCAAAGCGTGTTAAAGCGGCGTTTGAAATATGTAGACGTGAGATGATTTTGGCAGATGCTAAATCATCATCTTTCAAATCTGATTCGATAAAAAAACGCGCAATTTCTTTTTCTAAAGGTGTCATTTGTTCAATGGCTTCCTCAATTTTGCTCATGAAATGATGTTTATGCCGCATAATCTTTTCCTCCTGTAAGCCCTATCAATCAGTATAGCATATTGTTAAGGAGATGATAAGCTTATACTTGTAACAGATGGCGAAGGAGGGAGGGGAACTGGCATAATGAGGCTATTAGGATTGTCATTATGATTTCTGTTAGTAAAGAATATTTGAAAAATGCGGAATTTAAAAAACTTTTTTCAGTCATTCGTTATGTGAGTCAATCCCAAGAACGGATCGACCAGATTTGTCAAAGTCATCATGCCCTAGAGATTTTACACCTCTTATCATTTTATGAATAAAGGTATCCAATTAAGGATTCCTTTTTATGGTATAATAGGGAGAATTGGAACACTAATGAGTCAATCAAAAGCATGATTAAAGGAAGACAAATGATCCCTATTTTTGACACACATACCCACTTAAATGTAGATAATTTCAAAGGAAAAATAGAAGAAGAACTTGCTCTCTCTAAGGAAATGGGAGTTGGTTACCACAATGTTGTTGGTTTTGATCAAGAAACCATTGATGAGGCTCTTTTATTAGCTAATAACTATCCTGACATCTATGCCACCATCGGTTGGCATCCAACAGAAGCCGGATCCTATAACCAAGACGTTGAGGAGATGCTTGTCTCACACTTAAAGGACCCTAAAGTGATTGCCCTAGGGGAAATTGGTTTGGACTATCATTGGATGGAAGATCCAAAAGAAGTACAGATTGAGGTTTTTAAAAAGCAGATTCAGCTGTCTAAAGATTACGATTTACCTTTTGTGGTCCATACCCGCGATGCTCTGGACGACACTTATCAAGTTATCAAAGAAGCCGGTGTAGGCCCTCGTGGGGGAATCATGCATTCTTACTCGGGTTCCTTAGAAATGGCTAACAAATTCATTGAGCTAGGCATGACCATTTCTTTCTCAGGAGTCGTCACTTTCAAAAAAGCACTAGACATTCAGGAAGCAGCTCAGCAATTACCCCTAGACAAAATTTTGGTAGAGACCGATGCCCCTTACTTAGCACCTGTTCCTAAGCGTGGTCGGGAGAATCGCACAGCCTATACCCGATATGTGGTTGATAAGATTGCGGAATTGCGGGGTATTTCAGTTGAGGAAGTGGCTGCGGCAACGACAGAAAATGCGAAAAGGATTTTTAGAATTGAGAGATAGAATTAAAATTCAGGAAGTGGTTGTGGTCGAGGGTAAGGATGATACGGCAAATCTAAGGCGTTTTTATGATGTCGATACCTACGAAACGCAGGGTTCAGCGATCAATGAGGAAGATTTAGAACGGATCCAAAGGCTCCAAGACTTGCGTGGTGTTATTGTCTTTACGGATCCAGATTACAATGGCGAACGGATTCGAAAAATCATCATGCAAGCTGTACCGACTGTCCGCCATGCCTTTTTGAACCGTGACGAGGCTGTACCAGGATCCAAGTCCAAAGGCCGCTCCTTGGGCGTTGAACATGCCTCTTTTGATGACTTGCAAAAAGCCTTATCAAAAGTAACCCAGGCTTTTGATGATGATAACCAATTTGATATCACAAGTGCCGATTTAATGAGACTGGGTTTAACCCTAGGTCAAGAAAGTCGACAAAGACGGGAATATTTGGGGGATCAACTCCGCATTGGCTACTGTAATGGCAAACAACTTTTGAAACGATTAGATCTTTTTGGCATTACTTTAGCCCAAGTTGAAGAAGCCATGGCTGATTACAATAATTAAAAAAAACTCACAAGGTTGGCTTGTGAGTTTTCTAGTGGTAATTTAGCATTTGGACAAAATGAACCCTATCTAATATTAGATATAAAAATTATGCTACAATAGAGAAAAGAAAAAAGTAGGAATATAAATTAAATGAGAATTGCTGATTACAGTGTGACTAGAGCTATCCTTGAACGCCATGGTTTCACTTTTAAAAAATCCTTTGGTCAAAACTTTTTGACGGATACCAATATCTTGCAAAAGATTGTAGATACGGCAAAGATTGACAAGCATGTTAATGTTATTGAAATTGGACCTGGTATTGGAGCGCTAACTGAGTTTCTAGCTGAGAATGCAGCAGAAGTTATGGCTTTTGAAATCGATGATCGTTTGGTGCCAATTTTAGCGGATACCTTAAGAGATTTTGATAATGTGCAAGTCATCAATCAAGATATTTTGAAGGCTGACTTACAAACACAAATTAAGGCTTTTAAAAATCCAGAACTACCTATTAAAGTTGTTGCGAACCTACCTTATTACATCACGACCCCGATCCTCATGCACTTGATTGAAAGCAAAATTCCTTTCCAAGAGTTTGTGGTTATGATGCAAAGAGAAGTGGCCGATCGCATATCTGCTGAACCTAACACCAAGGCTTATGGTAGCTTATCAATTGCCGTTCAATATTATATGGCTGCAAAAGTTGCCTTTATTGTTCCAAGAACAGTCTTTGTTCCAGCACCAAATGTGGATTCGGCGATCTTGAAAATGGAACGCCGTGTTGAACCCTTAATTAAGGTTCAAGATGAGGATTTCTTCTTCCGAGTAGCTAAAATGGGCTTTGTCCATCGTCGTAAGACTCTTTGGAACAATTTAACCAGTCACTTTGGTAAAACTGAAGAAGTCAAAGCAAAATTGGAAAAGGCTTTGGAGTTAGCCGATATTAAAGCAAGCGTTCGTGGTGAAGCCCTAACGATACCTGAATTTGGGAAATTAGCTGACGCTTTAAAAGAAGTTGGATTTTAACGATTAAAAGACCATAACAAATAAAGTTATGGTCTTTTTGAATGTTTGTGAATCTAAAAACGATAAAACTATTCTGTCATTCCTAAAGCTTTTTTCAATTGCTCTATTTGCATTCTGGTGAAGGCTTTTGGATCTTTTTTGGCTAATGCTTGCATCTGCATAGCCATTTTGGGGTTAGCTTTCATGGCTTTTTCTTGTTTTACTTTAAGCTGAGGTGCTAATTTAGTTAATCTTTTAGCTTGTTTTGGTGTTAGGGCTAACCAAGAATCTTTTGGAACAATGACTTGTGATTTTTCAGAAATGAGTTCATGATTTTCACCCCCAAAACCGTATATGAGTTTATCCAAATCAGAAGCCCAAATGTATCGTTTGGTTCTTGTTTTAAGAATAGCTTTGTCAGTGTCAGCTAATTTATAGTTTGCTGTCTTTTTAATGGCTTGGTTGATTTTTTTCTTATTTGGAACGAAGTGAGCCTTGGCTTCTTTTTGGCCTTTGCTGTCTCTAAAGACCAAAACATGATGGTCAGACTTGCTACCAATTTTTTGATTAATCAGAAGTCCGAAAGTGGCTTTAGGGTCACCGGCTGTGTAGATCGTTTTTTCTTCTGTTTTTGTTTCTACTTTCATACCACTATGGTTGACAAAATGGTTGGTTAAAAGAAGAGTGCTAGCTAAAAGAGTGACTAATGACAAACTACCTAATAGGTATCGAAGCCCTGCTTTTTGGATATACATCCAAGTCGCGAAGGATAGGATTGTTGATAAAATGATAAGGAATAAGATCATCTTAGAGCTCCTTTTCTACTTCAATAACTTTTCCTTTGCGAAGGAAAAGGGAGACAACAAAACCAATTACAGCGAAGGAAAGGCCGATGGCAAATGAGACATGGAAGCCTTTAAGGCTAGCATCAAGCATCTTAGCGGCGTATTCGAGTGGGTTTTGGTCTTGTAAGAGTTTTGAAGGTTTATTGTTATTGATGACGTTTTGTGTCACACTTGATAAGAGGGCAACGACTATAGCAGATGCGATTTGTCGAGCTGTATTATTTGAAGCTGTACCATGAGCAGCTTCATGCGGTGGTAAGGCACTCATCGCTGATGCCGTTAAAGGCATCATAATCATAGCAATACCGAACATACGAACTGCATATAAAAGCGTAATGTAGTGGTCTGGAGTAGTTCCTGTAAGGAAAATGAAAGGAATAGTACCGATGCCCAAAATTGTGAATCCGATTAGGGCTAAGCGGCGAGCACCAACTTTATCGTAAATACTACCTGCGATTGGACTGACAAGTCCCATCATTAGGGCTCCGGGTAATAGGACAAGCCCTGAATCAAGGGCTGAAAGGCCATGGACATTTTGTAAGTAAAGCGGAAGCATCATCTCAACCCCCATCATAGCCATCATTGACAGTGCAATAGCAAGGGTCGTCATGGAGAATTGTTTTACTTTGAAGACACGAATATCAAGGAAGGGTTGGTCCAAAATTAATTGACGGTGAATAAAGATTGTGATGAAAATCACGCCCACGAGGATTGGTGTGATAACTGTTTTGATATCGTCCCAACCGTCGCTAGCTACATTGGTAAATCCCCAAAGGAAAAGGCCAAAACCAATAATTGAAAAGATGAAGGAAGGGACATCTAAGGTCATTTTTTTGTTTGGGATGACATCTTTAATTAAAAATGGTGATAAGAGGAAAGAAATAGCCAATATGATGAGCGGTAAAACAAAGATTGCTCTCCAAGCTAAATTGTGTCCTAAGATAATGATGTCGTGTTTTAAGAGCCAGCCAGCAAATGTTGGGCCGATGGCAGGGCCAAGTCCGACGACTAGTCCACTAAGTCCCATGGCTGCTCCCCGTTGTTCTGGGGGATAAATATTAACCATAACCACTTGCATTAGTGGCATTGTGATACCTACGGCGATAGCTTGAACAATACGTCCAACAAGGAAAAGAGACCAGTTCGATGTCGGGGCAAGGGCAGTTATCAATAATCCAATAACCAAAGTAGCATAAGCAAATACATAAAGTAATTTTGTTGAAAAGCGAGTTGCTAGGTAAGCAGATACGGGAATCATAATTCCGTTTGCTAATAAGAACCAGGTTGTTGCTTGTTGAGCTGTTGCTAGGTTGATGTTAAAACTATCCATAAGTGTAGGAATAGCAGTTCCAAGACTGGTTTGATTTAAAATCCCGGCAAAGGTTGCGACCAATAATAGAATGACCATTGCTGTTCTATTAAAGTGTTTGCCATGGATATCAACGTTGTAATCTGTTGACATAGTTCTCTCCTTTTGTAAGTGGTGATTTTGTAAATGAATGAAATACATTATATTTTCAGAAATTCAAATAGTTACCCTGAGAACTATACCACAAGAAAAAATCTCCTGCAAGGATTTTGCACTAATTTGTAATAAAAAAATAAGACTCAGACATTTTTGAATTACTCAACTTGACAAAAATGTAAATCTACTGCTTTAAGTCCTTATTTTTGCTATAATGAACTTATTGTTATTATAGTTAAGAGGAGTTCATTTGCAAGGTAGAATTGTTAAATCCTTAGCTGGCTTTTATTATGTTGAGTCAGATGGAAAAGTATTTCAAACACGAGCGCGTGGAAATTTTAGGAAAAAAGGGCAAGTCCCTTATGTTGGTGATTTTGTGGAATTTTCTGCTGAAGATAATTCAGAAGGTTACATTCTAGCAATTCAAGAGCGTAAAAATGAATTGGTTAGACCACCAATTGTCAATATTGACCAAGCTGTCATAGTCATGTCGGCTAAAGAACCAGATTTTAATAGTAATCTATTAGATCGCTTTTTAGTATTGCTGGAAAACAAATCGATTAAGCCAATTGTTTATATTTCAAAACTTGATTTGCTTAATGACATGTCTGAGATTGAGGCTATTGCTCAAAAATATCATGATATTGGCTATGATTTTGCCTTGTCCTTGGAAGATTTGTTACCTCATTTGACTGGTAAAATTACTGTTTTCATGGGGCAAACAGGGGTTGGTAAATCGACCTTACTCAATAAAATTTCACCAGAACTAGGCTTGGAGACGGCAGCTATTTCAGATAGTTTGGGACGCGGACGCCATACCACGCGTGCTGTCAGTTTCTATGATGTAAATGGTGGAAAAATTGCTGATACGCCAGGATTCTCCAACTTAGACTACGCTATTGACAATGCGGAAGACTTGAGTGAAGCTTTCCCAGAGATTAGACATTTTAGTCATCATTGTAAATTCCGTTCTTGTAGTCATCGCCATGAACCGCAGTGTGCTGTAAAAGCAGCGGTTGAATCGGGTGATATTTGGCAAGTACGTTATGATAATTTCTTACAATTTCTTAGTGAAATTGAAAATCGTCGTGAAACCTTTAAAAAAGTAATTAAAAGAAAGTAGGTCTATCTAATGACAAGTTACAAAATCGCACCATCTGTTTTAGCAGCTGATTATGCTAATTTTGCTTCTGAATTGAAACGTATTGAGGAAACTGATGCGGAATATGTTCATATTGATATTATGGATGGGCAGTTTGTTCCCAATATCAGCTTTGGTGCGGATGTCGTTGCTAGTATGCGTAAACATAGTAAACTCGTTTTTGATTGTCATTTAATGGTCGTAAACCCTGAACGATATGTCGATGCCTATGCTCAAGCGGGTGCTGATATCATGACCATTCACACAGAAAGTACTAGTCATATTCATGGAGCTTTGCAAAAGATTAAAGCTGCCGGTATGAAAGCTGGAGTTGTCATTAATCCAGGAACGCCCGTTTCAGCTCTTGAACCAGTTCTTTCTTTAGTCGACCAAGTCTTAATTATGACCGTTAATCCAGGATTTGGGGGACAAGCTTTTATTCCTGAATGCCTTGATAAAGTGAGACAAGTTGTTGACTTACGTCAAGCAGGTGGCTTTGACTTTGATATTGAAGTTGATGGTGGTGTAGATGATAAAACCATAGCTGCATGTGCCAAAGCAGGAGCTAACGTTTTCGTTGCAGGCTCATATCTTTTTAAAGCTGAAGACCTAGTCTCACAAGTTCAAATCTTAAGGACAGCATTAGATGCCTAAGATTGCCTTAGTTGCTGGTGGTGATTTCTCAGGAATTTTTGGGGAATTTGACTATTTCGTTGGTATTGATCGTGGGAATCTACACCTCATGGCAGGAAATTTTCCAATTGATTATGCGATTGGCGATTTTGATTCCGTTTCTGCTCAAGAATTATCGGATATAAAGGTAAGGGCCAAAAAGTTTCAACAAGCACCAGCTGAAAAAAACGATACAGATACGGAACTAGCCCTTAAAATGATTTTTCAGGAATTTCCAGATGCCCAAGTGACTATTTTTGCAGCTTTTGGTGGACGGTTAGATCATTTGATGTCCAATCTCTATCTTCCTAGCGATCCGGAAATTGAACCGTTCATGTCCCAAATTCAATTGATGGACGCGCAAAATATTGTCCAGTTTCGCCCAAGTGGTAGTCATTTAGTTGAAGAAGTAAAGGGCATGAAATATGTGTCTTTCATGTCTGAAAGTCAATCCCCATTAACCATAAGAGGGGCGAAATATGACTTGGACGCTAGTAATTATTTTCAGAAAAAAGTCTATTCTAGTAATGAATTCATAGGACAGGCAATAGAAGTTAGTACGCAAACAGGTTATATTATCATTATTCAAAGTAAGGATAGGAGTTAAGTTGGAAATTATTATTGTGATTCTACTCATTCTGATGGGAGTTATCAGTATTTTTCTCTATCAAAAAGTGCACGCCTTAGAGGGTCAGTTGCAAAAAACTTTAGAGAGCAATGCCGATAATCTTTCAGATCAATTATCTTATCAATTAGAAAGTTTTAGTAAAAATCAGATTATTGAGATGAGTTCATTGGTGAATCGCAATCAGAACGAACTTTATCAACAATTGAATGATTTAAAAACAGTTCTCTATCAAAATTTATCAGAAAGTCGTGATCGTAGTGATCAAAGGCTGGCATTGATTGATAAGAATCTTTCACAATCGGTAAAAGAAATGCAAGATTCTAACGAAAAACGTTTAGAAGAAATGCGCCGAACTGTCGAAGAAAAACTAGAAGAAACTTTAAATAAACGTCTCCAAGTCTCCTTTGAAACTGTCTCAAAACAACTGGAAAATGTTAATTTGGGACTGGGAGAAATGCGTTCCGTAGCCAAAGATGTCGGAACCCTTAATAAAGTTCTTTCAAACACTAAAACAAGAGGTATTCTTGGAGAATTACAATTAGGTCAAATTATTGAAGACATCTTAACTGTTCAACAGTACGAAAAAGAGTTTGCAACCATTAAGGGGTCTAGCGAACGGGTAGAATATGCCGTTAAGCTACCAGGTCAACATGAGGATGACTATGTCTATTTACCAATTGACTCCAAATTTCCATTAGAAGATTATTATCGATTGGAAGATGCCTATGAATCTGGCGATAAACTCTTAATAGAACAGTCCCGAAAAGCCCTTTTGACAGCTATTAAGCGATTTGCTAAAGATGTGAATAAAAAGTACATCAAGCCACCAGAAACCACAAACTTTGGGATTCTATTTTTACCAACCGAGGGTCTCTATTCAGAAGTGGTTCGAAGCGCAGCCTTTTTCGATGCTCTCCGTAGAGAAGACAATATTGTTGTTGCCGGTCCGTCAACCTTATCTGCTTTGCTTAATTCCCTATCAGTAGGATTCAAAACCTTAAATATTCAAAAAAATGCTGATGATATTAGTAAGATTTTGGGGAATGTTAAGGTTGAATTTGAAAAATTTGGCGGTATTTTAGTTAAAGCGCAAAAACAAATTAATACTGCTAATTCAACACTGGATTCTTTGATTTCTACTAGAACAAATGCCATTGTTAGAGCCTTAACCAAAGTTGAAACTTACCAAGATAAGGATACCGAAGCCTTACTTAATTTGCCTGATTTAGAAGAGGATACAAATGAAAATTAACCAAATGAAGAAAGACCAATTATTCGAAGGCTTTTATCTGATAAAATCCGCTGAAGTCAGAAAGACAAGGGCGGGGAAGGATTTTATTGCCTTTACCTTCCAAGATGATTCAGGAGAAATCTCGGGGAACCTTTGGGATGCTCAACCATTTAATGTTGAGGAATTTGTGGCGGGTAAGATTGTTCATATGAAAGGCCGACGGGAAATTTATAATGGGACACCTCAGGTAAACCAAATTACTTTGCGGAACACTCGTGAGGGAGAACCAAATGACCCACGCGATTTTAAAGAAAAAGCCCCTGTAAGTGTTACCGATGTCAAAGAGTATTTGGAGCAAATGCTTTTCAAAATTGAGAACGCAACTTGGCAAAGAATTGTTCGAGCCCTCTATCGAAAATACGATAAAGAATTTTATACATATCCTGCTGCAAAAACCAACCACCATGCTTTTGAATCTGGATTAGCCTATCACACTGCTACCATGGTACGTTTGGCTGACAGCATAGGCGATATTTACCCTGAGTTAAATAAGAGTCTTCTTTTTTCAGGAATCATGTTGCATGACTTAGCTAAAGTTTTAGAATTAACCGGTCCTGATCATACAGAATATACAGTTCGTGGTAATTTAATTGGCCATATTTCATTGATTAATGAAGAAATCACAAAAGTTATTAATGAATTGCAAATTGATGATACAAAAGAAGAAGTTATTGTCTTACGTCATTTAATTCTAAGCCATCATGGACAACTAGAATTTGGAAGTCCTGTTCGTCCAAGAATTATGGAAGCTGAAATATTACATATGATTGATAATATTGACGCCAATATGATGATGATGTTAACTGCCTTGGGCCGTGTAGGCGAAGGCGAGATGACCAATCGTATTTTTGCAATGGATAACCGCTCGTTTTACAAACCTAAGTATTAAATATTACATTTTTGTTAAATTATCATCAAAAGTCCGAGAATAGCTTAAAAAGGCGATTTGTCGCAGTTGCGAACGTTCGTCTTTTTTTTGTCTTTGTGTTATAATGGCTCTAAAGTACATTATTATGGGGTCATTATGAAATTAAGACGTAGTGAACGGATGGTAGTTATTTCAAATTACTTGATTAACAATCCGTATAAATTAACAAGTTTAAATACATTTGCAACGAAATATGAAGCAGCTAAATCTTCTATCTCAGAAGATATCGCTATTATAAAAAAAGCTTTTGAAGAATCAAATATCGGTGAAATCGAGACTTTAACAGGAGCTAGTGGCGGTGTTGTCTTTACACCTAGTATTTCTGAAGAAGAAGCGAAGAGTATTGTTCAAGACTTGTGTCAACGTCTATCGGAAAATAATCGTATTTTACCTGGCGGATATATTTACTTATCTGATCTATTAAGTACACCGAAAATTCTCCAAAATATTGGCCGAATTATTGCAAATGCTTTTAAAGGACAAAAAATTGATGCAGTAATGACAGTTGCAACTAAAGGTGTTCCTTTAGCAAATGCAGTTGCAAATATATTGAATGTACCTTTTGTCATTGTTAGACGTGATTTAAAAATCACTGAAGGGTCAACAGTATCGGTAAACTATGCAAGTGCTTCAAGTGATCGTATTGAAAAGATGTTTTTATCTAAACGAAGCTTGCAACCAAATAGTAGAGTTTTGATTGTAGATGACTTCTTAAAAGGTGGTGGGACTATCACTGGAATGATTAGTCTTCTAGCAGAATTTGATAGCACACTAGTTGGTGTTGCAGTTTTTGCCGAAAACGCTAGAGAAGAACGTGAAGATATGGCTTACAAGTCACTGCTTAAAGTGTCTGAAATCGATGTTAAAAATAACAAGGTTGTTGTCGAAGTCGGAAATATCTTCAATAAATAAGGAATTGAACGAGAGAGAAAAGGGAAAAATGATGGAAACCGAAAAAATAAAAGGGAAGCAACTCAAAACAACAATCGCTTTGACATCTACTTTGGCTTTATTAGGAGCAAGTGTTGGTGTGCAACAACAAGTCAAAGCTGATGAATATGCTAGCCGTGAAACAAGTAATGCAGCAGCACCAACTCCAACAGCTGAAGAAACACAAGTGGCTCTTGATACTAAAGAAGCAACTTTAGCAAAGAAAACAACAGAACTTTCGACCGTGAATGCTTCTATTGAAAAAACAACTCAAGAAATTGCTGCTTTGGAAGCTGAAAAGATTGCAAATGAAACTGCTGTTGCGAATGCTGAAAAGACTTTAAAAACAGTTTCAAACGCTTCTGAAGAAGAGTTTACAGCACTTGTTGATCAACATAAGGCTGATTTAGCAAAAACGAATAGTCAAATTCAGGCTACAAAAGCAGCTGAAGTGAAAGTGAGTACTCAAGTTGCAACTCAAGCTAAAGAAGTTTTAGTAGCTTCAAATGAAGCAAAAAAATTAGCTGATCAAGCTAAGGAAGCTAACAAAGAAGTCACTAGTTTGACTAATCTTGTTTCGAAACCAGAAACAATTACGACACAGGCTGAAAATGCTACAAAAGCAGTTCAGACTGCTACTAGTGACTTAGCCAAAGCACAGACAAACTTAAAAACTGTAACTAATACAACTAAAACACAATTAACAAATGAATTGACTAGTAATCAAGCGGCCTTGGCAAGTAAAAAAGCGGAATTGGCTAAAGCTCAGACAGCTACTAGCAATATCAATGTTAACATTACTGGTGCTAACAAAATGGTTGCTCCAGCTGGTTACCCAATTAATGAAATTAAACGTTTGATTTCTAGTGGTTACATTGGAAGTCAATCATATCTTAATGCTTACTATCAAATGCAATCAACTTTGGTTTCAAAAGCTAATCCAGGCGCATCAATTAACCATTATGTTGATATTGCTAAGGACTTAAACCGTTTTGTTAACCCTGATAAGTTAACGCCTGAAATCCAAGACGAATTGGCATTATTTGCGGCATCGATGATTAATTCTGTCCGTAGCCAACTTGGTTTATCTCCGATTGTTGTCTCTAAGGGGTCACAAGAATTTGCACGTATTTTGACAACAACTTACAAAGCAACTCACGGAACTAGGGTGCCATTCTTTAATTATGGGCAACCGGGTGTAGCTGGTCACTATGGCATCGGCCCACATGACAGAACATTAATTGAGAATGCGGCTACTTCAGTCGGTTTAATCCGCAATGATGATAATATGTATGAAAACATCGGCTTCTTTAATGATGTTTATACAGTAAACGGGATAAAACGTAGTATCTACAATTCTTTGAGATACATGCTCTTTACTGATAACATGCATGGTAATACATTTGGTCATACGGCTAACCTTCTTAGAAGTGACAAAACCAACCCAAGTGCTCCTATCTATCTAGGTGTTTCAACTGAAACTGTGGCTGGATTAGGAACTCACTACGTTGTCTTCCCAGCTTCTAATATCCGGTATGCAAGTTTATTTGATAAGACACTTGTTTCTGCTCCAACGAAAACGACAATTGATCAAACTAAAGTTGCAAGCATTAAAACAAGTATCGCAACTATTTCTAATAAAATCACATCACTTCAAAATCGTTTGAATCACCTGACATCAGAAGCGCAAGTGGTTATCGCTCAGAAACAAGTTAATGTTAAGAAAGTTCAATTAGATGCTGCTAAAACTTTAGCGACAAGCTTAGCTAAACAAGTTGAACAATTAAAAGAATCTAAAGCTTACTTGCAAAAACAATTGAAGCAAGCACAAGCAAACCAAGCAGAAATTAAGGCTGAACTAGATAAAGTATTAGCGAATTTAGCTAGTCAAAAAGTTGTCCTTCATACTTTAGAAGAGCAACAAAAAAATCTTGGTTTACAAGTGACGGCTTTAGTTTCGAAAAAAGTTGAACTGGAAAAAACAGTTAACATCAAACAAGATTCTAAAAACCAACAACAAGCTCAAGATAAGCTTGACGCTGCTAAACGTGATTTAGCTAAAACAATCTCAGATTTAGCTGCGAAGAATAAACGTCTTGGAGAATTGGCTAGCCTGAAAGTTAATTTAGAAGCAGAAATTAAGGCAAATGATCAACAAGTGGTAGTCTTAAAAGAACGCCTTGCAAATCAACTTGAAGATAAAGGTCAATTAAATAAACCAACTATTGATCATGGGGCAACTCATGAACCTAAACAACCTGTTGGAAACATTATCCCAGGTGTAACAAATGGCGATAAGAATTTAGATGCACCAACGGTACCTGCAAAACCTGTTGAAACAGTACCAGTTGTTCCAACTGTTCCAGCTCCAGTTGTACCAGTTGAGGATACAACAAATGCTGAAAAAGTAGTTGCAGGCGAAGAAAAAGCACCGGCAGCAGATATTAATGAAACAAGTAAAGTCATTGCAAGTGCAGTGAATAAAGTTGAAGAAAAAGCTACTGAAGTGATTGCGTCTACAGCACAAGCTGTAACTGCAAATGCTACAGAAACTGTTAAAGAAGCATTGCCTGTAGTTCCAAGCATTGTTGGAAGTCAAAGTGTTGTTGGTAAAGTTGCTGAAAATGTAACCAAAAACAATAAATCTGATAAGAAAGAATATGCCACTGGTTCAACGACCGCAGGGAATATTGCAACATCTAGCGATGAAAGCACAAAACGTGCTATCCGCGCGGGAGTAGTTATGTTAGCTGCAGTAGGATTAACAGGCTATAAACTCAGAAAAGATAGTAAAAAATAAGAAAATTCAAGTAAAATTGAATTGACAAAGAGTGCCGTCTATGTTACTATAGTAGACGGTACTTTTTACTTTTGGTCTCTCAAAAGTGTACAGAGACGTGCTGACAATTGTTGCAAAAGTACACCCGGATATAGGCTGTCACCAAGCGCTATATCAACCAAAAATAAAAAAATACAGGAGAATGTAGATGCCTACAATTAACCAGTTGGTACGTAAACCACGTAAATCTAAAATTGAAAAATCAGATTCACCAGCTTTAAACATCGGTTACAACAGTCATAAAAAAGTTCACACTAAAATGTCTGCACCACAAAAACGTGGAGTTGCAACTCGTGTTGGAACAATGACACCTAAAAAACCTAACTCTGCCCTTCGTAAATTCGCTCGTGTACGTTTGAGCAACCTTATTGAAGTTACAGCATACATCCCAGGTATCGGACACAACTTGCAAGAACACAGTGTTGTTCTTATTCGTGGTGGACGTGTAAAAGACCTTCCAGGGGTACGTTACCATATCGTTCGTGGTGCACTTGATACTGCGGGTGTTGCTGATCGTAAACAAGGCCGTTCTAAATACGGTGCTAAACGTCCAAAAGGATAATAGAAGGGAGATAAGAATCAATGAGTCGTAAAAATCAAGCGCCTAAGCGCGAAGTATTGCCAGATCCATTATATAACTCAAAAATTGTAACACGTCTTATCAACCGTGTTATGCTTGACGGTAAACGTGGTACTGCTGCAACTATCGTATATGATGCTTTTTCATCAATCAAAGAAGCAACTGGAAATGATGCTTTAGAAGTTTTTGAAACTGCAATGGACAACATCATGCCTGTACTTGAAGTACGTGCACGCCGTGTTGGTGGTTCTAACTACCAAGTCCCAGTTGAAGTTCGTCCTGAACGTCGTACAACTTTAGGTCTTCGTTGGTTAGTAAATGCATCACGTGCTCGTGGTGAACACACTATGAAAGAACGTCTTGCAAAAGAAATCATGGATGCTGCTAACAACACTGGTGCATCAGTTAAAAAACGTGAAGATACTCACAAAATGGCTGAAGCTAACCGTGCATTTGCACACTTCCGTTGGTAAGATCTTTCAATTCTTTGAATTGATAATAATCAAGACTGCAAAAGTTTAATAATCTTGATAACGGGTAGGTCCTGCCTATCCGTTTTTTATAAATCATGATATAATAAACTTATCAAAAAAATAATAGGAGAAACAACCTAATGGCTCGCGAATTTTCACTAGCAAAAACTCGTAATATTGGTATCATGGCTCACGTCGATGCCGGTAAAACAACTACAACAGAGCGTATTCTTTACTACACTGGTAAAATCCATAAAATCGGTGAAACTCACGAAGGTGCATCACAAATGGACTGGATGGAGCAAGAACAAGAACGTGGTATCACAATCACATCAGCTGCAACAACTGCACAATGGGATGGACACCGTGTAAATATCATCGACACACCAGGTCACGTGGACTTCACAATTGAAGTACAACGTTCACTTCGTGTACTTGATGGTGCTGTAACTGTTCTTGATGCACAATCAGGTGTTGAACCTCAAACTGAAACTGTTTGGCGTCAAGCAACTGAATATAAAGTTCCTCGTATCGTTTTTGCTAATAAAATGGATAAAATCGGTGCTGACTTCCTTTATTCAGTAAGCACACTTCATGACCGTCTTCAAGCAAATGCTCATCCAATTCAATTACCAATCGGTGCTGAAGATGATTTCTCTGGTATCATTGACTTGATTAAGATGAAAGCTGAAATCTATACTAACGACCTTGGTACAGATATTCGCGAAGAAGATATTCCTGCTGAATATGTAGATCAAGCTAACGAATATCGTGAAAAATTAGTTGAAGCAGTTGCTGAAACTGATGAAGATTTAATGATGAAATATCTTGAAGGTGAAGAAATCACTAATGAAGAACTTGTAGAAGGAATTCGTAAAGCAACTATCAACGTTGAATTCTTCCCAGTTCTTTGTGGTTCAGCCTTCAAAAATAAAGGTGTTCAATTAATGCTTGATGCAGTTATTGACTACCTTCCAAGCCCACTTGACATTCCTGCAATCAATGGTGTTAACCCTGATACAGAAGAAGAAGAAACTCGTCCAGCATCTGATGAAGAGCCATTTGCAGCTCTTGCCTTCAAGATCATGACTGACCCATTCGTAGGTCGTTTAACATTCTTCCGTGTTTACTCAGGTATCCTTGAAAGTGGTTCATACGTTATGAATACTTCAAAAGATAAACGTGAACGTATCGGACGTATCCTTCAAATGCACGCAAACACTCGTAAAGAAATTGAAAAAGTGTATGCTGGGGATATCGCAGCAGCAGTTGGTTTGAAAAACACTACAACTGGTGATTCATTAACTGATGAAAAAGCAAAAGTTATTCTTGAGTCAATTGAAGTTCCAGAACCAGTTATCCAATTAATGGTTGAACCAAAATCTAAAGCTGACCAAGATAAAATGGGTATCGCTCTTCAAAAACTTGCTGAAGAAGATCCTACATTCCGCGTTGAAACTAACGTTGAAACTGGTGAAACAGTTATCGCTGGTATGGGAGAACTTCACTTGGATGTCCTTGTTGACCGTATGAAACGTGAATTCAAGGTTGAAGCTAACGTTGGTGCACCTCAAGTATCTTACCGTGAAACATTCCGTGCTTCAACTCAAGCTCGTGGTTTCTTCAAACGCCAATCTGGTGGTAAAGGTCAATTTGGTGACGTTTGGATTGAATTTACTCCAAATGAAGAAGGTAAAGGATTCGAATTTGAAAATGCTATCGTAGGTGGTGTGGTTCCTCGTGAATTCATCCCTGCAGTAGAAAAAGGTTTGGTTGAATCTATGGCTAACGGTGTCCTTGCTGGTTACCCATTAGTAGACGTTAAAGCTAAACTTTACGATGGTTCTTACCATGATGTCGATTCATCAGAAACTGCCTTCAAGATTGCTGCATCACTTGCACTTAAAGAAGCTGCAAAATCTGCACAACCTTCAATCTTAGAACCAATGATGCTTGTAACTATTACAGCTCCAGAAGATAATTTAGGAGATGTTATGGGTCACGTTACTGCTCGTCGTGGACGCGTTGATGGTATGGAAGCTCGTGGAAATGTACAAGTTGTTCGTGCATATGTTCCACTTGCAGAAATGTTTGGTTACGCAACTATCCTTCGTTCAGCAACTCAAGGACGTGGTACATTTATGATGGTATTTGACCATTATGAAGATGTTCCTAAATCAGTTCAAGAAGAAATTATCAAAAAGAATCATGGTGAATAATTAATTCACTTAAAAGAAGTTAGGACTTTGTCTTAACTTCTTTTTTTGGGCTCTTTGTCAACTGTAGTGGGTAGATGAAAAGCTAAGCTCTTGAGAGTATCAAATTGATACTCTCTTTTTTGAGGTTCAAAGCAATCAAAATACGTTTCTTAAAGTTTTCAAAGTTCCGAAATCCAAAAGCAGCTCTTTTAATATCTTTTATGAGTTTATTAGTAGCTTCTAGTTTGGCATTAGAAAAAGAAGTTTCGAGGACATTAGTGATAATATATGTCTTATGTTTCATGAAGGTCTTAAAGACTGTTTTAAAGATTTTGTTCGTGGCTGTTAAGTTCTCTTCAATCAAACTAAAAAATGCATCAATTCTCTTCTCTTGAAAGTGAAAAAGTAATAATTGATAGAGGTCATAGTAGTAACGAAGTTCCTCACAATGACTAAGAGCTTTATGAATCACTTCCTTCGGAGTTACAGTTTGACCTAAGGTTCTGCAGTAAAAGGGTTTAACTGAGAGTTTACGGCTGTCTTTCTGAAAGAATCGCCAATGGTATTTCAAGAGACGGTAAGTCTGAGATTTAGTATCAAAAGATTTCATGATGGCTATTCTTGTAGTCATCATAGCACGTGATAAATGTTGGATAAGATGAAAGCGATCAAGGACAATCTTAGCTTTAGGGAACAATTGTTTAATTATAGGAATATAGCTTCCAGACATATCAACAGTCACAACTTTAACGTGTTCTCTCGCCTTTCTAGTGTATTTATAGAAATAGTTTTTGATGGTGGTTTGACGGTTATTGTCAAGAATGGTGATGATTTTACGCGTTTCAAAATCTTGAGCAATAAAAGCTAGTTTTCCTTTGTTGTGAGAAAACTCATCCCAAGATAGTATCTCTGGTAAAGATGAAAAGTTCTCTTTGGAGGTGAATTGTGCTAACTTCCGTTGAATGGCAGATACAGAGACATGAAGAGTTCTAGCAATGTCAGAATGAGTCATTGTATTAGTGAGGAGTTGGGTCATTTTAAATAGTACAGGTTGAGATATTTGATGATTCTTTAGAACTAGAGGAGTCTGCGCAACAGTTACTCTAGAGCACGATTTACATTGGAAGCGACGCTTTTTGAGATGGAGGACGCAAGGGAATCCTTGGCAATCAAGTATAGGAATTTTTGATGGTTTCTGAAAGTCATACTTGATCATAGTGCCTTTACAATGAGGACAAAGAGTAGGCTTGTAATCTAGCTTAGCTCTCATTTCAATATGGGTTTGATGTTTTAAGACAAATAACATTTTGATATTAGGGTCTTTTAAACCGAGCAATTCTGTGGTATTCTTAAGTAGTTCCATATGATTCTTTCTAATGATATTGTTTGCGCTTTTCATTATAGGACATATGGGGCTTTTTTTGTGTGAAGAATTTAGAAAAAGAAAAAGACCCTATAATCTCTTTTGTGGATTTACCCACTACAGAAATTATAGATCCTTTTTTTGATGGATCTAAGATTTCTATCCTATAAAACAGTGAAAACACTTTCACAAAAACCTTGATATATAAGGGATTATGGGACTTTTAAAGTTTGTGAAATTAGTTATTTTGTTTGCAATTTTTAAGAAATAGTTATATAATAGTTCTGTTGAAAGGTTAGGACAAGTTCTTGTTGTTAATCTTTTCACAATAGGTAGGGACTTGTCCCTTAATAATAATTCTTTTGATTTTCATAAGGAGGAAATCACTAATGGTAGTTAAAGTTGGTATTAACGGTTTCGGTCGTATCGGACGTCTTGCATTCCGTCGTATTCAAAATGTTGAAGGTGTTGAAGTAACTCGTATTAACGACCTTACAGACCCTAACATGCTTGCACACTTATTAAAATATGATACAACTCAAGGTCGTTTCGACGGAACAGTTGAAGTTAAAGATGGTGGATTCGAAGTTAACGGAAACTTTATCAAAGTTTCTGCTGAAAAAGATCCAGAACAAATTGACTGGGCAACTGACGGTGTAGAAATCGTTCTTGAAGCAACTGGTTTCTTTGCTAAAAAAGCGGCTGCTGAAAAACACTTACATGCAAACGGTGCTAAAAAAGTTGTTATCACTGCTCCTGGTGGAGACGATGTGAAAACAGTTGTATTTAACACTAACCATGATATCCTTGATGGAACTGAAACTGTTATCTCAGGTGCTTCATGTACTACAAACTGTTTAGCTCCTATGGCTAAAGCTTTACAAGATAACTTTGGTGTTAAACAAGGTTTAATGACTACTATCCATGCTTACACTGGTGACCAAATGGTTCTTGACGGACCACACCGTGGTGGTGACCTTCGTCGTGCTCGTGCTGCTGCAGCAAACATTGTACCTAACTCAACTGGTGCTGCTAAAGCTATCGGTCTTGTTATCCCTGAATTAAATGGTAAACTTGATGGTGCTGCACAACGTGTTCCTGTTCCAACTGGATCAGTTACTGAATTGGTAGCCGTTCTTGAAAAAGAAACTTCAGTTGAAGAAGTTAATGCAGCTATGAAAGCAGCGGCTAACGATTCATATGGTTACACTGAAGATCCAATCGTATCATCAGATATCGTTGGTATGGCTTTCGGTTCATTATTTGATGCTACTCAAACTAAAGTTCAAACTGTTGATGGAAATCAATTAGTTAAAGTTGTTTCATGGTATGACAACGAAATGTCTTACACTGCTCAACTTGTACGTACTCTTGAGTACTTCGCAAAAATTGCTAAATAATTTTAGATAGAAAAAGGAAGAGCAATCTTCCTTTTTTTTTTGCATGAAAAAATTGTGAAAAAAATAATTAATTGCTTTCATTTTTATCTATCTTTCTAAAATTGTGCTATAATAGGGTGTATAAAATATTATTAAGGAGTCTATACAAATGGCTAAAATGACAGTTAAAGACCTTGACTTAAAAGGGAAAAAGGTTCTCGTTCGCGTTGACTTTAATGTCCCTTTGAAAGATGGTGTTATCACAAATGATAACCGTATTTCTGCCGCATTACCTACAATTAAATACATTGTTGAAAATGGTGGTCGTGCAATTCTCTTTTCACACTTAGGTCGTGTTAAAGAAGAAGCAGATAAAGAAGGTAAATCACTTGCACCTGTAGCTAAAAGCTTAGCTGAAAAACTTGGTCAAGATGTTGTTTTCCCTGGAGTAACTCGTGGTGCTGAATTGGAAGAAGCAATTAATGCTTTAGAAGATGGACAAGTACTTCTAGTTGAAAATACACGTTTTGAAGATGTAGACGGTAAAAAAGAATCTAAAAATGATCCTGAATTAGGTAAATATTGGGCATCACTTGGCGATGGCATTTTTGTAAATGATGCTTTCGGTACTGCTCACCGAGCTCACGCTTCTAACGTTGGGATTTCTGCAAATGTGGAAAAAGCTGTGGCTGGCTTCCTATTAGAAAATGAAATTGCATACATCAAAGAAGCAGTTGAAACACCAGAACGTCCGTTCGTGGCAATTTTAGGTGGAGCTAAAGTTTCAGATAAGATCGGTGTTATTTCAAACTTATTGGAAAAAGCTGACAAAGTTATCATCGGTGGAGGAATGACATATACATTCAACAAAGCTCTTGGTTATGAAGTTGGAAATTCACTTCTTGAAGCTGATAAGGTTGAATTGGCAAAAGAAATCTTGGCTAAAGCTGGAGATAAATTAATCTTGCCAGTTGACTACAAAGAAGCTAACGATTTTGCAAACTACACAGAAGTTAAATATACAGAAGATCAAAACATTGATGAAGGTTTTGAAGGTTTAGACATCGGACCAAAAACCATCAAAAACTTTGATAAAGCCCTTGAAGGTGCTAAAACAGTTGTATGGAATGGACCAATGGGTGTCTTTGAAAACCCTGATTTCCAAGCAGGTACAATTGGAGTGATGGATTCAATCGTTAAACAACCAGGAGTGAAATCTATTATCGGTGGTGGTGATTCTGCAGCAGCAGCAATCAACTTAGGCCGTGCAGAAAAATTCTCATGGATTTCAACAGGTGGTGGAGCCTCAATGGAATTACTAGAAGGTAAAGAGCTACCAGGATTAGCTGCATTAACAGAAAAGTAGGCGGTAAGTCAGGAATCTATGATTCCGTTGACACATATCCCCGCAAGGCTAAATAGGCTGTTCACACTACTAAAGAGGAGAAGAGCCGTTCAGCTAATGTACATTAAGTTTAAAAGAGTTGGATTTTTCCAATTCTTTTTTCTCATTATTTTTAGGAAATAATGAGAAAATCAAAACTTAAATTCAAGTATTGATGGAACTCAATCTTTTTCTGCGTATAAATTTTCCTAAATTATGAAAAATATAACATATTATAAGCTCTAATCTTAACTAATAAACATCCATAAAAAATTGTGTTTTTATTCAAATAATCTTTTCCATTTCCTAATGACAAGTTACAAAAGCTAAATGACAAATAGCTTATAATTATGGTAAACTAGCTATAATTAGAAAGGGGAAGTCACTGATGAGATATTATTTTGATCCCAAAAAAATAAAATTAGGGATGCGAACCTTTAAGACAGGATTCTGTGTTTTCTTGGTTATCTTATTCTTTCATCTTTTTGGGCTCGAAGGATTACAAATTGGTGCTCTGACTGCGGTTTTTAGTCTTCGCGAAAGTATGGATGAAACGGTCTCGTTTGGAACATCTCGAATTATCGGTAATAGTATTGGTGGCCTTTGTGCCATGCTCTATTATGTTTTGCAAATTTTCTTTAACCATCAGTTTTGGGTGACATTAGTTTTCGTACCTATTGTAACCATGCTTACGATTATCATTAACGTAGCGATAAATAATAAAGCTGGTATAATAGGAGCTGTTGCAGCATTACTGGTTATTACTTTGTCTATTCCGACAGGTGATACTTTTGTTTATGTTTTAGCTAGAGTTTTTGAAACTTTTTGTGGTGTTTTTGTGGCTATTTTAGTCAATACCGATCTCGAAAATATTCGAAAGAAGTGGCAAGAAAGAAAAAAATAGAACCGATGTGAGAAAATGTCACATCGGTTCTTGACATTTTAATATCATAGGTTATAATAAAGGATGTGAAAGGGGGATTCATGAAAGAAAAAGAATTAAGACGCTCGATGGCTGTCTTTCCAATTGGTACAGTAATGAAGTTAACAGATTTATCTGCTAGACAAATTCGTTATTATGAAGATCAAGAGCTGATTAAACCTGAACGGACTGAAGGAAATCGTCGAATGTTTTCATTGAATGATATGGACCGGTTATTAGAAATTAAGGATTTTATTGATGATGGTCTCAATATCGCTGCCATAAAACGTGAGTATATTCAAAGGGAAATAAAATTTAATCAGGCTGATAAAGCATTAACTGATGCTGACGTAAGGCGCATTCTACGTGATGAACTCTTAAATCAAGGTGGTTTCAGAGCACCAGCACAATCAATGGGTAACTTTCGTATTTAACTACGAACTAGATTTTTGGAAATAGTAAGGAGAATTATTTCTATGGCAATCACAGCAGCTGACATTCGTCGCGAAGTTAAGGAAAAAAATGTCACGTTTTTACGTTTAATGTTTACTGACATTATGGGAATTATGAAAAACGTTGAAATTCCAGCAACCGACGAACAGTTGGAGAAGGTCTTATCAAATAAAGCAATGTTTGACGGTTCATCTATCGAAGGATTTGTCCGTATTAATGAATCAGATATGTATTTATACCCAGATTTGGATACATGGATTGTTTTCCCTTGGGGTGATGAAAATGGTGCCGTCGCAGGCTTGATTTGTGACATTTATACTGCCGAAGGTGAGCCTTTCCCTGGCGATCCCCGCGGTAATCTAAAACGTGCCCTAAGACACATGGAAGAAGTTGGCTATAAATCGTTTAACCTGGGACCAGAACCAGAATTTTTCCTTTTCAAAATGGATGAAAAAGGAAATCCAACTCTCGAAGTTAACGACAATGGTGGTTACTTTGATTTAGCTCCTACTGACTTAGCTGACAATACACGTCGTGAAATCGTTAATGTTTTGACAAAAATGGGCTTTGAAGTAGAAGCAAGTCACCATGAAGTGGCTGTTGGTCAACATGAAATTGACTTCAAGTACGATGATGCCTTAAAAGCTTGTGATAATATTCAAATCTTTAAACTTGTTGTTAAAACAATTGCTCGTGAGCATGGCTTATATGCTACCTTTATGGCAAAACCTAAATTTGGAATTGCTGGTTCTGGTATGCACTGCAATATGTCATTATTTGATAAAAATGGTAAAAATGCTTTCTTTGATGAAAATGATAGCCGCGGTATGCAATTATCAGAAGATGCTTACTTCTTCTTAGGTGGTCTGATGAAACATGCATACAGCTACACAGCAATCATGAATCCAACTGTTAACTCATATAAACGATTAGTTCCAGGCTATGAGGCTCCTGTTTATGTAGCATGGGCAGGTCGTAACCGTTCTCCATTGATTCGCGTACCTGCTTCTCGTGGCAATGGTACTCGTTTAGAATTGCGTTCTGTAGATCCAACTGCCAACCCATATTTAGCAATGGCTGTGCTTTTAGAAGCAGGAATTGACGGAATCATCAATAAAATTGAAGCTCCACGCCCAGTTGAAGCTAACATCTATACAATGACTATGGAAGAACGTCAATCAGCTGGTATTATTGATCTTCCATCGACTTTACACAATGCCCTTAAAGCACTTCAAACAGATGAAGTGGTGATTGAAGCTCTAGGTGAGCATATCTATACAAACTTTATTGAAGCAAAACGTATCGAATGGGCTTCTTATGCAACCTTTGTTTCACAATGGGAAATCGATAATTATTTACATAGTTACTAATGCTAAAATCACTAAGTTTTCTTAGTGATTTTTATTATATTCATCTGACTGATTTTTTATTAACACGATAGTGCATAATCCTTGGTATCAAAAGGTTTGAAAATTATAGTATTTTATAAAAATTTAATATCAAAATTTTCAGATAAATCTATTCCTTTTTTTCTGAATTGTGATATAATTTAATCTATCAACTTTTACACAAAAAAATGTTTGACTAGGAGGTCTTTACATGAAAGAGCAACAAAAAGCAAATTGGAAGCGTGTAGGTCTTGGAGCAGTTACTCTTGCTTCTGTAACCCTTTTAATGGCTTGTGGAAACAAATCAACAGCCCAATCAGGAAACAAAGATGAAATCAACTGGTATACACCAACCGAAATTATCTCATTGGATATTTCCAAAAATACGGACACCTATTCTGCTTTAGCAATTGGGAACTCTGAAAGTAACTTACTCCGTGTTGACGGAAAAGGTAAACTTCAACCTGAATTAGCTAAAAGTGTTGACGTTTCAGAAGACGGTTTGACTTACACAGCTACTCTTCGTGATGGCTTAAAATGGTCTGACGGTAGTGAATTGACTGCTAAAGATTTTGTTTATTCTTGGCAACGTATTGTTGATCCAGCTACTGCCTCTGAGTATGCTTATTTGACTTTTGATGCTCACTTAAAAAATGCTGAAGAAATCAACAGTGGTGCGAACAAAGATATCAACTCTTTAGGTGTTAAAGCTGAAGGTAACAAAGTTATCTTCACACTTTCTAAACCATCACCACAATTCATGAGCTTGTTGTCATTTGCAAACTTCATGCCACAAAAAGAAGAATTTGTGAAAAAAGCTGGTAAAGACTACGGTACTTCATCAGACAAACAAATTTATTCTGGACCATACACTGTTGAAAAATGGAATGGTACAAGTGGTACATTCAAACTTGTTAAAAACAAAAACTATTGGAATGCTAAAGAAGTTAAAACTAAAGCAATCAATGTTCAAACTGTTAAAAAACCAGATACTGCTGTTCAAATGTATAAACAAGGTAAACTTGATTTAGCTAATATTTCAGGAACTTCAGCAATCTACAATGCCAATAAGAAAAATAAAGATGTTGTAGATGTACCAGAAGCAACAACTGCATACATGGTTTATAACCAAACTGGTAAAGTGGAAACTCTTGCTAACACTAAAATTCGTCAGGCGCTTAACTTGGCAACAGACCGTAAAGGAATTGTAGCGGCAGCTGTTGATACTGGCTCAAAACCTGCGACAGCGATCGCCCCAACAGGCCTTGCAAAACTTAAAGATGGCTCAGATTTAACTAAATTTGTTGAACCTGGCTATAGATATGATGAAAAAGAAGCAGCTAAAGTCTTTAAAGAAGGTTTGAAAGAACTTGGTAAAGATTCAGTTAAAGTAACAGTTACTGCGGATGCTGATAGCCCAGTTGCTAAAGCGACAGTTGACTACATTAAAGAAACTTGGGAAAAAGCTCTTCCTGGTCTTACAGTTGAAGAAAAATTTGTAACCTTCAAACAACGTCTTGAAGATACTAAAAACCAAAACTTTGAAGTTGCTCTTGTTCTTTGGGGTGGTGACTATCCAGAAGGTTCTACTTTCTACGGCCTATTCACTTCAAATGCAGCCTACAACTATGGTAAATTCGCAAGTAAAGAATATGATGCAGCTTACAAAAAAGCTATCACTGATGATGCTCTAGATACTGATGCAGCAGCAAAAGATTATAAAGATGCTGAAAAAGTTCTTTATGACAATGCTTACTACAACCCAGTATACTTCAGAACTACACAAGCTTTACAAAATCCAAGCATCAAAGGTCTTGTTCGTAATTCAACTGGTTTAAACGTTGACTTTACACATGCTTATAAAAAATAAGAGACCTTAATCGTAACGAAATAGTGCAAGAATTGGTGACCCCAGTTCTTGCTTTTGTTAGAGGGAAATCATGACTAGATATTTATTAAAACGTGTTGCTATACTATTAGTAACTTTATGGGTAGTTGTAACTCTATCGTTCTTCTTAATGCAAATTATGCCAGGAACACCTTACAACAGTCCCAAATTAACAGCAGAAATGATTGCTATGATGAATAAGCAATATGGCTTAGATAAACCATTGTGGCAACAGTATTTGAAGTACTTATTTGATGTATTGCATGGGGACTTTGGTACAAGTTATCAATCTATCAACCAATCTGTAACCAAATTGATTACACAAAGACTTGGCGTTTCTGTCCATTTAGGTATTCAAGCTCTTGTTGTCGGTATTTCTGGTGGTTTGTTAGTCGGTGCTATTTCAGCACGTAATAAAAACAATAAAATTGATGGCTTCTTAAGTGTTATTTCAACGTTAGGAATTTCTGTACCAGCCTTCATCATTGGCTTATTACTATTAGACTACTTTGGGTTCAAATGGGGTCTATTACCACTTTCTGGATGGGGTTCTTTTGCACAAACCATTTTGCCAACATTTGGTTTAGCCATTCCTGTATTTGCGCAAGTTACCCGTTTCTTCCGTAGTGAAATGATTGAAACTTTAAATACTGACTATATCCAGTTGGCTCGTGCTAAAGGTTTGACTAATCGTCAAGTAACCAATAAACATGCTTATCGTAACTCAATGATTCCAGTTTTGACATTAGTTGGTCCAATGGCTGCTAATATATTAACAGGGTCTGCCTTGATTGAACAGATTTTCTCAATACCTGGTATCGGGCAACAATTTGTCTCTTCAATCCCAACTAAAGATTACCCAGTTATTATGGGAACAACGATTGTTTATGCCTTGATGCTAATGGTGGCAATCTTAATTACTGACGTTATTATCAGTATTGCAGATCCACGTGTACGTCTAGGATAGGAGAGTAAGATGCTAGAAGATACAAAATCATTTAAACTTGTTGGTGTTGGCTCTGCTGACTCACAAGAAAAAATAGAAAAGCCAGCCTTATCTTTCCTTGAAGATGCTTGGCGACGCCTTAAGAAAAACAAATTAGCTGTAGTTTCTATGGTCTTTTTGGCGACCCTATTAGTTTTTGCTGTTGGTTCAACTTTTGTTGTTAGTAAAAATGATGCTAATAGTTTTGACAGTAAAGAAGTTTCGATTTATCGTAACTTACCACCAAAAATTAGCTCAAGTTTACCTTTCTGGAATGGTAGTATTACCTATGCTGGAAATACTGAACCTAACGATGCTTATGCTGATCAAGGGGTTCCAGAAGATAAAAAGTTCTTATTGGGAACAGATAATTTAGGCCGTAGTATTGGAAAACGGATTACAGTTGGTATTCGTATTTCACTATTAATCGCCATTGTTGCAACCATTATTGACTTAATTATTGGGGTTACATATGGTTTAGTATCAGGATTTACTGGTGGTAAAGTTGATACGGTTATGCAGCGGATTATCGAAGTTATTTCATCAATTCCTAACTTGGTTATTGTAACTATGCTTGGTTTACTCTTAGGGAATGGTGTCCTTTCAATCATTATTTCGATTGCAATTGTTGGCTGGACCTCGATGGCTCGTCAAGTACGTAATTTAACCTTGTCTTATCGTGAGCGGGACTTTGTCCTAGCATCACGGGCATTAGGGGAAAGTAACTTTAAAATTGCCTTTAAGCATGTACTACCAAATATCTCAGGAATTATTATCGTACAAATTATGATGACAGTTCCAAGTGCAATCATGTATGAATCAGTTCTTTCGGCTATTAACCTTGGGGTTAAACCACCGACAGCATCGCTTGGTTCATTGATTACGGATGCGCAAGAAAACTTGCAATATTTCCCATATCAAGTCTTGCTTCCTGCCCTTGCGCTCGTTCTTATTTCACTTGCCTTTATCTTATTAGGTGATGGTTTACGTGATGCATTTGATCCAAAATCAAGTAACGACTAGGAGGAAAAAACATGTCAAATGAAACTATCTTAAATGTTAAAAACCTCCACGTTGATTTTAAAACATATGCTGGAGATGTAAAAGCCATTCGTGATATTAATTTCGAATTATACAAAGGTGAAACACTTGCCATCGTAGGTGAGTCTGGTTCTGGTAAATCTGTAACAACTCGTACCTTAATGGGATTGAATGCCAAAAATGCAAGCATTACTGGTGATATTGATTTCAAAGGTAAAAAACTAAATGAACTCAAAGAGGAAGAATGGGTAAAAGTTCGTGGTAAGGAAATTGCTATGATCTTCCAAGATCCCATGACCAGTTTAGATCCTACCATGAAAATTGGAAAGCAAATTGCGGAAGCTATTTTAATCCATGAGTCTGTTTCCAAACAGGAAGCCTTAGACCGTGCTTTGAAATTGATGAACCAGGTTGGTATTCCAAATGCTGAAGAGCATATCAATGATTACCCTCACCAATGGTCTGGTGGTATGCGCCAACGTGCAGTTATTGCGATTGCCCTTGCCGCTAATCCAGAAATCTTAATTGCTGATGAACCAACAACTGCCCTCGATGTAACTATTCAAAATCAAATTTTGAAATTAATGAAGGGCTTGCAATCACAAATTTCATCTTCTATTATCTTTATCACCCACGATTTAGGTGTTGTTGCTGGTATGGCTGATCGTGTAGCGGTTATGTATGCTGGTAAGATTGTTGAATATGGAACAGTTGATGAAGTTTTCTATAATCCACAACACCCATACACTTGGGGACTTCTAAAATCAATGCCAACAACTGATACAAAAGCAGGTAGTCTTGAGTCAATTCCTGGAACACCTCCAGATTTATTGAACCCTCCAAAAGGGGATGCCTTTGCTGCTCGTAATGAGTTTGCTTTGGATATTGACCATGAAGAAGAACCACCAATGTTTAAAATTTCAGACACTCACTACGCAGCGACTTGGTTGTTAGATAAGCGTGCACCTAAGGTGACACCTCCTGTACAAATTCAAAAACGTTGGGAAAAATGGGCTGAAAAGAATGGAGGTCAAGCTTAATGACTGAAGAACGTAAAAAATTAGTTGAGCTTAAAAATGTGTCATTGATCTTCAATAAAGGCAAGAAAAATGAAGTTAGAGCCATCAACAATGTTAGCTTTGATATCTATGAGGGCGAAGTTTTCGGACTAGTAGGAGAATCAGGTTCAGGTAAAACAACAGTTGGACGTGCTATCCTTAAGCTTTATGAAATCAACGAAGGTGACATTATCTTTAATGATAAATCTGTCTCAAATCTGACTGGTAATGACCTTCGTGAGTTCCGCAAAGATGCCCAAATGATTTTCCAGGATCCACAAGCTAGCCTCAATGGTCGGATGAAAATCCGTGACATCGTTGCCGAAGGTTTGGATATCCATGGATTGACAAATACTAAGAAAGAGCGCGAAGAGCGTGTTCAAGAGCTTCTTGAACGCGTTGGTCTTAACCGTGACCATGTGACCCGTTACCCACATGAGTTCTCAGGTGGACAACGTCAACGTATCGGTATCGCCCGTGCTCTTGCTGTGAAACCAAAATTCATCATTGCTGATGAGCCAATCTCTGCCTTGGACGTGTCAATTCAGGCCCAAGTTGTCAACCTAATGCAGAAGTTGCAGGCAGAACGTGGCTTGACATATCTCTTTATTGCCCATGATTTGTCTATGGTAAAATACATATCAGATCGAATTGGTGTTATGCACTGGGGTAAAATGTTAGAAATTGGGACATCAGACGATGTCTACAATAATCCAATCCACCCTTATACACGAAGCCTGCTATCAGCCATTCCAGAACCGGATCCAGATATCGAACGCCAACGTGTTGCTGAAATCTATGACCCAAGTATGGAAATGGATGGACAAGAACGTCAGATGCATGAAATCACACCTGGTCACTTTGTCTTAGCAACAGAAGCTGAAGCAGAAGCTTATAAAGCTAAATACAGTATCTAGTCAAAAAGCAACCAGAAGGTTGCTTTTTTCTTTGCATAGAGCTTTATCTTGAGTATTTTAAAAATGTCATTTACTGACATCTTATATGTAATCAGAACGATTTCTTCCCTGGTTCATGTTTTTGATTTGGAAGTATCTTTCAAGAGGACAAAGTAAAACCCCAATCAGGAGATTGGGGTTGATTTTAGTTTTCTTTATCAGGCGTTAAAATCATTGGAATAATGATAGGTTCCCGTTCAGTCTTTTCATATAGGAATGGACGAAGGGCATTCACAATAGCTCCATTAACAGATTGAATACTTGCTTCCTTGTTTTTCAAGGCAATGCGGATAGCATTGAATAAAACACGTTGGCTTTCACGAATCAAGTCACCAGATTCACGCATGTAGATAAAACCGCGACTTAGGATATCTGGACCAGCCAGAATCATTTGCGTGTCAAAATCAACAGTAGCCACGGCAAGGACAACCCCGTCCTCTGAAAGATCACGACGATCGCGAAGAACAGCCGTACCAATGTCACCAATCCCGTTACCATCCACATAGATGTCTTGGGCATTAAAGTGTCCAGCACGACGAGCAGAGTCACTAGTCAAAGCAAGCACGTCACCATTTTCCAAGATGAAGATGTTTTCTTCTGGAATACCAGTATCTTCAGCTAAGCCTGCGTGGACTTTCTGCATCCGGTATTCACCATGGACAGGCATGAAGAATTTTGGTTTCATCAAGCGCAACATCAATTTTTGTTCCTGTTGGCCACCGTGACCTGAGGTATGGATGTTGTTAACTTTACCATGGATAACTTCAACACCAGCTTCTTGGATGGTATTAATTAATTTATTAACACTAGTTGTGTTACCAGGAATTGGACTTGAAGAGAAGATAACCGTATCACCAGGTTGCAAGGTCACCTGACGATGCGTACCGTTGGCAATTCTGGCAAGAGCAGCCATGGACTCCCCTTGACTACCAGTACACATAATCAATACTTCATTAGCATGGTAATTTTTGATTTCATTAGGCTCAATAAAAGTCCCTTTAGGCACCTTAATATAACCAAGTTCAATCCCGTTGACAATGGCTTTTTCCATAGAACGACCGAAGACACAAATTTTACGACCGGTCTTAACCGCAGCTTCAGCAGCTTGTTGTAAACGGTAAATATTTGAGGCAAAAGAGGCGAAAATAATCCGACCATGAATGCCTTCAATAATTTTTAAGATAGATTGACCAACCACTTTTTCCGAGTTGGTAAAAGTAGGCACTTCCGCATTGGTTGAATCAGATAGTAAGCAAAGAACACCTTCTTCACCAAGGGCAGCCATGCGATGGATATCAGCAGGGTCACCGACTGGGGTAAAGTCGAACTTAAAGTCACCGGTACAAACAATTTTACCTTGAGGAGTATGAATGACAATTCCTAAAGGTTCTGGAATAGAGTGAGTCGTTCTAAAGAAAGTCACACTCAAATTCTTGAAAGTCAATTCTGTATTGTGGTTGATTTCATACATGGTTGAATCACGAAGCAAACCATGTTCTTCTAATTTACCACGAATCAAGGCAAGCGCTAAAGGACCAGCATAAATTGGAATATTAGCTTGTTTTAACAGGAAGGGAATCCCACCAATATGGTCTTCGTGTCCATGGGTGATTACTAAGGCTTTAACACGATCAATATTATCAACAATATAAGAATAATCAGGGATCACATAGTCAATCCCTAAAAGATCATCTTCAGGGAATTTTATCCCAGCATCAACGATAATAATCTCATCTTGATATTCGATGCCGTATGTGTTTTTGCCGATTTCTCCTAGACCACCAATGGCGAAGACGCCAACTTCATTAGGTTTTAAATCGATAGTTGACATATTATAACTCCGTTACTTGGAAAACACCGGTTTCTTTTTCATATTCCAAGTGTTTATCTGAAAGAAGCTCAATAAATTCAACGTTGTAGCTTGTTTTTTCTTCAACTAATTTACGGACTTTGATACGGCCTTCCAACTCATCTTTAGCTTCAATATCAATATATAAAGCCTTAGTATTTTCTCGGCGTGGGTTGCGGTCTTTTGATTCTTGGTAGAATACTTTGTAGATCATTTCTATTTTTCCTTTCTGGGTACATCAATGATTGAAACTATAATAAAACAAGTCAAATAACCCAATCGTCTAGTGACCGTTTGCTATAAGTAAGAGTGTAGTAGTTTTAATCCTGATTCTGTGCAATTAATAGAATTATACCATATTTGAGCCTGATAGTAAAAGCATTGAATGCAAGAATCTTGAGCCCACAAGCGATCAGGCGAACACCCCTTTGTTCAGAAAGGGCAATTTGTGATATAATTGGACAATAGAAATCCACAGAAAAGAAGGGTAAAATGAAGACATTAGCATTTGACACCTCAAATAAGAGCATGTCCTTGGCCATCTTAGAGGACCAAACCTTATTAGCCGACCTGACCATCAACATCAAAAAAAATCACAGCATTAGCCTCATGCCCGCCATCGACTTCTTGATGACTTCCTTGGATTTAAAGCCTAGTGATTTGGGTCGAATCGCAGTCGCAGAAGGACCAGGTTCATATACAGGCTTACGCGTCGCCGTTGCAACTGCTAAAACCCTAGCTTACTCCCTAAAAATTGACTTAATCGGCATTTCAAGCCTCTATGCATTAGCAGCAGGAATCAAGGAACCAGATACCTTAGTTATCCCCTTAATTGATGCTAGACGGCAAAATGTTTATGCAGGATTCTATGTAAATCAAGAATCTGTTGGCCCAGACCAACACATAGCCTTATCCGATTTACTTGAGCAAGTTAAAAAGCAGGACAAAGTCATCTTCACAGGAGAAGCATCAGTCTTCACCGACTTGATCAAGACGGAAATGCCAGAAGCACAAATCCTACCAAGTCTCCCATCAGCCTATGAACTGGGCCTAAAAGCTCAAACCATGCCAGCAGTCAATGTCGACGCCTTTGTGCCAGAGTATCTGAAAAAAGTTGAAGCCGAAGAGAATTGGTTGAAAACGCACCAAGCTGGCAATGATGAAAACTATATTAAGCGTGTTTAAAGATGAATGCAAAAGACGATAAAATCACAGCTGTTTATGACATCCTAGGCCAGGTTTACCAAGAATCGCCCTGGACCAAAGAGCAAGTAGCAAGTGATATGGCCTCACCAGAGGTGGACTATTTTTATGTCTATGATGATCAGAAAATTGTCGGCTTCCTGTCCTTACAGAATTTACTAGGCGAATCTGAAATCACCAATATTGCTGTTTTACCGCAATACCAAGGAAAAGGCTTAGGGGCACAGCTCCTAGAGCGAGTCGTGGATGATAACATCCCCATCTTTCTAGAAGTCCGAGAATCCAATCTAGCCGCGCAAGCCCTTTACAAAAAAGCTGACTTTACAGTCGTCGGTAAACGCAAGGACTATTACAAAAACCCTGTCGAAGGGGCACTATTGATGAAACGAGAAGGAAGAAATGACAGATAGATATCTCATGGCGGTCGAAAGTTCCTGTGACGAAACCAGTGTCGCCATCCTCAAAAATGACAAAGAACTCTTAAGCAACATCATTGCTAGCCAAGTGGAGAGCCACAAACGCTTCGGAGGGGTGGTTCCAGAAGTAGCCAGTCGCCATCACGTGGAAGTGATCACCAGCTGTTTCGAAGACGCCCTCCAAGAAGCAGGCATTACAGCAGAAGAATTGGACGGCGTTGCCGTTACATATGGACCAGGATTAGTCGGTGCCTTGTTGGTGGGAATCGCTGCCGCAAAGGCCTTTGCCTGGGCACATCAAATCCCACTGATTCCAGTCAACCATATGGCCGGCCACCTCATGGCTGCGCGTGAAGAGAAAGAACTAGAATATCCGCTGATGGCACTCTTAGTTTCTGGAGGACACACAGAGTTAGTTTACGTCTCAGAACCGGGAAGCTACCACATTGTTGGCGAAACGCGGGACGACGCAGTAGGCGAAGCCTATGACAAAGTTGGCCGAGTAATGGGCTTAACCTACCCAGCCGGACGTGAAATTGACCAATTAGCTCACAAAGGGCAGGATACCTACAACTTCCCAAGAGCTATGATCAAAGAAGATCATCTAGAATTTTCTTTCTCAGGGCTCAAGTCAGCCTTTATCAACCTGCACCACAACGCAGAACAAAAAGGAGAGGAACTCGTTCTAGAAGATCTTTGTGCCTCATTCCAGGCAGCGGTCCTTGATATCCTGATGGTAAAAACGCAAAAAGCCTTAGCAAAATACTCAGTCAAAATGCTAGTTGTAGCAGGGGGTGTTGCTGCCAATCAAGGCTTGCGTGAACGTTTAGCTCAAGACATCACCGATGTCCCAGTAGTCATACCACCACTCCGCCTTTGTGGAGACAATGCTGGTATGATTGCCTTAGCAGCAGCCGTAGAATATGACTTGGGTCATTTTGGTCAAATGGACCTCAATGCCAAACCAAGCCTAGCTTTTAGTTATCTTGATTAAAGATAACTAAATGAACTCCTAGACCTTCTGGTCATGGAGTTTTTTGTATGATTGTGTGAAAGTGATTCAATTTTTATCTAGTATCTCAGAAAATTTAAATATGGCAGTCACGTTTGCACAACTCTAAATATACCCTCTAAGAATCAGAAAATGGCAAAATCTATAATCTCTGTATCCAAGGAAAACCATTCTTAACTGTATAGAAAGATTTGCCGAAAGCATATTTTGTACAAACAAAAAAACTCGGTATCTTGGCATACCGAGTTTACTGTGATAAATAATTGGCTTCTATGATTACTAATAGTTAAACACCCACCTGCAAAATAAGTGTTTGAAAGTGTGACAAGCTTACCAGCTAGCTTTAGTGACGCCAGGAAGTTGGCCTTTGTGAGCTAGGTCGCGGAAGTTGATACGGCTAACGCCAAACTTACGCATGTAAGCATGGGGACGGCCATCAATTAAATCGCGGTTTTTCAAACGATTAGGGTTTGAATCACGAGGCAATTTGCGAAGTGCTTCATAATCCCCAGCGGCTTTAAGCTCGCGACGAAGGTCAGCGTACTGTTCAATCAGTTGGAGCTGCTTTTGGTATTTAGCAATTTTTGATTTTTTTGCCATTGCTTTCTCCTTCATTCTATTAATAATCTTTGGGTTTATCAGGCCTGTTTCTTAACTGGTAATTAACTGGTTAAGAAAACATAAAACTATTATACACTAAGTCGGGAAGATAGGCAACCAGTTAAGTAAAAAAGACAGGATAAATTTCCTGTCTTCCGCTTAAATCATTTGATTATGAAAAATCACATTTTAAAAAATGTCACATCTTAATAATGGGGACTACCAGCCACCCAACCAGAACAGAGGGCAGAAGTGATGTTGAACCCACCAGTGTGGGCGTTGATGTCCAAAACTTCCCCAGCGAAATGGAGACCTGGAACCTTTTTGCTCTCCAAAGTTTTAGGATTGATCTCTTTCAAATCGACCCCGCCCTTGGTCACAAAGGATTTAGCTAGGGACATTTTACCCGTAATTGCTATGGGGAATCGCTTAAGCTTTCCGACCAATTCTTCTTTTTGAACTGGCGATAGCTGTTTAACTTTTTCGGAATAGCTTGCGCTAAAGAAATTAGCCACCCTTTCCGGAACCAAGGACTTAAGTGCATTCTTGACAGCTTTTTCGCGATTTTCTTCCAAGAAATTGTTGAGAAGATCTTCAGACATTTGAGGCAAGAAGTCCAGCTCAGCTATTTCACCACCCTTAACAAAAGACGAAAGACGAAGAGCAGCAGGACCTGACAAGCCAAAGTGAGTAAAGAGCAGGTCGTGGGTGATGACATGTTTACCATAAGATAGGGTTACATCATCCAGGGAGATGCCTTGCAGTTCTTTATGTGGGAAGTCGGTTAAGAGCGGGCTTTCAGCAGATTCGAGGTCAGTCACTTCAATCTTGAAATGACGGGCGATATCGTGGCCGAAACCAGTAGAACCAGTTGAAGGATAGGATTTGCCACCAGTCGTCACGATTAGTTTTTGACAAGTGAATTCTTGGTCTTTCGATTTGAGCAAGAAATTGTCGCCTTCCTTTTTGACAGAGACAATTTCGGTAGCTGTTAAAACTTGGCCACCCAGTTCCTTGATTTTTTTATCCAGGGCTTCAATAATGGTTTTGGACTTATCAGTTGTTGGGAACATGCGACCATGGTCTTCTTCCTTGAGTTTAACCCCATTTTCTTGAAAGAAATTGATGATGTCGTGGTTATCAAACTGGGAAAAGACACTGTACAAGAAGCGACCGTTACCAGGAATACCTTCCAAGAGTTCATCCAATGTTCCGTTATTGGTCACATTACAGCGTCCCCCACCTGTACCGGCAAGTTTTTTGCCCAAGCGACGGTTTTTTTCGATTAACAAGGTTTTGTAGCCGTAATAGCTAGAGGAGATGGCTGCCATCATACCGGCAGGACCACCACCAATTATTATCGTATCATAAGTATTCATAAGCCTATCTTATCATAATGCTTGCTTTTTTTATAGCAGATAAGCCAGGGCAATTTAGGAGGTATTCATTAGACAAGAAATCTTTCCCACGTTATAATAAAAGTAGTAAGAGATGATATTTCTTACATCAATCTTATCAATAATAGAAATGGAGGCTTTTTCCTTGAAACCGACTGAAAACTGAAAGGAAGGTGATCCAATATCTATGTCTCGAGCCGTACATTAGAACGGCTTATTTTGTTTTTAATGGCTCCTTAACCTAGCTGAAATTGACAGAATACTAGTATTATGTTACTATGCTTATTAGAATATTCAGTAATGTAAAGAGGATCATATGACAATAGAAAAGACAGTTAGTGAACTAGCTGAAATTTTGGGAGTCAGTCGTCAGGCCGTCAATAATCGTGTCAAAGCACTTCCCGAAGAAGATCTTGATAAAAATGACAAGGGTGTCACTGTGGTTAAACGTAGTGGCCTTATTAAGTTGGAAGAAATTTATAAAAAAACGATTTTTGACGATGAACCGATTAGTGAAGAAACCAAACAACGAGAATTATTAGAAATTTTAGTTGATGAGAAAAACACTGAAATTACCCGACTTTATAATCAATTAATGGCTAAAGATGAGCAGTTGGCAGCCAAAGATGAGCAAATGCGGGTTAAAGATGTTCAAATTGCTGAAAAAGATAAACAATTAGACCAACAACAACAATTAACTGCCAAAGCAATGGCTGATAAAGAAACCTTGAAGTTGGAATTAGAAGAAGCAAAAGCAGAAGCTGATCAAGCCAAAAATCAAGTAGAAGAAGTAAAAGGCACAGCAGGTAAAAGAGGCTTCTTTAGCCGATTATTTGGAAAATAAGACAAAGAAAGGCCCTCAAGGATCTTTTTATCTAGGAGACTTATGGAAAATCTGACACAATATATTGCCTTTGATTTAGAATTTAATACAGTTGATGAGGTCAGTCACCTGATTCAATTGTCAGCTGTCAAAATGGACCAGCATGAAGAAGTTGACAGATTTGATACTTATGTTTACACGGATGTTCCCCTCCAAAGCTTTATCAATGGACTAACCGGAATAACTGCCGATAAAATTGCTAGGGCACCTAAGGTTGACACGGTTCTAGCGGACTTTAAAGAGTTTGTCGGTGATTACCCTCTGATAGGCTACAATTCCCAAAAGTCCGACCTGCCAATCCTAGCGGAAAACGGCCTCGATTTAAATGGGCAATACCAAGTGGACCTCTACGACCAGGCCTTCGAGCGACGCAGCACTGACCTCAACGGCATCAGCAACCTCAAGTTGACCAATGTTGCCAGCTTTTTAGGCATCAAGGGCAAGGGGCACAACAGCCTAGAGGACGCCCGCATGACGGCGCGTGTTTACGAAACCTTCCTGGAACTGGACGACAATAAACAATACCTGAATCAGCAAGAAGAAGTGGCCAGCAACAACCCCTTCGCCGGCCTGGGTGGCTTCTTTGATTAAAAAACCAGCCAAACTAACCTAAGGTTGAGACGATACCAGCCCCAAACCAAACCCAAGCAAAGTTGCACTTGAAAACAAGCCCAAAAGAAAGGAGCAAAGACCAAGGTCTCTGCTCCTTTTAATATGTTCAGAAAGTTAGAATGGCATTTTGCCAGCAAAAGCACCAAGCGTCTTCTTAGTTGCTTCATCAATCTGAGTCATAGCATCATTAATCGCTTGCGCCGTCATATCAGACAAAGTCTCAAGATCCTCAGGATCCACAACAGCTTCCTTAAAATCAATGGAAACCAATTTCTTATCACCCGTAAAAGTAGCCGTCACAAGTTCCTGAGCAGACTTTCCAACGAAAGACATAGCCGCTAAATCAGCCTGCTTTTGTTCCATCTGTTTCTGAAGCTTTTGTGCCTGTTTCATCATATTTTGCATATTCATCATAAGATTTCTGAGATTCCTTTCGTATCAAGGGTTTAGACCCTGTTATTAATTTATAATTGCCTTACACTGCCTTATTGTTAAAAATTATCAAAAGCAGATGCAATCTCTTTTTGTTGTGTGGGAAATAAATGTGAGTATACATTTATAGTTGTATTAATTGATGAGTGTCCAAGTCTTTTCATCAAAGTAAAGAATATATAATCTTTTCCTTCAACATTTCGAAGCCCTTGTGAGATTAAGAATGCAGCATGAGAATGTCGAAAATCGTGATTTCGAATTAACACTATATTTGGAGATAATCTTTTTTTCAAAATTATTCTAAAGTTAGAAATATTTGGAGTTGTTAAAACTTCCGGTGTACTTTGAAAAATTTGTAAACTCTCTAAATCATTAGTGAAATCCTTAAGTATTACTTTCTGTTTATATTTCCATTCTTTTAATTCTGTAACGAAAGCATCATGAATATAAATTCTTCTATTAGACTGGGTTGTTTTAACAGTTCCAATATGGAGTTTATTATTTCTATAATATGCCGAATATTGAATATCAATATACTTTTCGACAAGGTTTACATTATTCCATGTTAAGGCTAAAGCTTCACCCATTCGGACACCAGTATACATCAGAAGTCTATATAATAATTGGAATGAATATTCATCTTCTTTAAAGACACTATCAAATTGTTTGAATTGTTCAGGAGTATAATAGTTCATTTCTTTATGTTTTTCAGGTAATCTACGTATTCCAGAACAAGGATTATCTTGCCTTAATTGGTTATTTACAGCAACTTCAAATAATTTATGTACAAAAATCATTTGTTGATTAACATGAGAATTTGATAAATTACCCCCTTTAATGCTAGGTTGTGATTTTAACCAATCTCTATAATCTTTTATATCATAAATAGTCACTTTACTCATATCGGCTTTAGAAAAATAAGTAGACACATATTGTCTAAAATATGACTCTTGCGTATCAATAGTTCCTCGTTTATTACCTCGGAGTTTATCCTCAATCCTTACTAAACCATAAAGGTATTCAACTGAGATTCTATCTTTATATGATACTTGGTGGAGTTTATTTAAACGATAGTCTGCTTCATACTGTTCAGCTTCTCTTCTTGACTTGAAATCTGTTTTCCTGTGACGTCTCTGTTCACCTGTAATAGGATTATAACCGTCACTAATATCCACCTTCCATTTTTTATTTTTTTGTCTAGTTACTGTCATTTTTGCTCCTCTTTGCTAGAGACAGTATCTTTCTGTACGTTATTTATTATATCATTTTCATCTAATAACTCAATTCCGAGAAGCTCTTCAACAGTCTTTAATGGAACTTTTCCAACTCGTTTATTAGAGTACCAACTAAAACCTTGGGAAACAAGATTAATTTTAGCATTTCGAATGAGCTTTTTAGTTTGACTCTCAGAGAGACCAGTTAAGACCATTAAATCATTTTTATTTACAAGTTTTATCATTTTAAGATTCCTTTCTTTCATTTCTTCTAGAATCAAGAAATTTTGCAAAAAAGTAAGTTTTATCAATAATAAGAGCAAGTAACAATTTATCTTCCTTTCTTGCATAATGAACTAACTTGTTAAATTCGGTAAAATTATTTTCCTCAATAATGTCAATAACTTGTGATAAAAACTCATCACTATTATTTGAAGTAATAAATTTATCTAATTCAAATCCACATCCTGATTCAATGTCATTGATATCATAAAGGGTTTTATCAGGATTCTCTGCATGAGTAAAATAGTCATACATACCTTTTGGTGACATAATTACTTCAATATGAGAAGGAGAGTTAAGTTTTTCAGTCAGCATTTCTGATATTTGAGAATAGCTTTTTAACGATTCGAAGTATAAAGCACCGTGTTTGTGTGATTTTTTGAACTCTCCAGTTTCTTTATTGATATCCTTATCATGCCAAGGGCTTAATATATATGGAATATGTAAATCCTCTAAGACCTCTAAATAATTTTCTGGAGCACTTTCTTTATATATAAGGAAAGCCCATTTATTAGAGCGTTTATCTTTAGTCAATATTACAACCTATATCTTTCTATATCTTTGATTAATCAATGTACCATATCTATGATTATTGATTACTGATGTAATGGGGGTCGTAGTAGCCCCATTACAAATTATTAGTTATGAAAAGGCTGTACTATTGGCGTTCACTTCGTGAGCCTAGCCAGCCTTTTCCTTACCTTCTTGTTCCAATATACCAGAGACTATTACCTTCCCTGTTTGGTGCAGAGAAATAGTAGTTAGGATTTTGATTTGAAACTTCCTCTTTAATATGTTCTTCCATGTCTTTCAATAACTTTTGAGATTGTTGTGTCTTAGGGTATTGGATATATATAATAACTGATTTATTACGGACATCCACAAGACACTTATCTATTGCCTGATTAAATTGTTCTAATATTGGATTTAACTTAGTTACAGATCTTTGATCATCTATAGATATGACAGACTCTGACTTTTCTTCCTGTTTTAGAAATTGTCTTAGGTGTCTCGTTTGATATAGAGATTTGAAATAATTCCAGAAGTTATCTTGCCTAATACGTATCATAAACTCAGTTAAAAGTAATGTGATAGGAATCATAAGTATTCCATACGTAAGGAATTTTAAGTAGTGTAAAAAAATACTTAGATATTGTAAAAAAATATTGATAAAGCTATCTAACGGTTCTATACTAATGGAGCCTATACTTATTTTTAATAACAAGACTCCAATATATAAAAACATACTAGTAAAACCAAGGAAGAAGGAAGTTTCTATGACAGAATATGTTTTTTGAAAGAAAGTGTTTTTCATATTTAGATTATTCCTTTCCTTGTGTTATAAGTAGGACAAAGTAATGGAAGTACTTGATAAGGATGTTCATTATCAATAATTTGAATCAAACCAGTCCCCTTACCTATTGGGATAACAATTCCTTCTGGGTCTAAGTCAGGGAATAGAAATTGTGTGGTCTTCTTATTGATATTTCCGATTTGAATCAATACATTTAACTGCTCACGAACTGATACTGGAATCGTATTGTGGTCGAAACGCTGGCTAACTAATAGTAGATGGACTTTAGTTGCCCGACCAAGAAGAGCAATTTGTGATAAGAGAGAGAAGAAAGAATCTTTTATTGTTCTGTTGACACCCTCGCTCAAAGCTAATACTTCATCAATGACAATAGTTAAATGGTCAAACTGATGTTCAGGATTATCATAAAGAATTTCTTGGCGTTGCTGAATGAGATTTAAGCAAGTACTGAGATTCTCATTAATTTCTGAAACAAAATCCGATTTTGAGCGATTCTTTTGGGGGTGAATCACAGCAATACCATTTTCACGAGCCCAACGAGATGGGGCGTCAAATTTGAAGTCCACGATGATGAGATCAGAAAAATGTTTTAATAAACTTAGAAAATAAGTAAGGGCATATGACTTCCCAGAACCACTATTTCCAGCGATAGCTAACGATGTCACTTTGTTAAAATTTAAAGTGAGGTTTTTCATAATTGGAAGAGTGTTTTTATCCTGCATTTTTGAAAAATCATCTAAATCTGAGATGATAAGGCGTTCGGAAACTCCTTTTTTCCAAGGGAAGAAGAGACCACGTTGTATGTGAATGTCATCAGTATCTAGCGCCATAAAATAGGCTGAGTTTTGTTTTAAGAGGGTATAACGTGGGTATAGAGCAGCATTTGCAATCAGGAAAATTTTCTGATAGAGTTCATCACCAATAATATAGCCAGCTGGCAACCGTGGAATAAACAGAAAACCATTAGACATTATAGTTGTGTCAAAGCTGTTTGTGTAGCTAGTTTCACCTTGCATAAGAGCTCCAAGCCCCATATTGAGACTTTGGATTAGGTATTGGTTTAATTCTTTTTCTGTCACTATTTAACCTCTTTAAGACCATTAGCGCGGAAGTATACATTAAATCCTACTTCACATGCTTCTAAATTATCAAATTCGATAAGGGATAAATAGTTAGGTAAATTTATCTTAGTTTCAAATTTGACTTGAAAAGGGGGAAGTCCTTTTTGTGAGAACCATGCTTTATAAGCGATAATTTCATCTGTAGGTTGATTATCTTCAAATTTTAATTGTGGTTCTAGGTCAACAGATAACAATTGAATAGCATTTTTTGAGTCAATATATTGACTAGCAGTATTGGCAGAATAGCCACTTTGACGATTTCTTGTTTTCATAGTAGTTTACCTCTTTAAATTATTTGTGTCTTAGCTAAGTACAAATAAAGTATACTGTAGGTTGTAACAAAAAATCCGCCAAAATTTTTGGTGGATAGTACCTATTTTTAATTTTTCATAAAAAAACACATCAAAAAATATTTAAAACTATCCGGTGGTCAGCAATCTTTTGCAAAGAAATGTCATTTTAGTAAAAAACATTAAATAATAAAATTTCTATATACAGTTGACATATATAGTTTAGCTATATATAATAGTGTTATAAAGTCGAACTATATAAAGGTGAATTTATGAAAAGAAACAAAAATCTCCCATTAACTGAAACAACCTATTATGTCCTATTAGCCTTAATTGAGCCAGCTCACGGGTATCTTATCATGCAAAAGGTTGAGGAAATGAGTGATGGAGATGTACGAATTGCTGCTGGAACAATGTATGGGGCTATTGAAAATCTTCTAAAACAAAAATGGATAAAATCTGTTCCAGGTGAAGACAGTAGAAGAAAAGTTTATATCATAACTGAAGCAGGCCGTGAAATTGTAGAGTTAGAAACGAATCGCTTAACTAAGTTATTGAGTACTGCAAAGTTAATTGGTTTTAAAGGAGAAAATTATGATGAAATTTAAATTATTTTTTAAATCAGTAGCAGAAGAGGAAGACTGGATAAATATGACTCAAAAAAAGGGTTTTAGATTCACTGGAGTTAACTTATTTCTTCCATCTTTATACTATTTTAAAAATGATAAAATCGAAAATAATAAATTAATAAAAATGGATTTTAAAAAATATATGTCAAGAGACAAATATATAGACTATATTACTTTATTTGAAGACAGTGGTTGGAAACATATTAATGGGAGTCGATGGGGAGGGCTCCATTATTTTCAGCAACTAAATTCTAATACTAGTTCAGAAATATTTTCAGACAATGAATCAAAAACAGCAATGGCTAATAGTTATTATAAATATGCTAGTGAGTATGCTTTCATTTTTATTATTTATTTTTTTATTTTAATAAATATCACTCCTATTGATATACTTAATCCTCAAAGCTGGTATTTAACACCTAGACTTTGGGAGATGAATGGAAAATTGTTTTGGTTAGCTTTCCTATTTGAAACACCATTTGTTTTATTAAGGATTTTGCCTTTGTTTTATATATTAATTGCGGGAATATATTATATGTCGAGAGCAGTGAAGCCCAAAATAGAAGACCATCAACCATAAAATATACTTTGAAATTAAAATTTAGAATAAAAAATGATACTTTATAAAAAGGAGATAAAATGAAAAATTTTTTTAAATTATCAGGTGAAACAATGTTCATAATGATAATATTAATTATTGGGTATTTTGGCTGGCAATTTATTCACTTTAAATCAACTACTGTTAGTCAAGAGACACTAAATACACAAATGAAAGATTTTTCGGTTGATCCCTCAGTGAAAATTGTAGGACTTGGAGAAGCTAGTCATGGGGTCGCGGAGTATCATCAAACAAAAATAGATATTTTTAAAGCATTGGTTACTAATAATAAAGCAAAAGTCTTTGTCATTGAAGGTGACTTTGGTGGAACTTTAAATGTTGAAAAGTATATTCAAGGCGGACAAGGTTCGGCTAAGCAAGTTGTTCAAGATATTGGTTTTCAAATGTATCATACAAAAGAGCTAGTAAATCTGATTGAATGGATGAGAAATTATAATGCTAAAGTTTCCAACCCATCTGAAAAATTACACTTTTATGGTATGGATATGCAACGATTTGATTTCAGTAAAAAATACTTATTTGAAGCACTAGAGTTGGCTGATCCCGAATTAAAGCAACAATATGAAAAGAAACTAAATGCTTTAAATGATAGGGATAGGACTAACCTATCTAATACAACTGTTAAAGCAGGACAGAAAGAACTTTTGGAATTAAGAAAAGAATTTATAACTGTCAAGGATAAAATAATAAGTAGAAAAGGATCTTCATATTATGAAGTTGCAAATGAGTGTTTAAACTCTCTTATCCAATACACTAAAGTATTTACGGCAAAGAACTATAATCAAAAAAGAGATTCTGTCATGTTTAGTAAAGTAAATTGGATTAAAAAGCATGAACCTAATTCTATCATTTTTATAAATGGGCATAATGGTCATATCAGAAAGTCATCGGGTGCATTATACACATCTTTAGGTAATCGATTATTAAATGAATATAAACAATCATACTTTGCTATTGGAACTGATGCGAAGAATACTCATTTCAATTCACAAACCGATAATGGCTTTAAAAAAAGTAAGGGTTATAATCAGAATGAGTTAACTGATCAACTTAAATCTACACAAGCTAAGAAATATTGGATCAAATTTTCCGATGTTGAAAATGATAATAAATGGGAAAAAATCATTAATAAAAAGCAAAGAATGACTTCATTTAACGTTACAAGTTCGTTTAACTTCATTAAGTTTTTCTATACTGAACAAATCACACCGAAAAAATCTTATGATGCATTAATAATATATGACACAGTACATCCAAGTCATTTGTATAATTAAAAAATGAGAATAAAATCGTGTCAAGTTCTTATTTTGAAATAGATTATTTGACTACATCTTTTATCTAACAATAAAAATTGTTACATATAATAACTTCATAAGTTTATTGTTAAGTACTTAATCAGGAGAGTCTACTAGTGGATTACAACTATTATGTTTGTGATAAAACATCACCTCAAAATCAAATTTTTGATTTAACTGAAATTGAGTTTAATGAATTAGAAGGTTTATATCAAACTTTCTCTAAATTTTCAAATATTGTTGATTGTTACTATAATTTTATTATATCTACACAAGATTTAATTGACTTAATAGACTTTATCAGTTCTCCTGATTGTAATAAGGAGAATAATGATGAGATTATGAAAATCTATCCCCATCTAAAATATAGATTTGTATCAAATGTTATATTTGGGAGATTACTTTTTGATAATTACCAAAACTTCTGCAAGCAATTACAAAACCCCAAGTTTAATGCTATAAAGAAAAAGTATAATAGAAACGAATCCTTTAAGATGATGAAATTATTAAGAGATTATTCCATACATTATTCTTTAGCTATCTCAGGATTAACTAGAAGTATTAGTTTTACTCAGCCCTTTGATAAATTAAGTATCTACGGTGAGAAAAGGGATTTAGAAAAGAATTATGGGGCTAATCGTGAAAACGATCAATTTTTAAAAACTATTGATCATGATAAAATATTGTTAATAGATGAGTTTTATAAGTGGCGGGATGCATTAGAGGAATTTTATTCTGAAGTGCTAGAAGTTTATGTAGAAACCATAACAGAAGAACAACAAAAATTATTCTATACAAATTTTAAATATAGAAACGGATTACCGAATCTTGTTGATTCTAAATTGTTTATTCCTGATTCTATTCATATGACTTTACCGCAAAAAAATATTCCTATAGAATTTAATGGAAAAAAATACATGGTAAGCAAAACTATAAAATTTTACACATTTAATACTCCCGCTTTAGAAGAGATAATAAATGTCTTAAATGTAAAATTGAAGGAGTAAACTAATAAAAAGAATTGGCAATTAATTATTAGAGAATCAATAAAATTGTGCATTAGGTATGAAAAGAATATTTTGAAGCAATTGAAAGTCAGAAAATTTCTAATTCTCAAGTTAATATCAAAAAATATAGTAAATAATTTCTGGGACAAATGATGTTACAAATCTAACTTAAACAAGCATAAAAGCCTTTAAATAAAGGCTTTTTATATATAGTTATATGTGTTCCCTACATAGAGAGAAGGTAGCGGTATAAGAGAATCTATAACTTTTATACTGATTTTAAAGGTTATAAAATTTAAATTTGTCACGTAAAGGAAATTGCTTAGACAACGGCATGAAGGTATCTTTCTTTGGAACATTAAAGACAGAAATGTTTTATGGGTTTGAGAAGGAATTTACTTTCCTCGAAACATTAAAAACAGCTATTTCAGAATATATCAACTACTACAACACTAAACGAATCAAACTTACATTAAAAGGACTAAGTCCTGTGCAATACAGAACTCAATCCTTAACTTAAATATTTAGTCTAACATTTGGGGGGCACTTCAATTTTCCATTCTTTTTATTAAATTTTCTAAATGTTGATTAAAAATATATACCTTCACTCTTTTTTATGATTTCTTGGAAATTTATTTACCACTTATTAAAATCTTTTGATTCAAAGTTAGACATCCCAGATTTGTTTAGAAACCTGTAATAGGATTTATTGCACAGTCCAATAACAAGTTTGTTATTTCTCTCCATAATAATTGAAAATCCTTTAAAGCATTGCATAGATATTGTTCTTCTTTTTCAAGTTTACTCAGTTTTTGGACAAATAATAAAATTGCATTTATATCTTTTAAGTACATATCAATATTATTTAGGTGAGACTTAATTTCATCATCATTGTGATAAGAAAATTCATCTATAGTGATTTGATTCCTTATGTATCCAACCGAATTAATAAGTTCAGAAAATATATACTTTTTATTGTGGAAGATATAATAACTTTCCGAAATTGTAGAAACGTAATCATCAAGTTCATTCAAGTCGGGAATAATATTGTCTATGGTTGTAATTAGTTCTTTCATATGTTTTAGTCCTCTTTATTTTTTTAGTGTCAATAATAGAGATTGATTCTAAATATTAATATTTAAAATTATTTTTCTTCAATATTTTAGATTATCAATTCTATTGTGAATTTTTATTTCTCTTTCTTGTAAAAGTCCCCATGTATGATGTTTTCTAAGAAAACTAGCTACTTATACTTATATAATAGTGAAAACATAAATATAAATCTCCCAAAATATTTGGTGGCCGATTTGTTAATTTTGTGAAATAATACATGCTAACTCTATTAACCAATCACAGATTAGGAATGAGATATACTTAGATGAAAATTCTTTTGATTCATTTGGAACTATAGTAAGGAATGATTTCAAAAAGATTTCTTTGTGTTCCTCCACAAAATACTCAATGTATTCAGGATTTGAATGATTATTTCCTAATTGCTGTAACATTGTTTGTTTGAAGAAAGAATTATTGAAGTGATTACTATATATAACTAGTTTAAAAATTTCTTTAATGATTTGAAGGCAGAACCCATCCGAGGGGAAATACATTTCTTGTGAAGTATTATAATTCAATGTTTGTAGAAAAATTTTTACTGAGTTCGTTGTTAGATTACGATTTCCATTAAGAATTCCTCGAATTGTCGAATCTGAGGAAAATTTTGTATCATCGACATCATCAAAGCCAAAATCAATAATTTTAACATGTTCGGATTTCATTCGCTCTCTTAGCGTTTGACCGAGTGCTGTATAGTATAGTTTAGATATCACATCGATATTAGACATAGGTTGCTCCTTTTGTCCAAGGAGCCACTAGGAAAATTTTATAATTGTAAATCAGATCACACTAAAAACAATTTCAAATTGAAATTAGTAAATAGAACAAAATAATTTTTCTAGTAGCTCTTCGATGCGCATCTTTTTGAACTATTAATTTATGAGGTTTTCCTCATAAATTAATAATACAATAGTCACCCAATTGAAAATTAAGTGACATTTTGTATTTATTGTGATTTTTGGTTATAATCAAACTATGAATGAAGAATTTAGTGAATTTTTAAATAAATTTTTGATAGTATTAAAAAAACAGTTTGGTATAACTTCTAAATCATTAGCTAACGTTTTAGATATTTCACCAAATACTTTGACTAATTGGAAAAAAAGTTCTAACAATATAAATAGAAAGTTGTTACAACGATTTTTAAGTTATATTGATCAATTTTATAAGACTAATTCTAAAACAATAGATTCTGATATTTCTTTGAAAAAAATAATTAATCAATTATATATTGAAACATATAAACTTTGTAATAAAGAATTATCAACTCATAAATTAAGAAAAATAAATGAAGAAAAATTACTAGATACTCGTCGGAAATATTTTAAGATAAACTTCAATAAGCTTATTTGCTTTATAAAACAGGTAGCAAATCTCTATGAAGTAGATTATGATACTGATAAATCAGATTTCTTGAAATTACAGGGATATCAAAAAAAGGAACTATATGATAATTTAATATCTCTAAAACTAATTAGTAGAAATGTACATGGATATCTTTCAGTTCAAAAAGAACTAGCAAAAATACTAGATGTTAGTGAGGCGCAAGTATCTCGTTGGAAAAACGGATTAGACTACCCGTCAAATGAGAATTTGTTAAAATTAGCTTTTTTTTGTAATAAATCTTCAGAAGTTGCATTCAGTCTCTTTGAATTGAATAATGATGATATTGCTTCAATGTTTATAAAAAGTCCATACTACGCTATGCGAATAGAGGAGTTTGAGAGAGAATATTTCGATTGCTTAAAATTAGTTATTAGTCAAACAATCGGTAAAGAGATATTTAGTAATCTAGTGAGAGAGAAGAATTATCTTCTAGCCTATGAAGACGAAGACACTGAAATTGTAAAAAAATTATTATTTAGAGATTGTATAATATTACTAAAAGAATCTTTTGATATATTGAACTTAAAAATTTCTTTTGAAAATTGGTTAATCGAACAAACTGCTTTTGGTACTGATTTTTTTTATATTAATATTGTTGAACCATTTAAACTTGATACAAATGATGACTTTTACAAGTATGCTGAAAAAATAGATGACGGATTCAAATTTTTAAGAAACTATTTAAGCTATAACCAAAGTTTTTATCTATTACGTGAATACGTACTAACTGACTATTCAATATTAAATATGGCAGTACATGTTCTAAAAATATTGCATGATAATAATCAAGACTTCTCAGAATGGTATCATAAAGAATCAGAAGTATATGCTGATAATAATTATATCCGAGAGGGATGCAGAAATTTATGTGCTTCTTTAACATCTAGGAAAAAAATTGGCGGAATTAATTATTTTGAAGCATTTTTTGAACAGTTTTGGAAATTAATATTATATAAAAATATAGCAGTCAATACAGATATCTGGCCGGTAGATAGTATTTTTCCGAATGACGGTGTTGGAATTTTATATCAAATTGAAATAAATTATAAACTAGTTGCTTCTATCATATCTAATCAAAGTAAAGAAAAAAACAATATAAATATAGCAAATTTTCAAATTTACAATAATTTACAATATTTAGAATATGGGAAAGAACTTTTTGAGGAAATTTTATTTTCAGATTCTAGTATTGAATATAAAAAAAAGTTTGATGAGAGTGGTGGTGAGTTCGATATTGTTAAAGATTTAGAGAAAAAATATCAAAAAGTACTTGATTTCCAAACATCTTGGACTTAATGTAAATACTTTAAATAACAGTATAAAAAAAGGTAAAAAATTAAAATAATTTTTTTACTTTTTTTGGTTTTGGATAGCATGTTTTTTGCTCATCTATATATTAAAATATTTGATCTATTTGGAGTAAACCAATTATTCGATATAATTATATATATTTACAAACAGATAATTAAAAACCCAACTCATTTTTTGTATTGATTGTCAGTGTTGTAGCCATTAATTTAGAAACCACTAATGTAATAAAGTCAGATAGAAGATCAAGGTTTTCAATTTCTTATAAAATAGAAAAAAAGCAAAAAATAAAATATTAAAACATTAAAACATCATTTAATGGTGAGCAAAAGAAAATTGAATTCCCTAAAATAAGGGTATTTGAAAATTCTGGCACTATAAAATCGACCTATGTTTTAACTCCATAATGATAATAATCTTCTTGAGAATCGACTTGATAATGACTATTTTTCATTTAATTCAGTTCATATTCATTTGGATGAATTATCTAATACTTTTAAACCTGCAAAACTTCACTATGAAAACTTTATAGTACCAAAATCATTTATTTCGAATAACCCTAATGAAAATCAATCTCATTTTATTTTTGTTTTACTTGAAGGTGTGGATGGTACATATAAAATGTTAATGCTTGTATATTTTTAAGATGGGACAGAGAATTATTCACTTGAGGTAATTGATAGACTAGATGCATTAAAAATAAAAATGCTGTAAACTTTCACCATTACTATGATCAATTTAAGAAATGTGAAAAATATTTGTCAGACAATAATATAATCATATCTTGAAAATAAAACAAATAGATTTTGACGTCAAAAGAAATAATAAAAATACTTCACTTAAATAGTGAAGTGTTTTATATATGTACAGAAGAAACCATAGTTTTCTATTTTTTGTCTTATTGTAATAAATTTAAGCGATTTTAGTTGGTCTTAGTAAATTTTAAAAGGCTTAAAATTAACTTTTCTGACGATTTCGAGACTTAAAAAATCGTGGAATAAGTTTTGCATATTCCTTATAAGATTTCATTCTCTTTAGTAAAAGTGATTACTGTAATATTATAGCATAGGAAGGGAGGAGTTTCATAAGGTTAAGATAATATTGAATTAAGTTAGTAGATGGATAGTCTATGTTTGTTCAAAAGACTAAACCAATCAGAGAGGATGCTTCTGAGATGGTAGTAAGATCTTAAATTATTTCAAAAGAATATTATGCTATAATAGGTTTATTAACGATAAAAACATATATTTACAAGAATTTTAGATAGAAGGAGATTTGAATAGTTTAACTATTCAATTGGAGGAAAGATGTAGGCTCTATGATTGTTTAGTCAGATATGACTCATAACTAGAATTTTAAAAAAAGGAATGTAAATATATGTTTAAACAATCGTATAAAAGTAATATTACTCTGCTTGGAGCAAGTGAATTACTTAGTTTTTTTGGTATTACTTCTTTTTGGCTTTTATTTTTAAGTCAAAATGGAATGAGTCTCTTTCAAATTGGTCTCCTTGAAAGTTTATTTCATGGAACGAGTCTTATTTCTGAGGTTCCTTCAGGAATGTTGGCAGATCGTTTTACTTATAAGACTAATTTGTATTTTAGTCGTCTTTCAACTATCTGCTCAGCTTTTCTAATGCTAATGGGGAATGGCAATTTTTGGATATATGCCTTAGGAATGATTATTGGTGCCTGGTCATATAATTTTGATTCGGGAACAACTAGTGCAATGCTGTTTGAGTCTTCAAAAGAAGCCGAACTTGAGGAAAAGTATTTAAAGTATACTAGCTTTATTTCGGGAATTTCCGAAGCAACTAGAGCTCTAGGAATGGTTTTAGCAGGTTTCTTTGTACATGGTTTTTTGGATATTACCTATATGATTCAGATAGGCTTATCACTTTTAGCAATATTGGTTATTTCGTTTATGAAAGAGCCGAAAGTTAAAAAACAAAATGAAGTTAGTTCAACTTTTGGAGATATCTATAAATCGGTCTTAATGACATGTAAAACCAATCCGAGATTAATAAAGTGGATGGTAATCAGCCAAACACTAGTTACATTTACCTCAATGTTTTATTTTTATTATCAAAATGAAATGTCTCATTTACAATCATGGCAAATTAGTTTAACGATGTTAATCTCTTGTTGTATCAATATATTCGGTGTTTGGATTGCCAGTAATATTGGTGAAAGATTGTCAGCAAGACAAGTCTTTAAGATGATAATCCCCATTTCAGCGATCTTATTTATTTTAGCTATATATGCTCATCCAGCCATTTATGTTGTCATCTTCATAGTTAGTGATGGACTTGTGGCTATGTTTATGCCTATTTACAATAATGACATCCAACATGAATTTGAAACTTGTAACAGGGCAACTATGTTAAGCGTTAACGCTATGATTGGAAGCTTGATAATGATTTTTATTTTTCCATTAATGGGTATTATTATTGATTCTTTAAGCTTTTCAATCGCATTTATGTATTTAGGAATTTTCCTTTTATTAGTGAGTATTGGGATATTCAAATTTGTTAAATAAAAATAAAAACTAATCAGACAAAATTATATTTGCTGGTTAGTTTTTTTAGATGTAATATTTGGATTTTTACGTTTATACAAGATAATTTATTTATTCGCGTGCTTAGGTTAGAATTCTACTCCAATATAATATTATTTTTAAATAAGTTGTCTGATTAGATAATTAATGAGAAAATAACAGAAATAAATTAATATTAATTTCAAAGTCTCACAATAAGGCTTTTTTAGTAGTTATTTGAGATAAAAATTATATAATATAATTAAAATATTTTTAAACAGCTAGTTTATTGCTGTAGTTAGTTTGGATAATAATTGAGAATGTAAAGAAATTTGTCAAGTCACATCAATAAGGACGAATAATGAAGAATATAATTTTAGAAACTAGGCGATTTATTTTATTAGAATGGGATGGCAGAGATTTATCTGAGTTAAAGTCGTTTTTGCAAGACGAAGAAGTGATGTGGGCTTATGACAAGAGTTTTACTGATCAAGATTGTCAGAACTGGTTAGATTGGAATTTGAATTCTTACCGTGCTTATGGATTTGGTCTGTGGAAAATTATTGATAAAGAAACTTCAGAGGTCGTAGGTGAATGTGGCATTACAATGCAAACTGTTGAAGGAGAAAATTACCCTGAAATAGGTTACCATCTTAAAAAAGAGTATTGGAATAAAGGAATTGCGACAGAAGTTGCTAAGGCAGTACGAGATTATGCTTTCGAAGAGCTAAACCTTAAGGAACTCATTATTATCAGTCGAGATATTAATTTACAGTCAATGAATATTGCCATAAAATCAGGATTTACTATTAAAAAAAGATTTTTGAAGAATGCTAGAATTCCTCATTTTATGTTTTACTTGAAAAGATAGGAATGTGATATGTTACCTTATTATGTTGTGAATGCTTTTACCAATAAGGCGTTTAGTGGCAACCCTGCGGGGGTTGTGGTTTTAGATGAACCGATTAAAGAGGATTTAATGCAGAAAATAGCTAAAGAAAATAAACTATCTGAGACTGCATTTGTTTTAAAAGAAAAAGATCTATATAAGATTAGATGGTTCACACCAGAAAAAGAAGTGGATTTATGTGGACATGCGACTTTAGCAAGTACCTTTGTTATTTCACGATTTCTTGAAAATAATGTAAATCATATCACTTTCTCTTCAAAGTCAGGACTTTTAGAAGTAACTATTGAGGGTGACGAAATAACCTTAATTTTTCCAATGGTGGACGTTAAGCAAGTTCCAATAACAACGACGGTGAGTGAGACTATTGAGTCTGAAATACTGGAAGCTTATCGAACAGCTGATGAAGAGCATCTTGTTTTATATCTGGAAAATCAAGAATCTATAGAGAATTTCAAAATTGATTTAGAGAAAATTAGTCAATTAGCACCACATGGAGTGACACTTACAGCCCAAAGTTCAGAAAAAAATATTGATTATGTTCTTCGTTACTTTGCACCAAATTATGGTATCAATGAAGATCCTGTCACTGGCTCAGCACAAACGCGTCTAGCACTAATTTGGGCGATAAAACTTGGAAAAAAACGATTAATAGCTAAGCAATTATCTGAAAGACAAGGGTTGATGATGATTGATTTGGAAGAGAATCATGTTAAAATATCAGGACAAGCTAATTTATATCTGAAAGGTAGTATTGATATTTAGTACTTGAAAGCTAACAATTTTAGTGAAGTAGGAGTATACTAATGAGAAAAAGAGAAATGAAACTCGAACTATATAATAATAAATGGCCAGAGCAGTATCAAGAAATTAAAGAAGAACTTACTAAACTATTAAGTGGACTAGAATTAGAATGTCATCATTTTGGGTCAACTTCAATCAAAGGTATGACCTCTAAACCGATTATTGATATACTCATATTTGTTAAGAATATTAATATGGTAGATACTTATAATGATTCCATGTTGCAATCTGGATATGTTGCTAAAGGTGAGAATGGGATTCCTAGAAGAAGATACTTTGTTAAGTATGCAAAAGACGAAATAAACCATATAGTACATATACATTTTTATGAAAAGGGAGATCCGAAAGGTTTACAAGAGTTACGATTTAGAGATTACTTAAAAGAAAATAGGATGGCATTCAAACGTTATTTAGAGGTGAAAGTCGAAGCGAGTGAGAAATATAAAGATAATCCAGAAGCCTATCAAAATCATAAGTCTACGGTTATTGATGATATTAATAAAGAAATTGCAAAGACAAAAGCTTTTAAATAAACCTAGATAAAAAATCAATGAACTATTCGACTTAAGAAGAAAACTAATAGATATTAAAAAATCGTTTTACATAATTTTGTAAAACGATTTTTCTTGTGTATAAAAGATATTGCCTTTGTCTATTTTTTGTCTTATTGTAATAAATTTTAGTGTTTTTAGTTTAATTTAGTGATCAAAGGAAGGCTTTGAAGTAGTATTCCTGATGATTACAAGACTTTAAAAATCGAGTAACAAGTCTGCAAATAAAACAAGATATAATTTAGTTATTCAAAAAAGATTTTTCTCTTTTCAATACGAAATATATTGATGTTGAAAAGAGAAAAGAAATTATAAAAAATTTACAGCAGATATTAGTCCTAGTTTAAAAAAGTTAATAATGCAAATAAATCTCACAATATTTTGGGGTTTATTTATTTTTAGCTTTTTTACTTCACTATTTATTAGTTTTTTTGTCAAGTGTAAGAGTTTTGAAGTATAATATTAATAGATAAAACGAATTGAGGAAGTAGTATTGGCCGAATCATATATCTCAGATTTATTGCCAGCTAAGTTTAGAAAACGTCATCAATTGATGCTTTATTTATATGACATTTTAGTTGATATATTGGTTAAGGCTGATAAATATAAATTATCAAGTTTGTCTTTTAGATATACTGATGAGATAGACGAGAAATCTGACATTTTTGATGAACTAGAGAGACAAAAGGATATAGATATTTCTGAAAAAGTCTTTGTTCCTCATATATTCTTTTCAATTCTACGAGACTTAAATTATTATCTTTTTGAATCACTGAGCTGCATCGAGAGGGGAAAGGTAACGGTTGCTTTTTCACTTGCTAGGAAGCCTTTACAGGATAATTTATTCTATTTAAGTTGGATACTAGTTCAACCACTTGAATTTTTAGGAAAAGTGCAATATGGAAGTCCTAAAGAATATGATGTTAGTGATTTAAAGGGGAAGAAAGATTTCACTATTGATTTGTTCTCAAAAGCGAAGGTATTAGTTCAATCTAGAAATACTGCACTGGATTTTATTCAAGAATTAGTTAATCCAGAATTGCTATATGATGTAATATACAATCGTAAGGCTGAAAATAGTTTAACTAGTGCATTTGATAAATCAATTCATTTGGTGACTAGAAATCAAAATTATCCCACCGAGAAGCGAAATCTTAATTTTATCTTTGCAGATGATGAAATTTGGGATGATTTTTGGAATTTGTATTACGAAAAAATTCCATATGTTCTACTATATTTAGTGGAGGTTATTGTTGCTATTTTTGAAAAATATGTAGATATAGATAAGAAAACATCAGAGTTTAACCGATATATCAGAAATTTGAAGATAATATTAGCATTATCAGAGGATGATAATAAAGAATTAGAGAACATTTTTGATTTAATATTTAGCAGTGACCATCTTAGTATGACCTGTGATGGGTGTGGCAAACAATTTGAATTCAATACATCTTTAGTGAATGAAATAAGAGAAGATAATCTTTACACTTGTCAGAAATGTGGTTTTGTAGAACGATTAGGACAATATTTTGTGAGCGACGAATTGTTAAGTAGTCATAGAAAGATTTTGATTGATAACATGGATAATGATAATTGGAAGTTGGTTTAATATAAATAATGCTACTACCATCGTAAACTTTGAAGTTGAAAAAATATGAAAAATTTCTGATTAACAGTTAGGAAAGATAATATGACATTTAAAAATTATACTTGGGATAGAGAGTTTGAAATTAAGGGTTATTTTTCAGAATTGCCCGAAGATATTGTTAATGAAAATAATTACTTAAGTGGTATTTTACATTACTCTCCTAGAGAAATAATTTTGGAATTATTTGGTGAATTTCTAGAGGAGAAAGATATTTCATATGGATTTGGAAAACACTTAGAAAAGATATATGGGTATTCTAGTAACGGTAATATCTTAATTTTAAATACTTACGGAGAACCAAGTGTAATCTCTACTTACCCTGGATTCCCTATTACCAAATATCGTGTAAAAAATTTTAAGATATATAACGTATTTTATAATGAAATTGATGATTTTGATGGTAGACCTGAATCTTTTAAATCTTTAATTAACAAACTAGACTCTCAAGAAATTAAAGACTATAAATTTAGTTTTGAACATATTGAAGAATGGATCGAAAAATCATTAGTAACCATTAAGCATGGTGATAATCAAACCATTTTTGAGAGTGCTGTAGACGAATATCAGTCAACAAAAGTATTAATAAAATCACTTGGGATGAACTTTGAAGATATGGCAACACTACATTCTTCGTTTACGACTACTTCATTTTCAAGTGATTATTTCATCAAACTTACCTCGGATGATTCAAGTATAAGATGTTTCGATGAATTCTATCAAGCTTCTCGTAAATTTAAAGAATTTATTGAAATTTTATCAAATATCCCTTTATCGTTTACTAATATTGAATTTCTAGTTGATTATAAAATGTTAGAAGATAAGCGTTTGCCGATTATAGAGGGGAAGTACTTTGTTCAGCATGCTAGAAAGTCTAAAAAATGGGGACATTCTCGACAAGATATTTCTTTGAGGAAACTTGAGGATAACTTTGAATTTATTTTAAATCATTGGTTTGATAAATCTGAGATGCTTGAATTTATAGTGAGACAATTTTCAAAAAATCTTCATGGTGATTTATATTTAGAAGACCAACTAATTGATGCTATTAGGAATTTAGAAGTTTATTCGAGAAATTTTAAGAATTTTAGAATTCCACAATATCTATCTGAGATTGAAAAAAACGCTAAACAATCTTTGATTAAGTTTATAAATACACATATTTTAGAAGATGTTAGAGAAAAATTTAGGAACAGATTAAAATTCAAGAAGAAAGAGCCTAGTCTTTCCGAACGTTTAAAAAATTTATTTGATTCAATAGATGAAATTAATCGGACTAAAATTTTTTCGAACTGTGATAGAGAAGTACTAATAACAAAATTGATTCAAACACGTAATTATTATACTCATGGTGATTCAAAAGATAAATATCCAGAAATGATAACGGATGTTCATGAGATGTATGATACCAAATTGCTTCTTCAAAAAGTTCTGAGATATTATATCTATCAAGAATTGAATATGGAATATAAGTATGAAAATTTCTAAATAAATAAAATAGCTTCCCTCATTTTGAAGGAAGCTATTTTAGTACAACTGAGATACTGTCTTTGTCTATTTTTTGTCTTATTGTAATAAATTTAAGTGATTTTATCTTAATTTAGTAAATTTAAAAAGGCTTAAAATCAACCTTTTTGACGATTTCAAGACATAAAAAATCGTGGAGCAAGTCTTGCATATTCATCATAATATTTTTTCTTCTTAGTAAAAGTGATTACTGTAATATTATAGCATAGGAAAGGTGGGGTGTCATAAGGTTAAGATAATATTGATTCATGTGGTTGACTGAATTGAGAAGCTAACATCAAATTTCTGATTATCAGAAAATAATGGCTTGGAATTTTCTTGCTATTATAAATTGGATGTGATATATTTATAACAAGTAAAAGTGATATATTTATAACAAGTAAAAGTGATATATTTATAACATGTGAAGGGATTTAATCTCATGAAAAATAACAAATTTCTCTTAATTGGTTTGATTGCTATGATAATAATCATAGATGTTAATTTATTATTTGGTAGTAATCGTTTATCTGCTCATGCAAAATTTTGGATATTATTAATAAGTAGTGTGGCAGAACTCTGTTCTATTTTTGCAATGGCAGTTTTTAAACCGTCCATGCAAAATCTAAAGGAACCATTTGGCTTAAAAGCAAAATTTTATTCAATCGTTCTATTCTTGGCAACGACGCTTTATACCATTGGTATTTGGAATATGACACCAGCTACACCTAATTTAGTTAAGGAAACATTACTAGGTACAGCCATTATTATTCAGTTGTCACTTTTGGTTTATTTTTGCTTAAAGAAAACTAAGGAATTTCCGGATGAAAGATTTTATAGCAATCTGGCTATTTCTGCATCTTTAATGTTTGTTATTGCTTTAGCGGTTTTAATAATGATTGCTTTCTATATTCAGTTTGTCGGTAGCTTGAGCTTACTTCCGGGTTATATCTATATTCTGATTGGTTTGTTGCTTTTAATGTTTGCTCTTGCTTATTATTATTTTGAAGAACGGAGGTAGTGATGGGAAAAGAAACAAAAATCATTACTTCTTTGAAAGAAATAAGAGAAAGGAATGGGATGACACAACAAGAATTAGCTGATTGCATTGGTGTTAGAAGAGAGACAATTGGTCACTTAGAGAATAATAGGTACAATCCATCTCTAGAAATGGCCTTAAAAATTGTAAAAATCTTTGATTTAACCGTTGAAGAAGTTTTCCATTTAAGAAACGAGGAATAGTTATGAAAGAAATGGTTTGTCACTTTTGTGATGGAAAAGAATTCATCACAATGAAACAACATAAGGGCTACGCGGGCTTATTACCCCTCCACAAACCTTTAGCTATGGGGATAGAAGTCCATCATGAGGTCTGCAAAAACTGTGGAACAATTGTTAGAAGCTATATTGCTGATTTGGATAAGATAAAGTAACTACAATAGTCATTGTTACTAAATAAGGTATCCATTTCAAAAGGACTCAATTTGAAAGTTACTTTTGAAAATAGAAAACTGGAAAAATAGGATGATCAAAAAAGATTACATTCTATTGATTAATAAGTGTTTCATCTCTCACCAATCAAGTTATAAGCAAAGACAAGGCAGATTTCCTTTGTCTTTTTATTATTATTTCAGGATGCCGTCAAGTGGTTTTCTCCTTTTTTCATATCAAGAGAGTAATCTCGTAATCAAAAAGATGAGATGAAAAAATTACAAAATACCTCTTACATTAATCTTCAGTTAATAGTTCTTTTTTATACTTAGGCTAGAGATAAAAAAGAGGTGAATACTGATGAAAAAATGTCTGATTTTGTTCTTGTTCATTTGTTTAGTTTTTTCAGATTTGATGCCTGTTATGGCTATGGATAAAGAAGACTTTTCAAGGCCACAAGTGATTGAAAGCCAATTAGCCGACTATCTTAAGAAGCGAAAGGATACAAGGGCTTCAGTCTCAATTGCCCTTTTTCGAGACGGGCAAGTAACCTTTCAGAAACAGGCTGGTTATATGGATTTAGAGCAAAAAATTCCAGCTAGTCAAGATTCCATTTATGAATGGGGATCCGTTTCTAAAACATTGATTTGGGTGTCTATGATGCAGTTGGTTGAAGAAGGAAAACTAGATTTAAACCATTCTGCTTTATCCTATCTTCCCAATAACTTTAAAAAACAACTTCATCTAAAATACGACTTTACCTTATTGGATATGATGAATCACCAAGCAGGATTTCAAGAAACAATATATCCGATTGAATACCCATCAGCAAAAGAGATTATCCCTTTGAAAAATCTTTTGCTGAAAGCCAATCCGGGGCAAGCTTATCAACCGGGGACAGTGACCGCTTATAATAACTGGAGTGCGGCTCTAGCAGCCTATATTGTTGAATGTCAAAGTGGCCAGGACTTTTATTCTTATGTTCAAAAGCATATTTTCGCACCACTAGGCATGAGCAAAACAAGCATCAAGCCAGATTGGTCGGATAATCCTTTCGTGCAAAAAGGCAGACAAAAAGGCCGGTCGTATGCTATCACAACCGACGGCAAAGAAAGTTACGGAAAGAGTATTTCTTACATTGGTCTCTATCCAGCAGGCTCTTGCGCCGGTACCCTTGCAGATTTTGCGCGTTATTGTAGCCAATTTACCGCCTCAAATAGTCCCCTTTTCAAAAAAGCCAGGACACTTGAGCAGTTTAAAAAAGCCAGCTTAACTTATAAAAATTCAAATGAAGGTCGGGTCTATCATGGCCTTTGGCGCCTTGATTATGGCCAAACCTTAATTGGACATGCCGGCAATACCAATGGTTATTCTTCCGCCTTTTGGTTTCAACCGCAGAGCAATACAGGCTATTGTGTCATGACCAACGAAGTTGGGGAAACCACATATAATTACGGACTGGCGGAGCTTTTCTATGGAGCTTATAAGAAACCCTTACATACATCTGAAGAATTAACGGGCATCTATACCCCCGCAAGAACTGTCGAAACTGGCTTCGCCCGCTTCTTTAAGTACACCGCAGGCATCTTACCCATCCAAAAAAGCAAAAAAACAAACGTCTATCAGGTTCCAATTGTAAATGCCAAAATTAAGAGCTTGGGCAAGAATATCTATCAACAAGATCAAAATGGTTTGAGTGTCTTATTGCGCTATCAGCCAAAAGAGCAGCTGATTGAGAATTATACCAGTGATTACTTCAAACTAGGTAAAGGCGAGCTTGTCACGGCAGTCATTTCCTTCTTGGCATTGGGATTAAACCTCATTGTTTTACCCATTGAGTTATTAGCTGGGCTATTTCAAAAAATAAGAAAGAAAAAAAGCAGTCAGAATGTCAAATTGATGGTGGTGGCCGAACTGGCGGCAACGCTGGTGTCTGGAATTGTACTCTTCCTCTTAGCCAGCACCTCTTACTATAGCAGCTTAATCGGCATAGGGATTTGTTGCCTATCTTGGGCACTAGTCATTATCATCTTGACCTCACTGGCCTTACAGCTTTATAATGAGAGTAAGAAATGGTTTAAATGGCTATTATTAAATAGTCTGCCAATGATATCGCTAGTGGCAATCTTCTTTTTCCACCTTTACCATCTATAGAAGGGACTTACATGACGCCTTATCACCTTTTAATCTGCGATGATGAACAAGAAATTATTGATATCTTAAAACTTTATTTGCAAAGTGGTCACATGCAAGTGCTTGAAGCTCATGATGGGCTTGAGGCTTGGCAGATCATCCAGCAAGAAAAGGTTGACTTAGCAATCATTGACCTGATGATGCCGAAAATGGATGGTTATCAGCTGATTGCTAAAATTAGAGAAAGCCATACATTTCCCTGCCTGATTCTGTCTGCGAAAACACAGTTAGAGGACAAGCTGCAGGTCTATGATTTAGGGGCGATTGACTATATTACCAAACCTTTTGAACCTAAGGAGGTTGTGGCTAAGGTAAAAGCCCAGCTCAGTATCAGACAAGGACATGAAAACAAAATTGTCTTGGATGAGGTCACATTAGATTTGGACCAAGTCATCGTATCCAAAAATGAGCAGCACTACCCACTGACAGCTGTTGAATTCACCATCTTACAGATGCTTATGGCTTCGCCGAAACAAGTCTTCACAAAGGCTCAGCTCTATGAAAAAGCTTGGCAACAAGACTATAGTTATGATGACAATTCCTTGCGCGTGATCATGAGTCGCTTGCGAGATAAGGTGGGTTCAAAACATATTGAAACCATTAGAGGACTAGGATACAGGTGGAAAAGATGAAAGATGTGCGGCGCAAAATTATTATTCTATTTCTGATATCAGTCATCGTCTTTGATAGCTTAAATATGATTTCAGATGGTCTCTTTGAACTGTTGCTGCGGAAATTTCCAGATGACAGTTTGCCATTTAATATTGTCGGATTCTTCAATATTTTAGCCAGTATTATCTTAATTACCATCATTTCCTATTTTTTCATCCACAAGCTCGACAAAATTGTAGATGCTGAAATGGCTCGTCGCCTAGAAGCGGAGCACCTCTTATTTGCCTCAATAGCACATGATGTTCGGACCCCTTTGACCTCAGTCAGAGGCTATGTCTCCGCCCTAAAAGATGAGAAAATTGAGGAAAATCAAAGACAAGAGGTCTATCAAAAAATCCAGACAAAAGTTGACAAGACCACCTCTCTACTAGAGCAATTAATGCTGTACACCAAACTAGAGAGCGACACTAGCGAAAATCAATTTGAGCCCCTGGATCTCAATCAAATAGCTAAACAAGTCATAAGTGACTCTTATGACATTATCGAACATCATGCCATTGATTTAGAGATGGCATTAGCTGACAAAGCCTTAGACATGCAGGGCAATAAGGAACAAGTATATCGCCTCATTGAGAACCTCCTACTCAATGCTTGCTACCACAATGAAAAAGGGAGCAAAATTTGCATTTCCAGTAAAGAAGACAAGAAGAACGTTTATTTGCTGGTTTCTGACAATGGAAAACAACTAGCGGTTGGAGCTTTAGAAGAACTGACAAAACCATTCCACAAAGAAGATAAGGCAAGAAAAACAAAAGCCAATTCTAACTTTGGACTAGGTCTTGCTATTGTTAAGACCATCGTCGAACACCATCACGGAAGCATTGATGTCATCAAAATGCCTATTCCCTACACAAAAGCTTTTCAGGTTAGCTTTCCTAAAAATAACTAAATGATTAACAGACCACTCTCAGGAGTGGTCTGTTAGTGATTAGGATTGTGAAGAATTATAAGCCTTGGTCTAATTCCATTGGTATGCTTGGTGGAATAATGATGTCTTATTCACTATACTTCTGATATTTCTGATAAAACATATAACTGATTAGGATAAAGACGATGGGGATGAAAAAGGCTTGGAGGGCAATAGCTTTTGTGGTTTGTAAGCTTTGGTCCTGATTTGGGAGGTAGTGGGCTAGTGCTAGTCCATAGCCAAGGCCGAAGCTGGCGATGGCATTGGCGAATTTCGAAACCAGGAGTTTTGCGGAGGTAAGTAGGGCTGGGTTGAAATAGCCACTCTCTTTGTGGTGGATGCCGATGGTATTGGCTAATTCTGCCGTGGCTGAGACTAAAAACAAGCCGGAACCAAACTGTTTCGCGCTAGCCATGAGGAACATCATAAAACTGTTGTTGGGCATTGTCTGACCTATACTGTATAACCCGAGCATTCCAATGATACTAAGAAATGAAGAAAGGAGAAAAATGGTCTTTTTAGTCATTGAGCGCCTTAGGATGCTGTAAGAGAAGGAGCCTAGCATTTGGGCGAGAATGGTGAAGGCGTAGAGGGAGAAGAATTTTTCCTGTTTGATGCTGTAGATGAAATAGTAAATATTGTAGGCATTCATCCACTCGAAGGACAGTTGGAAAAAGAAAAAGTAAAGAACGTATTTGAAGAAAATACGGCTTTTTTTGATAATTTTGAGATTTTCTAATAGTGTAAAGGACTTTTGATTGCGACTTGATATGGCTGAACTTTCAGGTAGGAATTCGAAGGTTAGGCCTGTGATGATACAGACGAAGACTGCTAAATAAAGGGATAAGCGGTTAAAGCCTAAGTTGAGGTTGTCTGGGCCTAAATAATGAAGTAAGGGCAAAACGGAACTGAAGCAAATGAGGGCCGCAAAACTTGTTAGTATTGTCGCTGCGCTGGACAGTTGGCTGCGACTTTTATCGGAATCTGAAAGGATTGGCAATAGCGACCAATAACTGATGTCCATGATTGTGAAAAGTGATCCCAGAAGGAAGTAGAGCAGGCATGTTAAAGGGATTAAGAGTTTTGTTCCAAAATTAGCATTAAGTGAAAAAATACCTAAAAATAATAAGAAGGCTAGTGAAAAGGCCACGATGAACCAATTTTTCAAACTATTCCGACTGTTCTCTAAAAAATTAGCCACTAGAATGTCAAAAAAAGCATCGAAAATGCGACCTGCGAAAAGGATACTACCAACAAGTATGGGCGATAATCTAATGGCATCGGTGAGGAAGAGCATAATCATCCCGCTAAAAAAATACATCATTAAATCTTTGGAAAATCCAAGACTAGCATAGGCTACAATTTCTTTTCTGGTCATCTCAATACTCTCTCAATTTGATTAGTTATATGATAATATAATTTCTCATATTTGGCGATAGCAAATAACATTAATTTGAGATTTACCTGTACATTTCAGATAATTGACTAATTCTATAAAGCTAAAAAGGCACTCACTGATTTCATTTAGTAAGTGCCTTTTGCTTTAATTATTCGAATTATCTTCTTGATAATACTCTAAGATACGCTTGGCTTGTCTGGTTAGGTAATCAATCATGACTTGCGGTCTCTTAACTCGGACCATATCACCCTGCATCAGTAACCACATTTTAACGCCATAGCCATCATTGGTGACCACTTGAAAACTGGTGATACCGTTTTCTTGCTTGACAATTTTAGCATTTGGGAAGCGATCCATGACATAGGCTGGTTCATAAAGGAAATCAAATTCCAAAGTGATTTTTTTCCCGTAAAATGGCAATTGGCCTGTCGTATTTTGAAGGATACCTGTTTGAATGCGGTCACGGTAAGTCACGTTGGTTTTAAAGTCACGAGGCCGATGAATCAGCTGCAAATTTTTCATGTTGTTAATTCTAAATTTGCTTAAAAAATCCAAATCATCATCATCAATGGCCATGTGGTTGTTACTAGACATAAAGAAATAAAGGTCTTTAAAGAAAATGGACGTTGGCTTTTGATTGAAAGTCTTAGTCACAAAATTCTTGGTATAGGTAAAGGAAACAAGGTAATCTTCCTTAATAGCCTTGAAAATAATAGCTAATTTATCCAGCAAAGCCATTTCATCTTCAGTTTCACCAGCTTTTGGCACCCCATTATAGTACTCTTTTTCATTAAGGATTATTGGTAAAATGTCCTTTGAAAATTCAGAAAATGAGAGTATCTTTTCAATCATCTTTGTCATAGCGTCTTTCTCAAGAGCTCTGCTTGATAAGAGGATTTTCACCAAAGCTAAAATTTCCATCTTCGAGAATACACGTCCAGCGTGACCTTCAGTAAAGGGATTATTTTGCAAAATGTATTTTCCCTTATGACTTTTATCAATGTAGGGAAGGGCATTCTCATCTAATTCCACTAAGTTTGTGGCAAATTCGTCTAGTGCTTTGTCAATATGTGCTATGTCTCTCTGCACAGTTTTTGCAGTAGTATTATATTCAAGGATTAAATCTTGTTTTACGAGGACTTTACCCTGTAGCAATCTGAAAAAGGTTAATAAAATACGACTTTGACTATCCATTATGGCCTCCTTTGAATGGCCTCATTATAGCACAAAAAGTGGACTGAATATGTCCACATAGACAAACAACAAAAAAATTCGAAAAATTTTTTAAAATCAAAAAAATTATCTGCGTTAATTATTGTGGACAAAATAAGACCAGATGAAAACTATAATCATAGCATAAGGTGTACATTACCATACCAAATCCAAGAATTAGAGGTGAAAAAATTTCAAAGATTCATTTCATTTATATTATTTTAGAGTAAGTGAGAATTTACTATCGTCCAAAAGCTATTTGATTATGGCATTTGGTTCTAGTATTAAAAAAGAAATGGCATAGAAAGTTTAGAGGTTTTGTAACTTGTAGACTTTCTTACACAACAGTTCTAAGAAATTATTTGGATTTTGTAGTTTATAAAAAGGAGAAGGTGACAAAATAGAGTTGATTAAATGATTAGGGTGTCGATTGTAACTACATAAAGGAGAGAAAGATGAATAAAATTATCAAAATAGAAAACCATATCACTTATATCGGAAATGAACACGGTGAATTTACAGAAATTCCAATTGAAAATTTTGGCTTTGACCCGCATGTTGGAGATTACGTTGAATTTCATAAAAATGGAGAAGATTTTATTGTTTCAAAAATTAATCCGGTTGATCGTCTAACTGGGGGAAAATCAAGTAAATCAAAAGTTGTTGCTGGTATATTAGCTCTATTTCTTGGAAGCTTAGGAATTCATTGGTTTTATCTAGGCTTTACAACCAGAGCTATTATTCGTTTAATAATTTGGTTAATCGTTTTTTGGACTGGTTTTGGCTTTGTCATAATGGCTATCTGGGCTCTTGTGGATGGCATCTTACTTTTAACTGCGAAAGAAGGGTCGAAATGGCATAAAGATAGTGCAGGTCTGGAACTCACAGATTAAAAAAATGATACTTTTTAAAGTTTATTTTTATCAAAAAAAACTTTGTAAAGCGCTTTTTATGTTATAATAGTATTAAATTATGAAACAATTATTATTTGGTTTTGAAGGAGAAACGGTATGAACAAGGAAGACTGGTTAGAATATTTTGAAGCAATTAATGAAAGACAACCGACGGCAGAAGAAATTAGTCAAGCATTAAGAAATGGTGATTTCCAAGACTATCAAGTGAGGGATATTCCTCATGCACAGGAAAAAGTGCAAGAAATTTATGATCCTATTGAAGAAGATCACATGGAGCGTCAACCGATTCCTGAGTCTCAAAACAATTACTATCAAGAAGCCAGTCAACCAATTTCTAGCCCTCCTTCAAGCCAATCCAATTCCATGGCAAATGTCGATAACTTAAAAGTTGGAGGCAAAAACTATCTGGCTTGGTTCTTAGACAATTTAAAGAATCCTCAAGCACGCGCCAAGGATTCTCAATTTATTTTTGGACTGATTAGTCTTTTAGCATCAGGACTTTTCTTTGCTTGGGCAATTGTCAATTATTTTAGTCGAATATTGATGTCTGTCGCAAATATGACATTTGATGGTAAAAGTTTAGAATCTCTTTTCCCAGACGGCTACGCAAGAGTTAAAAACATTATTGCCAGTCAATTTGGTTTTGGTAAGATTTTTTACTTAGCTATAATTATTTCTGTTATTTATTTTATCAGCATTTTTATTCCTTATGTCATCAATAATATGTCTAATAAAAAAGGTGACTTTAAAGACGAAATGGGTCGCATGATGTCTTTCACCCCATTACTTCTTATCATTAACTTGCTTGCTTTCTTGTCTACCTTCCTAGTCAATAATCGCTTAGATGTATCAGTAGATATCTATGATAAAGTCTTTAGTATCTTTACGGAATTTACCAGCAATGCTTTTCAAGCCATTACAGATACCATTGATTTATTAAAAGAAATTCCAGGACTTGCCAGCATTAAGTCAGTTTTCATATACTTACTAATTCTTGCGATTCTGGGCTTGTTAGTAATTTTTGTAAATATTATCAAAAATATTAATGGTAGTGTGGGCCTTGCCAATGCCTTCTATATGACCATTGCTGCCATTATTGTCCTATCACTTATTATCTTCTTTGCCGATAAGATGATTGTTAAAGCAATCATTGATTCCTTCGTTGCAATGAAATCAATTGTAAGTTAAGGAGCACTATATGGCAACACAAGAAAATTGGATTACATTATTTGAAAAAGTTATTGGTCGCCAACCAGATCAAAATGAAATTGCTTTAGGTTTGGATTCGGGTTTTTCACCTTCAAAAATTAAAGCCATTGCAGCTATGACTGACAATGACGTCATCTCTGAAGAAATGGTTTTTGAAAGTTTTGGTGTTGCTGAATCAGACTTTAGTGACTCTAGTCTTTCTTCCGATTTGGAAAATAGCCAGGGGCTTGAAGACGAACAATTCTATGATGTCTATGAAGAATCTCCAGAACAAGTTCCCTATCAGGCAGCTGCCATGGAAGAATCAGTTGATCCTGAGAAATCTGTTTCCGTCTATGATGTGGCTGAAGGGCCTATGGCGATTGACCCAAATCCTATGGAAATGACTAATAGTGGGCATGAAGCCCTTGTTTCAAATCCTCAATCTAATGATTTTCAGATGATCAGCAAAGGTAATCCTGAGAAGTCAGATAAGCAAATTTGGGTGGAAGCCTTTGAGCGTTATTTAGGACGCAAACCTAATCCTGATGAATTTATCATTGGAAAAAATCAGGATTTTGATTTGACCTCGATTAATCTATTTCTAAAAAATGCAAAAAAAGTTCCTAAGGCGACCTCTTCTGTTAAGCGTGATAAGAAAACAACCTTGATTTACGCCTTAATTGGTGCTCTTTGTATTGGTGGTTTAGCCTACTACATGACTTATCAAAAATTCTTTTCACGTCAGGCTGTGATGGATAAATACATCAGTTTAGCAACTCAAGATGGTAAGAAAGCCATGGAATATCAAGTCTGGTCCGACACATATAAATCGATTAAGAGCTCTGAATTAAAATACACAGACATGGACGCTATCTATTATCCAAAAACCAGTTCTAAATTATGGGGCAATGATGGGATGCGTAAGGTTGGTCAGAAATACTTGATTTTCCCAGACTGGAAAGTTTTGATTCATCCGGTAAATGCCACAGTCAACTCCAATACAAAAGGTTTGGATTTAGAAGTCAATGGTAAAAAATGGACCAAGACTGATTCTAATACCTTTTCTAAAAAATTGATGCATCTTTACCCTGGAGATTATGACTTTAAAGCAAGTGGTAAAGTTAATAACCAAGATATTAGTATTTCCAATCAAGAATCCCTCGAAGATTCTAAGAAAGTAAACCTTAATGTTTCTTACCTTTCCTTCACCGTGAAAAGTAACATTCAAGATGGTGAGCTTTATATGGGGTCTAGTAAATTAGGTAAATTGACTAACGGTGAAGCCAGCATTTCTAAAGCTGCTGTTAACAAAAGCTCTACTTTGTATGTCAAGAAATCCTTTAAAGATGGGTCAAGCGTTAAATCAAATACGCAAAAGGTGTCAACCTTAATGGATGACGACACAGTAACCTTGGATAGTGATTCTGTATTAACCCGTGATACTGCCGATAGTTTGCTTGAGGCTGCTTATGGCATGCTCCAATCTTATAGTTATGACAATACCAACCCAAATGGACTTGATAGTATCTTTGTGAATGGCAATAAAAATAACTTTTATGCTGATGTGGTTAACATGATCGATACCAATACCATCAATGCCAAGAATCGTAGTGCTGATTCTATCAGTTTTTCAGAAGTAGATGTTAATAATGTGGTGCAGACAGGTGCTAGAACCTATACTGCTGATTTCACAGTCCTTTATGACTTCTATTATGGTTATGATTCTAAACATAGATCTTCTGGCGACATTAAACAAAAAATGTCTTGGTCAGTCATTATCGAATACAAACCTGGTAGCAATAATGAAGACTACTATGGAGGTTATTCAAACTTTATGATTTCCGGTAAAAATGGGGAATCAAAAGCATTGTCAACAGAAAATACAGTTGAATAATAGTCAGGCTTTGCTATTTTTAGCATAGCCTAGTTTTGGTTAGGAGAGAAATGAGAAAAAAAGCATTAGGAATCGATTTAGGAACAACCAATTCGGCCATGGCCATGGTTAAGGACAATAAAGCGCAAATTATCCCTATTGGCGCTAATGATGAGTCTGTTTTAAGGTCTGCCATCTATTTTTCCAATATATCTGGTAAAAATCGTGTATCGATAGGTTTAGACGCGATCAATCGTGGGACAAAAGTTGGTAAAATCGAGTATTTCAAACATGATTTCAAACGTGATATTGCCAAGTCAGTCGAAAGTGAAGCGCCAAATCATGTTCGGGTAAACTCGGTTATTTTGTCTGCCTTGATTTTAAATGAATTTAAAAAACGGGCAGAAATTGTCGCTCGAGAATTAGGGCAAGATGATTTAAAAGATGTGGTTATTACAGTACCAGCCTATTTTACGTCGGATCAGCGCAAAGCCACTAAAGATGCCGGTAAAATTGCTGGCTTCAACGTTTTACGAATTATTAACGAACCAACTGCCGCAGCCATTTCATATGCCCATGAGAAAAACATCTCGGGTAATGTTCTGGTTTACGATTTAGGTGGTGGAACTTTTGATGTTACCATTATGCATGTTGCGGATCATCATTATGATATATTAGCGACTGATGGCAACCATCGTCTGGGTGGCTTGGACTTTGACAAACGACTAGTAAATCTCATCAAACAAAAACTGGAAAATCAAGGATTAAATATGACCAGTTTGACAACAAAAGAAGAGATTCAATTACGCTACCAAGCGGAGAAAATCAAAATCGCTCTTTCGGTTCATCAATCAACCTACTATGAGCATTTTTCGGATAATGGCGATTTCGAAGTGGAAATCACCCAAAAAGATTTTGCCCTCGCTATTCAGGATTTAGTTAAAGATACACAACTAAAAATTGAAAGTACCTTGTTAGAGTCAAAATTAAGATGGGCAGACATTGATCATATTTTATTGGTTGGTGGCTCAACGCGTATGCCAATTGTTCGTCAAATGATTGAGTCAATTAGTGGCAAAATGCCCCACTATGAGATCAATCCAGATACCATTGTTGCTGAAGGTGCTAGTATCATTGCTGATTTGATTGTCAATGATCAAGTTAGCTTTAGAGAACAACAAAATGGTTTAGATACCAATGATAATAAGGTTGTTGTTCGAGACGTGACCTCACAAGGTATTGGTATGCTATTTAGAAAAGTACCTGGACGACAATATGATTTTGTTGGAGATTTTGTGAATAGCGTTCTTGTTCCAAGAAATACACAAATTCCGGTTACAGTAACAAAGGATCTTTATGCCTTTGTTGATGGGCAACCCAATTTCCAATTGAAATTAACAGAAGGTAATTATGCCAATCCAATCAATGTTCAACAGATATTGAAGCGCGTGGTTTACCTATCAACGCCTCGTCAAAAAGGTGAAAAATTAGCCAGTGTTCACTTAACTTTTGATGAGGAACAGATGATTCATATTTCAATTTTTGATAGTTTGACAAACACTTTGTTAGACGAATTCGAAATTAATGCTCAGTCAAATACTGAGAAGCAAGCCGTTGAAGATGACTTAGAGGAGTTAAAAGCAATTTTTAACCAATTTGTACTATGATAGATTATTACCAAGGAATAGAGACGGAGACAGGCGAAGAAATTGCCTATCTCCAAGATGTTGCAAAATTACTAAGTGTTCAAGACACGACAACAGAGATATATCACAAACTGACTCGCTTATCAGAAGAATTAGCTGATCGAGAAAATTTGGGTCAGTTTGATGTCAATAGTGCCAAACTAAGTCAGGAATTAAATCTCCTCAAAAAAATATTTTTTGATGATACAACAAGAAACAAGTATGATAAAGCCTTAATTGATACTCTGAATCAGACAAAGTATCAAGATGTCATGGAAGAACCCTTGACGACTAGTCGTTCTCAAGCAAGTATTAGAGAGCAAAGTCGAAATAGAAAGCTTAATCAAAAATTTAATCTCTCCTGGCAAAAACTCTTAGTTCAGGCCTTAATCTTAATTATTATTATCAGTATGTCGATTTTTATGAATATCAAAATGAGTCTTCTGGTGATAATATTACTGGTCTTGCTTGTTTTTGGGCTTTTGTTTTCAAATTAAAGGGAAATTATGGATCAACATCAATTAGTATATAAGCATATCTGTTTTAAATATAAGGGCAATAAAGATCTCCTTTTCTACAATTTGGATGTTACCATTCAAACTGGTGAACTGGTTGGTATTTTAGGCACTTCAGGTTCAGGAAAAACAACCTTGACAGAAATTTTACTGGATAAACTATCACCAACTTGTGATGATTTTCAGATTTATGAAGATGGACAAGTTATTAAAGGCGATCAAAATCGTTGGAGTTATGTCCCACAAAAGAATTTATTAAGGGACTTTTTGACCATCTCCCAAACGTTTACTTTTTATGCAGATATTCACTTACCTGGTGAAAGTAAGGGTGAAAAAGAATTTCAAATCTCGCAAATTTTACATGATTTAGGACTCTGGAGTCTAAAAGACAAAAAAATTTCCCAGTTAAGTGGGGGCCAACAAAGACGGGTTAGCATTGGAGTAGAGCTTTTAAGTAAATCAAGGTACTTTATTTTAGACGAACCTTCAAGTGGCTTAGATGCTCTAAGTGATCGGAATCTTTTAAGGACATTGAAGATTTTAGCGAAATCAAGAAATAAGGCCATCATCGTTATTACCCATAATACTGAGAATTTAAATATTCTTGATAAAATCATCTTCTTATCACAAGGCTTACCAAAATTTGTCGGAAGTTTTCCAGAGCTCTTAAAAGAATTCAAAACAACGGATGACTATACCATCAGTAAGTTCTTAGATATGAATATTGCAGAAGTCTATCAGGAGTTATTGGCTTCTGGAAAAATTTATAAAATATAGGAGTCACTATGGACGCTTCCCTTAAGTTAAATTGGTATAAATTTAAAGCAGGATATTGGGATTTTATCAAAGTTTTATTTGGCATTCTTCTTTTTGAAGTTTTAATTTTATTTATTCAAAATGATGGTTTTCTAGAAGACTTTGAAACCAGCCGTATGACCCTTTTCTTACTTCTATTTTCTGCCAGCTTATTAATTTTAGTTCAAAACAGCATATATATCAGTAAAGAGTATGCCATCCTAGAAAGAGATTTTTTCTCGGGGTTAAATCGTCTTTGGTATGGTTTAACATCACTTGTTTTTGGATTTATCTTTGCCTTATTAGAAACAATCTTTTTCTTATTTAGTTTCCAAATTCTCCTTTGGTTTTTTGAAAAAGATTTGCCAAAGCATGGTTCTTTTTTTCAAAATATCAATTTTGAATTATTCCTTACCGTATTACTGCTATTTATTGCAGCACACTTTATCGCTTTAGTAGTTTCAGTGATTTCACGCGAAAGCGTCATTAGTTCCATCATTTTATCGGTGGTGATTGGTATTGCCCAATTTTCCTTATCGGGAACAATTCTCCAATTGCCTAAATCAATCAAACAATTTTCAAATCTGGTTTTTTTAGGCTATGGGCACAAGTTATTTGGTATGTCGGCTAAAATTAGAAAATTGCCTTCGATTTTAGAAAAATTTCATGTTCCAGTGAATCCGAGCCAGTTAAAACAGTTTAAAATCAGCGATCAGCTCTTTGTTCATCACTGGTTAGCATTATTAGCTCATATCGTCGTTTACGCATTACTTTTTATTATTATTTTACAATTTAGGAGGAGAAAACAATGACACAAGAAGAATGGTTGATGGACTTTCAAATCATGAACGGAAGAAAACCAACGGAAGCTGAATTAGCTCAAGCAGCAAAAAATGGTTTCAAAAAACAGTCAGGTAAATTTAATCTGACAGATTCCCAAAACTTAATGAAAATTGCGGCAGGTTTAGCAGTAGCTATTTTTGGTTATGTTGTTGGCTATTTATTCATGTAAGAAAAGAGTGAGATAATGAAAGATAAGAAATTTATTGCCAGTTTATTGATTATATTTTTAATTTTTTCTGTAACTGGAAAGTACACCAAGGACCGTTCCAAGTTAAGTTCTAACTATGTTTATGCAACAACGGTTAAAGACCCTAAGACAGGTAAAGAATTCCAATATGAAGTTCAGATGGTTGCTGATGATAAGGTTAAAGTTGCCAAAACAAATGTGGAAACTGGTCAAAAAGTCTATGAAGAGGTTTATCAGGGATCTGCAACAAGAGTTCAAATTTCCGTAAACTTACCGAAAGATCAAACTCAATTGGTGGTAAAACGTAATGATAATCCAATGCCGTTAGTGAAACCAACTAGTAAGGTTGAGGTCAAATCGAAGAAGTATGTGCAAATTCCAAAAACAACTGCCACAATTCCAGTTGCTAAAAAGACAGAACTAGTCTCATCTTCATCAACTTCTAGTTCCACTTCAAAAGAATCGTCAAGTAGTCAAAGTGAAACGAAAGCTTCTACTAGTGATTCTTCTAAGAAATCTGAAGACAAATCAACAAGCCAAACAAGTAAATCAACAAGTTCAAGCACAGAATCAAGTTCAAGTTCTACGGTGGCTTCATCATCAGCAAGTAAGATGGAAGCTGGTCCTGGAGCTAGCCAAACAGAAGCCTTACCTGTACAAGCTTTCACTAAAGAAGAATCTGAAACCATTATCTCAGAATTTGGTAAATGGCTTTCTGAGAGTGACTATGGTAAGGATGCCATCGTCGTTAGAAATAAAGTTGATGGTGTTTGTCATTTTGGTGCTTCCAATACTGTCTTCACTTCTGCTAAAACAATTGATGGTAAGCTCTTAACTAGACTCTTAGGTAAAGTTGAAGGTGACATATCTGAGGATGTCAATGGTATGATTGACGGTGAAAAAGCTAGTAGTGAAGAATTAATAGCTCATAAAGATTCTTTCGATTTAGCCCTTCTTGGTCTTGACCTAGAAAGTACTGATGCCGCAGATTACCAATCTGAAGGTGCCTTCAGAATCTACTCATTGAAGAAAGCAAAACAAGCTTATTACACTAGTCAAAATGATGAGTTTACTAAAGAAGTAACTCCAGCAGTACCGGATAAAGAAAATGTTGGTGCTAAAAATGATGGTTATGATTATTACTATGACCAAGTGGTTGATCAAACCAAAGATAGTTATCAAATCCTATTAGCTAATAATGGAAGAGTCTATTTTGTGAAAAATTACTGGATTGGTGAGGACCGTAAAGTCGAACGTGACTACCAATTAGCAAATGATGATATCCAAAAAGCCTATCAAACCATCATCAAAAAATATAAAAAGACAAGTGACTCAAGCTCTTCAACTAGCAGTTCATCAACAGAAGATGAAACCTCTACAAGCAAGACGGAAGCAACAACTGGCTCAAAAACTATGAACATTGAAGAAATGAAAAATGGGAACTTCTCATCTGTTGCTGGTGTTTGGAAGAGTTCAAGAACAACAATGACCATTGATGCTTCTGGTAATGTTACTTATACACCAAGCACATCAGGTTTTACTCAATATATTGATATTAAATATGCCAAGATTGAGGATGGAGTCTTAAATGCTGCTATTACATCACCAGAAGCTATGGCATCTGGTACGGTTCCATTTATCTTTATTCCGGCAGGAGTTGAGATCCCAACAATGGCATTTGTTGACGGAGAAGTTGATAAGACTGATAAAAGTAAGGACCGCTTCTTTGGAACTCAAAGTAAAATGACAAGTGATGGCTTAAATCAAGAAATCTTCTATCGAGCTGAATAAGCATCTATACTAGATTCTTAAAAGTTTCAGCAAAATTAGGTAGGAAAATGAAAAATAAAAACTATTTACTAGCATTATTGTTGCTTTTCTTTCTAGGCTTATTTTATGGTAGTTTTATCTCAAAAAATGCTTTAAAAGATACAAGAATGCAATATGCAACCACTTTAATTGAAAATAAAAGTGGCAAAGAAGTGACCTTTTATGTTCAACGATATGACGATAAAACCTTCCAAGTAACCAATTCTCAAGGAATGGTTTATATCAGTAAATTAGACAAGGCCTTGGCCGATGAGAACACTTTAACGATTGAACTTCCAGGTCATATTGGGAAGTTTAGTCTTCAAGGCTCCATTCTACCTTGGGGACAAGCAAATTTAAGTTTAATTAGGTCTGATCTTTATAGTCAGAAGGAAAATTCATCCGAGAATCAGCAAGTGGCTCAAATTCATAACCTAAAAGAAAGTAACCTTTCTAGTGAAGACACTGGAAAAAACTTGAAGACCTTAAAGCTCAATCTAACCAAACAAAATATAGAATCCATTATTTCTGACTTTGGTAAATGGTTATTCTTTAGTAGTTATGCTGAAGAAGCAATCGTAGTAAGAGAACCTTTTGACCAATACCGTCTTCCAAGTCTTGAAAATAATCAGGCCCTTGAAGTGACGACAAAAAATTACAATATATTAACAAGAATAATTGGAAATCAAGAAAGTCAAATTGAAGATATAAAAGCTGAAAAAGCCTATAATTTAACTCTGTTGGGTAATAATTTAGCTAGCAGCTCTATTGATGACTTCCAATCTTCGGCTAGCTTCAGACTTTACCATCTGCCAACAAAAGTCCATAAATACTATGCTAATACTGGCTCAGAAGCGGGAGAATTGTTAGGGAATAGTCAAAATTACCAAAACTATTACCAGACTACCGTTGATTCTAAGAAGACAAGTTATCAAATCATTTTGGGGACTAATGGAACAGTCTATTTGCAAGACAAATTCCAGCCAAACACGTCATCTGAACTACCAAAATTCAAAGAAGCACCACAAGATATGCAAGATGCCTATCATAAACTACTTGAAAAATTCTCTAGTGAAAAAGAGCAGTAGATAAGCTTTTCTGCTATACTTACTTTAATAAACTGAATATATCATTGAGGTGCAAGTATGTCTAAAAACTTACTCTTTAGGGCTGATGATTTAGGTTACTCAGAAGCGGTCAATTTTGGTATTGCTAAGACACTGGAATCTGGTTTGGTCAGAAGTCTGGGCGTCATGATCAACATGCCAGCTACCCAGCATGGAATGGATTTGGTCAAGGATTTTGATATTGCCTTGGGTCTCCACACCAACATTTGCGCCGGAAGGCCCTTAACAGATCCTGCCCTGATTCCGTCTTTAGTGGATGAGCATGGCTATTTCAAGAGTTCAAAGCTTTACCGCACAAGTCAAGAGGACTTTCTAGACCTGGATCAGGCGATTTTGGAAATTGAAGCTCAGCTCAGTCGATTCCGTGATTTAACAGGCAAAGACCCGGACTACTTTGAAGGTCACGCTGTCGCCTCTAGGCAATTCTTCAAAGCCTTAGAAATCGTGGCAAGCAAGAATCAGCTCAAGTATTCGGGCATGGCCTTGGAGCAAGAACCCATCCAAGTCGGAGCGTCGCTGGTGGTCTTCTACATGGAATCCATGGCTGCAAACTATGATCCCTTTAAAATGATAGCCAAAATGGCAGCATCTGACCAAGAAGCCATCCCGGTCGGCATCTTTCACCCGGGTTATTTGGATCAAGAAATTCTAATCAACTCCACCCTAACCCTGCCCCGGCCACTAGAGGTTGCAGTCTTAACCGACCCCAAAACTAAAAATTGGCTTGACGCAAGACAGATTAAATTAATAGACTATCGGGAATTATAAGAAAAAACCCGGCCACATCAAGTGGTCGGGTTTTTTCTTATCCATGACGATCTTTAGTGAAACCATCCGGTCAAATTTATAATACCGCGATATTTATTTGTATCTTTAAGTAGATAGAGCTGTAAGTCAATTAGCTCTTGACAAGGGTTACTTATGAGGTACTGGTCTAAAAATGGAGCCAATCGAACCATTGCTATATCAGGATCGTCACCCATATTTAGGCTGTCAATTGCCTCACTAATAACCTGTTTAAACTGCTTATTTGACTGATAGAGATGTGTCTTTTGAGTTGCAGTTAGAAGACTTAATACTGGTGTGATTTTTTCTTGCTTCACTGAAGTCCTCCTTACTCAAGATATGTGATTTTTATAATTATTATATAATAATTATAAAATTAAGTTAAGTTGTTTTTGCTTGTATTTTAAAATAGCTGAATTGAAAGAAAAACAATTAAGAATCAGTAATATCAGAAATACTTATTGGATAAATTAAATCATGTAGAATTTGTGTAATTTACACAAAAAAATAAAGAAAATAAAAAAATCAGAACATTTTACAAAAATTCAGAAACCGCTTTCTTTTATTGGTAGAATAAGTGTATAAAAAGCAAGGAGAAATAAAATGGATCTTAGACAAGCGACCAGTAGTGATTTGATTTTTTTAGATCAGGAATTCACCAGTAAGGCTGCCATTTTTGAGTTTGTATCTCAAAAATTTGAAGAAAAAGGGATTGTTGAATCCAAAGATTCTTTTTTACAAGCATTAATTGCTAGGGAAGCAGAAGGAGTAACAGGATTTGAAAATGGTCTTGCCATTCCTCATGGTAAATCTTCTACAGTTAAGAAAGCAACTTTTGCCATTGTTAGATTAAGTCAAGCATTGACACCAGAGGCTTATCCATCACTTATCGAAGATAATCGTGTTAGGTTATTATTTATTTTAGCAATTCCAGAAGGTTCAAATGCAGAACATATTAAATTGCTAGCTGAACTATCAGGGAAATTAGCAGATAAAGATGTTGTTAATGCCTTTATGGAAACTAAATCAGTTGATGAAACAATGCATCTATTGGAATTTGGTGAGGGAGAAAAAATTATGGCAAATGAAAAAGGCTTAATTTTGGCTGTAACTGCCTGTGCGGCTGGAGTAGCTCACACTTACATGGCGGCTGAAGCTCTTACGAGAGTGGGTAAAGCTAAAGGTTATGATGTAAAAGTGGAGAAACAAGGAGCTGCAGGCGTAGAAGATATGATTACAGCAGCTGATGTTAAAAATGCAGTTGGTGTTATTCTCGCTCATGATGTTCGTCTGAAAGATGTAGACCGATTTGAGGGCCTACCTGTGATTGATACAAGTGTAGGTGCACCAATTAAAAATGCTGAAAAACTTATTGATGATTTATTACTTCAAAAAGGGAATAAAGTAACACCGATTGCTTCACGTACAGAAGTCCAGGAACAATCTAAAGAATCTAAAGGATTCTGGTCTGATATTTTCGAATCAGGTAAAACTCATTTAATGACGGGTGTTTCATATATGTTACCATTCGTTGTTGCTGGTGGTATGATTCTAACAATTGGCCTATTACTAGGTGGTGGAAAAGTAGATAGTGGCTGGACAAAAACAACCGTTGAAGTCGGCGTAGCAATCTTTGGCTTAATGTATCCTGTATTGGGTGGTTATATTGCCTACTCGATTGCTGACAAACCAGCACTTGTTGTAGGTATGGCAGGTGGTCTCCTTTCCAATACTGTGGGGGCAGGTTACTTAGGTGCCTTACTTGCTGGTTTCCTAGCGGGAGCCATTGTAAAATTAATCAAACGAGTTCCAGTTCCTGAATTTATTAAACCAATTGTACCTTTGGTTATCATTCCACTTGTTGGTTCTGCAGCTATTGCTGTTATTATGTATGGTATTGGTGGTCCTCTCCAAGCTCTTAACAAAGCAATGGAAAATGGACTCTCATCAATGCAAGGTGGAAACTTAGTTCTATTAGGACTTATCATTGGTGCTATGATGGCTGTTGATATGGGTGGTCCAATTAATAAAGCTGCATTTGCTTTCTGTGTTGGAATGATTGGTCAAAAAATCTATGCTCCAATGGCAGCTTGTTGGATTGGGATTATGACTCCTCCAGTTGCACTTGCAATTGCAACAATGATTGCACCGAAAAAATTTACTGAAGCAGAGAAAGCTAGTCGCTTAACAGCAATTATCGGTGGTTTAACGGGTATTACTGAATTCGCTATTCCATTTGCAGTCCGTGATCCTTGGAGAGTTATCCTTTCACTTGTCATTGGTTCAGGTGTTGGTGGGGCGTTAGCCTTAGGATTGGGAGTTAAAGCTTCAATTCCTTCAGGAGGTATCTTTGTGGTTTGGGCATTTGAAAATCCAATTGGTTTCTTAGTGGCTTTCGTAGCAGGTATCTTAACAACTGCACTTACTGTTGTTGCTTTGAAAAAAGAAGTTTAAAAATGACATTCTAATGGAGCTATCAATGGTAGCTTCATTAGCTATTTAAAGGAGAATATCATGAAATTTTCAATCGTTGCTCATACACATTGGGATAGAGAGTGGCATAAAACTTTTGAAAAATATCGCGTTCGCTTGGTTGATTTTTTCGATGATTTAATCGAAACCTTAGAAAATGATTCTGATTTTTCATGTTTTGTGATGGACGGTCAAATGGTCGTTTTTGAAGATTATTTAATCATTGAACCAGAAAATCGGGAAAGCTTAGTAAAACTGATTAAAGAAAATCGGATCATTGTTGGACCTTGGTATACACAGCCTGATGAGTTTGTTCCAAGTGGTGAATCACTTATCCGGAATCTTTTAATTGGTAAAGAATTGGCCAATGCTTTTCATGATGAAATGGAAATTGGTTACCTTCCTGATTCATTTGGGCAATCGGCACAAATTCCTCAATTATTAAATGGATTTGGTTATAATCGTGCACTTTTTTGGCGAGGGATGACTGGTGAAGAAACAGCCTCAGAAAACTTCCTTTGGAAAAGTCAAGATGGTTCACAAGTGGAGACTACTGTACTTAGTCAAGGATATGGTAATGCGCGTGACTTAAGTTTGGATCTTGACAAAAATATTGAAATTATTGAAGAAAATATAGAACTACTATCTAAAACATCACCTTCTGGTCATATTTTGTTAATGTGTGGTTTTGACCAACGCAAAATTAAAAAGCATTTGCCGAAGATTATTTCAGATTTAAATCACCATTATCAAGGCCAACATGAATTTACCTTATCAAGTTTACAAGCCTACCAAGATTTGGTTTTTGAGCATGATGTTAATAAAGAGGTCGTTACAGGTGAATTCCGAAAAGGTAAAAACATGCGCGTCCATGTAGGGATTGGTATGACCCGACCGGATTTAAAACGAAAAAACTATGATGTGCAAACACAACTTTTCAGTCAAACTGAACCATTATCTGCTCTGCGATTTCTAGAAACTGGAAAATATCCAAAAGGGTTAATTGATCATGCTTGTAAATATATGTTGCAAAACCAAGCTCATGATTCCATCTGTTCAGTTTGTACTGATGAGACCCACTTAGAGATGAAAGTTCGCTATGATAAGGCGCTTCAATTAGCATCTGAATTAAATATTCTTGCTTATGAAGATATTTTGGATTTGGATGGAAATAAAGCACTATCATTTGATAAGTTTGCCCTCTTTAATTTAAATGCTCATCAAGATCTTCTTGAAACGACTATTGATATTTACACAAGCCATAAAGAATTCTCTATTTCTTGTTCAGAAAGTCATGATAATCTCCCATTTACTTTGATTTCACAAGAACAATTGAATCTTAATGACACAACAATTGAAATTGGTGGAAAAAATGAGGATATCTATCTTTATAAGAATAGAATTTTCTTAAGCGTTCCAGTTAACGGAATTGGTATCCATTATTTTGATATTTCAGATGCTATTCCAGGAAGTCTAGAGAAGCAAAAAGAAATTTTTAATAATGAAGTTTTTGAAAATGACTTTTTCACATTAAAATTGGAATCTGATGGGACTTTTACATACTTTGATAAAGAGTCAAATGAATCATTTAGCCATCTCAATCGCATCATTGAAAATGGAAATGCTGGTGATGAATATGACTATTCGCCTCCACTAAATGATCAAAATTTCCAAGCAAATCTAGAGAATTGGCAAGTTTTAGTGAATTCGACAGACTTAGCTCAGATGGCAATTAACTATAAATTGGAGGCACCAATTGATAGTGATGTAACGAATCGTAGTGAAGAAACAACGAATATCTCTATACAAACACTTGTGACAGTTACAAGACACTCTAGAAGAATTGATTTTAAAACAAACATTGAGAATACAGTTAAGAATCACCGAATTAGTGTGTCTTTTGCAAATAACAAAAAGACTGAAAAGCATTTTTCAGAACAACAGTTTGGTCTTTTGTGGAGAGAAAATCAAATTGAACGAGCTATAGACTGGGAAGATTGGCAAGAACTTTACTATCCTGTTTATCCACAGCAACGCTTTACAGGATTTGAGAGCCATGGAAGCAATATGATTATTTTGAATAAAGGATTGGTTACTTATGAAATCCCTGAAACTGTAGATAAGGATTCAATCACTATCCCACTCTTAACTTCAACTGATTATATGGGTAAACAAGATTTACTCTATCGACCAGGACGTCGCTCAGGTCTTCATGTCGCAACACCAGACAGTGAGATGATTGGGTCACATGAATTTGAATATGCCTTTTTTGCCGGAGAAATAACGGCTATTGCAAAAGAAGCAGATCGGTATCAACAAGCACCTTTTGCCTCACAAACTATATCATCTCATATTAGTGAAAGAGACTATCTATGTGTAGAGAATTCTGAGCTAAGTATGCATGCTTTGAAAAAGGCAAATACCTTTGATGGCCTAATATTCCGTATCGTAAATGAAGGGCAAGAGAGTCTTAAAAATGCCAAAATTGTTTTTGATAAGGAAATTCTGTCTAATCCTAGATTGGTCAACTTATCTGAGAATGTACTTGAAAGTCAAGAAAATATTTCAGTTACCAATCAACAAATTAGATTAAATGACATTGAACCTAACCAAATTATTAGCATAGCATTTGATAGAAAGTGAGAAATTTTATGAAAGTATCAACGTGTCAAATGACACCGATTACCAGTGATAAAAAAAGCAATATGGAAAAGATGACTCGTTTTATCCAAGAAGCTGCAAGTGAAGGTTCAGATTTAATAGTATTTCCTGAGCTTGTTTTAACTGGCTATAATTGCGGTGATGACTTTTTCAATCAGGCTGAAATAATACCTGGAAAAGCAAGTGACTACTTTGCTGAAATAGCTAAAGAAGAAAATATTTATATCATTTGGGGAATGCCGGAAGAGGGTGCTGAAGGTGTTCTATACAATGCTGCAGTATTAGTAGGACCTGAAGGTTATATAGGTAAATGGCGCAAAAACTATTTACCAGGACATGCAACTGATACGGGTGGTGATGGCGCTTTTCCCGATCGTCGTTTCTTTAAGACTGGACAAGAATTACAAGTGTTCCAAACAAAAATTGGAAAAATTGCTTGCTTAATTTGTTATGATATCTTCTTTCCAGAACTAGCTCGATTAATGACTCTTAAAGGAGCAGATTTACTAGTTGGAATTTCAGGATCGCCAAAATTTGAGAAGGAAATCTTTGAACCGATTGTTAAGGTGAGAGCCATGGAAAATACAATTCCATTCCTTTATACAAACCTAGTCGGAAAAGAAGGAGCAACAGAATACTGGGGTGGTTCATGCGTTTATGAAGCTGGGGATGTAGAACTTAAGGTACCTGGCTATCCAATGATATCGAAATCTAGTTATGATAAAGAAGAAATTCAAACAGTTGCCATAAATATGGATAAAAAGGGCATTCGTCAATTTTTCCCGGTTTTACGTGATTTAGATGAAAAAGTCTATTTACAACTATTAAATACGGTAAAAAACTATTAACGACTTGTCATATGATATAATTTCTTTGGAGGTATTACATGAACTTTGAAGAAAGAAGACGTCTATTTGAATCGCACTTTACTGATTTGGAAGATGATATTTGTGATTATATTAGTGCGAATAAAACTCAAATCCAGGATGTCAAAATAATTGAATTAGCTAGACAATTTTATACTGTTCCTAATACCATTACGAGATTATGTCATAAACTTCAATATACGGGATTTTTGGAACTAAAAAAATCGCTATGTCAAGAGAGCTCGGATAGGCAAGCAGGGCAAGAAAAAACTTATTTAGATTTTGTTCATAAAAATATTGATTTAATAAAACAGATTGAACATAAGAAAGTTATTGAATTATTTTGTAAAAGTAAACAAGTTATTATTTTTGCAGTTGGTTCAACGGCTTTTGTGGCAAAAATTTTTGTAGATACATTAAATGCTGTAGAAAATAAGTTTTATTTTATCGAGTATGAGCATGAATTACGAAAACAAGTAAATCAAAAGGAAAAGAAGACTATCCTCTTTATAAGTCTAACCGGCGAAACTGAACCGGGCTTACAACTGGCAAAGGATGCAAAGTCACTAGGTCATCAAGTCATTTCCCTTACTCATTTTGCGGATAATTCCTTATCAAAAGTTGCTGACCTCGAGCTATATTGTATTAGTCCGAAGAGGACTTATGATGGTTCAAATGTAACGGACAAATTGCCCCTACTGATTGTTCTAGAGAGACTCTTCACATCCTATTCTGAAAGGTGAAAGCATGCATTTTACGATTGCAATTGATTCTTTTAAAGGCTCTGCCACTAGTAGTCAGCTCAATGCGGCGGTGGAAGCTGGTATTTTGGCTGTCATGCCGGAAGCAAGGGTGACCAAGGTTGCCATTGCTGACGGGGGCGAGGGGACCATTGCTGCTTTAGCAGAAAACTTAGATGGGGAATTTATTGAGGTTGAGACCCTTGATTTGTTAAAAAGACCGATTATGGCAAAGTATTTGAAGGTTGGCAACATGGCCTTTATTGAGTCGGCTGAGGTTGTGGGTCTGGATAAGATTGTGCCGACTTCGGAGACTTATCGTCAGGCTACTTCGTTTGGGCTTGGAGCTCTCATTTTGGATGCAATCGACCGTAACTGTCAGAAAATTTATCTAACTTTGGGAGGGACTGGCACCTCTGATGGGGGTTATGGCCTTTTAGAAAGTCTGAATTTTTCATTGACAGGCGACTCCTTCCAATTGCCCTCTCATGTTGAGCTGATTGGTTTGACAGATGTCACCAATCCCTATTACGGCCTCCAGGGCTATGCTGCTGTTTTTGGAGCACAAAAAGGTGGAAGCCCTCAAGATATTGCTGACAGTGATGCTTGGGCTAGGTCTTTTGCGAAAATGGTTAGCACCCAAAGAGGGCTTGACCTACAGAGCATATCCGGTACGGGTGCTGCGGGAGGCCTAGGCGCTGCGATCAGAATTCTCGGTGGCAGATTAGAAGCAGGCTTTCCTAGCATTGCAGACCTCATCGGTTTAGAAGAACAGATCAAAGTGTCAGACATTGTCATCACTGGTGAAGGCCAACTGGATATGCAATCCAAGTCTGGAAAAGTTCCAGTTGGTGTAGCTAGAATGGCTCAAAAACATGGCAAACCGGTTATTGCCCTTTGTGGCAGTATTTCTCCTAAATTTACCAACACTTCTGACTATTTCACGGGAGTCTTTGCCATCCAAAGACAAGTCTTGACCCTAGCCGCAGCTATGGAGACGGAAAGAACTTTGGATAATGTTAAGAAAGTTATGGAGAACATAATAGCTCTTATGGCCTTAGATTAAAAAACATAAAAAGAACACTTGGAAAAACTCGACAATTTTTTAAAATATTACTCTTAAATCCTAAATAATTTTGTTAATTATAAAGAAAAATCCCCAAAAATAGGCACTTTTCTATGAAAAGTGCTTCTTTTTTATGATGAATAATAGGTTTTGGCTATAATTATCATTATATTTATCAATTTGTTGCATGAATGCGTTTACGTTATAATGACATTATAAAAATTAAGGAGAAAAAAATGACAGAACTTACAGTAGTTGAACAAATTGGTAAATGGGTTGATGCGAAATCATTTGAAGACTTATCTAAGGAAGAAATCGCAGCATTAAAAGGTCGTGTTCTTGATGCTATTGGGTGTGCAATTGGATCTTTAGAGAGTGAAACAATCAAAAGCATTCAAAAAATGACACATGATTTAACGAAAGATGGTTCAGCAACTTTAATCGGTGGCGGTAAAACAACTCCTGATTACGCAGCTTTATTCAATGGTGCAACTATTCGCTATCTAGATTACAATGATTCATATCTTGCAAAAGGCGAAACTTGTCACCCTTCAGACAATATCTCAGCAGTTCTTGCTGCGACAGAACATAATGGTGGAACTGGTAAAGACTTCTTGCTTGGTTTAGCAATTGCTTATCAAATTCAATGTCGTTTATCAGATGAAGCTCCTGTTCGTAAACATGGTTTTGACCACACAGTTCAAGAAGCTTATGGTGCAGCAGCAGGTGCAGCGAAAGCATTAGGTTTAGATGCTAAACAAATTGCTAACGCTATTTCAATTTCTGGAACAAGTTACAACTCACTTCGTGTAACAAGAACTGGTGCTTTATCAAACTGGAAAGGTTTGGCTGCTCCGAATACAGCACGTGGAGCAATGTCTTCAGCTTTACTTGCTAAATATGATATCACAGGACCTCGTGAAGTTTTTGAAGGAAATAAAGGTTTCTACGAAACAATTGCTGGTCAATTTGAGATTGATTGGGAAAATGAAGGTTTAGGTCGTGTCCTTGACACAATCATCAAACGTTACAATGCTGAAATTCATTCACAATCATCAATTGAAGGATTGATTGAATTCCGTAATAAAGAAAATATCCCAGCAGAAGACATTAAAGAAATTCGTTTAGATACCTTTGATGTTGCCTTCAATATCATTGGTGGTGGTGAAGAAGGTGAGAAGAAAACAATTCGTGTTAAAGAAGAAGCCGACCATTCACTTCCATACATGCTTTCTGCAGCTTACCTTGATGGGCAAGTATTGCCAGCTCAATACGAGCAAGACCGTATTTTAGCTGATGACATTCAAAGCCTCCTTCAAAAAGTGACTGTTAAAGAAAATCCAGAGTTTAGCCAACGCTTCCCTAAAGAAATGGCTATCAAGCTTGAAGTGGAAACAAATGATGGTAAAGTATACGAAATCAATAAAGATGACTACCAAGGTTTTACTTCACGTCCAGCAACATGGGATGTTCTTTTAGAGAAATACAATTTATTGACAGCGAATATCGATTCTAAATTAGCTTTAGATATTGCGGATACTATCAATCGTTTAGAAGAAATTGAGATTAGTGAATTAACAAATCTTCTTGCAAAAATCTAATTCACAATAAGGAAAGGAAGTTGCTATGTTAGTAGAAATACCTGTTAGTATCTATCGTGGTGGAACAAGTAAGGGTCTTTTTATCGACGAAGCTAACCTTCCAGTAGAAGAAGATGCCCGTAATCTCATTTTACTGAAACTCATGGGAAGTCCAGATACTAGACAAATTAATGGTCTGGGCGGAGCTGTTTCAACAACAAGTAAAGTTGCCATCATTTCAAAAGAAGAAAAAAATGCTTGGGATGTTAATTACACATTTGCTCAAGTATCAGTAGATAAGCCTGTAGTTTCCTACTCTGGAAACTGCGGGAATATCTCATCTGCTGTCGGCATCTATGCTATTGAAAACCAACTTGTTGAAATAACTTCTCCAATGACAAAGGTTGCTGTTTATAATACAAATACCAAGAAAGTTATTAATGAATATATCCCAACACCAAATGGTCAACTGACTTATGAAGGTGATTTTGAGATTTCTGGAGTTCCAGGGAAAGGTCTCAAAATTGAATTGGAATTTTTAGATCCTTCGGGTGCTTTTTCTGGCAAATTACTGCCAACTGGCAGACTCAAGGATGAGATTGACTTAGAAAATGGTAATAGGGTAACTGTGTCCATTGTCGATGCAGCAAATCCTTTAGTCTATCTCAAAGCAGAAGACCTTGATTTACAAGGAATTGAAACACCAGAAGAAATTGATAGTAATGTTCCTTTGCTAAGTCTTTTGGAAGAAATCCGTGGTAAAGCAGCTGTATTAATGGGAATCATTGATGATTACAAAGATAGTGCTGTCATAACGCCAGGGGTTCCTAAAATGACTCTGATAGCAAGTCCGATTGACTATCAAACAACAGGAGGGGTATCTATCGCTGCTAATGATTATGACTTAAGTGTCAGAATGATGAGCATGCAAAAGGCCCACAAATCAATTGCGTTAACAGGTGCGCTTTGTACTGGAGCAGCAAGTTATATTGAAGGTACTTTAGTGCATGATTTATTAAAAAATAAAAATCAAGATAAAGCTCTTGAGATTGGTCATAGTAGTGGTAAAATTACAGTTTCTACCTTGGCACAAAAACAAGACAATAAACAAGAGATTCAGTCAGTGTCAAGTTATCGTACAGCAAGAAAATTGATGACTGGTACTGCTTATATAGAGGAGGCATAGCGGATGCTTGCAATACTAGGTTATTTAATGATCGTGACCTTTATGGTCTTACTTTTGACAAAAAAGATGACACCTTTTAATGGTTTAGTCTTAGTCCCAGTTGTCTTTGGCTTAATTGCAGCACTTGTAACAAAGACCCCAATTTTAGATGCTTTCCAATGGATTTTTGAGGGACTTTATTTCAAACCAGGTGATGCAGGAAAAATTACTGCCGGTGTTGCACCGACAATTACTCTGTTACTTTTTGCCATTCTCTATTTCTCAGTAATGCTTGATGCTGGTCTCTTTGATCCTTTAGCGGTCTATATGATTAAATGGGCCAAGGGAGATCCGATGAAGATTACCATCGCCTCTGCCCTCATTACACTTGCGGTTTCACTTGATGGTGATGGAACAACAACCGTATTAATTGTAACTTCAGCCATGCTTCTTATGTACAAAAAAATGGGCATGAAACAGATTTACCTAGCAGCTATTATAGGTTTTGGTAATTCTGTTATGAACTTGGTTCCTTGGAGTGGTCCAATGGCTCGCGCAATGCCTGTACTAAATATTGGCCCTAAAGAATTCTTACTACCAGTATTGCCAGGAATGTTTGCGGCCGGACTATTGTGTATTTTCCAGGCTTACACTTATGGTAAGAAAGAAAGAAAACGCCTTGGTTATAAACCAGGCATGGGTATCTTAACGGATGATGAAACAGAACATATTATTTCAGATGTTACCTTAAATAATATTCAATACAAACGACCAAAACTGATTTGGTTCAACTTAGCTTTAACCATTGCTATCATGGTCTTGTTGATTATGGATGTGATTAATGGTGGTATTCTCTTCCTTTTAGGAACTGGTATCGCTTTAATGGTCAATTATAAAGACCTTGATTTACAAAATTCACGTCTATTAGCTAATGGTGCAGAAGCCTTAGGACCTGTTTCACTTGTCTTTGGTGCAGGTGTTATTATGGGAATCTTAAATGGTTCAGGCATGAGTAGTGCTATTGCGACACAATTAGTATCTATGATTCCAGAAAACCTAGGTTCCTATATTCCCTTTATCCTAGCTTTAATCTCCTTGCCAGGATTATTCTTCCTGCCAAATGATGCCTTCTATTTTGGAATTTTACCGGTAATTGCACCGATTGCCTATAGCTATGGTGCAACACCAGTGGAAATTGGGGTAGCCTCTTTAATGGGTCAAGCTGTTCGTTTTGCTAGTCCATTAGTTGCCTTCTTATATGTCTTAGTAGACCGTACTGAAGTTAGCTTTGTCGATTATCAAAAAGAATACTTAAAATGGGGTTTAATCAGTTTTGTTCTACAAACTGCCATTGCCATTTTGACAGGTGCCATCCCACTTTAAATGGTATCTTTACAAATATCAATAAAGCTTTTAGCATAAGAAGGCAACTGTCGATTTTTGCGATAGGCTACAATCAAATCAACATAAAATGGAATTTTTAATGAAAAGAATGACAATTTATCTGTGATTAAATGTTTAGTATGACTATTGTTGATGAAACAAACACCTTGATTATTAGCAACCAGATTTGTAGCAGTTTCAATATTTCTGGTTGCTAATATTTTATCTGGATGGAAATCATGTTTGGTGAATATGGTATCAGCCACTTGACGGGAAAACTGATCAGGTTGGTGGAGGATAAAAACTTCCTCTTTCAAATCCCTTAAATCAAGAACTGGGAATTCGTGTCGGTCATCTCTGATTGCTTTAGGACATAAAGTGTGTTTCGTTGGGAGTGCAAGTAGTATTTCTTCGGACTTAATTTTTTCGGTTTGCAGATGATCATAACTATCAGACCGGTTCATTAAGGCTAAATCAACATCCCCATTTTCAACTAAACTAGGGAAATTTGCTGATGAGGATTCATTCAAAAGAATATCAACATTAGGATAGATTTCCTTAAATATAGGCAAAAGAACAGGAACTAAATAAGAACTCCGCAATAAAGGAATGGCAATTTTTAAGCGACCGTATTGATTGTCTTGAATATTTTGAAGACGATCATAAAAGTCTTCTTTGATTCTCAAGATTTGAAGTCCATATTTTAAAAATTCTTCCCCAAGGTAGGTGAGTTCGAATTTCTTGCCATGTTGGATAAAGACATCAAAGCCTAAGCGTTGCTGCATATTTTTGATGTAGGTGCTTAAGGATGGTTGTGTGATATAAAGTGCTTCAGCAGCTTTCGTGATACTTCCATGGTCTAAGATAGCTTTAATATATTCAATATCTTTGATTTCCATATGTGATTCCTCGACTTAGTCTTTAGCGTCATTATAGCATAGGTTTTTTATCAAAAACAATGCTATAATAGCAGTATCTTCGGTATTATTTTATATAATATATTTAGTGAAAAGCCACCAGTTTTGTAAGGGAAACTGGTGGTTTTATGTTTTAGTAATGGATAACATTAGCTTGTTTTTGGATATTATCAATGATCTCTTGCGCCTCTGGACGGTTTAAGTAGTCGAATGTTGATTGAGGGACTAGAGCTTTGATTGCAGAAAGGTTATCTTCTTTGATATATTGGCGAACAGTTGATGCACTAATAGCTTGACCATCACTTTCAATCCGAGGAATAATGGTACAGTTTATCCCATTTTGAGGTAAGTTTTCTTGCATGATTCTGTTATAGAGGTTTGTCACCACACTTGTTGGTTCATCTCCTACATATCGTCTGCTAATGCTAAGTTCTTTTGCAATGGCCACAAAAATGCTTAAGTCTAGTTGTGCTTGACTTCTAATAACACTTTCTTGATCTTTTTGAAAGTAGCTTGGGAATGTTGCTTGACTAATAATATAAGGACCTGTTTCATGGTAGACAATATTGTTCAGATGCGCTGTACCAGCAAGGATTAATTCTTTGCGAACCTTAAATGGAATTAAGCTACTATCCTGACTGACCATGAAAAGGTGGACAACCTTGTTTTCTGCAGCAGCTTTTTCCACCAAATGAAGATGGCCTAAAGTAAAAGGGTTGGCGTTCATGACGATGGCTGCACTCTCTTGAGTCGTCTTGCTTTCGTCCTTGAGCTTTTTGAGGTAATCGGCAAAGCCAGACTTGCGATTTTCCATGAAGGTGACCAGATGAGGAATTTCGGCGATAGTATAAAAGCCTAAGTCTTTGAAGAATTTACTGGTCTCAGGTTTCGTGTAGACAAAGAGATGGGTGTTACCACGCTCAAACTGGATGCTAATCAGATGGGTGACCAGGATATTGAGAAGGGCGGCACCGCTATATCGTTTACAGATGGCAAAGCAACGTAGGGTATTTGCAAATAAGCTCCCAGTAGCGATTAATGTGCCGTCGTCCTCGAAGATACCACAGGTATAGTCAAGATTCTGGTCGCGTTTTATTCCAGCATCTTCCAATAATTGCGTAACTTTGGCCTGATTAACCTTGTCTGAAGGGAAAATTTTTGAAACGGTAAATTCTGACATAGGAAATCCTCCTTTTCTGGAACTAATTCCTTTCTATTATACCATTGGACGCCTTTCTAAAGAGTATTAGGAAGTGTTTTGGCTTTGAAAAGACATTAAAAAGACAGCAAATATCAGATTATTTCTTCGATTAAACTAGAATGATTGTCCATATCGTGCTAAGATGATTAATGAATAAAGATTTGAAAGAAAAAATAGATTGGAGAAGGCGTGATCACTTTTGAAATAACACTCTTGGTAGGATTAATCGGTGGCCTAGTGGCTAAAAAATTAAAAGTGCCAGGTGCATATATGATTGGTAGCATGATTGCTGTTGCTTCTGTCTCGATTTTTACAGGACAAATGGCTATTGCCCATCAATTTAAAATACTTGCTCAAATCATTAGTGGTGCCTATATAGGACAGCAGGTTTCAAAAAGGGATTTCATGAATCTCCCACATTTGGCAAAAGCCATAGCGGGGCTGATGACTCTCTTTACCCTCAATATGTTTGTCTTAGGGTCTGTCTTTATGATCTTTTTTAAGATGGATATGATGACTGCTTTCCTTTCTTGTTTGCCTGGAGGTATTGTTGATGTTTCTCTAATGGCCATTGATATGGGGGCTAAGCCAGATATTGTGGCAACTATGCAATCTGTTCGCTTGATTGGTATTCTATTAATTTTGCCTGCTTGGGTTTCTTTTATTACAAATCGCTTCGCACCAGAGCTAAGACAAGGAGCTGCGACTGCTTCAAAACAAGTAGGGAAAGCAGGACAAGTGTTGACTGGCAAGAATCGACTTAAAAATGACTTACTCATTCTGCTAGTGGCAACCATTGCAGGCTTGATTGGCAATGCCTTAGGTGTTCCCGTTGGCGCACTTATCTTTGCACTTCTAGCATCTTCCGCTCTGAAAATAAAAAAAGAAACGGTGCAGATGACAAAGTCCATTAGGTCCTTTGCCCAAATTTTAGCAGGTGCTTTGATTGGTACTAGTTTTAGCCATGAGAGTTTATTGGATATGAAAGACCTTTTTATTCCTATTCTCCTCATGCTTGGCAGTTACATGTTGATTAATGGCTTTTTCGGCTATCTCATGTATAAACGTGGGCTTTTGGATATTCAATCGGCTCTCTTTGCCTCTTCCCCAGCTGGCGCTACAGATATTTCCTTGTTAGCAGGAGAACTTGGTGGTGATATGCCTAAAATTGCCGGCATTCAGATTAGTCGGACCATGTACACCGTTATCATCATGCCCTTGTTAATCAAACTCATTTTTCATCTTTTCCACTAAAAAAACAGGTTGCTAAATGGCAACCTGTTTTTTGGTTATATGAGTTTTTCTAAAAAAGCAAAGTAGAAGGTAAGTGCTAATAGGTCCGCAGAACCACCTGGACTGAGATTACGTTTGACCATGCTGCAGTTGTAATCTTCTAAGGCACAAACGATCTGTTCATAAGTATTGTTCTTTTTAAGCAAGGCTTGGCTTTCAGCTTGTACCTGATACATGTCTTCAATGCTTCCTCGGTGGATGACATTAGCATCTTCAACAAATGTCATCAGGAAGAGTAAAAGTCGTAGTTGTTGTTCATGACTTGACATTTCCGTTTTCGCTAACTGCCGTAGATAAGGTAATGCCTTTTCCCCGATACTAGGATAACCTTGACTGGCTTCGCCTCTTGGCCCCTTTATACCATAGTTTAAATAGAGTTTTTCACCATAAGTCAATTCTGTTTTGCTCTGCAAATCGCCTAAATCCATTTCAATTAAATGGCTGGTCATTGGGATGATAGCTTGACAAATGGCTTGGCTATTTTCCGCCGAAAAAGAGGAAGGGTTGTCTAAAAGTTCTGGATGTTGGGCGAGATAGGCGCCGGTCGAACCTAATAGCAAGGCGAAAGAGAAGTTGACTCCTTTATGGGTGTTGATACCTTGAGTAGCTTCAAACATAGATTTCTCAGCTAATATACCTTCTTGCCGCAAGAGTTCAAAGAGTTCTTGTGGCTCCTTTTGATGGTGGGAATAACCCAGCTCTAGATAGCGCTGGAAGTGGGGAGCAAGAGCCAGAGTAGAATCAACGAATGTTGTCAAGGTCATGTCCGTATGAGATCCATTATTTGCTCCATCAACAAGCCCCGGCTTTGGGGTTAAGGTTACTTCGTAGAGTAAAGCTTTTATGGCTAATTGACTGAAATAAGCCAATTTATCTGTCTGGATCATTGTCTTGTTCCATTTCTTGAATAATGAAATCTAAGGAGTGGTTTAAATGCTCATGGGTAATTAAGGTAACTTGTTGGTAATCCTTGTTCTTCATACCACGATAAATCATCCAATGTTCATCGAGTGCCTTACGCCGCCGGTCATCCGAGGAAATAGAGATGCGACGGAAATAGAGTAAATAAGCTTGCAATTCAGAAACGATTTCTTTCAAACGAAGCATTTGACTTTTTTCATAAATCAAATTGTTAAAATCGTTGAAATTTTTTAAGACATTATCGATATTATGCTCTAGTAAATAACCTTCACAAGTCTCTAAAAGTTCCTTCATCTCATCAAAATCGGCTTTTGTCATCTTGTTCATGGCAGTGGTTGATGCGAGAGTTTCTAGTGATTTCCGAATTTCAAAAATTTCGTGCGCATCTTGTAAACTGACACCTTTAACGATAATCCCTCTGTTTGGGATATGTTCAACTAATTTTTCCTCCTCTAGGACACCCAATGCGTAACGAATAGGAGTCCGGCTGATATTTAGTTCAGTAGAGAATTCTTTTTCATTAATCCGTGTGCCGGCAGGAATTTCTCTGAGGACAATGGTTTTTTTGAAGGCTTCGTACAAGGCGATTTTTAGAGGTATATTTTTTGATAATTCTAAGTTATTTTTGACCAATTGTGTTATTGAAGTCATAGGGTCTCCTTCTTGCTTTTCTTTTCATTATAACTAAATTTTGTTAATAAATATAGGTTGAGCTAGATTGAAGAGTATTATCTATTAATTGAAAAAAAGGTTATCCTGCAAGGAGAATAACCTTTTTGGCGGAGGTAAATCACATTATTGTGGAATATAAATTGGCATGTGTCCCATAAGAACAATTGTGACGATAAAGATAATGAAGATACCAAGGGCATATTTACCAGCAGTACGCTGCCATTCTCCCATATCTAATCCAGTTAAACGAAGAAGTAGGTAAATGAAAGCAACTAGTGGACTGAGCAAGTGGAAAGCTTGACCCATTAGGGAAGCTAAGGCCATTGACATATTATCGAAACCATAACGAGCTCCAGCTTGAGCAAGTACTGGCATAATACCGTAGTAGAATCCATCATTTGAGAGGAAGAATGTTCCTGGAGCAGATAGGAGGGCGATAATTATTCCCCAGAAGCCAGCTAATTGTTTAGGGATAATTGTTGTAAAGCTTTGTGCTAATGCATTTGCCATACCTGATCCTTGGAATAATCCCATAAAGATTCCGGCAGCAAAGACGAGAATAACAACTTGAACAGCATCACCGGCATTGTCACCGATACGTTTTGATTGATCTTTTAAGTTTGGATAGTTAACCATCAAGGCAACAATAGTTCCAACGGCAAAGAGTAGTAATGAAGGGACTTCGATTGCTGAGATAAATGAACCAGCAACCAACCATGCGATTAAGACAATAGTCATAATCCCATTGAAAAGGAATAAATCAGGACGGCGGGTTGCTTCTTTTTCAGGATCAGAAATTTTAGTTAATTTGCTCATTTCTTCATCTGAAAGGTGAGTGATCCCAAGACGTTTTCGTTCTTTACGCCCCATACTTGGAGCTACAAAGAAGATTACATAGAGTAGTGAAAGAATCATTCCTGGTGCTAAGTAAGCTAGAATTTCTGAACCAACGTTAAGAACTGACATGGCGCGGGCCGTTGGGCCACCCCATGGTAGTAAGTTCATAATAGTATTTTGAAGGATGATTAGAACACCTAAGTTCATAACCTTCATGTTCAATTTTTGATAAATTGGTAAGAAGGCAGAAACTACAATTAGTGTAGTTGTTGTACCGTCACCATTCATCGATACAGCTGCAGAAACAATAGCAGTTGCCATCAAGACTTTCATTGGATCGCCTTTAGCGAAGCGAATCATTTTTTCTGTAATCGGGTCAAATAAACCAGTATCTAACATGATTGAGAAGTATAAGATTGCGAAAAGCAACATAATACCAGTTTTGGCAGTTTGGTTAATACCATATAAAACCATAGGTCCAATAGCTGATAAGTTATTGGCAAGTTTTTCCCCACCTAATGATTCAACAAAGGCTGGGTCCGCTTTGATATCAGCAACACCTGTAAGGAAGGCGATAATGGTGAATACCAAAGGTATCATGACTAGTGCTGATAATGGCGACATTTTCTTAGACATTACAACGTACATGAAAATAGCAATCATAGCATAAGCTAAAATAGTGAGTAACATAAGCATCTCCTTTTATAAAATATATTTAGTGATAAATTTAGTATTTGCTTAAATGACTAACAAAAAAGGAACATTAAAAAATCTGTCTTCAAGCAAGTAACAACCATAGTTTATATGAAAGCGTTTGAAAACGAAAGCGCTTTTTTAAGAAAAAACAATAAAAAAACATAAAAGAGAAAAATATTTTCAAAATAGAAATAATTTTTTCAATGATATTATCAGAAAATGAAAAAACACAAAAAAGCCAAAAATAAATGCGTTTTCATAATATAATAGACTTAGAAATAATCCTACGAAGCTACAAGGCTTATATGATTCAATGAGTTGAAAGGAGGAAATAGATGGGAATATTGCAACGTCTATTTGGTAAAACCAAAGAAGATAAAGTAGTAAGAAGTCCAGATACGATAACGGTTAATCAAGAAAAAGATGATTGGGAACTATTACCTGGTTATATTCCAGCTGAACCTGAAGATACTCGACTTGTTACTTTAATTGCCAGTTCGATTGCTGCGAGTGATCAATCTGAAAGTGAATTTAAAGTGAAAAAGATTTGGCAAAGAAATCCTGAAGTTGTTACGGTTTCTTTAATAGCAACGAGTATTGCCAGTATTGATCGTCCAGATAGTCAATTAGTCGTAAAATCTGTTTATCGCAAAAAATAATTAATATAGGAGAATAAAAATGTTACGCAAATTCAAAATTAGTATTGATGGAAAAGAATATATGGTTGAGATGGAAGAAATTGGTGGAACACCAGCACCGGCACCAGCACCAGCACCGGCACCAGCACCTGCAGCATCTACACCTGCTGCAGCTGAAACACCAGCTCCAGCACCAGAAGAAAAAGCAGCGCCTGCGGCACCGGTAGCACCTGATAGTGCAGATGCTATGGCTTCACCAATGCCTGGAACAATCTTAAAACTTCTTGTAAATGTTGGGGACAGCGTTACGGAAAACCAACCATTAATGATTCTTGAGGCAATGAAAATGGAAAATGAGATTGTTGCTAGTCAAGCAGGAACAGTTTCAGCAATTCACGTTTCTCAAGGACAAACAGTTAATGCTGGTGACGGTCTTATTACAATTAATTAAAAAAATAAATTTAGAAAAGGAAGTGTCTCGTGGAAATATTAATTCAAGGTATTACATCGATCACCATCCCGCAAATCGTGATGATGCTCATCGGTGGCCTATTAATGTATTTAGGTATTAAAAAAGAATATGAACCAACTCTTCTTGTTCCAATGGGACTTGGAACAATTTTGGTTAACTTCCCAGGGACTGGGGTCTTAACCCAGGTTGTCAATGGGGTTCATCAGGAAGGTGTCTTTGATACCCTCTTCAATATTGGTATTGGAACAGAGTTATTCCCTCTCTTAATTTTTATTGGTATTGGAGCAATGATTGACTTTGGTCCATTATTACAAAATCCATTTATGCTTTTATTTGGAGCAGCTGCCCAATTTGGGATTTTCTTTGTAGTAGTTGTGGCTGTTATGGCCGGTTTTGATATTAAAGAAGCTGCTTCTATTGGTATCATCGGTGCAGCAGATGGTCCAACTTCCATTTTTGTTGCTAACCAATTGGCACCAAAACTATTAGGTCCGATCACAGTTGCGGCTTATTCTTATATGGCCTTGGTACCAATTATTCAACCATTTGCAATTAAAATGGTTACAACTAAAAAAGAACGTCAAATCCGTATGACTTATAAAGCGGAGAGTGTTTCAAAATTAACAAAAATTCTTTTCCCAATTGTTATTACATTCGTAGCTGGATTTATCGCCCCAATTTCGTTACCACTTGTTGGTTTCTTAATGTTTGGTAACCTTCTTCGTGAGTGTGGCGTATTAGATCGTTTGTCAATGACAGCTCAAAATGAGTTAGTTAATATTGTATCAATCCTTCTAGGGTTAACCATTTCTGTAAAAATGCAAGCTGAATTATTCTTGAATTTCCAAACCTTGATGATTATTCTTTTTGGTTTAGTTGCCTTTATTATGGATTCTATTGGTGGTGTTGTTTTTGCTAAAATCTTAAATCTTTTCCGTAAAAACAAAATTAACCCAATGATTGGTGCAGCTGGTATTTCAGCTTTCCCTATGTCAAGTCGTGTTATTCAAAAAATGGCTACCGATGAAGACCCTCAAAACTTCATCTTGATGTATGCTGTTGGCGCTAACGTTTCAGGTCAGATTGCATCGGTTATTGCAGGTGGCTTATTACTATCATTCTTTAGTTAATAAGGAAGAGTTAGAAGAAAAGGAAAACAAGATTATGAATATGGAACACTTAGTCATGGCTTTTGAGCTGATGGGATTAGGTATGGCAGGAGTATTTATTGTATTAGGTATTCTCTATGCTGTAGCAGAACTTCTCATCAAGCTATTGCCAGCAAAATAAAAATTGTAAATGAATTGCCTAACATCTAAAAAGAGATGTCAGACATCAAAATAGAAGAGGTATATTTATGGAAATTTCACAAACTGCTGTTGCAGGAAGTCTGGAATCAAGCGACATTATGGTAACAGTAAAACCTGGAGCAAATGGTATCACTATTGATTTAGAAAGTAGTGTTGAAAAACAATTTGGTCGTCGCATCCGACAAGTCATTGAAGAAACTTTGAAAAACTTGGGCGTTAATGATGTCGCTGTTCAAGCAGTAGATAAAGGTGCTTTGGATTGTACCATTCAAGCTCGTACAATCGCAGCTGTTCATCGTGCAGCTGGTGTAGATCAATACGACTGGAAGGAGATTGACACATGGAACGTTTAAGAAGAACAATGATGTTTGTCCCAGGTGCAAATGCAGCAATGCTTAGAGATGCTCCTTTATATGGTGCAGATTCAATTATGTTTGACTTGGAAGATTCAGTATCATTAAAAGAAAAAGATACTTCACGCGCTTTAGTTCATTTTGCTTTGAAAACTTTTGACTATAGTTCAGTTGAAACAGTTGTTCGCGTCAATGGATTAGATACAGTAGGAGCTTTAGATATTGAAGCAGTTGTCCTAGCCGGAGTTAATGTTGTCCGCTTACCAAAAACGGAAATAGCTCAAGATATTATTGATGTTGAAGCTGTTATTGAACGTGTTGAACGTGAGAACGGAATCGAAGTCGGTCGTACAAAAATGATGGCAGCCATTGAATCCGCTGAAGGCGTACTAAATGCACCAGCCATTGCTAAAGCATCAGACCGTTTAATTGGTATTGCTTTAGGTGCTGAAGATTATGTGACAAATATGAAGACACGTCGTCATCCAGATGGGCAAGAATTGTTCTTTGCACGAAGTATGATTCTTCATGCCGCTCGTGCTGCTGGAATTGCAGCTATTGATACTGTTTATTCTGATGTTAATAATACAGAAGGCTTCCAAGACGAAGTTCGTCTAATCAAACAACTTGGTTTTGATGGTAAATCAGTCATCAATCCACGCCAAATTCCATTGGTCAATGAAATTTATGCACCAACTGAAAAAGAAATTCAAAATGCCAAAGAAGTAATTTGGGCTATTCGTGAAGCTGAAAGCAAAGGTTCTGGTGTTATTTCCCTTAAAGGTAAAATGGTTGATAAACCAATCGTTGAACGTGCAGAACGTGTTATCATGTTAGCAAAAGCTGCTGGATTACTTACTGAGGAGGATTTATAATGGTTGTCAATAAAGTTAATCGCGATATTCCTCAAGAATATGCTGATGCATACGGCGTATTCGAAGGTGAATTAGCACATATTAAAGAGTATCAAGAAGTGAGTCGCAATATTCGTCCTGTAAAACCTCAAGACGATAAAATGTTAGCAAACATTCGTGAAGCAATTGAAAAAACGGGCTTAAAAGATGGCATGACGATTTCATTCCACCATCATTTCCGTGAAGGTGACTATGTTATGAACATGGTCTTGGATGAAATTGCCAAAATGGGAATCAAAAATATTTCTATCGCACCAAGTTCAATTGCTAATGTCCATGAACCATTAATCGAACATATCAAAAATGGCGTTGTGACAAATATTACGTCTTCTGGTCTTCGTGACAAAGTCGGCGCAGCAATTTCTTCAGGAATAATGGAAAATCCAGTTGTTATCCGTTCACACGGAGGTCGTGCACGCGCTATTGCTGCCGGTGATATCCATATTGACGTTGCCTTTTTAGGGGCACCAAGTTCAGATGCCTATGGAAATGCTAACGGTACAAAAGGGAAAGCTACTTGTGGTTCTTTAGGTTATGCCATGATTGATGCAAAATATGCAGATCAGGTTGTGGTTATCACAGATACCTTGATGCCATATCCTAATACTCCAATTTCAATCCCACAAACAGATGTCGATTATGTCGTTGTTGTTGATGCTATTGGAGATCCTGAAGGAATTGCCAAAGGTGCAACTCGCTTTACAAAAAATCCCAAAGAGTTGCTCATTGCTGAGTATGCCTCAAAAGTTATTACCAACTCTCCATATTATAAAGAAGGATTCTCATTCCAAACGGGAACTGGCGGAGCCTCTTTAGCAGTTACACGTTATATGAGAGAGCAAATGATTAAAGATGGTATCACAGCAAGCTTCGCTTTAGGTGGCATTACAAATGCCATGGTTGAATTGCTACAAGAAGGATTGGTAGAAAAAATTATCGACGTTCAGGACTTTGACCATCCATCAGCTATTTCTTTAGACCAAAATAGCCACCATTATGAAATCGATGCTAATATGTACGCTTCACCATTAAGTAAAGGTTCTGTTATCAATCAATTGGACACTTGTATCTTATCAGCATTAGAAGTTGATACTGATTTCAATGTGAATGTCATGACTGGTTCTGACGGTGTCATCCGTGGTGCATCTGGCGGTCACTGTGATACAGCCTTTGCAGCTAAGATGAGTTTAGTGATTTCTCCACTAGTACGTGGCCGCATCCCAACCTTTGTTGATCAGGTTAATACCGTTATTACACCAGGTACAAGTGTTGATGTCATTGTTACTGAAATTGGTATTGCGATTAACCCTAATCGTCCAGATTTAGTTGAGCATTTCAAAGACTTGAAAGTACCACAATTAACTGTCCAAGAATTAAAAGAAAAAGCTTATTCAATTGTTGGTCAACCAGATGCTATTGAGTATGGGGATAAAGTCGTTGCATTGATTGAATACCGTGATGGTAGCTTAATTGATGTCGTCCGCAATGTCTAAGACAAGTATTTTTACAGGTGAGAATGTTAGTCTGGAAGAAATGATGGCTGCCAGGGAACAACGAAGCTTCCGGCAACTATCATTATTCAAGAAGTATCCCGATACTAATCTCCTATCGGTTACCATGAATATACCAGGCGCTATTAAAACTTCACCAAAATTAAAGCAAGTTTTTGAAGAAATGGTCGATCAGATTGAAGTTAGTCTAGCTGATCAAGAGATTCTTTTTAAGCATTACTTACCCTTAAAAACAGGATCAGAATATTACCTCTTAACGACATTATCGGCACAAGACTTGAAAAAGAGAATGATAAATCTTGAAACTGAGAATAGTTTAGGACGATTATTTGATTTAGATGTCCTTTGGCTCAATAGAGGTAAGATGGAAGCCATTAGTCGCCAGGATTTAGGACTAGCAGCCAGAAAATGTTATGTTTGTGCTGATAATGCAAAATCATGTGGCAGGTCTCGGAAACATTCAGTAGAAGAAATGCAAGCTGTTATCAGTCAAATTATTACGTCCAACAAAGAAAAAGAGGAGGAATAAAATGCCAAAAATCCGTATTACGGAAACGGTTCTTAGGGATGGTCAACAGAGTCAGATTGCAACACGTATGACAACTGAACAAATGTTGCCAATTCTGGAGAATCTGGATAATGCTGGTTATCATGCATTAGAAGTATGGGGTGGAGCAACCTTTGATTCATGTCTACGTTATTTAGACGAAGATCCTTGGGAACGCCTACGTACAATCCGTAAAGCTGTTAAAAAAACAAAATTACAAATGTTACTTCGTGGGCAAAATTTACTGGGTTATCGTAATTATGCAGATGACGTGGTTTGTTCATTTGTTCAGAAATCCATTGAAAATGGTATCGATATTATCCGTATTTTTGATGCCCTTAATGATCCTCGAAATCTCCAAACAGCTGTTTCAGCGACAAAGGAATTTGGAGGTCATGCCCAAGTAGCTATTTCATACACGACAAGTCCGGTTCATACAGTCGATTACTTTGTTCAGTTGGCAAAGGATTATGCTCAAATTGGCGCAGATTCGATTTGTATTAAAGACATGGCAGGAGTGCTTACGCCACAAACGGGTTATGATTTGGTTAAAGGTATTAAGGCAGTGGTGGATTTACCTTTGGAAATCCATACACACGCGACAAGTGGTATTTCTGAGATGACTTATCTTAAAGTGGCTGAAGCTGGTGCTGATATCATTGATACTGCAGTGTCTTCATTTGCTGGAGGAACAAGTCAACCAGCTACTGAGTCACTCGTCATGGGACTAGAAGAATTAGGATTCCAAACGGGTATTGATTTAAAAGAAGTCGAGAAAGTAGCTGCGCATCTTAACACGGTTCGTGATCACTTCCGTGCTGAAGGTCTGCTGAATCCAAAAGTCAAAGATGTCGAACCAAAAACCTTAATCTATCAAGTACCTGGTGGGATGTTGTCAAACTTATTAAGCCAATTAACCGAACAAGGTTTGGCTGATAAATATGATGAGGTACTTGCAGAAGTTCCACGTGTTAGAGCAGACTTGGGATACCCACCATTAGTTACACCTTTATCACAAATGGTAGGAACGCAGTCTCTCATGAATGTTATCTCAGGCGAACGCTTCAAAGTTGTTCCAAATGAAATTAAAGATTACGTTCGGGGTTTATATGGACGATCACCAGCACCTTTAGCTGAGGGTATCAAGGAAAAAATCATTGGTGACGAAGAAGTTGTTACGATTCGCCCAGCTGATTTAATTGAGCCACAATTACCAACGCTTCGTGAGGGAATTGCCAAATATGCTAAGTGTGAAGAAGACGTTCTAAGTTATGCTTCCTTCCCTAAACAAGCTAAAGATTTCCTTGGTCGCAGAGAAGATCCTTTCTACGATGTACCTGTCCAAGAAGTAAAAGTTAGCCTTGATTTAAACTAAAAAAACGCTAAGTGCACGGCACTTAGCATTTTTTGTTAGTTTAAAATTCTGACAATATCTTGGAACTTTTTGACACTTTCAGAAATGATAGCATTATCTTTATTATCCTCAGCTAGTTTTTCCAAATATGATAAACGGAAACGCATTCTTTCTGCCAGTAAAGTTAGGTAGTCAGTATTGTTTTCGTCGACAACAAAGTCCTCTATATCTAAATATGAGAAGCCCGGCAATTTGTCAAAATCTTGGAAATGAGCTGTCTGATCAATCACTACTTCAATGCAGGAAAGAGTTGTTTCTTTGCCAATATTTTGATTTAAATAGTCTCCTGTATTGATAATGTAGCAGTCGACTCCGGATGCAAATAGCTGATAGAATTTCTCGAAGTCTTCTTGCAGTGGATAAATTCGGAAAGGGTTAGCATATGGCTCGATAACTAATGTCCCTAAGTCACCAGCAGAGTTTTCGGCGTTTGAACGCTTTGTCATTAAGGTGCAACCTAAAGCTGAAGCCATGACTGGGTCTGTAACCTTGACTAATGGTGGTAAGGAGTCATCTTTCATGATCCAATAGATAGCAGAAATTGGGTCATGGACGCAATCGACACGGTCAGGAGTAGAAAAGCGAGATTTAACCGTTCGGCCATTGCCATTACGGATATCCTCTGTGACCAAAACTTTATGACCATCACTGTCTAAAGTGACACCACAATTTTGAACAGTTAAGAAATAGTCCTGTTCAGGATGACCTGCTGGGTAGTCACTGGTTTTATCAAAATAGGCAGGTTCCAATGCTACTGAGGAACCGTCTTTATTAGAAATAATGAAGGCATCATCGTGTAGGACTTGAATTGGATATTTACAATCGTGTTTGGCATGTGTCAGAGTTGATTTGCCGGAACCTGATAATCCAAAGAATGATGCTACATAAGTTTCTTTGTTAGTTTTGAATTCTTTTAGGCCACCATGACAGGCGACATAGTCATTACGAGCTGCGCTTGCCCAGGCTAAAGTCAAGGTTGCTTTTTTGATTTCACCAAAGTAATTTAAGCCTAAAATTGCTGCGACATTGTGATCTTTATCAAAATAAGCTAAGCCATCAGGATAGTCTTCATGGGACCAATCTGGATTAAAATAAATGTATATATCATTTTCTTCATATCTTTGCGAACTTTGAAGCAGTTTCAAATAGTCATTATTAAGAATTTGAAAGTTTAATAGCCAAGAATACATATTATTACTTTCGCTTTTAGGCATCATAATGTTGGCCTGCATCATGAATTGTTGATCTAAGCCTACGACGGCTTTTCCGGAAATAAAAGGGAGAAAGCTAGATTGGTATAGTTCCTCACGTAAAATAGCAGCTATTTTTTTGTCTTCTTCACTATCCTGCCCCCAAAGACGTCTGGCTTTAGCAGTCCTTCCAACAACTGCACCACCGTTAGCTACTAGGACTCGGGTATCTTCAGCTAGTCCTAGTTCTTGAGCTTTAGTAATGATTTGATCTAAGATAATAGTATTTGGTGCCGAGGACGCTAGTTGATAGGCCTGATCCAAATTGTCAATGGCTTGAACATTGTTGCCATAAAAGGCAGTTTCAATAAGCGTTTTTAGCATTGAAAATTGGGGATTGTCTTGACGGATAGTTTCTTTTTCGAAACGGTTTAATGTTGCCATAGGCTTTCTCCTTTGATTTATTATATTCATTCTATCAAATGAAAAGGCTTACAACAATAGTGAGTTATCATAGAAACAGTTTAGGAACACTTTAAGCTTATCTCTCTTCCTCTGTAATCCGAGAATAAGCAAAGCGTTCGGTTTCAATTTGTTGGGAGGTTATTTGGCGGAAGGCTAGGTTGGCATCGTAATCTTGGCGGAAATAGATGGAGTAGAGGATGTCTAATAGATAAGTGATGGAAGCATCCGTTGCGTAGGTTCCTATTTTTGAGTAGAGTTTTTCTTTAGTTGATAGGCGAAGCGTCAGGTCTGCTAGAGCTTGCAATGGGTTTTCACCCAGACTGGTTAGAGCAATAATGGGGATTCTCTTTTTCTTTAGAGTTTCCGCAATCTTCATCAGACTGGCAGTTCCACCCGAGTATGAAATGATGATGGCACAGGAGTCTTCTTTGGCTAGGAGGGCATCAAAGTGAACTTCCCCATGGAGGTCATGGATTTGCACGTCTTTTTGCAGCCGTTTCATGTTATGGGCGAATTCACGCGCATTATGCAAATTATTGCTGGCTGCGAAGATGTGCACCGTGGAGGCGGCTGTCATGTAGGCGACAGCCTGGTTTAGCTCCTTGTTTTTCAAGAGCGACAAGGTTTCATCAATGGCTTCCTTTTTCAGCTTAGCGATTTTACTAGCAATCTCCAAATTATGATCGCTTTTAGAAAAGGGCAGGTTGGCATCTTGGGCGTCGGCTTGTTGACGCAAGTAGTTGAGCTCTTCCAAGTAGGCTTTTTTGAAGTCAGTCCAGCCGGAGTAACCTAATTTTTTGGCAATTCTCACCAGACTCGATTTGGAGGTAAAAGTAGCTTCGGCAATTTTTCCGACGGACAGGTCGTTGATGTTGTCGCCTTCCTTCAAGATAAAATCCACTACCTCTTGTTCACTTGGTGAAAATGACTGTAATTCTAACTTTTCGATTAAAAACATATGCTCTTCCTTTTTTTGAAACATGGTTTCAATTTTTCTGCTTCTTTTGGGGAAAATTTGTGAACAGTGGTTCAAAATTGTCCTGGTATCTTATCATCTATTATAACAAATGCTATTATTAGAGTAACTCGAAATAATTGGTTTTTGAGGTAGAAGGAGATTCCAATCAACAATGACGTTTTTGCGGAGCATTTTAGCCTATTTTTTTGCGGCAATGATGATTAATATCTTCTGGCCCTTATTAGCGACACCATTTGGTCCCTATGCCGGTTTCATTGCTGGAGCTCTTGTTATTGGCCCAACCTGGTTTATCTGCCACTATAAAGGCTTTATTAGTCAGGGCAAGCATTTAGCTCTTGATATGGGGGGAGCCATTGCAACTTCTGTTTTAGTTAAAACAGCTTTGAATGCTAGTTTTTCAGAATCCTTGGCCGCTCTACCAACTTTTTTAGCAATAATCATTGGTGCTATCTTAGCTGGTTGGTTTTATTGGAAAATTGAAGGAGCTGAAAAATGACAGTCTTTCAATTTTTAACGACCCTTCTGGGTGGCTTTCTTTTACCCTTTACCATCTTAATGGTTTGGGGGAAGATGGTTGATCATTTTGGCGCAAAAGGTGGTTTCTTAGCAGCATTTATCATTATCGGACCCATCTGGTTTTTAAATCATGGTATGGCTAATCCCTTAATCCATCAGGGCTCATCAGTCTTTATCGATATGGGTTATGCCACAGCGATTGGTCTCTTTGCTTACGGTCTATTCCGTGGGCTAGGTCTCAAGGTTCATCTTCACAATCTAGGGGCAATGCTGATTGGCGGTTGTCTTGCTGGTATTGTGATTCATATATTGTTTTAATAAATAGGAAAGAGGAGAAAAGATGACTTTTCCAAAGAATTTTTTATGGGGTGGCGCTCTAGCAGCCCATCAATTTGAAGGCGGTGTTCTTGAAACATCTAAAGGGCTAAGTGTAGCAGATGTTATGACTGCTGGCGCCCATGGGGTTCCGCGCGTGATTACTGACGGTGTCGTGGAAGGTAATTATTACCCCAACCATGTTGGTATTGACTTCTACCATCGTTATAAAGAAGATATTGCCATGTTTGCTGACCTGGGCTTCAAATGTTTCCGTACCTCAATTGCTTGGACACGTATTTTCCCAAATGGAGATGAAGCTGAGCCAAACGAAGAAGGCTTGCAATTTTATGATGACATGTTTGATGAACTCTTGAAATATGGCATCGAGCCGGTGATTACCCTCTCTCACTTTGAAATGCCATACCATATTGCCAAAGAATATGGTGGCTTTATGAGCCGTAAGACAGTGGACCTCTTTGTTAAGTTTGCCGAAGTGGTATTCCGCCGCTACAAGGATAAAGTCAAGTACTGGATGACTTTCAATGAAATCAACAACCAAATGAATTATCATAATGATATCTTTGGTTGGACCAATTCAGGGGCGCATTTTGGTGACTATGAGAATCCCGAAGAAGCTATGTATATCTGTGGACACCATACCCTATTAGCATCAGCCCTTGCTGTTAAAATCGGAAAAGAGATTAACCCAGATTTCCAAATCGGTAACATGATCTCTATGGTACCAATTTACCCATTTTCTTGCCGTCCTGAGGACGTCTTGCTGGCTAACCAAGCCATGCATGACCGCTGGTTCTTCTGTGATGTGCAAGTGCGTGGACACTATCCAGCTTACGCCTTGAAGATGTTTGAACGTAAAGGATTCAAAGTTGGCATCACTGAAGAAGACAAAGAAATTTTGGCAAATGGTAAAGTGGATTACATTGGTTTCTCTTACTATATGACTAACGTTGTTGATTCTCAAAAAGAAATGGCTGATTTATCAAAAACAATTGAAGCCTCTAACCCATACAATGTTAAGAACCCATTTATCAAAGAATCTGATTGGGGTTGGGCAATTGATCCAGTCGGCATGCGCTATGCCTTGAATCAATTCTACGAACGCTATGAATTACCACTCTTTATTGTGGAAAATGGCTTTGGTGCCATCGATATCAAAGAAGAAGATGGTTCAGTTCATGACCCATACCGCATTGATTACTTGAAATCACATATCCAAGAAATGGAAAAAGCCATCAATGAAGATGGCGTTGACTTGATTGGTTATACTCCTTGGGGCTGTATCGACTGTATTTCATTTACAACAGGAGAAATGAAAAAACGTTATGGTTTCATCTATGTTGACCGTAATAATGACGGTTCAGGAACCCTTGAACGGAGCAAAAAAGACTCTTATGACTGGTACAAACAAGTCACAGCAAGTAATGGGGAAATCCTTTAATATAAAGCAAAAAGCCTTCCGTGTGGAAGGCTTTTTGCTTTAAGATTTTTCTTTCAAAATCAGACTGATCGTAAGCACAAGTAGTGTAGTCGCCAGTGTTAGTAGGGTTAAGGAATGAATGCCAAAATCTTTAATGACGATAACGGCAATACTTAAGCCAAAGACTTGGCCTAATTGGATATTGGAGCTGTTGAGGCTAAGGATGAAACTGGATTTGTTTTCGTTTGTTGTGGCAATGCCAGAATTTAATTGGAGATCTTTATACCAGCCCATAAATTCAAAGAGAAAGACTAGAATCAGTGTTATCCACATGACATGGTGGAAGAGGTACAAAAGTCCAGTTAGTAAGGCTTGTGTACTAGTACCTATTAAGAGAGCTTTTTTATAACCAATTTTATCGCAAACATAACCTGCAAAAAGATTGCCGACAAAGCAACCAATCCCCTTAATAATCAGGTAGATACTGAGGAAACTATTAACCTGTGGGAAAAGTTTCAATAAGTAGGGTGTAATATAGGTAAAGAGGGCTCCATAGCCAAAAAAGATTATTAATGAACTAAAGAGGACGAAAAGTATTTCCTTGTTTTTTAAGAGTTGGAGTTCGGTCTTGAAATTGACTTCTTCATCATTGTCACTCTTTTCCAGTGGTGACAGGTGTCGGATTAAATAGAGTAAGGAGAGAAGCATTAAAAAGACTAGGAAGGCATAATCGATTTTCTAATCAAAGTAGTGCGACAGCAAGCGGGTTAGGGGCATACCGATGACAAGTGACATGGACGCTCCCATTAATAATTTTGCCAGGGTTGAACCCAGTTTTTCTGGTGGTGATAAGATAGCGAAGGTGCCTAATGCCAGCACCCAGAAACTGTTGCCGGTAATTCCCGTCAGGAAACGGATCAAAAGCAGTTCTTCAAAACTTCTGGCCATCAGCATCCAGATGCTAGCGACGATTGTCAGCAGAAGCATGATTTTTAAGATTTTGGTTCTTTCGATTTTGCGGAAAACGAATAAGGTGATGGGACTCCGAAGCCTGCTCCATAGGCATAGGCCGAGTTGAGAAAGCCGGTTTCAGCTAGCGGAATCTGCATTTGTTTGGCTACTTGGTCTAAAATCCCATTAAATAAAAAGGCGGACATAGCAAGGACAAAGTTCATGATGATGAAGACAGTAAGTGTCATCTTGCTAAGTGTATGTTGTGATTCCAATTCTATACCTCTTTTTGTCTTATCTTCAAATTCGTATTTTTCAGCAAATCAAATAGAATCTTTTGCCAATTTATTGATAGCGACTTTATAGGGAAATAGCAATATCAATTGAGGGTTTTTGCAAAAAATGTTTCTAATATCAAGTAATTCTAAAACTATAATAGCTAAAAAAGCCTTCTGTTGAAGGCTTCTTTTAGGCTCTTTCTTTTAAGACTGTTGAAATTAGGAGTATGAGTACTGCTGAGGATAGGGTTAGTAAGCTGAGACTTTGAATACCAAAACTTTTGATGATGAAAACAGCGATGCTTAAACCAAAAGCTTGGCCTAGCTGAATATTTGAACTGTTGAGACTAAGGATGAAGCTAGATTTGTTTTGGGTTGTAATATTGATACCAGTGTTTAATTGGAGACCGACAAACCAGCCCATGAATTGCCAAAGGAGAATCAGGATTAAGGTCACCCACATTTGTTTTTGGAAGGCAAAAATCAAAGCTGTTAGCAAAATTTGAGAGGCTGTTCCCATAAGAAGGGCTTTTTTGAAGCCAATTCGGTCTGACATATAGCCACCAAATAAATTTCCAGAGAAGCAGGATAGGCCCATGATAATTAAATAATAACTGAGGATATGGTCAACATTTGGGAAAAGTTCTAATAGGTAAGGTGTCACATAAGTAAAGAGTGATCCATAACCGATAAATGTGATTAGTGAACTAAAGAGTACGAAAAGAGTTTCCTTGTTCTTGAGGAGAGCTAATTCCGATTTGAAATTGATATCATTTTGATTTGATTTAACGCTTGGTAAAAAATTCAAGAAGTAGATGAAGGCAATAATCATCAAAACAATGAGGAAAAGATAATCAACCTGCCAGTTAAAATACTGTGATAGCATTCGTGTTAAGGGCATTCCAATTACCAAAGCTAATGAAGCCCCCATGATCAGTTTGGCAAGGGTTGAGCCTAATTTTTCAGGTGGAGTCAAAGCAGCGACGGTTCCCATCGCTAAGACCCCATAGCCATTACCTGTGACACCAGTCAGAAAACGGATTAAGAGTAATTGTTCAAAGGAAGTGGTGAAAATCATCCAAATACTAGCCAGAATAGTTAAGGCTAGCATTATTTTAAGCATGCTTGTTCTTTCAAATTTTCGAAATAGGACCAAAGTAATGGGAACCCCTAGACCTGCTCCATAAGCATAGGCTGAATTAAGAAGTCCAGTCTCTGAAATTGGAATAGTTAATTGTTGCGCCACTTGGTCTAAAATACCATTAAATAGAAAGGAAGACATGGCTAGGACAAAATTCATTAATGTAAAAATAAAAAGTGTTGGTTTGGTTAAACGCTTATGTGTTTCCATATTTCTCCTCATTCATCTTTATCTATAAATACTACTTAGGGCTAGAAAGAGTTACTTATTTAATCATAAATTGTAAACGCTTAAATAGCAAATGCTTTTATTAAATATGATATTATACTAAATAAGCATAACAAATATCAAAAGTTAAAAGAGGAAAATATGGAAATTAGAGTTCTTCACTATTTTTTAACAGTTATTAATGAGGGGAGTATCTCCCGTGCAGCAAATAGCTTACACATTACCCAACCAACTATCTCTAGACAACTGAAAGAACTTGAAGAAGAATTGGGGAAGCAATTATTTATCCGACATAAAAAAAGAGGGATTTCTTTAACTCCTGAGGGCTTGCTCTTACAAAGTCGTGCCCAAGAAATTATAACCATGGTCGAACAAACGGAAAAAGAATTCTTGGACCTAACCGATTTGGTTCAGGGTGATATTTATATTGGCGGTGGCGAGACTAAAACCTTTGCTCAAATCGCAAAATTAGCCAAGGAATTGCAGGCGGATTTCCCAGGTCTTCATTATCACCTCTATTCAGCTGATGCAGAGGAAATCCTGCTCCGCTTAGAAAAAGGCTTGCTTGATTTCGCCCTCCTCACCTATCCTCAAATCAATCAAAATTATGATTATCTTAAATTACCAACTAAGGATCAGTGGGGGTTAGTTCTACCAAAGACAGATGAGCTTGCGCAAAAGCAGAAAATTGAAATGAAAGATATCAAAAAGCTACCGCTGATCATTCCTCGCCGAACCTATCTAAGTAGCGATAGTAATAATAAAGTTAGAGCATGGTTCGGTAAACAGTTTGCCAACTTAAATATTATTTCCACCTTTAATTTGGTTTACAATGCTAATTTTATGGTCCAAGAAGGCATGGGTTATCTCTTATGCTTTGACCATTTGTTGAGTAATGATAACTTGGTCTTTATACCATTGGAGCCAAAACTAGAAACTGAACAATATTTGGTTTGGAAAAATGGCAAGGTTCTTTCTCCAGCCGCAGAACTCTTCTTGGACAGTTTAAAGGTCTACTTAATCGACTACCAGAATCCAGAGAATCACTGTCCTAAAAAAGCATAAGAAAAGCATCAGCTTTTAGATTCCCTCAATGCTGATGCTTTTTTTACTCAATATCTTTTTTGTTTAACAGCTCAGTGCCCATAGCAATCCATTGTTCCTTGAGAGTAGGAGGTAGATTTTCTGAAATATAAGATATTTCTTCTGCAGATTCTTGTTGGCTTGATAGGGGATAAGTAGTGAGGTCACGATACAGGAGGTCATCAAGACTTATTTTAAAGATGACAGTTAGGAGATGTAAGGTTTCTTTTTTTGGTCCGTATTTTCCTTTTTCCCATTCACTAATGGTCGAAGTCCCTTTTCGACCTAGCAAATGAGCTAGATCTAATTGAGTCATACCTTTTTTTAATCTTAAGTATTTAATATTGCTCGCTAAAAAAGATTTTCTCATAATCGAAATCGGACTCCTTTGTCAGGTTATTACCCCTATCATACCATAAATGTCCGCTTTTCAAAAGGCTTGATAAAAAAATAGACAGAAAAAGCAGAAATTTCTTGACTTCGTTATTTCCGAAGTTTATAATATAAATACCATTTAAATTTAATCAAAAGTTTAGGAGGAATACAATGACTAAAAGGAGTTTAAAGGAAATTCGCAAATCTCGTCAATTAACTCAGGAAGAATTAGCCTTTCAAACAGGCATTTCTATCAGAACTATTGCTCGCTATGAAAAAGATGTGACCATGCTGCGAAGGGCTAAGTATGAAACCTTGAGTATGATTGCGACTATTTTAGAGGTCAGTGTGGACGATATTTTTTTAGGAGAAACTTCGGTTTTTGCGAAATACTCTTGTTAATAGCCTTAACTTCTCACTTTAGTGTTCTTATTTTCTCTCTTCCCTTTCTATCAAAAAAGCTTGCCAGCAGGCAAGCTTTTTGACTATTTAGGATTTTAATTGTTTTTGGAATTCTGCTTTCCATTCATTGATAGCATCCAAATGAAGGGCAAAATCGAAATCTTTGAGGTTTGTTTGAAGCTCATAGTTGCCTTCTTTGAAACGAATCATCAGCGGCATTGTTTCAAGACTTTGACCGAAATACCAGTAGAAGTCATCTTCGATTGGAAATTTATTTAGATCTTCTTTGATGACAGTCACCAGGCTTGCTAACCAGTCTGTTTGGTGATTGAAAATTGCTCCATATTCGTGGCTTTGAGTGGTATCAACTTGATACCAAAAATGGTGGCTGTTACCGTAGTTTTCTTGTGCAAAAGATTTCATTTCGTCTCCTTAAAAGGCTGTTTTTTTCTATTATAAGGTTTCTACTGGGAATTCCATAGAAGATTGCTCACAGTCAATGACTAATTGGTAATCACTATTATCACGGACAGTATGCTCAAAGTCCGTTGTGTAAAGCAAGAGCTCAAGAGTATCACCTTCTTTAAAGCGATAAATACTTGGTTGCAAGTAAAAATCAAAAGTCATCCATTGATCCGGTTCAATAGTTTTGATCTCCATAAGATCCTCACGGTTTTGCAAATTAAGGACGCCTTTGGCAACTACCCGCTCAGAACTCATGCTCATCGGTAACTCTTTGAGATCCTCACGCGCGAAGTTCTGACCATTATCAATAACCCTAAGGTCAATAACTGCTGGCGTATCTCCTAGGCGTTTTTTAGGACCCTTGTCCAATAGCTGAGCAGAAAGGATGCCTTTGTTGACGGAGGATTTGAGGCGCAAATGTAAGCAAATTTCCCCGTTAAGGTGAACATCTTGACCTAGCTTGAACTCTAGCGCAAGGGCGTTGGCTTTCCCAGAGAATAAATCTTTCTTGAAGACCCGGAAGTCCTTGCCAAATGCCGCAAATCTATCTTCAGTGTAATGATTGTTAATGGTTTTTTGTCCTTCTCCAAAAGAAAGGTTATGGCGTCCACTTGCTCCAAATTGGTCAAGGACTTGCCAGGATTGTTCTTTCTGGTTGTCCTGCCAAATGAGGATTGGAAGTTGGAACTGGTTGTCGAGACCAAGTAATTTTTGGCTAAGAAGAGCATTCATGCTTTCTTTAAAGTCAATGGATTGCCAGTTATGCATGTAAACGTGTTGACCATGATGGAGAAAGGCATGCTTATTGACCGTCTTAGGTAAAGCATTAAAGATTTGATAAACCTGACGGGGTTTGACATTCCAGTCTTGAAGACCATGGGTGAAAACTACCTCACAAGTGACCTTGTTGGTATTTGGTAGATAATTGCGGTCATGCCAGAATTGGTTGTAGTCGCCACTTGCACGGTCAAGAGCAGCAGACTGATGATCTAGAAGTTCTTGGTATTTGTCTTTAGTTTTTAAATAGTCGCCGGCTAACAAAGAGCGGGAATAGGTTAATTCAGTCAAAACATCCAGGTCTTCGCCTGGGTATCCGCCTGGGCTACAGATTAATCCGTTTTCACGGTAGTAGTCGTACCATGAGGAGATGGCAGCTTCTGCGATGATCACTTCCAGTCCCTCAACCCCTGTGGTGGCTAAACCTGTTGACATGGTGCCCAAATAGGATTTACCGGTAGTTGCTACTTTGCCATTGGTCCAGTCAGCTTCGACCAGAGTTTCACGTTTATGGCTACTATATGCAGGTGCTTTGCCATTCAACCAATCAATAACGGCCTTGAAGCTTTCCACTTGCAGGTAATCGCCGGAAGTCATGAAGCCTTCCGAACCTGCTGTACCGACGCCAGAGACATAGATGTTGGCAAATCCACGCGCTAAGAAGTAGTCATTGAGGCCATAAGAGTTGATGTAGGCGAAAGTTTCGCTAGCAGGAGCCGTAGGCAAATCAAGCTTTTCTTGATCAATTGTCGTAATGTGGCGGTCTTCCACATGGATTTTCCCGCTATCCTTAACAGCTAGGTTCCCTTCCATTTTATAAAGTTTCTTGTCGTTAGCCACTTCATTGACCCCTTGGTGATATGGACTTGCAGTCATCATCACGGGGATTTTGTGGGCTGTTTTTGGTCTGAGAATATTAACTTTAACCAAGTCTCTTTGACCATCTAGATCCGTATCAATTGGTGCTTCCACATAAACAATTTCTTTAATCAGCTCATGGCTATTAAAGGTGGCTAAGCTTTTCCCGTTAAAGAAATGGTAGTCATTATCCTGAGCTAGAATACCTTGGCTAATCAAATCTTCTACCAAGGTCATCCCTGTTTTGTTGCGGCAGGATAAGAGTTGGTGGATGCTAAGAATAAAGTCCTCTTCCTGATATTGGACGGGTAAATTAATTTTTTGGCTAAATTCTTGGGCGTCTTGAAAATCAAAGTTTGGAACAAAACCTAGTAGCTGTAAGGCTACCAATTGGAAGATAGGCTCAGTTAAGCTGTCTTCTGATTTGAAAAAAGTTTCTAAATCTCGGTTCTGATCAGCCAACAAGAGGCTAAGCGGATAGTCTTTGTCACTGTGATGAAAATAATAGTGGTCTAAAAAACGTTTAAAAAGGGCTTTTGGTGTGTCTAAATTTGTAAAAGTAAAACCTAGATTTTCTAAATCTTTTAAGGCTTCTTGAGCATTTGTTTTGATATAAGAGAATTGATTGTATTTCATGGGCTATCCATTCTTTCTATAAAGTAAACGTTTTAATTTTTTTAATAACTTTACATTGTCTATTATACTTGATAAAATGGTACTTGTCTAAACTATAAAAAATTTGGAGGCTTTCATACAAATGGATGTAACATGGACTGTGAAGTACATCACAGAATTTCTTGCCACTGCTTTACTTTTGATTTTAGGTAATGGAGCAGTTGCGAACGTTGACTTAAAAGGAACTAAAGGAAATAACTCAGGTTGGGTTATTATTGCTTTAGGTTATGGTTTTGGAGTTATGATGCCAGCATTGATGTTTGGTAATGTTTCGGGAAACCACATTAACCCAGCCTTTACCTTAGGTTTAGCTTTCTCAGGCTTATTCCCATGGGCTCACGTTGTTCCTTATATCATTGCTCAAATGCTTGGTGCAATGTTTGGTCAATTGGTTGTTGTTGGTGTCTATGGACCATACTTCCGTAAAACTGAAAATCCAAATCCAATTTTAGGTTCTTTCTCTACAATATCAGCTCTTGATGATGGTACTAAAGAAAGCCAAAAAGCATCATTAATCAATGGTTTTGCTAACGAGTTTGTTGGTTCATTTGTCCTCTTCTTTGGTGCACTTGCCTTAACTAAAAACTTCTTCGGTTCAGAATTAGTTGGTAAATTAGTTGAAGCTGGTTATGATAAAACAATGGCTGAAACACAAGTTTCACCATACACATCAGGAAGCTTGGCTGTAGCTCATTTAGGAATTGGTTTCCTTGTGATGACTCTTGTTGCTTCATTAGGTGGACCTACAGGTCCTGGCTTGAACCCTGCGCGTGATCTTGGTCCTCGTATCGTTCATCATTTCTTACCTAAATCAGTCCTTGGTCAAGCTAAGGGCGATTCAAAATGGTGGTATGCTTGGGTTCCTGTTCTTGGACCAATTGTAGCTGCTATTCTTGCCGTAGCAATGTTCAAATACCTTTATATTAAATAAGAAAAACAGAATAAAGAGCACTATTATTGGGAAATCCATTAATAGTGTTTTTTTTTATTAATCTATTTCATATGAAAGGTCAAGGACATGTCATTTGGACACAAAGCACATAAATTCTTGTCAAAAAATATAATTTCGCTTATAATAACAGAGGATTAGGAGGAAACTATGTCTTTATTAGAAAAATCGGTCTTTTTAACCCCTGTTTTTAGGGTGAATAACCGACAATTAAACATTGATTTTTATAAAAAAAACTTAGGATTTAAATTAGTATATGAAGAAAATGCCATTGCGATATTCACTTCCTTTGGATCAGGAAATGAACGCTTTGTTATTGAGGAATCACCATCTGTACGGACACGTGCAGTAGAAGGCACTAAGAAAGTCAATACCATTGTTGTAAAAACTAGCGATGCTAAAGCTATTGAACAACTCTTGGCGCACGGTGCAGAGACCGATGCCCTTTTTATTGGCCCAAATGGCTATGCTTTTGAAACCTTATCACCTGAAGGGGACCGCTTTTTATTGCATGCTGAAGATGATATTTCTAAGTTGGAAGTCACTGACCTACCTGAATTGTTGGCAGAGGATGACTTTAAGGGCTTAGCTGATTTTAGCTTTGAGACAATTGTTCTCAACGTCTTGGATGAAGAAGTGTCTCGTTCATTCTATCAAGATACTTTCCAAGGTCAATTCCCCGTAAAAATGGATTTCATTGAAGAGCAAGGTCCAGACTTGGCTATTGAGCCACATATCGCTTGGGATTTGGAAATTTTGGAAGTTAAAGTGCCAGAAGATTATGATTTGGCAGCTTTCAAAGTCTACTTGGAAGAAAAAGGTTTGTCCGTTTATTTAGACGCCAAAGAAAAGGTTTTGGTTCTATCTGATCCAAGCCTCATCGAAATTTGGTTTATGAAATGATGTCTAGAATTACCGATTTTATTCAAGAACAGATTTCTGCAGGTATTTATCCGGGGGCTAGTTTGGCCCTTTTTCAGCAGGGAAAATGGCAGGAATATTATTTTGGAACCATCGATGGGCAAGAGCCCGTGCGAGCCGGATTAACCTACGATTTGGCCAGTGTGTCCAAGGTGGTTGGAGTTGGGACGCTTTGTATCTTTTTGGTTAATAGCGGAGCCCTTGATCTGGATAAGTCCTTGCAGTTTTACTATCCTGCTTTCAAACGGACTGAGGTCACTGTGCGGCAGCTTCTAACCCATACAAGTGGCTTAGACCCATTTATCCCCAATCGGAATCAACTGGGTGCAGAAGAACTTAAGGAAGCTATAAATCACTTGCAGATTAAAGCAGATAAATCTTTTCACTACACAGATGTGAATTTTCTGCTTCTTGGTTTTATGTTAGAAGAGATGCTTGGTGATTCCTTGGATTGGTTATTTGAAAAGCAAATTTTTCAACCCTTTGGTATGACTGAAACCCATTTTGGTCCTCATCCAGGAGCAGTACCGACCGTCAAAGGCATTACAGGTGGTCAGGTTCATGATCCTAAAGCCAGGGTTTTAGGTCACCATGCGGGTTCAGCAGGCCTCTTTTCAACAGTTAAAGATTTAGAAATCTTTTTGAGCCATTACATGCTAGACCTCTTCGCAAAAAATCTCTTTGAAAATTATAGTCAACAAGAGAAAAAGCGTTCTTTAGCTTGGCGCATCAATCAAGGATTCCTCGATCACACCGGCTATACCGGAACCTTTATTATGTTTAATCAGCATCTAGAAGCTGTTATCTTTTTAACCAATCGCACTTTTGATAAAGATGAAAGAGAAGCCTGGATCAAAGACCGGGATCAGCTTATGGACATTATCATAGAAGAATTTGCTAAGAATAAGTAAAAAGATGTCATTAGAGACTCCGATGAAAATCTAGAATATGAAGAGGTTCATGCCATGGATTTCTATTGTGGTGAGAATCTCTTGGAAGGTCATCATCACTCGATGGAGGGCTCTCGCTACCTTATGGATTAGTCAGCAACTTTAGCATCGGATAAAGATTTTGTTTTCCAACAATACCGAAAACTTTGTCAGTTGAAGTCGACAAATACTGCTTTACATTGGGGTGCTTTTAATATCCTGAACATGTCTGGTCAGCTTTTTGACTTTTGTTGCTTAACCGTTCAGGAAGCCCTGCTTTTCATTTGGTTAAATGAGGAGGAGACCGTCACTATTCAAGTTAATTTATCAGATTTTGGCTTACAGGCTTCAGATACTTCCTGTCTACAAAGGTCATATTGATTGGCAAAAAATAGGGACAGATCTTGAACTAGCAATTCCAAGTCAGGAATCAGGGATTTTATCAATCGTTCTGAAGTGAGTAAGTCGACCGATAAGACCCTTAGCAATTGCATTAGTATTGATTAAGACATAAAAAAAGAGCCCTAGGTGAAAAGAACCGCTTATAATGGACAGTATAAAAAGAAAGTTATACTGTTCTTATAAGGAGGTTCTTTTTCTATGGCTAAAAAGGAAGTCGGTTTCAACGTTATTCATATGAATTTAAACGTCAAGTTGTTGAAGATTATCTGAGTGGACAAAGTGGAGGTATGCCTGCAATTGTTAAAAAATATGGACTAAAATCTACTTATCAGATTAGTGCATGGGTGAAGAAATATCAAGCATACACTACAGAACTATCTCTAGACTTACGAGGCTCTGGTAGAAAACCTAAAATTAAAAAGATTAATTTAGAGGAAATGACTCTAGAAGAACAAAATGCCTATCTTCGTATGGAGAATGATATTTTAAAATCACTACGGGCTCTTCAAAAGAAATATCATTATTGTAGACAAGGTGAACTAAATGAAAAGGCAAGACACGTCCACAAAAGAATGCATCGTTCATTCAGATCAGGGATCAGGGGTTCCTATATACTAACAAAGTGTACTTAAAGAAGCTAGATCAACTAGGAGTTACTATTTCCTACTCTGGTCAAGGTAACTGTTGTGATAATGCCTGTTGTGAGAATTTCTTTTCCCATCTCAAAAGTGAATCCTTAAAACTTCATATACCTGAAGACAGGGCTAGTTCAACAAATCAAATTGATGACTATATTCTTTGGTATAACACTGATAGACCGCAAGAAAAACTAAAAGGTATGACTCCTTGTGAATTTAGGGAATCATACCTTCTAAATAACTAGCTTTTTTTAACTGTCCATTTTAAATGGTGCTTGACAAAGGCCTCTTTTTTCTTATAATGCTTTTTCCATTGTAATATGTTTGATACCAGCTTCTTCGAAGATATCTCCAACTTCATGGAAACCTAATTTTTCATAAAAGTTTCGAGCGGACAATTGAGAGTGGAGGATGATTTTTTCAAATCCCTGAATTTGTGCATAATCCATGACGTATGTCAATAGTGTTTGCCCGATTTGATCACCTCTGAAGTCGTAGAGAACGGCCATTCGTTGTAAGGTGACAGTAACATGATCCTTACTTGGAAGCAAGCGACAGGTTGCACATGGTTTGCCTTCATCATGGTATACCGTGAAATGTAGGCAGTGGGCTTCATCTTTATCAATCTCTATCGATGCGGGTACTCTTTGTTCATTAACAAATACTGTTTGACGAATTTTCACTGCGTCAAGATAGGTTTTTGATAAGGTGTTTCGAGTCTGTTTGATAATCATAAAACTATTTTAACCGAAAAAGAAACAATGTCAATAGACATTGTTCTTTTTCAGAAAATTATTTTCCTGAAATCGCTTCAGCAGCGTCATCCATAGAAAGAACTTCGTGGAAGACACGTTGAGTCAATTCTTGTTTTTGATCAGGTGTAAGGTATTTAGTGTTTACACAGTATCCTGAGATACGTACGATAACATCTTCACCAGACATGATTTTTTCGTAAACATCGTTAAGGTCCATAACGTTCAAGTTAACGTGTTGTCCACCGTTTTCGAAGTAACCGTCAAGAACTGTAACCAAGTTATCAACTTGTTCGTCAAAAGTTTTACCTAATGCACGTGGTGATACTTGGGTAGTCAATGAGATACCATCGTTAGCGTGTGAGAATTCAAGTTTAGCAAGTGAGTTAAGGTTTTGTAACCATCCACCTTTAGCTTTGTTAGATGGGTTAGCACCTGGAGAGAAGAATTCAACTTCGCTGGTGTTAACTGTTCCATCTTCGTTCAAGAAGACACCACGGTGAACCGGAGAGTTACCAGTTTGTTTAGAGTAGGCAACGTTTGAAGTGATTGTAAGAAGTGATACAGAAGCTTCAGCGTTCTTGTAAAGTTTATGACTTGCAAGACGGGTGTGGTAAGCTTCCATCAACCATTTAGCGATATCATCTACTCGGTCATCATCTTCACCGTAACGAGGGAAGTCACCAATAACTTCGTAGTCATAGATGTAGCCGTTTTCATCGCGGATAGTTTTAACTGTAGCGTATTTGATAGCTGATAATGTATCAACAGTATTTGCGAAACCACAGATACCGAATCCCATGTTAGCGCGTTGGTGACTTGGTAAGAAGGCCATTTGAACTGCTTCATAGTTGTATTTATCAGTCATGTAGTGGATGATGTTAAGAGCATCTACGTATGTATCTGTCAACCAGTCAAGAGATTTTTCAAAGTTAGCCATAACTTCGTCATATTCAAGAATTTCAGAAGTAATTGGTTCAACAACGTTAAATACTTTGTAATCTCTGTGAACATCGTCGTAACCACCGTTAAGACCAGTAAGAAGAGCTTTAAGTACGTTTACACGAGCACCAAAGTATTGGATATTATGACGTTGGTTTTCGTTTTCTGGATCAAGAGGTGATACACAACAAGAGATACATGACATTTCGCCATAACCTTCTTTAGCCATTGTTGTAACACCTTCATATTGGATTGAAGAGTGTTTATGACTCATTGTCATACAGTAGCGACGGAATGCATATGGTAATTGGTCAGTCCAAAGAACTGTTAAGTTTGGTTCTGGAGAGTTACCGATGTTATCAAGAGTGTTCAAGAAACGGTAATCCATTTTAGTAACACGGTGACGACCATCGTTACCCATACCAGCCATTGAAGTTGTGATAAATGTTGGGTCACCTGAGTAAAGGGCATCGTAAGCTTTAGTACGACCGAATTTAACAGTACGTAATTTAAGAACGAAGTCATCAACGAATTCTTGAATTTCTGATTCAGTGAATGTTCCACGAGCAAGGTCACGTTCAGCGAAGATGTCAAGAACGATTGGCACACGTCCAAGAGAAGTTGCAGCACCATTGATAACGCGACATACAGCCATGAATGCAATGTTTACCCATTGGATAGCTTCTTTAACGTTTTCAGCAGGACGACGAACGTCAACTCCATAAAGATCACCAAGTTTAGCGACTTCACCAAGTGCTTGGTATTGTAAGTTGATTTCTTCACGAAGACGGATTGTTTCTTCGTCGATATCGTTTAATGCATTCCAGTCATTAACTTTTTCTTGCATTAAGTAGTCTGCACCGTAAAGTGCAAGACGTGCGTAAACACCGATGATACGTCCACGTGAATAAGCATCTGGAAGACCAGTTACTGTATGCGCATGACGAGCACGACGTATGTTTGAAGTGTAAGCACGGAAGATACCATCATTAACAGTAGTAACATATTTTGTGAAGATTTCATGTACTGCTGGGTCTGGTTCATAACCATTTTCTTTAAGAGTAGTTTCCGCCATACGGATACCACCTTTTGGCATGAAGTTCAATTTGAACAATTCATCATTTTGAATACCATAGATAAGTTCGTTTTCTTTATCGATGAATCCTGCAGGGATACCAGCGATTGAAGAAGGACGAGTATCAAATGGGAAACGTGTAGCTTCATACTTAGCTTTAGTTTCTTCAATGATTTTTTTGATTTTCAACGAACGTTCAGTTGCACCAGCAAGGAATGATTCATCACCATCATAAGGTGTGTAGTTTGCTTGTACGAAACGAGAAACACTTGCTTTTTCTTTCCAATCAGTTCCTTTAAAGCCTTCCCAAGCTTTTTCGAAAACATCTGTGTTAGTTTTTACAGTTGCCATAAATATCTCCTTAATAATTCTAGTAACAAAGCTATCTGTTACATTAACAACTTCAGTTTAACATAAAGGAAACGGTTTCCCAAGCAAATTTCTTGACAAAATACTTTTTCTTTTATAATACAGTTTGATAAAACAGTAACAAACTGTATTATACATATTTGCTTGGCTTTCCAAAAGCTTAAAGGTATAATGTTTTCAGGGGGGAACTATGCTAATTTTTCCATTACTAAATGACACATCGCGAAAAATTATTCACATTGATATGGATGCTTTTTTTGCTGCTGTCGAAGTCAGAGATAATCCGGAATTAGTTGGAAAACCTGTTGTTATTGCCAAGGATCCTAGAGAAACAGGAGGACGGGGTGTTGTTTCAACCTGTAATTATGAAGCAAGGGCTTTTGGAATCCATTCAGCCATGAGCTCCAAAGAGGCCTATGACCGTTGTCCTCAAGCCGTTTTTATCTCAGGTCGTTATGAGGTCTATCGGGAAGTCGGGATGGAAATTCGCGAAATTTTCAAGCGTTATACTGATTTGGTTGAACCCATGTCCATTGATGAAGCCTACCTAGACGTTACCGAAAATAAATTAGGCTTGACTTCGGCTGTGAAAATAGCCAAGCTGATTCAGTACGATATCTGGAAGGAATTACATTTGACCTGTTCAGCAGGTGTCTCCTATAATAAGTTCCTAGCAAAATTAGCTAGTGACCATGAGAAACCTCATGGTTTAACCCTTATTTTACCTGAAGATGCTCAGGCCTTTTTAGAAAAAATGCCCATTGAAAAATTCCATGGTGTCGGCATCAAGTCAGTTGCAAAACTCCATGAAATGGGAGTCTATACAGGAAAAGACTTATTAGAACTACCTGAAATGACCCTAATTGATCACTTTGGCCGCTTTGGCTTTGATCTTTATCGAAAGGCTCGAGGAATCAGTCATTCACCGGTCAAACCCAATCGTATTCGCAAGTCCATCGGCAGCGAAAGAACCTATAGTAAACTATTATATAATGATGCGGATGTTAAAGCGGAAATTGCCAAAAATGCTCAACGGGTTTCAGATACTCTTCTGAAAAACAAGAAAAAAGGTAAGATTGTTGTCCTCAAAGTCCGTTACTCAGATTTTTCTACTCTTACCAAACGAATTGGGTTAGATGAAGCAACCAATGATTTTGAGATTATTAGCCAAACGGCTAATACAATTTATGATAGTATTGAGGAATCTGTTTTAGGAATACGGCTTTTAGGTGTAACTGTAACACAATTAGAAGAAAAACAAAGTGAGATTCGTTTAGATTTTTAAAAGGCATGAGTCGACTGACTCATGCCTTTTTGTGTTAAAATCCTTACCTTAATAAAGAAGCAAACTATTCAATTGTTTGATCGTCTTCTTGTTCTAAATCTTGGTCTTTATTGTTTAAAGTTCTAGCTTTTTGATAAGCGAAAAAGTATAAAGTTAATAAAAGTAATTGAATAATAGCACCAATAATTGAAGGTGTCGTTAACAATGTTGAGATAATATTAAGAAGTGACAAGGCAAAACCTAAGTAGTAAGGCATATATGAAACTTCCAGCGCTTTTTTGATTTTTGATTGGTTCATAACTGTTAAGACGATGATAGCAATCATCAAGGCAAGACCAACAGTAGAAATAAAAAGCGAGAATGGCGTCACAGCTTCTTGCATGACAGCCCTTTGTTCAGATCCTAGTTGGTCCATCACTTCTTTATTATTGACAATTAATAATAAAGAAACAAGTCCAAAAGCTGATACAATAGTCAAAAGACTATTAAGGACAATAATGACAATATTTGATGTTTTAAGTGATTGACGCACTTTTTCATATGAAATCATAAGCAACCTCGCTTTGTATGTTTTTAATAATACAATTATAACACACATCTACTAGAAAATGATAGGTTTATTTAGTTTTTTTGAAAAAAAATGAGAATATCTTCCTCTGTTAGGCCAATCATCGGGTCGATAGTCAGTAAATTCTCACTAGTCAAACGAAAACCAGCTTCAGGAACCTGTTCAATATCAACTTTTTCATTTTCGCCTTGTGGAAGTCCCTCTTTTTCGCTGGCATCAGCTCTTTTACTTGGAGCTTGCTCACTTGGCTTGACCGACCTCTTTGTCTCTTTTTCCTTTTCGGGGAGAATGGCCGAGCTGTCCACCGATTTTTCAGCAGAAAGAGTGTCTACTTCACTTTCACTTGTTAACCCAAAGCGCTGCACCAAATAGGTTTGTCGTTTATCACCCTCATTTTTGATGGCATAATCAAAGGCGCTGTATTCCCCTAGCATAATCAACTTACTCTTAGAGCGGGTCACCGCCGTATAAATGAGATTGCGTTGAAGGAGACGACCCGACTGGCGGGTAATGGGGAGAATAACAACCTGGAATTCACTGCCCTGCGATTTGTGAATACTCATGGCGTAAGCCAAGGTTATCTTGAGCCATTCATTACGGGGGTAGCTTACTTCGCTGCCCTCAAAAGACATGACGATTTCATCTTGTTTGGACTCCGTGTATTTTGCCGGTATCAGGTCTGTAATGTAGCCAATATCCCCATTGAAGACATTCAATTGCGCATCATTAACCAGATGTAGAATTTTATCCCCAATCCGAAAATGCGTATCATTAAAGAAAAATTCCGTCTTCCCATCTAAAGGGTTGAGCAGTTCTTGCATCAGTTGGTTGAGGTTATTAATCCCAGCCTGCCCCTTATACATTGGTGCTAAAATTTGAATCTCATCCTGATCAATGCCGCTTTTAATAGCTGCTGCCACAATCTTGGTCACCATGGTCGGAATATGTTGTGGTAAAGCATCGAAGTAGGAACGGTCAGCCTTTTTCTCCTTAAAGTCAGCCGGCAAGTAGCCCTGGCGCATCTGATTGGCTAGGTCCACTATGGTAGAATCTTGTGATTGGCGGAAAATTTTGCGAAGCGCAATTTGTGGGACTTGAGGGACTTTGAGCAAGTCGGCAAGGACTTGACCTGGGCCGACTGAAGGCAATTGGTCGCTATCTCCCACAATAATGACTTGGGTTCTAGAAGAAATCGATGAAAGCAATTGATTGGCCAACCAAGTATCGACCATGGAGAATTCATCGATAATGATCAGGTCGCAGTCTAAGTAGTCCTCAATTGCTTGATAATCATTATCTCCATTTAGACCTAAATGACGGTGAATGGTAGCACTAGGAAGGCCAGTCAATTCATTCATGCGGCGTGCCGCCCGACCTGTTGGGGCAGCTAGGATGATGGGTAGGTCTTTTTTGTAAAGGTCGATATCATGAAGGCTAGCATAAGCCTGTAAGATTCCTTTGATAACAGTTGTTTTTCCGGTACCAGGTCCACCCGTTAAAATAAAGACCTTACTTTGTAATGCTTTCCGAATAGCTTCCTTTTGGACTTGGTCGTACTGGATATTTAAATCTTCTTCAATTTGCTCAATGCTTTGGCTAATCTGGCTCTCCTCTATGCTCTCTTCTAGAGGCATATCGAGTATACGGTCAAGATTTTTTTGGATACCTCCCTCAGCTTGATAAAGACTACTATCGAAGATTTTGGTATCAACATTATAGACTTTTTGGTCGTCAATTAACTGAGTTAATTCCCTAGCAACATCGGCTGGGTCGCATTCGATTTGTCGGGCTTCTTCTAAGAGAGTAATAGCAGCTTCTAATAAATCACGAGCTTCTATATAGGTATCCCCTTGGCTAATGGATTCTTGCAGGAGACTATGCAATAGTGCTGCCCGGTAACGTTCCGGAGCGTCACTTTCAATCCCGATTTCTGCTGCCAGATTGTCAGCCAGTTTGAAACCTATTCCCTGGATATCTTCCACCAATTGATAAGGATTACTTTTGACCCTCTCGAGAGCTTCTTCTTTATAAGCGTCGTAAATCTGGAAGGCAAAGTGGTTGGAGATACCCAGTTCGACAAGGCCGGCGATAATCAGTTCGGTACCATAGTTGAGTTTTAAGGTGTTAACAAAGGCTTCACGATTAGATTTTGAGAGGCCAGTAATCGTTTCTAACTGGCTAGGGTCGTCAAGGATTTTGTCGATGGTATTGTCACCATAAAGGCTAACAATTTTCTCGGCTGTTTTTTTACCAATTCCTTTAAAGTGATCACTTGCAAAGTATTTAACCAGGCCGGATTTAGTGGGTTTAGCTTTTTGGTAGCGACTCAATTTCAACTGTTGACCGTATTTGGGGTGTTGGGTCAGTTGGCCCCAGAAGGTGTAATCCTCCCCCTCCATGACATCAGCCATAGTACCGGTCACAATGATTTCAAAGTCATCAAAATCACTGTCAGTATCTTCGACTTCAAGCAAAAGGATTTTAAAAAAGTTGCTGGCATTTTCGAAAATAATCCGATCAATGGTTCCTGAGAAAAAATATTCCATGTGGGAGCCTTTCTAAAGCAGATAATAGAAAACCTGCCAGGGGCAGGATATTTTTAGTTGAATAAATTAACTTGATTTAATGGCCAATAACGGAATTTCACTTCTCCGATAAAAGCTTCTTTTTTGAAAGTTCCGACTTCACGACTGTCGCGAGAGACAATACGGTCATCTCCTAATAAGAAGTATTGGCCTTGAGGGATCTTGACTGTAAATTCTGTTTGACCTGAACTATCAATAGTAAAGGCATTAGCATTTTTTGCTAGCTCTTGAAAGAGGGGGTTGTAAGAATAGGTTTTGTTGAGTTTATCCTCTTTAAAAGCAGCTAAGTATTCTTTCAAGTAAGGTTCCTTTTTCTTTTTACCGTTAACGTAAAGAGTATCGTTTTTGTATGAAATAGTATCACCAGGCAAACCAATGACACGTTTAACGATTTCTTTTACCTGACCATTTTCTTCTTCTTTTGCGACAATCATATCAAAACGATCAATCTTGGTATGATTTAAGACAATAAGGCGTTCATTGTGGGCAAGAGTTGGATCCATTGAATGGCCATCAACTCTAACGGGTTGCCAAAAGAATAAACGTGAGATGCCAAAGACTAAGATGAAGAGGGTGAAGAGACCCCATTCTTTGATTAGGTTTTTCATAATACTCCTTTTTATTTATGACTCAAAGCGATTGCTTTTTGAGTGTTTGCGAAATGTAATTTGGCACTATATTCTAAAGCCTTCATGCCATAGGCTTTTAGTAATTGACTAGCAACCTTATCAGAAGCCTGACCTGCCCCACTAGGCAATTTGTAACCTAATTCTTGACTGAGTAGATCGAGATTTTCTAAGAAGAGATTGCGAGCAATGATGGAAGAAACAGCAACCGCCAAGAATTGTCCTTCGGCTTTTTCAATCAAAGTCACTGGATTTTGAAAATGATTCTTTTCCTTTTTTAAGTGCTTTTGATAATTTCCAGAAGTCGTAAAGGCATCGATAATAATTTTTTCAGCTTTCACGCCCTCTTTTAATAAGAGGAAAATAGCCTGATTATGAAGGGCAACTTTTACCGAAACTGCGTTATAAGGCTTATCAGGACCAACCATTTGATTGTATTTTTGAGGTGATAGTAACAAGGCTTTATGCTTTATTTTTTCCATTAAGATTGGAGCTATCAACCTTATTTTAGCATCATTAAGCGTTTTGGAATCATCAACACCCAATTCTTTTAAAAAAGCATGGTCTTTTGGCTGGACAAATGATGCGACAATAGCAAGACCGCCAAAGTAAGAACCATTACCAACCTCATCAGTACCGATAAGAGGCAGATTTTGGTTTTTAGAAGTCATTTCCTGACTTGGTAGGTCTATTTTCAGACCAAGCTCTTGAGCCACCTCTTGAGCCTGATTTCCTTGTAAGACAAGTTTTCCAGAACTGTATAACAGGCAGGTGACTGACTTATACTTAGCAGCTAGGGTAACATACTGACTAGGATTGCTGATTTGATAGGCTTTTAACTGCTGAGTGACCTTATTAATGTCTTTATTTTGCAGTTTTACAACAATAGTTTCCATAGCAAATATTTTATCATAAAAAAGAGGTCAATGCGAAATCAAATACTACTTTCTTTCAAATGTTGTTATTTTACGAATGGCTGAAAATGCGGTATAATGCTAAAAAGAGGTGTACCTATGAAAAGTAATAATCGTTTTAAATTTACCTTTGGTGAAAAAAATTTAACCTTAACAACTGACAAAGATAATCTCTTTATGGAAGAAGTTGAGCATGTAGCAAGAGAAAAATATAATGCCATAAAGGCGCGATTACCAGAGGCTGATAATGAAACAGTCGCTATTTTGATGGCAATCAATTCATTATCAACACAATTAAGTCGTGAAATCGAAGTAGAAAAATTAGAAAAAGAAATCAGTGAATTACGTCAGAAAACAGTAGTTGGTATTCAAGAAAAGGCTAATCTTGCTGGAATGAATGAGGAATAATTATGGTTTCCTTACTCATTTTTCTGATTCTACTCTGGCTCTTTTATATTGGCTATAGTAGAGGTATTCTTTTACAGTCCTTTTATTTTATTGGTGCGCTAGTTTCGCTTTTTGTAGCCAAAAATCACTACCAAAGCTTGGCTCAAAAAATCGCCCTTTGGGTACCCTACTCTAATCCCATTGAAGGCACTAAAATGGCTTTCTTCAAAGACGTCAACGTTTTTGAGTTAGGTAAGGTCTATTATGCCGGTATTGCTTTTATTGCTATTTTTTTATTGGTCTACGGTATTGTTCGCTTGATTGGGGTATTTGTTCATTTCTTTCCTACCGACTATTTTACAGATATCAAATATCAAATCATTAGTGGTGTCTTAGCTGTTTTTGTAGGAATGATGGTCTTTTCCATGATTTTTTCGGTTCTAGCAACTATACCAATGCCAGCAGTTCAGGAACAACTATCTCATCATTTTCTAGTTAATGTACTGGTAGCCCACTGCCCACCAATGACATCCTTGATTCACTATCTGTGGATTGACCAAGTTATTTAAGATCAGAAGGTGCATTTCTGGTCTTTTTTCATAGAACCAGAAACATCTATTTGAGGTATAATAATAAACATGAATAATAGAATTTTAGAGCAGCTCGAGTTTGCCAAAGTCAAGGAACAATTCCAGCCATACTTGCAAACGGCACAAGCCAAAATAGAGTTGCAACAATTAGAACCCAGTCAACAAAAAGAGAAAATTCAGGACTATTTCAGTGAAATTGATGAAATGGCTGCCATCTTTGTTGAAAATCACCACTTCAGTATTGGTGGCTTAAACGATTTGACAGAGAGCATTCGCCGCTTAGAATTAGAAGCCGACCTCAGTATTCAAGAACTGCTTGATATCAAGAGACTTTTAATGATTTCTGCTGAAGTCAGTCGTTTCTATCAAAACTTGGAAAATATTGAATTATTTGTTTTAAAGCGTCTATTTGAAAAAATAGAAACTTTTCCCCAGCTCCAAGGTTCCTTGCAAGCTATCAATGATGGCGGATTTGTCGAGAGCTTCGCTAGCCCAGAATTAGAAAAAATTCGCCACAAAATGACGGATAGCGAAAATCAAGTGAGACAGCTCTTACAAGATATCCTAAAAAAACAAAGTGACTATCTGTCAGAGTCCTTAATTGCTAGCCGGAATGGCCGCAGTGTCCTACCCGTCAAAAATACTTATCGGAATAAAGTGGCAGGGGTAGTCCATGATATTTCGGCATCTGGGAATACCGTCTATATTGAACCAAGAGCCTTGGTTCAACTAAATGAAGAAATCACTCAATTACAGGCTGACGAACGACATGAAATCAGCCGCATTCTTAGAGCCCTATCAGATATGTTACGCCCCCATAGTCGGGCTATGGCTAACAATGCTTGGTTGATTGGGCATTTGGACTTTGTCAAAGCCAAATACCAATACATGATTGACCATCAGGCTAGTCTACCGAAAATTTCTTCCGATAAATCGCTTAAATTATTGAATGTTCGACATCCGCTTATCAAGGACCCGGTGGCCAACGACTTGCATTTTGCGCGCCAGTTAACGGTTATTGTCATAACTGGTCCTAACACGGGTGGGAAAACAATCATGTTGAAAACCTTGGGATTAGCCCAAATCATGGGACAATCAGGCCTACCAATCTTAGCTGATCCAGGATCAACCATTGCCGTGTTCAATCATATTTTTGCAGATATCGGTGATGAGCAATCGATCGAGCAGAGCCTATCAACCTTCTCAAGTCATATGACCCACATCGTGGAAATCTTGGATCAGGCCGATCAAGACAGTTTAGTCCTCTTTGACGAGTTGGGTGCCGGTACCGACCCTCAAGAGGGTGCCAGCCTAGCCATGGCTATTTTGGAGCAACTGCGCCTGACTGCAATCAAAACTATGGCAACCACCCACTATCCTGAGCTCAAGGCCTACGGAATTGAGACCGAGTTTGTGGAAAATGCCAGCATGGAGTTCGACAGTCAGAGCCTGAAACCGACCTACCGCTTCATGCAAGGTGTGCCTGGGCGCTCAAATGCCTTTGAAATTGCCCGTCGTCTTGGTTTGTCTGATACGATTGTGAATGAAGCCGAGCAGATGACAGGTGGCGACAGTGACGTCAATCGGATTATAGAAGAGCTTGAAAGACAGACGCTTCAAAGTCGGCGTCGCCTTGATCACATCAAAGAAGTTGAGCAAGAAAATCTTAAATTCAACCGTGCTGTCAAAAAACTTTACAATGAATTTAGCATGGCCAAGGACAAGGAAATTGCTAAAGCCAGTCAAGAAGCCCAAGAAATTATTGATTTTGCTCTTGCGGAAAGCGAATCAATCCTAGCCAAACTGCATGACAAGGCAGCCATTAAGCCTCATGAAATCATTGAAGCTAAGAGCCAGTTGAAGAAATTGGTTCCAGCAGCAGATTTATCTAAAAATAAAGTCCTTAAAAAAGCTAAGAAATTACGGGCGCCACAAGTTGGCGATGATATCATCGTAACTGCCTACGGCCAAAGAGGAACCTTAGTCAACCAAGTTAAGGGCAATAAGTGGGAAGCTCAAGTTGGCCTGATCAAAATGACCTTGCAAGAAGACGAATTCCAATTGGTTAAAGTCAAAGAAGAAGAAGCAAAACCTAAGAAACAAACCATGAGTGTGGTAAAACGCTCTTCAAGTGCTGGTCCACGTGCCAGACTTGATTTGCGTGGCAAGCGCTATGAAGAAGCTATGCAGGAATTGGATGCCTTCATTGACCAGGCCTTAGTCAACAATATGAGTCAAGTTGATATTATTCATGGTATCGGTACAGGTGTTATCCGTGAAGCCGTTACCAAATATTTACGTCGCAACAAGCATGTCAAGAGTTTTGGCTATGCTCCTCAAAATGCTGGAGGATCTGGCTGTACCATAGCCAATTTAGGTTAGACAACAGATACCTTTAGGGGTTTATCTTTTTCCGTAGCAGATGTTTGCTTTATCCAAACATTTGCCCTAAAATAAACTTATGATTTAGAAAGAAACGGAGAAAAAATTATGACACAAATCGTTACAGATGCAACTTTTGCTGAAAAAACTAAAGAAGGATTAGTCCTTGTAGACTTTTGGGCAACTTGGTGTGGTCCATGTTTAATGCAAGCACCAATCTTAGAACAACTTTCTCAAGAAATGGATGAAGATGAATTAAAAATTCTTAAAATGGACGTTGATGAAAATCCAAACACTGCGCGTGAATTTGGTATCATGTCAATTCCAACTCTTCTTTTCAAAAAAGACGGACAAGTTGTTAAACAAGTGGCTGGTGTTCACACCAAAGACCAAATCAAAGCTATCATTGCTGAATTAGCATAAGAAAAGAAGCTCCCTTCGAGGAGCTTTTTTCTTATGTCATTCAAAAAAATTATTAAAAATCTAATTAATATTTTGATATTTTAATTAGGTAGCTCGGACGCTAGCGAATTCCTTTGGAATTCCATACAAAATCTTAAGCCCCTTCGCTTAATAATTTTTTTGCTCTGGCAGAAATCATCCACCGGATAATTTCTCTCTTAAGATTTCCGAACACCAGAAACTATCAGTTTCTGGTGTTTTTGCTACGGGGTAAATTATCGTTTTGGCTCGTTTCACTCGCATTCTCTGCTATTCAACAATATTGAAAATGATTTGATTGTATTATCTGTTTAGTTGGGCGGTGATAATAAACTACTTTATTTACAAATGAAAGATCACTGTTGATCGTGAGATAAATTCATATCGGTAACACAGTATATTTTGATGAAAAATATTCAAAAATAAGAAGATTCGTTTAGGTAAAGATAGTTTTCTTTGTTTAAAATAATTGATTATTTAAAAAGTTTTGCTAATGTTTAAAAGTGAATTTGCTAGCTATAACAAAGCCTTTTCTTTCATGTAAGTTTCCAACATTTTTTTCTGTGGGGTGGCCATTGGGTAGTCGGACATTTCTTCTAAGCTAACCCAGGCCAATTGGCGTCCCTGGCTTTCTCCTTTTGAAAGAAGTTGGCCCTCTGCTATGGAAATGGTCCATTTCTGGTGGCTAAAGGTGTGTTTGACCAAAGGAAATTGGGTCTGTGACCATTTAACCTCAAGGTCATAATCTGCCTCAAAAGCAGCTTTTTTTGAGACCTGCTCCATGACCTCATCGTCTCTGTTGTCAAAAAGGTCCAGTTGCTGGCTGACTAAGTTGGTCTCCATGATTGGAAATGACCAGAACCCCCCTAAAAGACGACCTTGATTATTTTTCTCAATCAAATACTGACCAACGTCATTGGTCACAATTAAAGCCTGTATTTCGATTGGACGCGGTTTTTTCTTAGGCTCTTTGATGGGGTATTTGTCATAGGTCCCATGGAAATAGGCTGCGCAGAAAAAGCGAATTGGCGATTGATCGGGTTTGGGATTCTTAGCTGACTCGATATCGGTGCCCAAATCCATAAGGGCTTGGTTGAAGTCACCAGGACGGGAAGGGTCAATTAAGGCTTCCATGATAGCCTGAAAAATCTTGCGATTTTTGGGGTCGCCGATATCATAGTCTACTTCAAAAAGTCTAGCCATGACCCGCATGACATTGCCATCAACGGCTGGTTGCGGTAAATTAAAGGCTATACTAGCAATTGCGCCTGCAGTGTAAGGGCCGATACCCTTTAATTTGGCGATGTCTTCATAGTCTGATGGGAATTTCCCATCATAATCTTCCATGATTTGTTGCGCAGCCTTCTGCATATTTCGTACACGGGAGTAGTAGCCTAATCCCTCCCACGCTTTGAGCAAAGGCTCTTCGTCAGCAACTGCCAATTCCCCAACAGTCGGAAAAAGCTTGAGGAAACGCTCATAATAAGGGATAACGGTCTGGACTTGAGTTTGCTGAAGCATGATTTCGGAAACCCAGATGAAGTAGGGGTTCTTTGTTCGGCGCCAAGGCAGATCGCGTTTTTCTTGGTCATACCAGGATAGGAGTGTCCGACGAAAATCAGCGATTTTGTCACTTGGCCACATCTCAATGCCATAATCTTTTAAATTTAACATGGTCTTATTGTATCAAAGTTTTTGGACTTTTTAAAAAAGATGAAACGTCTAGGAAAAAATTGGCAAAAAAAAAATTTGATTGACAAAAGCAAACGCTTACATTATAATGAAAGTGTAAAGAAGGATGACATATGACACAGATTTATAGGAGGTATTCTTATGATGAAACTACATGTCGCGCGGTACAAAAACGGAGACTAAGTAGCTCCAACAACGGTAGGCAAACCAATTTTACAACAATGCAATGTGATCACACTGTAAACTTATTAGTCAGTGCGTTATTTGGCCAAAGGAGTGCTCTGTACAGTATAAGTTTTATGAAAAGTCTCCACTTTAAAAAGGGAGATGATAATCCATTTATACAATAAAGGATTTTTTTGGAGAAGGGACTTGGTCATCTGCCAAGCTATTCCCCACTCCTTGTCGTTATTGTCACTTAGGTTAAAAGAATTAATGAAAATTTTTATTGTTATTGTCGCACAGGGATTGAGTTTTTTTCTAGTTATAGGAGGATCTTATGAACATTGCAAGATACAAAAATGGAGACACTTTAGGCTATTGCAAAAAATAGCTTAAGGAGTGAAACCAATGTAAATCGTTTCATTAACATAATTGTCATATAAATAAGACCTTAGATTTCATAATTAAGAAAGGAGATTACTTTATTCTAAAATATAAAAAATCTTCCTTTAGGGAAGGACAAGAAACCATAACCTCCTTATGAGATGAAAGTGAAAGGAGTATATGACGTTAGTAAAATAATAAAATTCATAAACAAGTAAAAATGAAGACATCCAAAGTGTGCATTGGGTGTCTTTATTTATGGAAAAAATTCTTGTATTCTCAAATGGTTTATGGTAAAATAGTTTTCTGTGAGCATACCTCACTTACCTATATCATAAGATGTAGGTCATTAGACCAAAAGGAGGAAAATATCAATGGCTAAATACGAAATTCTTTATATCATTCGTCCAAACATTGAAGAAGAAGCTAAAAACGCTTTGGTATCACGCTTTGACTCTATCTTAACTGACAACGGTGCTACAATCGTTGAATCAAAAGATTGGGAAAAACGTCGTCTTGCATACGAAATCAATGATTTCCGTGAAGGACTTTACCACATCGTTAACGTTGAAGCTGAAGATGCAGTAGCTCTTAATGAGTTCGACCGTCTTTCAAAAATCAACGGTGACATTCTTCGTCACATGATCGTTAAACTTGACGCTTAAGACAAGTAAGAAGGTAGTTTATGATTAATAATGTAGTACTAGTTGGTCGTATGACCAAGGATGCAGAACTTCGGTATACACCAAACCAAGTAGCAGTAGCTACTTTTACCCTTGCTGTTAACCGTACCTTTAAGAGCCAAAATGGCGAACGTGAAGCAGATTTTATTAACTGTGTTATCTGGCGCCAACCTGCTGAGAATTTGGCAAACTGGGCTAAAAAAGGTGCCTTAATCGGAATTACTGGTCGTATTCAGACTCGTAACTACGAAAATCAACAAGGACAACGTGTTTATGTAACAGAAGTGGTTGCGGATAATTTCCAAATGTTGGAAAGCCGTGCTACACGTGAAGGCGGTTCATCTAACTCTTATAATGGTGGTGGCTTTAATAATAATGCTTCATCAAATAACAGTTATTCAGCTCCTTCTCAACAAACACCTAACTTTGGTCGCGACGAAAGTCCATTTGGAAATTCGAATCCAATGGAAATTTCAGATGACGATCTACCATTCTAAGAATGGGTTTGAACGAATAAGTAATTATTCGATTGCGGGTGTGAGTGCCCCAAGTAAATTTAAGACTTGTTCTCAAATTTTAGTGGATGACTACTCACCAATACCCTAACATCATAATTTATAAAGGAGAAAACACATGGCTCAACAACGTCGTGGCGGATTCAAACGCCGTAAAAAAGTTGACTTTATCGCAGCTAACAAAATTGAATATGTTGATTACAAAGACACTGAACTTCTTAGCCGTTTCGTTTCAGAACGTGGGAAAATTCTTCCTCGTCGTGTAACAGGAACTTCAGCTAAAAACCAACGTAAAGTAACAACAGCTATCAAACGCGCTCGCGTTATGGCACTTATGCCTTACGTAAACGAAGATTAAATCAAAGAAGCCTTTCGGCTTCTTTTTTGATGCTATCGAATAAGAAGGTGATTGTATCGAAGACAAAGACGAGATACAATCAAACTAGAGCAATGGCACTTATGCCTGTCGTAAATGAAACCAAAGAACCAGTGGGTCGGTCTTTGGTTCTTGTGTTCAAAAAATTGAGACAAGACAAGCAGAGGATGTGGGCTGTTTTTTCTTGTATTCTAGAAATTCTAAAAGCAGTCCCAACTTAGAGTAAAATCTATAGTTGGGACTGCTTTTAAATTATTATATTTAACGTGTTGACATAGCGTTTTGGATGTTGTATTTCTTTTGCATATAGTAACGAACAGCTAATGCAATGGCACCTAGTACGATTAAGACAATTGATGGTAATTGTGGGTTTAATGATTTTGGTAAGAAAGCAGTTGCTGAATAAAGGGTTACCCAGATTAGCATGGCTAATGCTAGTGAGCCAATAATTTTAAACCAGCCAGGACGTTCGCTTTTTGGTTTGCCTAAATGACGGTATACAAAGTAGTAAGTTGCGTACATTGAAGCACCACCACCGAAACCAAGAGCTAATAGGGAAATTAAGCCTGTGCCATTGGTATTGGCGTTTGGATTGATTAGAGACATGAGACCGTTTAAGAGAGCTACGACTCCGATAAAGATTAGAGAAGTATCTAACCACATTAACCAAGGGTTGGTATTTTTAGGAGCTTCTTCAGGACGTTTGTTATCATTTGGACCGTATATTGGTTTATCCGTAAATGATGCTGCCCAAGCAGTTGGAGCCCCAAGAAAAGTCCGTGCAGGAATACCCTGTCTTTGTTTTTCAAGAATAGTTGGAACAGTTTCTTCTAAAATATCCTTGATTTCTTGATCAGACTTTCCGTCTTGAATCAAACGATTAGTAGCAATATGAACAAATTCTTGGTTTTTTTTAGTTAGATTTTGCAAATCCATAATATCTCCTTAAGATAATAACGATATATTCAGTTTGTATTATTTGATAATGTAAAAGTTGACACGTCAGACTGCTATATAGAGTAAAGTTTTCTAAAGGAATCACGACGTGATAGGAAAAAGGCGATAATACTTTTGCCTAGTGCTAGTAAGTGAGTTAGGCTCACAATCAGAACCATTTCTTACGTAAGAAATAAATGATAACGCCTGATGAGCCCAGGGCAGCGATAAGGACGATGAGGAAGAATCCATGCTCCAAATCATTGAAAGGCATCCAGTTGTTTTGGAAGTTCATCCCATAAGCCGAGAAGATAACCGTTGGGATATCAAGGGTCATGGTCATCAGTGCCAAGGTTTTCATGATGGTGTTCTGGTTGTTATTGATGATTGAAGCCGTTGTTTCAGTCATAGCATTCAAGACATTTTCATAAATGCTGGCCATCTCAATGGCCTGTTGGGTTTCAATCAGGGTATCTTCAAGCAAATCTTCGTCTTCGATGTATTTCTTTAGGGAAGAAGTAGAACTGGACAGTTTTTTGACGATTCGTTCATTAAATTTGAGGGAGGCTTTCAAGTAGACAATGGATTTTTCAAGTTCCATCATGTCAACAAGTTCTTCATTACGAGTTGCCTTCTCAAGCTGTGCTTCCAAACGGTCACTCTGGCGGTCGATTGATCGCAGTGCGGTTAGAAAGAGCTCAGCGTTGCGGTATAAGATTTGGAAAACGAATCGGGTTTTCATGAAGGTATAAAAGTTTTTAACCCGTTTATTGTGAAAATGGTCAAAAAGGGTTAAATCATTTAAACAAGTGGTAATAACAGCTTGTTCGGTCACGATGATACCTAAGGGAACTGTTACATAATAACTTTTATTATTTCGCTCTTCATAAGCGGGAACGTCTACGATTATCAGTGTATAGTCATCTTCTACAGCGATACGAGATGTTTCTTCAATATCCAATGGGGCTCTTAAGTCTTCAATATCAATGTCAAATTGATCAGCAATTTCAAGAGACTCTTCCTGGGAAGGGTTTACCAATTTAATCCAAGCCCCTGGCTCGAATGTTTCAATTTCTTTAAATTCAATTGCTGATGAAAGAAACATTTGTTTCATGACAAGCCCTCCTTTTTTGAAATGTCGTATTGCTTTTGGGAAACGGTCTTTGAAAATTTTTGAAAAAAGATTGAAAACTGATAGTGACACGTAATATCCCTAATTATAATTAAATACTATCCTATTATACTACAAATGCTCGAGTTTGGGGCAACTGAATAATGGAAAATTTTGGTATAATAAGTAAAACTGTATAGAGAAAGATCGGTCATCATAGACATGCAAGATAAATTAATTATTCATGGAGCGCGAGCTCACAATTTAAAAAATATAGATGTGGAAATTCCTCGGGATAAACTTGTAGTTGTGACAGGATTGTCTGGCTCGGGAAAGTCAAGTTTAGCCTTTGATACCATCTATGCTGAGGGGCAACGACGCTATGTTGAAAGTTTGTCGGCTTATGCCCGTCAATTTTTAGGTAATATGGAAAAGCCTGATGTTGACTCTATTGATGGTCTCAGCCCAGCTATTTCCATTGACCAAAAAACAACCAGTAAGAATCCTCGTTCAACCGTTGGCACTGTTACTGAAATCAATGATTATTTGCGTCTTCTTTATGCACGTGTGGGAACACCTTATTGTGTGAATGGACATGGTGCGATTACGGCTTCATCTGTTGAGCAGATTGTCGAGCAGGTTCTGGAACTGCCGGAAAGAACACGGATGCAAATCTTGTCTCCTATTGTTCGTCGGAAAAAGGGACAGCATAAAAATATCTTTGAAAAAATTCAAAAAGATGGTTATGTACGGGTGCGTGTTGATGGCGACATCTATGACATTGCCGAAGTACCAGAACTTTCAAAAAGTAAGATGCACAATATTGAGGTGGTTATTGACCGTTTGGTTAATAAGGAGGGTATTCGTAGTCGCCTTTTTGATTCGATTGAAGCAGCTTTACGCCTTGGCGATGGTTACTTGATTATTGATACTATGGACGGCAACGAACTTCAATTTTCAGAACATTATTCTTGTCCCATCTGTGGCTTTACCGTTCCTGAATTGGAACCACGTCTCTTCTCTTTTAATGCGCCATTTGGTTCCTGTTCAACTTGTGACGGTTTAGGAATTAAATTGGAAGTCGATATGGATTTGGTTATTCCTGATCCAAGCAAGACTTTAAGAGAAGGGGCTTTGGCTCCTTGGAATCCCATCTCTTCTAACTACTATCCAACCATGCTGGAACAAGCTATGACGGCCTTTGACATTGATATGGACACCCCATATCAAGACTTGACTGACCAAGAAAAAGAAATTGTTCTATATGGTTCAGGTGACCGGGAATTCCATTTCCACTACGTTAATGATTTTGGTGGCGAACGCAATATAGATATCACATTTGAGGGTGTGGTTACCAATGTTAATCGTCGTTACCATGAAACCAACAGCGAATACACGCGAACTGTCATGCGAGCCTATATGAATGCCTTGACTTGTACCGCTTGTCATGGCTACCGTTTAAATGATCAGGCGCTTTGTGTTCATGTTGGAGGAGAAGATGGGCCTAATATTGGCCAAATCTCAGATCTTTCCATTGCCGACCATTTGCAACTCTTAAAAGGTCTAACCTTAAGCCAAAATGAAAGCACCATTGCTCGTCCCATTGTTAAGGAAATTCATGACCGTTTGACTTTCTTGAATAATGTTGGTTTAAATTATTTAACCTTGTCTCGTGCTGCTGGGACTTTGTCTGGTGGAGAGAGCCAGCGTATTCGCTTAGCGACACAAATTGGTTCCAATCTGTCTGGTGTCCTCTATATCCTAGATGAACCATCAATTGGTTTACACCAAAGAGATAATGATCGTCTGATTGAAAGCTTGAAAAAAATGCGTGATTTGGGAAATACTCTGATTGTCGTTGAACATGACGAGGACACCATGATGCAAGCAGACTGGTTAATTGATGTGGGTCCTGGTGCCGGTGAATTTGGGGGTCAAATTATTGCCTCTGGAACACCGAAACAGGTCGCTAAAAATAAAAAATCCATTACAGGACAGTACCTGTCAGGTAAAAAATATATTCCAGTACCCTTGGAAAGAAGGACAGGCAATGGACGCTTCCTTGAAATCAAAGGGGCTTCTGAGAACAATCTTCAAAACGTTGATGTCCGTTTCCCACTTGGGAAATTTATTGCAGTCACTGGGGTATCGGGTTCTGGTAAATCTACTTTAATCAACAGTATCTTGAAAAAAGTCGTTGCCCAAAAACTCAATCGTAACTCTGAAAAACCGGGTAAACATAAAGGCTTTGAAGGGATTGAACATATTGATCGCCTGATCGACATTGACCAAAGTCCAATAGGTCGGACACCACGTTCAAATCCAGCCACTTATACCGGTGTTTTTGACGACATTCGTGACCTATTTGCCCAAACGAATGAGGCTAAAATTCGTGGCTATAAGAAAGGTCGTTTCTCCTTCAATGTTAAGGGTGGACGATGTGAAGCTTGTTCTGGAGATGGGATCATCAAGATTGAAATGCACTTCTTACCAGATGTTTACGTTCCTTGTGAAGTCTGTCATGGTCGTCGCTATAACTCCGAAACTTTAGAAGTCCATTACAAGGACAAAAATATTTCAGAAATCTTGGACATGACAGTAGATGATGCCTTAGAATTTTTCGCACCAATTCCTAAAATTGCCCGTAAAATCCAAACCATTAAGGATGTTGGTCTTGGCTATGTGACCTTAGGGCAACCAGCCACAACCCTTTCTGGTGGTGAGGCACAACGGATGAAGTTAGCTAGTGAATTGCACAAGCGCTCAACAGGTAAGAGCCTCTATATTTTGGATGAACCAACGACAGGGTTGCATACCGATGATATTGCGCGCTTACTAACCGTTCTTGAACGCTTTGTTGACGACGGTAATACCGTCCTGGTCATTGAACACAATTTAGATGTTATCAAATCAGCTGATCATATCATTGATTTGGGACCTGAAGGTGGTATTGGCGGTGGTCAAATCATTGCGACCGGAACACCGGAGGAAATCGCTCAAGTTGAAGCTAGCTTCACTGGTCAATACCTCAAACATAAACTATTGCAATAGTTAATTCATTTGCAAAATAAGAGATAATTAAAAGTGATGATGCAAGTCATCGCTTTTTTGACGCTTTTAGGAAAAGACTTTAAAAGCCTTTGAAATCATGGTAAACTTAAGAAAGTTAAGACTGTAAAAGGAGAAACTCATGTCGATTCACCAACAAAGATTGCAAAAATGCCAGGATTTAATTGCGGAGGCTGGACTAGATGGCTTTTTAGTGACTAACCTCACTAATATCTATTATTTAACGGGCTTTTCCGGAACGGCAGCCACTCTTTATATTTCTGCAAAACGTTGTCTCTTTTTTACCGATTCTCGCTATACGCTAATGGCTAAAGAAACCGTTACTGGTTACGATATTATTGAAACCAGAACAGCATTAAAAGAAATTGTCAACTTCTTGCTAGAGGATAAAGTCACTCGCCTAGGATTTGAAAATGACATGACTTTTGCCTTCTATCAATCCTTAGAAGCAAATTTTGGTAAGGTTACTTTGCTTGCTCAAAATGGCTTGGTTGAAACCATACGTCAAATCAAAGATGCCAGTGAGATTGCGACCATTGCTAAAGCCTGTTCCATTTCAGATAAGGCCTTTATTGACGCTTTGGACTACATTAAAGCAGGGCAAACGACTGAAGTGGAATTAGCAAATTTTTTAGATTTTCAAATGCGCAAATATGGTGCAACAGGTGTTTCATTTGAAACCATTGCTGCATCGGGTAAACGCTCGGCAATGCCCCACGGAAGAGCCAGTAACAAAGTTATCCAAGCAGGTGATAGTTTAACCATGGACTTTGGTTGCTATTACGACCATTATGTTAGTGATATGACGCGGACCATTCATGTCGGCCATGTGACGGATCAGGAGCGGGAAATCTACGACGTAGTTCTTAGGGCCAATAAGGCTTTGATTGAAAAAGCGCGTGCAGGCATGACTTTTACCGACTTCGACAAGGTGCCACGTGACATTATTGTTAATGCGGGTTACGGTAGCAACTTCACACACGGGATTGGACATGGTATCGGACTGGATATCCACGAGAATCCATTTTTCGCTAAATCAGACAAGGTCCTAGAAGCAGGTATGGTCGTGACTGACGAGCCAGGGATTTACATTGATAATGCCTACGGCTTACGCATTGAAGACGATTTAGTCATTACAGAAGAGGGTTGCCAGGTCTTAACCATGGCCCCTAAAGAAATAATTGTCATTTAAGGAGACTACTATGGGAAACCGACTATCTTGGCAAGACTATTTTATGGCCAATGCCGAATTGATTTCCAAACGATCAACCTGTGACCGGGCTTATGTTGGAGCCGTTCTAGTAAAAGATAACCGCATTATCGCAACAGGCTACAACGGTGGGGTTTCAGCAACTGATAACTGTGACGAAGCCGGACATTACATGGAAGATGGCCATTGCATTCGGACGGTCCATGCCGAAATGAACGCTTTGATTCAATGTGCTAAAGAAGGGATATCGACAGATGGTACCGAGATCTATGTGACCCATTTTCCCTGCATCAACTGCACCAAGGCTCTTTTACAGGCAGGAATCAAGAAAATCACCTACAAATCCAACTACCGGATGCATCCCTTTGCTGTTGAACTGATGGAGAAAAAAGGAGTAGCCTATGTCCAGCATGATGTGCCAATCCTAACTTTGGGAAGTGACCAAGATTAAGCTTTTTTGGGGAAATAGCAGAGCAGGGCTGAGTTGCGTCTGAGTAGGTCTTGTAAAGGCATAAAAGATTTGAGTAAAAGGCACTTTTGTGGTAGAATGAAGTGATAAAATTTTAGTAAGAGGTAATAATAAATGATTGAAGCAAGTAAGCTTAGAGCAGGTATGACATTTGAAGCTGAAGGTAAATTAATTCGTGTTTTAGATGCAAGTCACCATAAACCAGGTAAAGGGAACACCATCATGCGTATGAAATTACGTGATGTTCGTACTGGTTCAACTTTTGACACAACTTACCGTCCAGATGAAAAATTTGAGCAAGCTATTATTGAAACAGTTCCAGCTCAATACCTATACAAAATGGATGACACAGCTTACTTCATGAACACTGATACTTATGATCAGTATGAAATTCCAGTAGCTAATGTTGAACAAGAATTACTTTACATTCTTGAAAACTCAGATGTTAAAATTCAATTCTACGGAGATGAAGTGATTGGTGTTACAGTTCCAACAACTGTTGAATTAACCGTTACAGAAACACAACCATCAATTAAAGGGGCAACTGTTACAGGTTCAGGTAAACCAGCTACTCTTGAAACAGGATTAGTCGTTAACGTTCCAGACTTTATCGAAGTTGGACAAAAACTTGTTATTAATACAACTGAAGGTACTTACGTTTCTCGTGCCTAAGGATTTTGTCAACAAGGGTTGAGAAAAGGAAAGGAAATGCTATGTTAAGTGAAAATATTGGTGAAATCGTTATTTCACCTCGCGTTCTTGAAGTCATCACAGGCATTGCGGCAACTCAGGTTGACGGTGTCTATTCACTTCATAACAAAAAAATGTCAGATAGCTTTAATAAAGCTAGTTTAGGTAAAGGGGTTTACTTACGTACCGAAGAAGACGGTACAGTAACCGCTGATATCTATGTTTATCTTCAGTATGGTGTTAAAGTACCTACTGTTTCTGTGGCTATTCAAAAAGCTGTTAAAGCAGCTGTCTATGACATGGCAGAAGTGACTATCTCATCTGTTAACATCCATGTTGAAGGAATTGTACCTGAAAAAACACCAAAACCTGATTTGAAATCACTTTTTGAAGAGGATTTCTTGGATGACTAGTAGTTTTAAAGATTCCAGAAGAGATCTTCGGGAACGTGCTTTTCAGGCCCTATTTAATATGGAACATGGGGGTGACTTTTTAGAGTCATCGCAATTTGCCTATGACTATGATAAAGACTATGATCAAGAGCAACCTTTAGATGTCCCAGCCTTCCTATTAACCTTGGTTAATGGCGTTAAGGACCACAAGGACGAATTGGATGCGATTATCAAGGACAACCTTAAACAAGGTTGGTCACTTGAACGTCTTACCTTATCAGATAGAACCATGTTACGTTTAGGACTTTATGAAATTAAGTTCTTTGATGAGACACCAGACCGAGTGGCATTAAATGAAATCATTGAAATTGCCAAAAAATATTCTGACGAAACATCAGCCAAGTTTATTAATGGATTGTTAAGTCAGTTCGTAAAAGAAGACTAAAGAAAAAGCATCTATTTCAATTGAAATAGATGCTTTTTTATTAGGTGCTTTTTCCTGGTAGGAGAGTTATTGGTAAGATGTAGTCCTTGCTAGTTTTTTCTTTGGCAATCCGTTTCATGAGAACTTCAACGCTAAGAGCTGCAATTTCTTGAATGGGTTGTTTGATGGTTGTCAGTTGGGGGAAGTAATTTTCGACAAAAGCTGTGCCATCGTAACCAATCAATTTCAACTCTTCAGGAATGGAGAGTCCCATTTGTTTAGCAACCTTCATAATTAAGATGGCTGTTAGGTCATCGGAAGCAAAGATGCCATCGGGTTTGCGGGTGGCCAAGATAGACTTGATTTCCATCTCACGACGAATGGTTGATAAATGATTAGGAAGTTTGATAATTTCAGCCGTTTTTTTGAGTTGGTAAGAAAAACCAAGTTGACGAAGACCGGTAGGGGAGTCAGAGTTATCGTTACCAGTAATCATGATAATTTTTTGACATTTAAAATGTTGCAAGGTTTGGGCAGCTAACTGCCCACCCTGAAAATTATCTGATGAAATGATTGGGACATTAGGAGCTAAATTACGGTCGAAAGCAACAATTGGAGCTTCAACCCGTTCATAGTCGTCAATCCCCAAATTATGACTGGATGAAATGATACCATCCACCTGGTTGGCAGCCAACATTTCTAAATATTCTCTTTCTTTTTGCGGATCATGCTGACTGTTACAGATGATGGTTTTGTAGCCTGCTTTGAAGAGTTCAATTTCTAAATACTCAATCAGCTCGGCATAAAAAATATTAGAGATATTTGGGAAAATCAGTCCAATTAATTTGGCTGATTTTCCTTGCAAACTGCGGGCGAAATTGTTGGGTTGATAGCCCAATTCACGCATGGCAGCTTGTACCCTATCAATGGTTTTTTGTGATAAATAGCCTTTTTTATTAATGACGCGTGAGACTGTTGTCGGACTGACACCGGCTAATTCAGCCACATCGGTTAATTTTGCGACCACCCTATTACCTCATTTCATAGTAATGACCATCAACCTTGCCTTTTGGCATCAAAATAGCAGAAGCACCATTTTCTGGGAAGTAGCGGCTGGTTAAGACAGCCTGTCCATCGTTTACAAATACTTCGATGATTGATTGGTCTACGTAGATATTAAGTGTAACATCTTCTTTGGGTATTTGGCAAGAACGCTTTGTTCCATATGCCTCCGCGAAGCCATGTTTGGTCTTGCTGCGGTCCAATGTCAAAGTGCCTGTTACCGTATCAGCTGCGATTGCGAAGCCATTGCCGTAGGCATCGGCCATAAGTAGCAGTTCTTTTTGACTTTGAGCTGGAATGGTTACTTGTAAGTGATAGGAATTTGTTGTAGTATTTTTTTCTTCGAGGATTTGAGCTTGTCCTTGTAAGTTGCTCATAGCTGAGACTGGTTTCTGATAGAGGACGCCATCTTTTATGGTCAATTCTTTGACGAGACTGAGGGCTCCTTGGTAATCATAGTCATCAGTTGGATAGTCCACATCTGGTAAACCAATCCAAGAGACAGCAAGAGCTCGGCCATCGGGGCTATTGAAGGCTTGTGTAGCATAGGCCTCGAAGCCAAAATCGAGGTTTTGTAAAGGAGCGTCACCTATAAGTTGCCCCTTTTCAGGATCAAAGGTGTCAAAGATTTGATAGGTGTTGGGATAAATATTATCATAGTTTAACTCATCTTTGCTGAGGCCTTGAGGGCTGTATATGAGTATAGGTTTTTCATTCACAAAAACTAAGTTGGGACACTCAACCATATACTCGCTAGCCTGTCGACCTAAATCCAAATCGGCCACAAACTTCCAATTTTCAACATCATTAGCGACTGCTTTATAAAGTTTAATAAAGCCTTTTTGTTCATGGTTTTGGGCACCAACAATCGCATAGAAATGCTCTTGGTATTTAAAGATTTGCGGGTCACGGAAGTGTTCGGTCACGTCTTCTGGTTGGGAAATAAGGACCTGAGAACATTTTTCAATCTGGCCATCCTTGGTCATGTAGGCACCAATTTGTCTTGGGTCGCGGACCCAATTTTGGTCACGGACATTACCAGTATAGAAAAGAAATAATTTGTCATCAACAGCATAGGCAGAGCCGGAATAGGCACCTTGTGCATCGTTAACATGATCGGGAAGCAATTTTGTACCGCTTTCTTCAAAGTGAACTAAATCTTCTGAAGTCATATGAACCCATTGTTTCAAACCATGCGCAGCACCGTAGGGCCAATTTTGGTAGAAGAGGTGGTATTTTCCATCGAAATAAGAAAAACCATTAGGGTCATTGAGCAAACCTGTTTGTGGTTCACTATGATAGTTGGCATGCCAAGGGGATTGGGCAACCTTGTTTTTTATCTGTAAGAATTGATCTTCTGTCCATTCCTGATAGGGTCGATAGCGAACCTCTTGTGGTAAATTCATGGCAGATACTCCTTTTGTAGTCTTAGTTCTATACTAAACGTTTTCTTTCTAAAAATCAACATTTTTGCAGTAAATAAATTATTTTCTGTCAAACGCTTGACATATTTTCCTAAGCTGATAAAATGATAGTCAAGAGATGGCAAAAAAGCTATCAAAAAAATAAAGGAGATTTTTACAAGGATGGATAATAGAGAAATTGCAAAAGATGTTATCGAAGCCTTAGGTGGACGTGATAATGTTAAAAGTGTAGCTCATTGTGCGACCCGTTTGCGCGTGATGGTCGTTGACGAAGATAAAATTGATAAGGAAAAAGCAGAGAATATTGAAAAAGTAAAAGGTGCTTTCTTCAATTCTGGTCAGTATCAAATGATTTTTGGAACAGGTACAGTTAATAAAATCTATGATGAAGTTGTTGCTTTAGGGCTACCAACTTCGACAAAATCTGAAATGAAAACAGAAGCTGCTAAACAAGGTAACTGGTTCCAACGCTCAGTGCGTACTTTCGGTGATGTGTTTGTTCCTATTATCCCAGCAATTGTTGCGACAGGTCTTTTTATGGGACTTCGTGGTTTGTTAGGAGCTTTAGGTGTTACTTTGCCTGAAGACTTAAATGTTTATTCACAAATTTTAACAGATACAGCCTTCATCGCCCTTCCAGCCTTAGTGGTCTGGTCAACTTTCCGAGTATTTGGTGGTAATCCCGTCATCGGTATTGTCTTAGGGTTCATGCTAATCTCCGGTTCCCTTCCTAATGCTTGGGCAGTTGCCTCTGGTGGTGACGTCAAAGCAACTGTTTTCTTTGATTTTATTCCGGTCGTCGGCTTACAAGGTTCAGTATTACCGGCCTTCATCATCGGTATTATCGGTGCGAAATTTGAAAAATTTGTCCGTAAATATGTTCCTGAAGTACTTGATTTATTGGTAACACCATTTGTGACTTTATTAGTCATGTCAATTCTTGGCTTGTTTGTTATTGGTCCAGTATTCCACGTTGTTGAAAATTATATTCTTATTGGGACAAATGCTATTTTAGATTTACCATTTGGTCTTCCTGGATTACTTATTGGTGGGGTTCATCAAATTATTGTCGTTTCTGGTGTTCACCATATCTTCAATTTATTGGAATCACAATTAATTGCTCATAATGGATCAAATCCTTTCAATGCCATTATTACAGCTGCCATGACTGCTCAAGGAGCAGCAACAGTAGCCGTTGGTGTTAAAACTAAAAATCCTAAATTGAAAGCTCTAGCTTTCCCAGCTGCACTTTCTGCCTTCCTAGGTATTACTGAACCAGCTATTTTTGGGGTTAACTTACGTTACCGTAAACCTTTCTTCCTTTCACTTGTTGCAGGAGCTATCGGTGGGGCAACAGCTTCCCTTCTTGGCCTAGCTGGAACTGGTTTTGGTATTACCATTATTCCTGGTACCCTACTCTATTTAAATGGACAATTAATTTCTTACCTTATCATGGTGGCTGTATCTTTTGCGGCTGGTTTCATGCTTACTTACTTCTTTGGATTTGAAGATGAAGTTGAGGAAACACCTGTAAAAAAGTCTGAAACTCCAGCTTTAGTTTCTGATGCTGTTGAAGCTGAAGAAGAAGTGCTTGTAGCACCTTTAGCTGGTGAAGTTCTAAATTTAGATGCCGTTTCAGATCCTGTTTTTGCATCAGGAGCATTGGGTAAAGGTGTCGCTATTAAACCTAGTGAACAAGCTGTTTATGCTCCAGTTGACGGTAAAGTTGAAGTTGCCTTTGAAACTGGACATGCTTTCGCAATTAGATCAGTCAATGGTGCAGAAGTGTTAATTCACATTGGTATTGATACGGTTTCTATGGCAGGAACTGGCTTTGACGCAAAAGTCACAGTTGGTCAGATGGTTAACAAAGGCGATTTGCTAGCCACTTTTGACTCGGCTAAAATTTCTGAGGCTGGACTTGATGATACTACGATGGTTATTGTCACTAACTCAACGGATTATCAAAGTGTCTCTGTTTTGGCACAGGGTCAGGTGGCTTCAGGTCAAGACTTGTTAGCAGTCAAATAAAAAAGGGGCTAGTCTTTCTAGCCTTTTTAGCTGGCGATTTTCCCAAAGTAAAAAGAGAAACTAGTCTTGCTTTCAGAAAAGCTTTTCCCTATAATATTAAGCAAGAAGACGTTTTTATGAAGGAGATTTTAATGACACGATTGTATGGAAGTATTGAAGCGGGTGGTACTAAATTTGTCTGCGCTATTGGTGATGATTCCTTTAGCGTTATTGAACAGACGCAGTTTCCAACGACTAATCCGCAAGAGACTATTGCCAATTGCATTGCCTTTTTCAAGCCTTTTGCTAAAGATTTAGTAGGTTTAGGCATTGGCTCGTTTGGTCCTATTGATATTGACCCTGATTCAGCCACTTATGGCTATATTACCAGCACTCCAAAACCAGGATGGGCTAATGTTGATTTGTTGGGTGGTCTTAGAAATGCCCTTAAACTGCCTATGTATTTCACGACAGACGTTAATAGTTCAGCCTATGGTGAAATGATGGCTCGGTCAGGTGTCGATAGCCTAGTTTATTACACAATCGGTACTGGAATTGGGGCTGGAGCTATTCAAGATGGTCAATTTGTTGGCGGTATGGGGCATACAGAAGCTGGTCATACCTATGTTATGGCTCATCCGACTGATATTGAAAATGGTTTTACTGGAGTTTGCCCTTTCCATAAGGGCTGTCTCGAAGGGATGGGCGCAGGACCAAGTTTAGAAGCTAGAACTGGTATTAAAGGAGAGCTTATTCCAATGGATTCACCAGTTTGGGATATTCAGGCCTTCTATATTGCGCAAGCGGCCCTTCAAGCAACCATGCTCTATCGCCCAGAGGTCATTGTATTCGGTGGTGGCGTTATGGCTCAAGCACATATGGTTGATAGAGTTCACTGTCAATTCGTAGAGCTGCTTAACGGCTATCTACCAGTGCCTGATCTTAAATCTTATATTGTTACCCCTGCTATTGAGAATAATGGCTCCGCAACACTTGGTAACTTTGCCTTAGCCAAAGCTGCCGCTGAAAACTAAATTTGACAGACTTCCTAAAATAGCCTTTTAGGAAGTTTTGTCTTTTCTTTCTAGCAGAGAGATGTTAAGCTAAAAGGTAAGAAAACAAGAGAATAAAGGAATAAAGATGGATTTTAAAGAACGGATTTCAGTAAATTTCACCAACTTAACCAAGACTGATAAAAAGATTTCCAACTGTTTATTAGAACATCCAGATTATCTGATTAATCATAATGTTCAAGATGCTGCCCAATTGATTGAAACTTCACCGGCAGCCTTGGTTCGCCTTGCTAAAAAAATTGGTTACAAGGGTCTGCCAGATTTAAAAATAGGATTAGAAGAAGCGTCGCATAAAAGTCAGAAAGAACCTCAAGGCCAAGGCAAAAAAATCATGTCTAAGGTTTTAAACAATTACCGGGATAATATTACCTTGTTAGAAAGCCATTTGGATGAGGCGCAGTTGCAGCGGATTGCTAAAATATTGGCCTCATCTGACCTCATTAAGGTTTTAGGTATCGGGAGTTCTGGTCTAAGTGCTGAACAATTGGTCTATTCCCTTCTCTATCAGGACAAATATACGGAAAGCATTACCAGTAAAACGAAAATGTATTACCTGTCTAGAACCCTGACAAAAGAACATGTCCTTCTTTTTTATACTGTAACAGGTAACAAGGATTTTGAAGAATTATTTGAAGCGGCTAAGGCCGTCGGCTGTCAGGTCATCATCGTTACAATGGTCGATAGTCCCTACATCAGACAGTATGCAACAGAATTAATTGTTCTGCCTTCCAATGTCATGCAACTACGCAATCCCTCTGGAGATTTTTATCAATTGGATAACCGTTCCCTCTTCCTGATTTTGTCAGAAATTCTAGCAGCCTATGTCAATCAAAATTTAAAATAAATTTTATTTTGAAAAACTTATTGAAATAAATTTCATAAATGGTATACTATTCTTACAAATAAATACTAGTCACTAGTAAAAGGAGATTACCATGAATAAATTTATGGATATGCTAAGTGAAAAGATATTACCAGTAGCAACAGTTTTAGGGAACAATAAATATTTATTAGTTCTTCGTGATGCTTTTATGTTATCTTTCCCACTAACAATGTTTGGATCATTGATCGTCGTTTTCAATAATCTACCATTCTGGCCAGATAGCTTAAAAGCTCAATTTTCAAACCTCTTTGGTAATGGTCAAAGTGCAACCATGTCAATCATGACCATCTTCGTAACCCTTGGTATTGGTTACTACATGGCCAAATCAGAAGAACTTGAAGAAGGGATTTACTCAGCAGTCGTTGCCTTGTCTTCATTCTTAATTTTGACACCATTTTTCTTTGACGTCTTAGGTGGTGATGGCAAAGTGGCCGCTCAAGCCAATGGAGCACTTAGCTTAGATCGTTTAGGGGCTAAAGGAATGTTCCTAGGCATCATCGCAGCCTTTATTGCAGCTAAACTTTTTGCTTATTTAACAAAACGTGGGTTCACGATTAAAATGCCTGAAAGTGTGCCACCAGCTGTTTCAAAATCATTCTCAGCCTTAATTCCAGCACTTGGAACCTTAATGGTTTTCTTGATTGTGAATGCTCTCATGGTCTCACTTTTCCATACTAACCTTCATGATGTTATCTACAATCTCATTCAAAAACCATTGACTGGTTTAGGAACTAGTTTACCAGCAACCATTGTTGCCCTCTTCTTTGTTCAATTCTTATGGTTCTTTGGTCTTCATGGACAAGTTATTGTTAACTCAGTATTTGAACCATTCTGGCAAACTAACATGTTAGACAACGCCGAATTGACAAAACAAGGTGCAGCAGCTTTAGCAGAACATGGTCATATCGTTACCAAATCATTTATGGATACCTTTACCGTTGGTTTAGGTGGTTCAGGGTCAACCTTAATTGTTGTTTTAATGATGGCTTTCATTATGAAGAGCAAACAATATAAAGAAGTTGGACGTTTTGCCTTAGGACCTGGTATCTTCAACGTAAACGAACCAGTTATTTTTGGTCTACCAATCGTGATGAATGCAAGTATTTTTATTCCTTGGTTATTGGCTCCAATCGTTTCAGTTATCGTTGCCTACCTTGGTTTTGCAAGTGGTTTAGTACCACTTACAACAGGGGCTCAAGTTCCTTGGACAATGCCAATTTTCATTTCAGGATTTTTAGCAACCAACTCTATTATGGGTTCATTATTGCAACTGGTTCAAGTTGTGGTGATTGGCTTGATTTGGTTCCCATTCCTTAAAATGGTAGATAAATCTGAAAAAATTTAATTGACTTGATAATGGAGTTGGAAGCAATTTCCAACTCCTTTTTTAAAAAAAGGAGAGATAAGATGACACAATTAGAATTTCCAAAAAAATTCTGGTGGGGTGCAGCAACAAGTGGTCCTCAATCAGAAGGCTCATTTAAAAAACAACACCAAAATGTCATGGATTACTGGTATGATATTGCCCCTCAAGATTTTTATAACCATGTAGGGCCAGATACAGCTTCAAACTTTTATTATGATTATAAGTCTGATATCCAATTGATGAAAGATTGTGGTCTTAATACAGTGAGAACTTCTATTCAATGGTCACGCTTAATTGATGACCTAGAGACAAATACTGTTAATGAGGAAGCAGCAGGCTTCTATAATGCGGTTATTGATGAATTTATTGCTCAAGGAATTACTCCTTTCTTTACACTCCATCATTTTGATATTCCAGTAGAATTATTGCATAAGTATGGTGGATGGGAAAGCAAGCATGTGGTAGACTTATTTGCTGGTTTTGCGGAAAAATGTTTCCAACTTTTTGGTGACCGTGTTAAATATTGGTTTACGCACAATGAACCCCTCGTGGTGGTTGAGGGTGGCTATTTAGAACAATTCCACTACCCTAAACGTGTCGATGGCAAAGCTGCTGTTCAAGTTGCTTACAATCTCCAATTAGCTAGTAGTAAAGCTATCGCAAAATATCGTGCCCTTGATTTGAATGGCCAAATTGGTATTATCTTAAACTTAACCCCGGCTTATCCAGCTAGTCAAGAAGCAGAAGATGTTAAAGCAGCCCATATTGCCGACCTTTGGTACAATCGTCTCTTTATGGATGCAAGTAGTAAAGGTGAATTTCCTGCAGAATTAGTTGCCCTTTTAGAAAAAGAAGGTGCTCTCTGGGAAAGCAGCCAAGAGGAGTTAGAGATCATCAAAGATAATATTATTGATATTCTTGGTGTTAATTTCTACCATCCAAATCGTGTTCAACGCCCTAAATATTCTTACAATAGCTTGGCTGTTGACTTCTTACCAACTAAATTCTGGCAAGCCTACGAAATGCCTATGGCACGTATGAATGTTGACAAAGGTTGGGAAATCTATCCAAAAGCAGTTTACGATATTGCCAAAGATATTCAAGAAAACTATGACAATATTCAATGGTATATCAGCGAAAATGGTATGGGTGTTTCTCGCGAAGACCGTTACCTCAATGAAGAAGGCATGATTGAAGATGATTATCGAATTCAATTTATTACTGAGCATCTCTATTGGTTACATCGAGGTATCAGCGAAGGTAGTAACTGCCTAGGCTACCATTTGTGGACACCGATTGATTGTTGGTCATGGGCTAATGCTTATCGAAATCGTTATGGCTTGGTTACCAATAACATCCATAACCAGGTCAAATCTCTGAAAAAATCAGGCTATTGGATGCGTCAATTGGCCGAAAGTGGTCAATTAGAGGTGAAAAATGCTATAATGGATATATTATAGTATTAGTTTAGAAAAGAGGCTTGTAATGGCAGAACCGTTTTTCCTAGAATCTTTTATGCATGATAAAATTTGGGGTGGCACCAAATTAAGAGATATTTTCAATTATGAAATTCCAACTGAAACAACTGGTGAGTATTGGGCAATTTCAGCTCATCCTAATGGTGTTTCAACTATTTCAAATGGTCAGTTTGCGGGGCAGAAATTGGATCGTGTCTATGCAGAAAATCCTGCTTATTTTGGTAATCCTAAGGAAAAAGTATTCCCGCTATTGACAAAAATTTTAGATGCTAATGACTGGCTTAGTGTTCAAGTGCATCCAGATGATGCTTATGGAATGGAACACGAAGGCGAGCTTGGTAAGACAGAGTGTTGGTATATTATTTCCGCGGAGCCAGGTTCAGAGATTATTTATGGACACAATGCGCAATCTAAGGAAGAGCTTAAGGCTTTGATAGAAGCCGGTGACTGGGACAATTTACTGACAAAAGTACCAGTTGAGGCTGGGGATTTCTTCTTTGTTCCTAGTGGAACCATGCATGCTATTGGTAAGGGTATCATGATTCTGGAAACACAACAGTCTAGTGATACTACTTATCGTGTTTATGATTTTGACCGCAAAGATGCAGATGGTAACTTACGTGATTTGCATTTGAAACAATCGATTGATGTTTTAAATCTTGGTGAGCCAGAAAACAGTATACCTGCAACTATTGTTGTTGACCATTTAGTGTCTACTTGTCTTGTTTCCAATCCATTCTTCACTGTTTATAAGTGGGTGGCTGATGGTTTGGTAGAGATGAAGCAAACAGCGCCATATCTCTTGGTCAGTGTTTTAGAAGGTCAAGGGAGACTTGCTGTTGGTTCTGAAGCTTATGTTATCAAAAAAGGAATGCACTTTATTCTACCAAATGATGTTAAAGCTTGGACTTTTGAAGGACAATTAGAGATGATTGCCAGTCATCCAAATAACTTATAATTTTATAAAAATTATCATTTAGAAATGCTTAAGAGAAAAGGTTTGGAATGCTTTCCCCTTTTCTCTTTTCCTTTGTTGGGTTTTCTTGTACTGACTCCTTAATTATGATAAAATGAACTGATAAGATGATCGAAAGGAATTAGAATGGCCAATATTCTACGCAAAGTCATTGAAAATGACAAAGGCGAAATAAGAAAATTAGAAAAACTTGCTAAGAAAGTTGAATCTTATGCCGATCAGATGGAAGCAATGTCTGATCAAGATTTACAAGCAAAAACACCCGAATTTAAAGAACGATATCAAAAAGGGGAAACCCTTGAACAATTATTACCTGAAGCTTTTGCAGTTGTCCGTGAAGCTGCCAAACGTGTTTTAGGACTTTATCCTTACCGCGTCCAAATCATGGGGGGGATTGTTCTCCATAATGGTGACGTTCCAGAAATGCGTACCGGTGAAGGTAAAACCCTTACAGCGACAATGCCCGTTTATTTGAATGCCATTGCTGGTGAAGGTGTTCACGTTATTACTGTTAATGAATACCTTTCAACACGTGATGCGACTGAGATGGGTGAAGTTTATAGCTGGTTAGGTCTTTCTGTTGGGATTAACTTAGCAGCTAAATCACCTGCTGAAAAACGTGAAGCTTATCTCTGCGATATTACTTACTCTACTAACTCAGAAGTTGGTTTTGACTACCTCCGTGACAACATGGTTGTTCGTCAGGAAGATATGGTACAACGTCCACTTAACTATGCTTTAGTCGATGAAGTGGACTCCGTTTTGATTGACGAAGCCAGAACACCATTGATTGTATCGGGGGCTGTCAGCTCAGAAACCAATCAATTATATGTGCGTGCAGATATGTTTGTTAAGACCCTTAAGGTTGACGATTATATCATTGACGTGCCGACTAAAACCATTGGTTTAAGTGATTCTGGTATTGACAAAGCTGAATCTTACTTTAACTTGGCTAACTTGTATGACATCGACAATGTTGCTTTAACTCACTTTATTGATAATGCCCTTCGTGCCAACTACATCATGTTGCTTGATATTGACTATGTGGTTAGTGAAGAAGGTGAAATCCTTATCGTCGATCAGTTTACTGGTCGTACCATGGAAGGTCGTCGTTTCTCTGATGGCTTACACCAAGCTATTGAAGCTAAAGAAGGTGTTCGCATTCAGGAAGAGTCTAAAACGAGTGCTTCAATTACCTACCAGAATATGTTCCGGATGTACAAAAAATTGGCTGGTATGACAGGTACAGCTAAAACAGAAGAAGAAGAATTCCGCGAAGTTTATAACATGCGTATTATTCCTATTCCAACCAACAGACCTGTTGCACGTTTAGACCACACCGATTTGCTTTACCCTACCTTAGAATCTAAATTTAAAGCAGTTATTGCGGACGTTAAAGAGCGCCATCTAAAAGGACAACCTGTCCTTGTTGGTACGGTTGCTGTTGAAACCAGTGACTATATTTCGAAACAATTGGTTGCTGCCGGTGTTCCCCATGAAGTTCTTAATGCTAAAAACCACTTTAAAGAAGCTCAAATTATCATGAATGCTGGTCAACGTGGTGCGGTTACTATCGCCACCAATATGGCCGGTCGTGGTACCGATATTAAATTGGGTGAAGGCGTTCGTGAACTAGGTGGACTTTGTGTTATTGGTACAGAAAGACACGAAAGTCGTCGTATTGATAACCAGCTTCGTGGTCGTTCAGGTCGTCAAGGAGATCCAGGTGAATCACAATTTTATCTGTCATTAGAAGATGACTTGATGAGACGTTTTGGTTCTGACCGCATTAAAGCTTTCTTGGATAGAATGCGCGTGGAAGAAGAAGATGCTGTCATTAAATCTCGGATGTTAGCTCGCCAAGTTGAGTCAGCTCAAAAACGTGTTGAGGGTAATAACTATGATACCCGTAAACAAGTCCTTCAATACGATGATGTTATGCGTGAACAACGTGAAATCATCTATGCTAACCGCCGTGATGTTATCACCGCTAACCGTGACCTTGGTCCAGAAATTAAAGCTATGATTAAACGGACCATTAAACGGACGCTTGAAGCTCATTCAAGAAGTAATCGTAACGATGCTCTTGATGCTATTGTAGCTTTTGCCAGAACTAATATTGTTCCAGAAGAATCCATTTCTGTTAAAGATTTACGTAATCTTAAAGACGACCAAATTAAAGAGTTGCTTTATAAACGTGCCCTTGACATCTATGAGAGTCAAATGGCGAAATTGCATGACCAAGATGCTGTCTTGGAATTCCAAAAAGTATTGCTCCTAATGGTTGTCGATAACAAGTGGACAGAACATATTGATGCTTTAGATCAATTACGTAACTCTGTTGGTCTCCGTGGTTATGCCCAAAATAATCCGGTGGTTGAATATCAGGCTGAAGGCTTTAAAATGTTTCAAGATATGATTGGTGCCATTGAGTTTGATGTTACGCGCACGATGATGAAAGCTCAAATTCATGAGCAAGAAAGAGAACGTGCTAGTCAACATGCAACAACAACGGCTACACAAAACATTTCAGCTCAAACTGATAATGAACAAGCACAAGCTGCTCAAGTTTATGAAAATGTCAAACGTAATGATCCATGTCCTTGTGGATCAGGTAAAAAATTCAAAAATTGTCATGGCCGTAAAGCATTTAATTAATGCCGGTCAGATCAATTCAGAAAGATAAAAAAGTGAAGCTAAGACCTTGTCTTAGCTTCATGGACTTTCACTTCATCAATGGAAGAATAGACAATCAAGACAGGTAATTAAATGATTATTGGACACGGCATTGATTTGCAAGAAATAGCTGCTATTGAACGAGCTTTTAAACGGAATCCGCGCTTTGCTCAAAAGGTCTTAACGGCAAGTGAGCTAGCTATTTTTGAGGCCCATAGTGATTGGCGCCAAATAACTTATTTAGCCGGCCGTTGGGCGGCAAAAGAAGCCTTTTCCAAAGCTATGGGAACTGGTATCGGTAAGTTAAGTTTTCAAGATATTGAAGTGGCGTCAGACCCTAAGGGAAGACCTTATTTTAGCCGCTCGCCATTTTCAGGCCAAAGCTTCTTAAGTATTTCGCATAGTGGTGATTACGTGCAAGCAAGTGTCATATTGGAGGAAAAAGAGTGATTTCAAGTTTACATCGTCCAACAGTAGCAACTGTGGATTTAAAAGCAATCCAAAATAATATTAAGGCTGTTCAAACACATATCCCGCAAGGGACCAAAACCTATGCAGTCGTCAAGGCCAATGCCTATGGCCATGGTGCGGTAGCAGTCGCCAATGCTATCAGTCAAGAAGTAGATGCTTATTGCGTCTCCAACTTGGATGAAGCCTTGGAATTGCGACAAGCTGGTATCAAAAAGGAAATCTTGATTCTTGGCGTTGTTTTAGCTTCTGAGTTGCCTTTGGTAATTGAAAATCAGATAACCATTACGGTTGCTAGTCAGGAGTGGCTAAATGCTGCCCAAGCTTACTTCAGTGACCTTTCCAGACTTCATGTGCATCTCAAAGTCGATTCTGGAATGGGTAGAATTGGTGTCCGGTCCTTAGCTGAAGCTGATCAATTAATTGCCAATATGCTCAAGGCTAATATTCAAGTGGACGGGATTTTCACTCATTTTGCGACGGCAGATGAGGCTGATACTGAAAAATTCCAGGCCCAATTGACATTCTTTACAGAATTAGTAAATGGTTTGACTTACAAACCAGCCTTGGTTCACGCTAGCAATTCTGCAACTAGTATTTGGCATAGTGAAACTATTTTTAATGCAGTGCGCCTAGGAATTGTCATTTATGGTTTAAATCCAAGTGGTTCAAAATTAGCCTTACCTTATCCTTTGGAAGAAGCTTTGACTTTAAGTTCGCGATTAGTCCATGTTAAGGCCATTCATGCCGGTGATACGGTTGGTTATGGAGCGACTTATACCGCCAAAGCAGATGAATTCGTGGGGACAATCCCGATTGGCTACGCCGATGGTTGGACTAGAGACTTGCAAGATTTTTCAGTCTTGATTGATGGACAATTTTGCCAAATTATTGGCCGGGTTTCCATGGACCAAATCACTGTTAGATTGCCTAAGGCTTATCCGATTGGTGAAAAAGTAACCTTGATTGGTAAAGATGGGGATAAGGAAATCACGGCCACTGATTTGGCCAACAAAAAAGGGACCATCAATTATGAGGTTCTCTGCCTTTTGAGTGATCGCATCCCAAGAAAGTACCACTAATGCAATAATAAGCAAACTCTTGTATAATAGGTACAAGAGTTTTTCTTTAGGACGGAAGGATTATCATGCATTTAGAGTCACCAGTTTCAGAGTTGAAGGGTTTTGGGCCCAAATCAGCTGAGAAATTCCAAAAATTAGATATTTTCACCATTAAGGATTTACTGCTCTATTATCCTTTTCGTTATGAGGATTTTAAAAGTAAATCCGTTTTTGACTTGCAAGATGGGGAAAAGGCCGTTGTCACGGGGACTGTTGTCACACCAGCTAATGTCCAGTACTATGGCTTTAAGCGTAATCGCTTGGCTTTTAAAATTAAGCAGGATGAATTAGTTATTGCCATTAACTTTTTTAATCAACCTTATCTTGCGGATAAGATTGAATTGGATAAAGAAGTGGCTATTTTTGGTAAATGGGATCAGAAAAAAGCAAGCTTAACAGGCATGAAATTTTTAATCAGCTTGGAAGATGATTTACAGCCGGTTTACCATGTGACTCAAGGCGTCAGCCAAGCAGCCTTGATTAAAGCCATCAAAGCAGCCTTTGATAGTCAGGTTTTAAGCCAGATTGAAGAAAATATTCCAGACATCTTAGTTCAAAAATACCGCCTGATGGCTCGACAAGATGCAATTAGGGCTATGCATTTTCCTGTGGATTTAGCCGAGTATCGGCAGGCTCTTAGACGGATAAAATTTGAAGAACTCTTCTATTTCCAAATGCAATTGCAGGTGCTCAAGCATGCTAATAAGACGGAGTCCTCTGGACTGGCTATCCCCTTTAAGCAAGAAGCTGTTGACGCGGTTATTCAAGGCTTACCCTTCCCTTTGACGGGTGCTCAAAGTCGGAGTTTAACGGATATTTTAAAGGATATGAGGACAGGTCAACATATGAATCGCCTTTTACAAGGTGATGTCGGTTCGGGGAAAACGGTTATCGCCAGTTTGGCGATGTATGCTGCTTATACGGCTGGCTATCAGTCCGCATTGATGGTTCCCACTGAAATCTTAGCCGAGCAGCACTATCAAAGTTTGACGGAGCTTTTCCCAGATTTATCCATTGCCATCCTCAAGTCAGGGATGAAAGCGGCAGCTAGAAGAAGTGCCTTGGCTGCTATTGCTGATGGTTCCGTTGACATGATTGTTGGCACCCATGCCCTGATTCAAGATGCTGTTCAATACCATCGTCTTGGCTTAGTCATTACCGATGAGCAGCACCGTTTTGGCGTCAATCAACGTCGGGTTTTCCGGGAAAAAGGTGAAAATCCCGATGTTCTCATGATGACCGCGACTCCGATTCCACGAACTTTAGCCATTACAGCCTATGGGGAGATGGATGTCTCAATCATTGATGAACTACCAGCAGGCCGTAAGCCCATTATTACCCGCTGGGTCAAGCACCAACAGTTGGAAAAGGTTTTGGCTTGGATGGGTCAGGAAATTGCCAAAGGCGCCCAAGTCTATGTGATTTCTCCTTTGATTGAAGAATCAGAGGCATTGGATTTAAAAAACGCTGTCGCTTTAGAACATGAGTTGAAAGACTACTTTAAGGATCAAGCAAGAATTGCCCTCATGCATGGTAAGATGAAAAATGAGGACAAGGATACCATCATGCAGGCCTTTAAAAACCAAGAAACTGATATCTTGGTTTCAACGACGGTTATTGAAGTTGGGGTTAATGTTCCTAACGCCAGTATTATGCTTATTATGGATGCTGATCGTTTTGGTCTCAGCCAATTACACCAGTTACGTGGTCGGGTTGGTCGTGGTCATAAGCAATCATATGCTGTTTTGGTTTCAAATCCCAAAACGGATAGTGGTAAGGATCGGATGCGAATCATGACAGAGACCACTGATGGTTTTGTCTTAGCCGAGGCTGATTTGAAAATGCGCGGTTCGGGTGAAATCTTCGGAACTAGACAGTCTGGGATTCCAGAATTTAAAACGGCCGATTTGTTAGAAGACTACCCTATTTTGGAAGAAGCCAGAAGAGTAGCTAGTGAAATTGCTAGTCAAGAAAATTGGCAAATCGATCCGCGCTGGCAACTCATTGCCGATAATTTAGAGGAACAAGGAGCCTTTGACTAGAGTCAATAATAAATGTCTAGGAAACTAGCAATGCTTGAGTTAAGTTTAAAAAGTCAGTCTTATCTCAGAAATCGTTTGCAATTCATGCTATAATAGAGAAAGTTATTAGTCAAAAAGGAGAATCTTATGACAACACAACTCATTGGACAAACAGGTCTTGAGGCCTCGCGTATTGCTTTAGGCTGTATGCGGATGGCAGCTTTGGAAGTCGCTCAAGCTGAAAAAATAATTGCGACTGCCTTAGAAGAAGGTATCAGTTTTATTGATCACGCTGATATCTATGGCGGCGGAGAATCAGAAATCCGTTTTGCCCAAGCAGCTAAAAATTTAGGTATAAACCGCGATGATTATATCCTACAATCAAAATGTGGTATTCAAAAAGGTTATTTTGATTTTTCAAAAGAACATATTATTTCATCTGTTGAAGGTATTTTAAGCCGACTTGAAACAGATCATTTAGACTTTCTAGTCCTTCACCGTCCAGATGTTTTAGTGGAACCTGAAGAAGTGGCTGAAGCCTTTACGCAATTGGAAAAAGCTGGTAAGGTCAAACATTTTGGTGTTAGTAACCAAAATCGCTACCAAATGGAACTCTTACAAGCTTATATGGACCAAAAAATTGCCGTTAACCAAATGCAATTATCACCTGCCCATACACCAATGTTTGACGCTGGTTTGAACGTTAACATGCGTAGTCAGGCGGGTATCGACCGTGATAATGGTGTGGTTGAATATTGTCGCTTAAATAAGGTTACGATTCAAGCCTGGTCGCCTTTCCAAATTGATTTGGACAAGGGATTATTTACTGGCAATCCTGATTATCAAGAATTAAACGAAACCATTGAAAATCTGGCGAATCAATACCAGGTATCATCTGAGGCTATCATCATTGCTTGGATTTTACGTCATCCGGCACAAATGCAAGCCATTGTTGGTTCCATGAATCCAGAACGCTTGAAAAAAATTGCGCAAGCTAATTCAGTCAACCTCACTCGTACAGAGTGGTACGACATCTATCGAAGCGCAGGCAATATCCTACCATAATGAAAAAGAACCTAGCTAGAGAATCTAGCTAGGTTTCGTTTGTTATCCTTCAATGTAATCTTTTAAATCTTGGCCATTTAAACCGGCATTTAAGGCAATCAAGAGTTTAAGGCGAGCTTTGGGAGCATTAAGTTCTTTGACAAACATGACTCCGACATCGCGCAGCATAGCACCGCCACCTTGGTAGGCATACACGGGTTCGGCGATACCGTTAAAGCAACGTGAAACCAAGGCTACTGGGATCCCAAGAGCGATAAGTCGTTGGACTTCGGGGGCTGCTAGTGGAGGGATATTTCCAGCCCCTAAGGCTTCGATGACTAAGCCTTGAATACTGTCAGGATTGAGGAGACTTAAGATCGAACCGTCTCCCATACCAGCATAGGCCTTAATAATGGGAACAGTTCCTGAAACAGTTTGGAGATCAAAGCGGACACGAGGTTCAGCGGTTTTGAAAAAGAGGATATCGTTTTTCATAATGACACCAAGTGGGCCGTGTGTTGGTGTTTGAAATGTGGATACATTAGTTGTATGGGTTTTGGTCACATATTTGGCGGCGTGGATTTCATCATTCATAACCACAAGAACGCCTTTACCCTTTGATTTGTCATGACTGGCAACTTTAATGGCTGTTAAGTAGTTGTAAATACCATCGCTACCTATTTCATTGGAGGACCGCATAGCACCTGTGACAACGATAGGAATATCTGGGACTTCCATCGTATCAAGAAAGTAGGCTGTTTCTTCTAAAGTATCTGTTCCATGTGTAATAACAATGCCATCATAGTTATCACCAATTTCTTTAATTTTGTGATAGAGTGCCAACATGTGTTTGGGAATAATATGTGGGCTTGGCAGATTAAGAAAGTCGATGACGGTTAAATTGATATTGTCGATATCCAATCCAACTTGAGTCATGGGATTGACTTGATTGGGGGCAACTTTTCCATTGGCATCAGCCTGCATGGAAATTGTTCCTCCTGTGTGTAATACAAGAATTTCTTTCATTATTTGCCATTCTTTCTTCGAAATATGTTATAATCTATTCTATCATAAATAGAAGAGAGTAAAAAAGGTTTTGACAATTAAAGCAGTCTTTTTTGACATTGATGGGACATTATTAAATGACCGAAAAAATGTTCAAAAAACAACACAAAAAGCCATTCAAAGTTTAAAAAAACAAGGAATAATGGTGGGCTTGGCAACTGGTCGAGGCCCAGGTTTTGTGCAGCCTTTTTTGGAAAACTTTGGTTTAGATTTTGCGGTTACTTATAATGGTCAATACATTTTAACCAGGGATAAAATTCTTTACCAAAATCAATTGCCAAAATCACTGATTTACCGTGTAATTCGCTTTGCAAGTGATAAGAAAAAAGAAGTTTCACTTGGTACAGCTTCTGGTTTGGCAGGCTCTCGGATTATCGACATGGGGACTAGTCAATTTGGTCAAGTCGTTTCTAGTATTGTTCCCAAGAGTATGGTGCGTACCGTTGAAGGAAGCTTTAAGAATTTAATCAGACGGGTTAAACCACAGAGCTTTGATAATTTAGTTACCATCATGCGGGAACCTATTTATCAAATTGTTATGGTTGCCTCTGCAGAAGAAACAGCTGCCATCAAAGAAAAATTCCCCCATGTAAAAATCACCAGAAGTAGTCCCTACTCGATTGACTTGATTTCAGTGGATCAATCAAAAATCAAGGGGATTGAACGTCTTGGTGAAATGTATGGCTTTGAACTATCAGAAGTTATGGCCTTTGGCGATTCTGATAACGACATTGAAATGCTTAATGGTGTCGGTATTGGGGTTGCAATGGGTAATGCCGATGATCTCCTTAAAGCCGACGCTAGCTTTGTCACTTCCTCAAATAACAATGGTGGTATTTCTAAGGCCTTAGCTCATTATGGCTTGATTCACTTTGATATTGAGAAAAGCTTTAAGAGTCGGGATGAAAACTTCAACAAAGTCAAAGATTTTCATCGTGTTATGGATGGTGATACCATTGAGACCCCGAGAGGTTATGCTTTGAAGGATGCTAGTCATCGTGCTGATTTCAAAATTGAAGAATTGGTTGAGTTTATTCATGCTGCCAGCCAAGGTGATAAGAATAAGTTTACACAAGCTTTAATGGACATGCATTCGGCTATTGATAAGGCTGCTATTAAAGTTCAGGATAAGGATAATACTGATTCACCATTAGTAGCACAAGTTGATGCTTTGACAGACTTGCTTTATTTCACCTATGGTTCCTTTGTTTTAATGGGTGTGGACCCACAACCCATCTTTGAAACGGTCCATGAATCAAATATGGGGAAACTTTTCCCAGATGGTAAGGCGCATTTCGATCCGGTTACTCATAAGGTTTTAAAACCTGATAATTGGGAGAAACAATATGCTCCGGAAAAGGCTATTAAAAAAGAGCTAGATAAACAACTCCAAAAATCTTTACAGCGTTTAGAAAAAGAAAAGGCTTGAGTAGATGAAACTACTCAAGCTTTTGTTATAGGGTTTTGTTACTATCACGAACAACTAACAAGTCAACTTTAGCATGTCGCATGATGTATTCAGAAGATGAGCCTATCAATAGGCGTTCAAATGTATTTAAACCAGTAGCTCCGACCATAATCAGGTCGACATTTTCACGATCCGGTATCTCATGAGCTAATAGATTTTTGGGATTTCCAAATTCAATGACTTGTTTGACCTTAGTAACGCCTTGCTCGCGTGCTTGCTTTTCTAGGTCAGAAAGAACTTCTTTGGCTTCTTGTTCTAACTTGTCATAGATATAGGTGTCAAATGTAGCGACGCTCTGTAAGGCCCGTGTATCAATTACGTGAGCTAAAATAAGTTCACCGTTATTACGTAAGGCAACGTTGACACCTTTGTCAAAAGCAAGTTCAGATTCAAAAGAACCATCGACGGCAACTAAGATATGTTCATATTTTTGGATCATAGTGACGACCTCCTTTTTTTACGAAGTTGCTAATTTCTATTTACCTTTATTATACTCTTTTTTTTGCAATTTTGAAAGCGGTTAACGATTTTTCAGAAATTTTTTTACCAGAATTTTTCATCACTAAAATTGTTGGAAAATTCTTTTTATTTTTAGTGATTTTGTTATAATGTTTAGTACGAGGTAAAAGTTATGAAAATATTTGAGAAATCATCCAAGTTAGAACATGTTGCCTATGATATTCGAGGTCCAGTATTGGAAGAAGCTGAACGCATGATGGCCAATGGCGAAAAAATTCTTCGATTGAATACTGGTAACCCAGCTGCTTTTGGCTTTGAGGCCCCAGATGAAGTTATTCGAGATTTAATCCTAAATGCTCGTAATAGTGAGGGATATTCTGACAGTCGTGGTATTTTTTCAGCCCGCAAAGCTATTATGCAATACTGTCAACTAAAAGATTTTCCGGAAGTTGATATCAATGATATTTATTTGGGAAATGGTGTTTCAGAGTTAATTTCTATGTCAATGCAAGCTCTACTTGACGATGGCGATGAAGTGCTTGTTCCTATGCCAGACTATCCATTGTGGACTGCCTGTGTCAGCCTAGCAGGAGGTCATGCCCGTCATTATATTTGTGATGAAGAAGCTAATTGGTACCCTGATTTAGACGATATTCGCTCTAAAATTAATAATCGTACTAAGGCCATTGTCATTATCAATCCAAATAATCCAACTGGTGCTTTATATCCAAAAGAGCTTTTAGAAGAAATTGTTGCGATTGCGCGTGAACATCAATTGATTATCTTCGCTGATGAAATCTATGATCGTTTGGTTATGGATGGTGGTGAGCATATTGCAATTGCAAGTTTAGCTCCGGATGTTTTCTGTGTTTCTATGAATGGTCTGTCGAAATCACATCGTATTGCGGGCTTCCGTGTAGGTTGGATGGTGCTCTCAGGTCCTAAAGAAAATGTGCGCGGTTATATTGAAGGCATTAATATGTTAGCTAATATGCGTCTTTGTTCAAATGTTTTAGCTCAACAAGTTGTTCAAACCTCTTTGGGCGGACACCAATCGGTGGATAAACTTTTGCTACCTGGTGGTCGTATTTTTGAACAAAGAAACTTTATTTATGAAGCTATCAATAATATCCCAGGTCTTTCGGCAGTGAAACCACAAGCAGGTCTCTATATTTTCCCTAAGATTGACCGAAAAGTGTATCGCATTGAAGATGATGAGCAATTTGTTTTAGACTTGCTAAAACAAGAAAAAGTCATGCTGGTACATGGACGAGGGTTTAACTGGAAGGATCCTGATCACTTCCGTATTGTCTATCTACCAACTGTAGAAGAATTAGCAGATGTTCAAGAAAAAATAACGCGTGTTTTGAATAACTATCGCCGTTAATCAAAATCTCATTAAGAAGAAAAAATAGGATAGTCTCGAAAAAATTCGAGGCTTTTTTTTTGAAAAAATGGTTAAATGTCTTGAAAAATATGAATTGTAGAAATTATAAACAATTTTCTGATAATTCCTTGCTAAATCTAACATTATTTGGTATAATTAAGTCGAAAAATATCAAAGGAAACAGGTTAATTATGCCCAATTTATTAGAAAAAACCCGTAAAATTACATCTATTCTTCAGCGTTCTGTCGATAGTTTAGAAGCTGAATTACCGTATAATATCATGGCATCTCGATTAGCGGATATCATCGATTGTAATGCTTGCATTATCAATGGTGGTGGAACTCTTTTAGGGTATGCTATGAAGTACAAAACCAACAATGACCGTGTTGAAGAATTCTTTGAAGCAAAGCAATTCCCAGACAGCTATGTCAAAGCTGCAAGTCGCGTTTATGATACAGAAGCTAACTTGCCTATCGATAGTGACTTGACTATCTTCCCAGTTGAATCTAAAGAAGATTTTCCTGATGGATTAACAACGATTGCACCTATTTACGGTGGTGGTATGCGTCTTGGTTCATTGATTATCTGGCGTAATGACACGAAATTTAACGATGATGATTTGATTCTGATTGAAATTTCAAGTACCGTAGTAGGTATCCAATTGTTAAATCTTCAAACAGAAAATCTTGAAGAAACCATTCGTAAACAAACTGCCGTTAATATGGCTATGAATACCTTATCTTATTCTGAAATGAAGGCTGTTGCTGCTATTCTTGGAGAATTAGATGGTAATGAAGGTCGTTTAACAGCATCTATTATTGCTGACCGCATTGGTATTACCCGTTCAGTAATTGTTAACGCATTGAGAAAATTGGAAAGTGCTGGCATTATTGAAAGTCGTTCCCTTGGAATGAAAGGTACCTACCTTAAAGTTATCAACGAAGGTATTTTTGAAAAACTTAAAGAAATTTAAGCAAAAAAGTGAGCCATGGACTCTAGTCCGTGGCTCATTTTGATGTCTTTTATTTTTTGATAATTAGGTTTACTGCTTGATTGATGCGTTCTTCTTGGAGTTCAGGATCATCGACAGGGTTTTCGATGACATCGGTAATTTTATTGCCAATGATAACACCCATGGTTGAATTGATACTAGATCGAATGGCTGTTAGCTGGGTTATGATATCAAAACATGTTTTCTCATCCTCAATCATCTTTTGAACCCCACGTAACTGACCTTCGGTACGCTTTAATCTATTGATAATATCTTTTTTCTCAGTCCTCATAAAAACCTCATTTCCTTAGCCATTATACGTTGCAAAAATCTTTTTGTCAATTTTTTGCTAGCGTAATTTCTTGACTTTAAGTTATGAGCATGCTATTCTTGATATACCATATAGGGTATAAAAAAGGAGTTTAAATGATTTTTATTCTTTTTGGAAAAAAACAAGAATTCATATCTACTAATCAATTAGCGACACTTATGAAGGAGCAATCTCTTGAACTTCTTGACGTGAGAAGTCCTCAAGAATTTCAAGCCGGTCATATTCAGGGGGCAAGAAATTTCCCTTTAAATCACATCAAAACTTTTAAAGGTAATCAAAAGAAAACCTATTATGTTATTTGTCACTCTGGTCTTCGCAGTAAACGAGCATGTCAGCATTTGAATACCATGGGCTATCAAACAGTCAATGTCAAAGGTGGCATGTCCCGTTGGCAAGGTCCACAGATCACTAAAAAGAAATAAAATAGAGGAATTTACATGAAAATTATCATTATTGGTGGTGTTGCCGGGGGTATGTCGGCAGCAACTCGTCTCCGTCGTCTCATAGAAGATGCCGAAATTATTGTCTTTGATAAAGGGCCTTATGTTTCTTTTGCCAACTGTGGGCTTCCTTTCCACGTTTCTGGTGAAATTGCAGAGCGAGAAGCACTTTTAGTCCAAACCCCAGAACGTCTGAAAGCCCGTTTTAATCTAGATGTTCGACCAAATTCAGAAGTGCTGGCTATCAATCCTGAAGAGAAAACAGTTACTGTCAGCCATGAAGGTAAGAACTATACAGAAAACTATGATAAATTAATCTTATCTCCAGGTGCCAAACCCTTTATTCCGCCAATCGTTGGGCTTGAAGATGCCAAAAATGTCTATAGTTTGCGTAACATTCCAGACTTAGATCAAATATTGGCTCATATCAGTGGTCAAAATCTTGGTAAAGCCACTGTTATTGGTGCTGGCTTTATTGGACTTGAAATGGCTGAAAGCCTAGCTCAAAAAGGCTATCAGGTGACTATTGTTGAGATGGCGCCGCAAATTCTGCCACCTCTGGACCAGGAAATGGCTCGGTTCGTTGAAAATGAACTGCTTGCTAAGGGCATCACGGTCATTACAGGCCGATCTGCGCAGGCCTTTTCACAAGAAGGAAAAGTCATCAATCTAACAGACGGCCGGACTCTTGAATCAGACTTGACCATTATGTCAGTTGGTGTTAGCCCAGCCTCAGATATTGCCAAGAAGGCCGGTGTGGCATTGGGTCTTAAGGGTGGTATTTTAGTTGATGACCATTACCAAACCAATTTGCCAGATGTTTATGCTGTTGGTGATGCCATTGTCGTTAAGCAAGAAATTACCGGCAAGGATGCTTTGATTTCCTTAGCCAATCCAGCTAACCGTCAAGGTCGCCAAGTAGCCGATGTGATTGCCGGTATTGAGCGTCCAAACAAGGGCAGTATCGGTACAGCTATCGTCCGTGTCTTCGGCTTGGCAGCAGCTTCAACTGGCTTGAGTGAGCGCGTGGCCCGTCAGGAGTTTGACGATGTGGAAGTCCTTCATATCAGCGGTAAGGATCACGCTTCTTATTTCCCAGGTGCCACCGATATCAACCTTAAATTGGTTTTTGGTAAAAATAGTGGCCGGATTTACGGGGCTCAAGCAGTGGGCAAGAAAGGTGTTGATAAACGGATTGACATTCTGGCTACCGCGATCAAGGGAGACTTGACTGTCTTCGATTTACCGGAGTTAGAATTCACTTATGCTCCACCTTTTGGCTCTGCTAAAGACCCGGTTAATATGGCTGGTTACGCAGCTATCAACTTGATGGAAGGCACTAGTCGAAGTATTCAACATTATCAATTGGAAGAGGCTTTGACAGCAGGGAAGATTCTCTTAGATGTGCGAACTGAGAGTGAATTCTCTAGAGGTCATTTTGGCAATGCAATCAACATCCCACTGGATGACTTGCGTAGCCGAATTGGCGAGCTTGACGCGGCTAAGGAATTCATTGTTTCGTGCCAGTCTGGTTTGCGGTCTTATATTGCGGAACGCATCCTTAAACAAAATGGTTTTAATGTTGAAAACTTAGATGGTGCTTATGCCCTCTATAGCACGGTTTATCCAGAAAGGATTGAAAAATGAAAAGTGAATCGATTCAGGAGCTAGCTAACTTACTAGCTGATAGTAAACTTCATTTAATTGATGTTCGTGAAGTGGACGAGTACCAAGCTGGTCATGTCCCTAGTGCAGTCAATCTCCCTCTATCATCTCTAGCAAACAATTACACAGAATTGTCTAAAGGTGAAACCTTACACATTATCTGCCAATCGGGTGGACGTTCGGTAAGAGCTTGTGACTTCTTAGAAGCTAATGGCTATGATGTTATCAATGTCGAAGGTGGAACTGGTGCTTGGACAGATTCTTTAGAAAAATAAAAGCAATACCCTATTTCAGTTGAAATAGGGTATTTTTCTGTGCTTTTTAAAGGTTTTATAGCTTAATCCTTCTTGCTGTAGTCATAAAAACCATGTCCAGCTGCTTTGCCGTAATAGCCTTTGTCGATAAATTCTTCTTTAAGCATTTTGGCTAGGCAGGCATGGAGGCAATCTGGATCTGTAGTGGTATCGGCGTAATTTTTAAGAATGTTATAGGCTGTTTCAATGCCAATGATATCTAAGATTTCCAAGGGTCCGTATGGTGCACCGGTTCCAATTTTCCAGGTGCGGTCAATGGTTTGGCAATCTGCGACTTTCTTGTAGTAAAGTGTTAGGGCTGATTCTAAGAATGGGACCAAGATAGAGTTGAGGATGTAACCTGGTTGCTCAACTTGAAGTTGTAGTGGTATCATCCCAATTTGTTGGGCAAAGGTAAGGACTGCCTGGTGGGTATCAGGGCTTGTTGTTGCATGTCCCATGATTTCAACCATATTGTTTTGCCAGATGTTGTTGGCGAAGTGGAGAGCGATGAATTTTTCTGGTCGTCCTGAAACTTCAGCAAATTGGCTTGGTAGGAGGGTTGATGAGTTGGTGGCAAAGATAGTGTGTTCTGGTGCCACCTGACTCAATTTTTGATAGAAGTCTTCTTTGATGTCAATTCTTTCTGGAACAGCTTCAATGACAAGATCAGCTTTTTGGACAGCGGCAGCCATGTCACTTGTGAAGTGAATGTTTCGTGGCAGTTCATCAACCAATTCCAATGACTGTGCAACTTTTGACAAAAAAATATCATCCAATTTTGGAAGAAGGTTTTTGTTATAGTTGATGTTGAGCGCTTTTTCGCTGTAGTTGGTTTTGGCGATAAGAATTTCTTCCTGATAGAGTGAAGCTAGGTGCTGAATCCGCAATTTCCCTTGTTCTAGGGCCTGATCATTAATGTCGTAAATGGTCACATCAAAGCCTTTATAGGCTGCTTGGAAGGCAATTTGGCTGCCTAATATCCCGGAACCGGCTACGCTTACTTGTTTAATTTTCACGAAAGGACCTCCTGTAAAACATAGTTTGAAAACGATTACAAAGGCATTTTAGCAGAATACGCAAACAATAGCAAGTAAATATTGGACATAAATAAAAAATATTTTTTAACTTTTCTACTTGATTTTTAAAAAACGCAATATTATAATATACTATATAATAAATAGTATAGCACATTAGGAAAGTGGTGAGTATTATTCAACTAACGAAGAGACAAGAAGAGATTAGCCAAATCGTGCAAGAGCACCAGCCCATAACAGGTGAAAAAATCGCTGAGTATTTAAAAGTGACCCGGGCAGCTTTGAGGTCTGATTTGGTGGTCTTAACTATGATTGGACTATTAGATGCCAAACCAAAGGTTGGCTATTTTTACGTGGGAATAGACGATCAGAAAAATGAATACAACCATTTTAAGGACATGAAGGTATCTGATATTATGGGGATTCCTTTGACGGCCCACCAGACAGAATCAGTTTATGATGTAATTGTCAAAATCTTTATGGAAGATGCGGGTTGCGCCTTTATTCTTGATGAGGAAGATTATTTCTGTGGTGTTGTATCACGTAAAGATCTTTTAAAAGCAAGTATTGGTGGCGGCGACTTGAGTAAAATTCCAATCGGGATGATTATGACTCGGACGCCAAATATTACGACTGTTTTGGAAGAAGAACTGGTTCTTGAAGCAGCTGAAACCTTAGTGGAAAGACAAGTTGATTCTCTCCCAGTCGTTCGCTATGCGGAAAATGGCAAGTCCAAAGTTGTTGGCAAACTTTCAAAAACAATTATTACCAAGCTCTTTTTAGAAATTAAGGAATAGAAAGGAGGTAGCATGGACGAACAATTAACGCTTTATATTATTTCAGATTCATTAGGTGAAACGGCTAGAGCCATTGCTAATGCCTGTATGCAACAATTCCCCCAGCATGATAAGTGGCGCTTTGAACGTTTTTCATATATCAATAATAAAGAACTTTTGGATGCCGTTTTTGAAAAAGCCAAAAATAAAAATGTCTGTCTGATGTTTTCTTTAGTTGATGACCAGCTGGCTCAATATGCTAAGGTGCGGTCAGAAGAAGAAAATTTTGTTTATGTTGACCTTCTTTCGAATGTCATCAAGGCTATGTCGAAAATTTCTGGTTTGTCACCTTTAGGTCAACCAGGTCTATTACGGAAATTAGACCGGGAATACTTTAAGCGGGTTGAAGCCATTGAATTTGCAGTTAAATATGATGATGGGAAAGACCCACGCGGTATCCTATTAGCAGACTTGGTTCTACTAGGAATTTCAAGGACCTCTAAGACGCCTCTAAGTATGTATTTGGCTGACAAACATGTTAAGGTCGTCAATATTCCTTTAGTTCCAGAAGTACCAATTCCTAAAGAAATTTACGAGATTAGCCCCAAAAAGATTATTGGTTTAACCAATTCAGTGGAACGGCTCAGTCAAGTTCGTAAGGAAAGACTGAAGTCCATGGGATTGTCTAGTACAGCCTCTTATGCTAACCGTGATCGTATCTACGAAGAAGCAGCATATGCTGAAGAGTTGATGAGAAAATTAAAATGTCCAATCATTAATGTTTCTGATAAAGCCATTGAAGAAACAGCAACTATCATTTTGGAAATCCTAAAAAATAACAGCCTATAAATTGGAGGAAATCATGGGAAGAAAATTTGTTTATCGTTTTGCAGAAGGTCATAAAGACATGAGATCATTACTTGGTGGTAAAGGTGCCAACCTAGCGGAAATGACGAGTATCGGCCTACCAGTACCTCAAGGTTTTACCATAACTACTGAAGCTTGTAATGATTACTATGACAATGGCGAATTAATTCGTTCTGAAATTTTAAATGAAATTGACCAAGCTTTGGCTGCTCTTGAATTGGAACAAGGTAAACGCCTTGGTAGTGATCAAGATCCATTATTAGTATCAGTACGTTCAGGTGCTGTCTTCTCTATGCCTGGGATGATGGATACTATTTTGAATCTTGGTTTAAATGATACTAGTGTTCAAGGCCTTATTGCTGCAACTGATAACGAACGTTTCGCATATGATAGCTACCGTCGTTTCATTCAAATGTTTGCAGATGTTGCTATTGGTATTCCAAAATACAAATTTGAAGCCATCTTAGACCAAGCAAAAGAAGCAAAAGGCTTTACTGATGATACACAATTAACAAGTCAAGATCTACAGGAAATTGTAACCGCATACAAGAAAATTTATTTGGAAGAAACAGGAAAAGAATTCCCACAACATCCAAAAGAACAACTCTTATTAGCCATTGAAGCAGTTTTCAAATCTTGGAATAACCCTCGAGCTAAAGTTTACCGTCGCTTGAACGACATTTCTCATACTTTAGGAACTGCCGTTAACATTCAAGCAATGGTCTTTGGGAATATGGGTGAAAACAGCGGAACAGGGGTTGCTTTCACTCGTAGCCCATCGACAGGTGAAAACCACTTGTTCGGTGAATACTTAATAAATGCCCAAGGTGAAGATGTCGTTGCCGGTATCCGTACACCTCAATCTATCGACCGCCTTAAAGAAGATTTACCAGAAATCTATCAAGAATTTGTAAACATTACTAAACTACTTGAACAACACTACCATGACATGCAGGACGTTGAGTTCACTATTGAAAAAGGCAAACTCTTCATGCTACAAACCCGTAACGGTAAACGAACAGCCAAAGCTGCCATCAAGATTGCCGTAGACCAAGTTAAAGAAGGTTTAATCACAAAAGAAGAAGCTATCATGCGCATTGAGCCAGGTCAATTGGAACAACTCTTGCACCCAGCTTTTGACCCTAATGATTTGCAAAAAGCACAGCGTTTAACAGGTGGCCTTCCAGCTTCACCAGGTGCTGCTTGTGGACAAGTTTACTTCCATGCTGATGATGCTGTAAAAGAAGCTAAAGCTGGAAAAGAAGTTCTCCTTGTTAGACAAGAAACCTCTCCGGAAGATATAGAAGGAATGGTATCAGCAAAAGGGATTATCACAGCACGTGGTGGTATGACATCACACGCAGCGGTAGTTGCGCGTGGCATGGGTAAACCTTGTGTTGCAGGTTGTAGCCAGCTTCAAGTTGACGAAGTACAGAAAGAAATCACTATGGGTCAAGTGACCATCAAAGAAGGTGACTTCTTATCAATTGATGGTGGAACAGGTGCCGTTTATATTGGTCAAATCCCAATGGCAGCAACTGCTCTTGATGCTGACTTCGAAGAATTTATGTCTTGGGTTGACCAAGAACGTGATATGAAAGTACGTTCTAATGCTGATAACCCACGTGATGCTCGCAAAGCCCTAGAATTCGGTGCTGAAGGTATTGGTCTCTGTCGTACAGAGCACATGTTCTTTGATGAAGAACGTATTCCTTTGGTTCGTGAAATGATCGTTGCGGACAATCTTGAAGACCGTGAAAAAGCTTTAGAGAAATTATTACCTCACCAACGTGGTGACTTCTATGATCTCTTTAAAGCGCTTGATGGCAAATCTTGTACTATCCGCCTTTTGGACCCACCATTGCATGAATTCTTACCACATGATAAGGCTTCTATCGAAAGTCTTGCTGGTCAGCTTGGCATGCCTACACGCATGTTGGAAAAACGTATCCAAGAGTTGGCAGAATTCAACCCTATGTTAGGACATCGTGGATGTCGCCTTGCGATTACTTACCCAGAAATGTATCAAATGCAGGCGCGTGCAATTGCCCAAGGTGCAATCCAAGCTAGTCAGGAAGGCTTTACTGTTGCGCCTGAAATCATGGTGCCTCTAGTAAGTATTGTGGATGAACTTCGCATTCTTCGCAAATTGATTGCTGAAACTGTGGATCAAGAGTTGGAAAAAGCTGGTGTGACAATGTCTTACACTATCGGTACCATGATTGAAATCCCTCGAGCTTGTGTGACTGCTGATGAAATTGCTAAAGAAGCTGACTTCTTCAGTTTTGGTACTAACGACCTTACACAAATGGGATTTGGCTTCTCTCGTGATGATGCTGGTAAGTTCTTAGGTGAATACATTGAAAAAGGCATTTTCGATAAAGATCCTTTCCAAGTCTTAGATCAAAATGGTATCGGTCGTCTTCTTGGTATGGCGGTTAAATTAGGTCGTGAGACTAAGCCAGACTTGAAGATGGGTATCTGTGGAGAACACGGTGGTGAAGCAGCAACTGTTGGTTTCTGTTACCAACAGGGTTTGAACTATGTTTCTTGCTCACCATTTAGAATTCCGATTGCCAAATTGGCAGCGGCACAAGCAAAAATCAGCAAAAACGGTAATGCTGTAAGCCGTGATAAATAATTTCGTTTTATGAGGGGTAAAGCAGCCCTTGTAAATAAATAAAACCTCACATTTGTCTCTCGAAACAAATGCAGTGGACCTAGAAGAGTTGGTGGTGATTCTTTCTTCTTGGCCCACTTTTTTCTTGCTCAGAATGCTAGGTTTTGAGGGGAGTTAGCTAGCTGAATTGAGGTCATTTGTGATATAATAATTTAGACTATGTAAAAATAGAACTAAGGAGAAATGATGAAAATTTCTGAAGAAGAAGTGCGCCATGTAGCCACTCTATCAAAATTAACATTTTCTGATCAAGAAACCAGTGAATTTGCCACTACTTTGACAAAAATTGTTGAAATGGTTGAATTACTAAATGAGGTTGATACAGAAGGTGTTGCTATTACAAGTACAATGGCTGACCGTAAAAATGTGATGCGTCAAGATGTCGCACAAGAAGGAACTGACCGTAACTTGTTATTTAAAAATGTCCCTCAACATGAGAATAACTATATTAAAGTACCTGCCATTCTAGAAGATGGAGGAGATGCCTAATGTCTTTAAATACAAAAAATCTATCTGAACTTCATGAAATGTTGGTGGCTAAAGAAATTTCGGCTAAAGAATTAACTGTTTCAACGATTGAAGATATCAAAAAACGTGAGGAAAGTATTGGCTCTTTCATTACCGTTGCTGAAGAAGCAGCTTTAGCCCAAGCACAAGCTATTGATGACAAAGGGATTGATAAAAATAATATACTTTCAGGTATCCCACTCGCTGTTAAAGATAATATCTCAACTAAAGGCATCTTAACAACTGCAGCATCAAAAATGCTTTACAATTATGAGCCGATTTTTAACGCGACAGCCATTGAAAATGCCCTTAACAAGGATATGATTGTCATTGGGAAAACCAACATGGACGAATTTGCCATGGGTGGCTCTACTGAGACTTCCTATTTCAAAAAAACCAAAAATGCTTGGGATCAAACTAAGGTTCCAGGTGGTTCTTCAGGAGGTTCAGCTACAGCCGTTGCTTCAGGTCAAGTTCGCTTATCACTTGGTTCTGATACAGGTGGGTCTATTCGCCAACCAGCAGCTTTTAATGGGGTTGTCGGTATGAAACCAACTTATGGTACAGTATCTCGATATGGTCTGATTGCTTTTGGTTCTTCACTAGACCAAATTGGACCATTTTCACAAACTGTTTCTGAAAATGCTCATTTATTAAATGCCATTGCTAGTCCTGATGCTAAAGATTCAACGTCAGCACCGGTTCGAGTGGCAGACTATACTAGCAAAATAGGTCAAGACATCAAAGGTATGAAAATTGCCCTTCCAAAAGAATATCTTGGTGAAGGAATCGACCCACAAATCAAAGAAAATGTTTTAGCTGCTGCTAAACAATTCGAAAAATTAGGTGCAATTGTAGAAGAAGTTAGTCTTCCTCATAGTAAATATGGTGTGGCTGTTTACTATATTATTGCCTCATCAGAAGCCTCTTCAAACTTGCAACGTTTTGATGGTATCCGCTATGGTTTCCGTGCTGAAAATGCAACAAGTCTTGAAGATATTTATGTCCAAACCCGCAGTCAAGGCTTTGGTGATGAAGTCAAACGCCGGATTATGCTTGGGACCTTTAGTTTATCCTCTGGTTACTATGATGCTTACTTCAAGAAAGCAGGTAAAGTACGTACCTTAATCATTGAAGATTTTGCTAAAGTTTTTGCTAACTATGACTTAATCATTGGCCCAACGACACCGTCAGTTGCCTTTGGTTTAGATACCCTCAACCATGATCCAGTATCCATGTATCTTGCTGACCTATTGACTATTCCAGTCAACTTAGCAGGACTTCCTGGAATCTCTATTCCTTCAGGTTTTGCTGATGGCTTACCAGTTGGCTTACAATTGATTGGACCAAAATACAGTGAAGAAACCATTTACCAGGCCGCCGCTGCTTTTGAAGCGACAACAGATTATCATAAACAACAACCGCTTATTTTTGGAGGTGACAAGTAATGAATTTTGAAACAATTATTGGACTCGAAGTTCACGTTGAACTTAACACCAAATCCAAAATTTTCTCACCCTCATCAGCCCATTTTGGTCAAGATGCTAACGCAAACACCAATGTTATTGACTGGTCGTTCCCAGGAGTTTTACCAGTCATTAACAAAGGTGTAATTGATGCGGGAATCAAAGCTTCGCTGGCCCTCAATATGGATATCCATAAAAATATGCATTTTGACCGTAAGAATTATTTCTATCCTGATAATCCCAAAGCCTACCAAATTTCCCAATTTGATGAGCCAATCGGATATGATGGTTGGATTATGATTAAACTGGAAGATGGCACTGAGAAAAAAATCAGAATTGAACGAGCTCACTTAGAAGAAGATGCTGGTAAAAATACCCATGGTACAGATGGCTATTCTTATGTCGATCTTAATCGTCAAGGTGTCCCCTTAATTGAGATTGTTTCAGAAGCTGACATGCGTTCACCTGAGGAAGCTTATGCCTATCTAATAGCTCTTAAAGAAATTATCCAATACACAGGAATTTCAGACGTCAAAATGGAAGAAGGATCGATGCGGGTTGATGCCAACATTTCCCTTCGTCCTTATGGTCAAGAAGCTTTTGGAACAAAAACAGAATTAAAAAACCTCAATTCTTTCTCAAATGTTCGTAAAGGTCTTGAACATGAAGTGGAACGTCAGGCTAAAATTCTTCGTTCAGGAGGAATTATCCGTCAAGAAACACGCCGTTATGATGAGGCCAACAAAGGAACCATTTTAATGCGGGTTAAAGAAGGAGCAGCAGACTACCGTTACTTCCCAGAACCAGATCTTCCCTTGTATGAAATTGATGATGCTTGGATTGAAGAAATGCGCTCTGAATTACCAAAATTCCCAGCAGAACGCCGAGCAGAATACATTTCTCAGTTAGGTCTTTCTGACTATGATGCCAGTCAATTAACAGCAACTAAAGCCTTATCAGACTTCTTCGACAAGGCAGTAGCGCTTGGAGGAGATGCGAAATTAGTCTCTAACTGGTTACAAGGAGAAGTGGCACAATTCCTCAATTCAGAAAATCAACGGATTGATACTATTTCTCTAACGCCAGAAAATCTAGTGGAAATGATTCAATTAATTGCGGATGGCACTATTTCTTCTAAAATTGCTAAAAAAGTTTTTGTTCACTTAGCTAAAAATGGTGGCTCTGCCCGTGAATATGTGGAAAAAGCAGGCTTAGTTCAAATCTCTGATCCAAATGTCTTGATTCCAATTATTCACCAAGTCTTTGCTGATAATGAAGCTGCAGTAGCCGACTTTAAATCAGGCAAACGGAATGCAGACAAAGCCTTTACAGGATTCTTGATGAAAGCAACCAAAGGCCAAGCCAACCCACAAGTGGCTCAACAACTCTTAGCTCAAGAATTACAAAAATTATTAGACTAAAAAAGAAAGCTCAAGGCTTTCTTTTTTGGATAACTTTAATAAAGTGTTCGTGTTTTGTTGTTAAATTCAATAAAAATATTGAAAATATAGCAAAAAATAATATAATAAAAGAACAATAAAAGAAAAATTGGAGAAAATCATGGAAAAGATTTATAGCGGAAAAACCAAAGATGTCTTTGCGATTGATGAGCAAAATGTTCTTTTACACTTTAAAGATGATGTAACCGGTAAAGACGGCGTCTTTGATCCAGGTGAAAATCAAGTTGGCCTACAAATTGAAGGAGCAGGTCGTTCAGCAGTCTCAATGACTAAATTCTTCTACGAAAAACTTAATGCTCTAGGATTAAATACCCATTTTGTTTCAGCTGACATAGATAAAAATGAAGCCATTGTTCGTAAGGCTAAGGTTTTTGGCAAAGGGCTTGAGGTTATCGTCCGTTACCGTGCAGTTGGCTCATTCATCCGTCGCTACGGCGACTATATTGAAGAAGGAACAGTCATTCCTCCATATGTCGAAGTTACCTTGAAGGACGATAAACGTAATGATCCACTGATCACGGCTGACGCATTAGACACCTTGAATATCTTAAGTCTAGCTCAATATGATGAATTAGCTAACCTTGCCCGCCAAATTGGTCAGGTTGTTAAAGATGAACTTGCCAAAAAAGATTTAGAGTTATATGATATTAAATTTGAATTTGGTGATATTGACGGCAAAGTAACCTTAATTGACGAAATATCTGGTGGTAATATGCGTGCCTATAAAAATGGCCAATACATCCAACCGCTTGAATTAGAAAAATTATTATTAGGGTAAAGCAAATAAAAAATGATTCTGATACTTCCTTGCGGTTGCAATCATCCGTCTAACAATTGAGATGGCATCAGAATCATTTTTTTGTGTCAAAAAATATGAAAACCCTCTCAAAAAATCTATCAATCTTTTCTTAACTATGTTACACTATGATTAGTTTTTTAAAAGAAGGGAATTTCATGTCCAAAAAATGGAGTGGAAGTATTATGGTTTTATCAGCAGCCACAGCCTGGGGGATTTCAGGTGTGTCTGGTCAATATTTAATGAGCCATGGTATTCATGTTGATTTATTAACCTCATTACGTTTATTGCTCTCAGGGCTTTTTTTGTGTGGACTGGCTTTGGTGACTCAAAAAGAACATTTTAAAGTTATTATCAAACAACCCAAGCTTTTGCTTGCTATTTTGTTTTTTGCCATCTTTGGTTTATTAATGAACCAATATGCATATCTCAATGCTGTCCAATATACCAATGCCGGGACAGCCACAGTCCTTCAATTTCTATCACCTATTTTTATTTTGCTTTATGTCTCCTTGGCGGAAAAACGCAAACCCTCTGTTACAGAATGTGTTGCTATGGTTCTAGCCATCTTAGGAACACTGGTTATTGCGACTCATGGCAACTTGTCTCAATTAGCTATCACGCCTAAAGGTTTATTCTGGGGCCTCTTATCAGCAGTAACCGCTGCGCTTTATATCATCATCCCGGCTCGTCTGATTGAAAAATGGGGTAGCCTGGTCATTATTGGCCTAGGCATGCTTTTTGCAGGTAGCTTTTTCCCGTTTGTAACACTAGCATGGCAGCACCCCTTACCATTAGAAGGTCACAATATATTAGCCCTCTTTGGATTAATTGGGGTCGGAACTATCTTTGCTTACACGATTTTCCTCAAAGGCACAGCCTTGGTCGGACCTGTTAATGGGAGCTTACTATCGTCAGTGGAGCCAGTTGCCTCAGTAGCCTTTGCTATTCTCCTCCTAAAAGAAGTCTTTTATCCCATTGACCTCTTGGGGATGACCTTGATTTTAGCTTCTGTCTTACTGATTTCATATCGGGATTGGATCATCATGCACAATGTTAAAAGAATTGATGAAGGTGATAAATTGTCAATATAAAACAATAAACTTTGCTTTTTATAACTTTGTGTCATAATATGAAGAACAGAGAAGGAGTTCGTTATGATTGGATCATTAATTGTTGGCGCTATCATTGGGATGATCGCCGGTAGAATCACAGAAAAGGGTGGCAAAATGGGTTGTTTTGCTAATATTGCAGCCGGTTTATTTGGTTCCTATGTAGGGCAATTGATTTTTGGGAATTGGGGACCGCGTTTAGCTGGTATGGCTCTAGTTCCATCTATTATCGGGGCTTCATTAGTCGTTGTCGTCGTTTCCTATTTAGTAGACAAAAAATAAAAAGTCCAAATCAATTGAAGACACCCCAGTAGTTAGACAGAAATGATATGTACCTAGAATCTTGGACACATATTTATAAATTAGGCGGAACCCCTGGATGTTATCTTGTATTGTACAGGTGACATCCGTTTTGTTTCTACCTGAAATGAAGCGATGGATCATAGTTAGAAAAATGAATGACTAATATCATTTCTTTTTTATTTTGAATTGTACTTTCTACTTGAAAAGAAGAGGAGTTGGGAATATGATTAGACAAAAGAGGTATTCGTATGGATATTTTCATGGTCGTTCTATGTATTCTAATGGTTATTGTCATTCCTAATTGGATTTGGTATAAAGTTTACAAATATCATAAAAAAGAAATTGATGCATTTATCAAAGAAGATATTGCCAAAGACGAGGAGTCTGCTCTTTTTCATCGAACCTTAAAATAGAAAATTTTTAGACAAAAAAGAACCCTAGCGCGCTAGGGTTCTTCATGTTAATTAACCAATTTTAGTGATGTTAGTTGCTTGAAGACCACGTTGACCTTGTTCAACATCAAATTCAACTTTTTGATTTTCGTCTAGAGTTTTGAATCCATCAGTTTGGATAGCTGAGAAATGTGCGAATACATCAGCACCATCTTCTTGAGTGATAAAGCCGAAGCCTTTTTCTGCGTTAAACCATTTTACTGTTCCTTGAGCCATTTTGAGTTACCTCTATTATTATTATTTGTAAAAAAAATCTTAAAGAGATAAAACATAGTAAAAACTGATACTTTGACTCGAAAAACTTATTTACACTCTTTAGTCTAACAGTAAAGATGGCAGAAGTCAATGATAAAAGACAAATAAATGAAATAAATATTTAAGCAAAAGAATATACTAACCTTATTCACTGACATACCAGGCTTTTGGAGGATTTTGCTATTTTAGAGTTTTTTGTACATTCGCTCACTCAAGGTAAAGAAACGGCCCAAGATGTGGTTATGGTCTACTATTAAATTATAGAGTTGGTCTTGACTTAAAATGCCACTTTTAATCTTGTCGTGATCTTCTTCAAATAAGTCAAACCATTTAGTACTGCCATGGAATTGACGTAAGTCAAGATAGTCTTGATAAGCATTTTCGAAGGCATCTAAATCATCATCTATTTTTTCTAAAATTGGATGTAAGTAATCGTAAGCTTTTTCTAAATTCTCAATCAGCTCTCTGTCGTCTTTTGTCATCTTTCTTCATCCTCTCTAGGCGAAACTTTGCAAATATTATTTGTCTTATTATCTCTACTATCAAAGAAAGAGTGGAGGTAATCGAAAAGACACCCTTTATCTTAGAAAAGAGTGTCTTTTTTATGAGCAACTATAAAATTGTCTTATCTTTTTAATCTGTTGCCTCTCTCTTATTATAGGTTAGGATTATTGAAAGAGCTTGTCAGTTTGGTAACAAATAAGGCCAACTTTGAGATAGTTGACATCAATTTGTAACTAACTAGTGCTAACTCTTGATGTGTCTAGTATAATGCCTACAATTGTGGTAAAATGTAACAAATAAAAGGAGGTGCTTTCATGAAAGCAATCATTACAGTTGTTGGTAAGGATAATAAAGGAATTGTCGCTGGAGTTTCTGGCAAGATTGCCAATTTAGGGTTAAATATCGATGATATTTCGCAAACGGTTCTTAGCGATTATTTCACCATGATGGCTCTTGTATCAAGTGAAGAGAAAAAAGACTTTAGTCAATTACGGGAAGAATTCACTGCTTTTGGTGAAAGCCTTCAAGTTAAAATTAATATTCAAAGTACGGCTATCTTTGATGCTATGCACAATTTATAAGGAGATTGCAGGTCATGGACATTAGACAAGTTTCTGAAACAATTGAAATGATTGAAGAGCAACATTTCGATATCCGTACTATTACAATGGGGATTTCTCTCTTAGACTGTATCGATCCAGACATTGATAAGGCAGCAGAGAAAATTTATCAAAAAATCGTCTCTAAAGCTGGTAACCTTGTTGAAGTTGGTGATGAGATTGCGGCCGAGTTGGGAATTCCAATTGTTAATAAACGGGTTTCTGTCACTCCAATCGCTCTAATTGGTGCAGCGACAGATGCTAAGGATTACCTTCCTTTAGCAAAAGCTTTGGATAAGGCTGCCCATGAAATTGGTGTCGATTTTATTGGTGGTTTTTCAGCTTTAGTTCAGAAGGGCTACCAAAAGGGTGATGAAATCCTCATTAATTCTATTCCAAAAGCACTAGCTGAGACCGACAAGGTCTGTGCTTCCGTTAATATTGGTTCAACCAAGTCAGGCATTAACATGTCTGCGGTCGCTGATATGGGCCGTATCATAAAAGAAACAGCTCAGGAATCTGATTTAGGGGCTGCTAAGCTTGTTGTTTTTGCAAATGCGGTTGAAGATAATCCTTTTATGGCCGGCGCCTTTCACGGGGTTGGTGAAGCAGATACGGTCATCAACGTGGGTGTTTCTGGTCCTGGTGTTGTGAAACGTGCTTTAGAAAAAGTGCGCGGTGAGAGCTTTGATGTTTTGGCTGAAACGGTTAAGAAAACGGCCTTTAAAATTACGCGGATTGGTCAACTAGTTGGTCAGATGTCTAGCGAACGTCTTGGTGTTAAATTCGGGATTGTTGATTTATCACTTGCCCCAACACCTGCTGTTGGCGATTCAGTTGCCCGTGTTTTAGAAGAAATGGGTCTAGAAGCTGTCGGTACACATGGGACAACGGCTGCCCTTGCTCTTTTGAATGATGCTGTTAAAAAAGGTGGCGTTATGGCCTGCAACCAAGTTGGTGGTTTATCTGGTGCTTTTATCCCTGTTTCTGAAGATGAAGGAATGATTGCGGCCGTTCAAAGTGGTGCTCTTAGTTTAGAAAAATTAGAAGCGATGACGGCCATTTGTTCTGTCGGGTTGGATATGATTGCCATCCCTGAGGATACTCCTTATCAAACGATTGCTGCTATGATTGCAGATGAGGCGGCTATTGGTGTTATCAATCAAAAGACAACTGCTGTTCGCATTATTCCAAAAGGTAAAGTCGGAGAAATGATTGAGTTTGGCGGCCTTTTAGGAACTGCACCGGTAATGGCAGTTAATCAGAATTCTTCAGTTGATTTTATTGCGCGTGGCGGTCAGATTCCGGCTCCTATCCATAGCTTTAAAAATTAGTTAGCCGCTATTGAGACTGTCAGAGGTTCCAGTTTTTCCTTGAGCAATTTTTCTAATTATGCTATTATTTAGAAAAATAAGAAGGAGGCTTTATCATGACAGAAGAAAAATTTGATCCAAAGTTTGAAGAAGTTAAAGGCAGTGCTAAAGAGGCTGCTGGGAAAGTCCTCGGCGATAAAAAATTAGAAGTTGAAGGTTTGGTTGAAAAAGAAATCGGAAAAATCAAACAAGAAGATGATAAATAATTTATAATAGGAAAGTGACATCACATTGTGGTGTCTTTTTTTGCATGATAGCCTTAGACTGGATAAGTGTAAGTAGCGTGTGGCTTTCCTTGTCTCTTAAGCTAAAATCATGCTATAATCTTATTATGTAGAGATTATGGAGGTTTACAATGACTAAAACCAGATTATATATTGCTCGCCATGGAAAAACTATGTTTAATACAATTGGTCGTGCTCAGGGCTGGAGCGATACTCCTTTAACCAAAAAAGGTGAGGAGGGTATTCGTGAATTAGGTTTAGGGTTAAAAGATGCGGGCATTCCTTTTAAAGCGGCTTTTTCAAGTGATTCAGGACGTACCATGCAAACCATGGAAATTATTCTCCGTGAGTCGGAAAATGAGTTTCTCCCATATACTAGAGATAAAAGAATTCGTGAATGGTGCTTTGGCAGTTTAGATGGTGCCTATGACGCGGAGCTTTTTATGGGTGTGTTACCGAGAACAAAAGCCTTTGAAGGTAAAAATAACATGCGTGAAGTTCCTTATTCAGAGTTAGCTGAAAGTATTGTAGAAGTTGATACAGCTAACTGGGCTGAACCTTGGGATGTTCTTAAAAAGAGAATATATGATGGTTTTGAAGCCATTGCTTTATCCATTGAAAATTCTGGCGGAGGTAACGCCATCGTTGTTAGTCATGGGATGACAATTGGTACTTTTATGTATCTTATTGATTCTAATCGTGAAAAACAATTTATTGATAACGGTAGTGTTACGGTTGTTGATTTTGAGGAGGGTAAGTTCCAAATTAAGGCCGTAGGTGATATGAGTTACCGTTATCGTGGTCAAGAAATAATAGAAAAAATGTCTCATGAAAAATAATAAAGTTTTACTCATTTTGTTACAGCTTTTTGCCTTAGTATTATTTGCTTTCTGCCTCTATGTTTTTATTACAGGTGATCGTAATATCATTAATCCAAAACAGGCAGTGGCTAGTCAATCTGTAATCAAGAAAAAATCCAAATCCACTAGTAAAACAGCTAGTAGTTTACCGAAACTTTCTACTAAAGATTGGCAATTGGTTTTAGTTAATCGTGATCATCCAAAGGATGAAATGAATCCAGAGCTTGCGGATATCAATGGTATTTATGTTGATACTCGGATTGCGGATGCGGCGACTAATTTTTTAGCGGCAGCTCAGGCTATCGACCCGCAAGAACACCTAATCTCGGGTTATCGTAGTGTTGAGTATCAAGCTCAGCTATATCAAGGATATGTCGAACAAGAAATGGCCAATGACCCTAGTTTAACGCAAGAAGCTGCTGAAAAACTTGTCCAAACCTATTCACAGCCTGCAGGCTCTAGTGAGCATCAGACTGGTTTAGCGATTGATATGAGTACAGTTGATTTACTCAATCAGAGTGATCCTGCTGTGGTTAAGCAAATCGTAGATATAGCTCCAGAGTATGGTTTCGTTCTTCGTTTTAAGGAAGATAAGAAAGGTAGTACTGGTGTCGGTTACGAGGATTGGCATTACCGTTATGTCGGAAAAAAAGCAGCTGTCTATATGACTAAACATAATCTTTCGTTGGAAGAGTTCATTAAAGCTTTAAAGGAGTCAGAATGAGAGTTCGATTGAAATTACCCCTATTCCTAGGATTGGTCTTCTTGTTCTTGTTCGGACTTGTTTTTCCGCTTATCAAAAATGCCCACTCAAATCAGGCTTATGAAAAAGTGGCAGTTCCATACTCAGACAAAGGCTTTATCGCCCAAATTGGACCGGTGGTTAAGCCATACGCTGATACATATGGGATTCGTCCATCAGTGATTATTGGTCAGATTCTATTGGAAAGTCAAAGTGGACAAACTTTACTGGCTTCACGTTATCACAATTTATTCGCTATGCAAGCGCAACCTGGTCAAGCTTCTGTTCAACTAATCAGTTCTCGTCCAGCTGTTCAAAATCCAGAAAAGTCCTTGTTACGTTTTTCCCGCTACAAGGACTGGGAAGCTTCAATTGCTGACTATTTCGTAACGCTGAGAAAAGGGCAAGTATGGGATAAGCAACTCTACCGTCAACTGGCCAGTCAAGAAGGTTATAAAGCACCTGCACAAGCTTTAGAGGATTATATTTATGCTTATGATAAAGATTATTCTAATAAACTTATCAAGGTGATTGAAGATAATAATTTAACGCGATTTGATTAAAATTAGCACTCTTTTGACAAGAGTGCTAATTTTTTGAGTTTTTCTCTTGACACTTATTTTAGAAGGAGTATAATGGAAATATAAGTTAGCAGTCTAATTGTTCGAGTGCTAAATACCGAAAGGGGTGATTGGTTAGTGATTACTGAGCGTCAAAATGAAATTTTGAACTTGATTGTCGACTTGTTTACGCAAACCCATGAACCCGTCGGTTCAAAAGCATTGCAATCTACTATTGAAACAAGTAGTGCGACGATTCGCAATGAAATGGCTAAACTTGAAAAATTAGGGCTCTTAGAAAAAGCTCATACGTCAAGTGGACGGATGCCAAGTCCAGCTGGCTTTAAATATTTTGTTGAGCATTCCTTAAGTTTAGATAGTATCGATGAACGAGATGTCTATCAATTAGTGAAAGCATTTGATTTTGAAGCATTCAAATTGGAAGACATTCTTGCCAAAGCTAGTCAAGTCTTGGCTGATATTACTGGTTTTACAGTTGCGATTCTCGATGTTGAACCTGCTCGACAAAAGTTAACAGGTTTTGAGATTGTGCAATTGTCCAATCATGATGCTTTAGCTGTACTTAATTTAGATGAGTCTAAACCCATGACAGTTCAATTTGCCATTCCCAAAAATTTTTTAAGCAGAGATCTTCTCCGTTTAAAAGAAGTTGTTGATGAACGCCTAGTGGGACGAGAGTTGATTGATGTTCATTATAAGTTGAGGACAGAAATTCCACAGGTCTTGCAAAAATACTTTACGGTCACTGACAACGTTATCGATTTATTTGACTATATCTTTAAAGAATTATTTAAAGAAACAGTTTTCGTGGCAGGTAAGGTGAATGCTTTAGATTATGCAGAGTTAAAGACCTATCAATTTTTAGATGATGAACAAGGTCTAGCTTTGACCATTCGTCAAGGGATGGCTGAAAACGAAATGGCTACTGTTCAAGTGGCTGATAGCAGTGAACCAGCTCTTGCTGATTTGAGTCTTCTGACTTATAAATTCCTGATTCCTTATCGTGGATTTGGTTTAATGAGTTTGATTGGACCGATCGATATGAATTATCGCCGGAATGTCAGCTTGATAAATGTGATTGGCCGTATTTTAGCGGTTAAATTAAGAGATTACTATCGTTATTTAAATAGTAATCATTACGAAGTGCATTAGAAATAGAGAAAGAGGTTGAACAAGTGTCTACAAATCATGAAGAAGATATTCAAAAAGAAGAAGTGGAAGATGCTAATCTAGCATCAGAAGCTGAAATGACTGAAGACAATTCGGTTGAAACCGAAACAAAAGAAGCTGAGAAAACAGAGCTTGAATTAGCCCTTGAGAAGGCTGATGAATTTGAGAATAAGTTCCTTAGAGCGCACGCGGAAATGCAAAATATCCAACGCCGTTCAAATGAGGAACGTCAAACCTTACAACGTTACCGTTCACAAGATTTGGCTAAAAAAATTCTACCAAGCTTGGATAACTTAGAGCGTGCCCTTGCTGTTGAAGGTCTCACCGATGATGTTAAAAAAGGTTTAGAGATGGTTCAAGAAAGTCTTGTTAATGCTTTGAAAGAAGAAGGCATTGAAGAAGTTGCGACTGAAACTTTTGACCATAATTTGCATATGGCTGTGCAAACATTGCCAGCTGATGATGACCATCCTGCTGATACAATTGCAGAAGTTTTCCAAAAAGGCTATAAGCTACATGAGAGACTTTTGAGGCCAGCAATGGTTGTTGTTTATAACTAATTTTGGTGACTGCGCAGCGATTGCGAAGGCACTGAGCTCAAAAAAAAAAACAAAACTTCGACCGCCAAGTCGTTAAACTAGACTAGTATAAGAAAAATATAAAAGAGGTATGACACATGTCTAAAATTATTGGTATTGACTTAGGTACAACTAACTCAGCTGTAGCAGTTCTTGAAGGAACTGAGAGCAAAATTATCGCAAATCCAGAAGGTAACCGCACAACACCATCTGTTGTTTCTTTCAAAAATGGTGAAATTATCGTTGGTGATGCTGCTAAACGTCAAGCTGTTACTAACCCTGACACTATTATTTCTATCAAATCAAAAATGGGAACTTCTGAAAAAGTAGCTGCTAATGGTAAGGAATATACACCGCAAGAAATTTCAGCTATGATCCTTCAATATCTTAAAGGTTACGCAGAAGATTATCTTGGTGAAAAAGTAACTAAAGCTGTTATCACTGTTCCTGCATACTTTAACGATGCACAACGTCAAGCAACTAAAGATGCTGGTAAAATTGCTGGTCTTGAAGTAGAACGTATTGTCAACGAACCAACTGCAGCTGCTCTTGCTTATGGTATGGACAAAACTGACAAAGACGAAAAAATCTTAGTATTTGACCTTGGTGGTGGTACTTTTGACGTTTCAATCCTTGAATTAGGTGACGGTGTCTTTGACGTCCTTGCGACCGCAGGTGACAACAAACTTGGTGGGGATGACTTTGACCAAAAAATTATTGATTTCTTAGTTGAAGAATTCAAGAAAGAAAACGGTATTGATCTTTCTCAAGATAAAATGGCTTTACAACGTTTGAAAGATGCTGCTGAAAAAGCTAAAAAAGATCTTTCTGGTGTTACTCAAACGCAAATTAGCTTACCATTTATCACTGCCGGTGCAGCAGGTCCGCTTCACTTAGAAATGGCTCTTTCACGTGCTAAATTCGATGATTTAACACGCGACCTTGTAGAACGTACTAAAGTTCCAGTTCGTCGTGCCCTTTCAGATGCTGGTTTATCTTTATCTGAAATTGATGAAGTTATCCTTGTTGGTGGTTCAACTCGTATTCCTGCAGTTGTTGAAGCTGTTAAATCTGAAACAGGTAAAGAACCTAACAAATCAGTTAACCCTGATGAAGTCGTAGCAATGGGTGCTGCAATCCAAGGTGGAGTTATCACTGGTGATGTAAAAGACGTTGTTCTTCTTGACGTAACACCATTATCACTTGGTATTGAAACAATGGGTGGAGTCTTCACTAAATTAATCGACCGTAACACTACAATTCCAACATCTAAATCTCAAGTTTTCTCTACAGCAGCAGACAACCAACCAGCCGTTGATATCCATGTTCTTCAGGGAGAACGTCCAATGGCAACAGATAACAAGACACTTGGTCGTTTCCAATTAACTGATATCCCAGCTGCACCTCGTGGCATTCCACAAATCGAAGTATCATTCGATATTGATAAAAACGGTATTGTTTCAGTAAGAGCTAAAGACTTAGGTACTCAAAAAGAACAACATATCGTTATCAAATCAAATGATGGTCTTTCTGAAGACGAAATCGACCGTATGATGAAAGATGCGGAAGCAAATGCAGAAGCAGATGCTAAACGTAAAGAAGAAGTTGATCTTAAAAATGAAGTTGATCAAGCTATCTTTGCTACTGAAAAAACGATCAAAGAAACTGAAGGTAAAGGCTTCGACACTGAACGTGACGCTGCTCAATCTGCTCTTGATGATTTGAAGAAAGCTCAAGAATCAGGAAATCTTGAAGATATGAAAGCTAAACTAGATGCACTTAATGAAAAAGCACAAGCTTTAGCAGTTAAAATGTACGAACAAGCTGCAGCTGCCCAACAAACAGCACAAGGCGCTGAAGGTACTCAAGCTACAGACTCAGCAAACAACGACGACGTTGTCGATGGAGAGTTTACTGAAAAGTAAAAATCTAGTTGTCTATTGATATTAATAACTAAATTCAGAGGTTGTACCAGACCTCTGTTTTTGGCTAAATTAAATGTCAAATTGCTGGCATCAAAATATTTCAAGAAAGGAATGATAGTGTTCTAACTGAACACGGGCTACGGACTGTGACAAAAAGATAGTTTTTCCTGGGACGCAAGCCGTCCAATGTCAAAACTCCTATTTTGTCTATGTCCGTTTAACGCCCTTTGTATCTTAATATTATGAACAATACTGAATTTTATGAGCGTTTGGGGGTGTCTAAGGATGCTTCTGCAGACGAGATAAAAAAAGCTTATCGGAAGATGTCTAAAAAATATCATCCTGATATTAATAAGGCTGCTGATGCTGAACAAAAATACAAGGATGTTCAAGAAGCTTATGAAACCCTTAGTGATTCACAAAAACGGGCTGCTTATGATCAATACGGTGCAGCTGGAGCACAAGGTGGCTTCGGTGGTGGTGCCGGCGGCTTTGGTGGTTTTGATGGGTCAGGCTTCGGTGGCTTTGAAGATATTTTTTCTAGTTTCTTCGGTGGTGGCGGAGGCATGCGTAATCCTAACGCACCTCGTCAGGGTGATGACTTGCAATACCGTGTCAATTTGAGCTTTGAAGAAGCCATTTTCGGTGTCGAAAAAGAAGTATCATATCATCGTGAAGCAATCTGTCATACTTGTGATGGTTCGGGAGCAAAACCAGGAACTAGTCCAGTAACTTGTGGACGATGTCATGGTACAGGGGTTATCAACGTGGACACACAAACACCACTTGGCATGATGCGTCGTCAAGTAACCTGTGATGTTTGTCATGGTAGTGGTCAAGAAATTAAAGACCCTTGTCAAACTTGTCACGGTACTGGTCATGAAAAAGAAACACATAGAGTTTCTGTTAAGATTCCTGCAGGTGTTGAAACAGGTCAACAAATCCGTCTTGCAGGTCAAGGTGAAGCAGGTTATAATGGCGGACCTTATGGCGATTTATTCGTTGTTTTAAACGTTTTACCTAGTCAAAAATTTGAACGCAATGGTTCAACAATCTACTACACTTTAAATGTAAGCTTCGTACAAGCCGCTCTAGGGGATACGGTGGATATTCCAACTGTCCATGGTGATGTTGAAATGGCAATTCCTGCCGGTACTCAAACGGGTAAAACTTTCCGTTTGAAAGGTAAGGGAGCACCAAAATTACGCGGTTCAGGCCAGGGTGATCAACATGTAACCATTAATATTGTGACCCCAACTAAATTGAATGATAAACAAAAAGAAGCCCTTCATGCATTTGCGGAGGCAAGTGGTCAAGAAATCAAATCGCCTAAGAAAAAAGGTTTCTTTGACAAAATGAAAGATGCTTTAGAGGATATTTAAAAGGACTAACTTGGATTAATTCCAAGTTGGTTTTTTATTTTTAATATTTTTCTTGCAGAATTAAAAAAACTATTGTAAAATGTATAACAGATTTAGTTTGATAATCAAATGATTTTTTATTAAAACTATTTTTGATAAGAGCAGAAAGAAGGAACTAATGACTTTTCAGACAATTCTCTTAGAAAGTGTAGATGATATAGCAACTCTAACACTAAATCGCCCGCAAGTATCCAATGGCTTTAACATTCCCATGTGTCAGGAAATACTAGAGGCTATTGATCACGTTTCTCAAAATGATCAGCTACATTTCTTGATTATCAAAGCGGCAGGAAAAGTATTTTCAGTCGGTGGAGATCTGGATCAAATGGAAAAAGCAGTTAGTAATGATGATGTTCAGTCGCTTGTAGATATCGCTAAGCTGGTTCAGGAGATCTCGATAGCCATTAGACGATTACCTAAGCCAGTCATCATGTGCGCCGATGGAGCTGTCGCTGGCGCAGCAGCCAACATAGCCCTAGCAGTTGATTTTTGTCTGGCAAGCACTCAAACGAAATTCATCCAAGCTTTCGTCAATCTAGCCTTAGCTCCAGATGCAGGCGGTCTTTATCTCCTAACAAGAGCTGTTGGATTGAATCGGGCCACCCATTTGGTTATGACAGGCGAAAGTGTTAGCGCTGAAAAAGCGCAGGATTTTGGTTTTGTTTATCGTGCAGTAGAAGCTGACAAGATGGATAAAACTCTTAACCAACTTTTAAAACGGTTAAGGAGAGGCTCAACTAATTCTTATGCAGCCATGAAAGCACTTGTTTGGGAAAGTTACTTTAAAGCTTGGGATGATTATGGCAAGCTTGAACTCGAACTGCAAGAAGAATTGGCTTTTAAAGAGGACTTCAAAGAAGGCGTTCGAGCTTTCTCAGAAAGACGCCTACCACGTTTCCAAGGCAAGTAAGGTAAAGCCTTGCAAAAAACTTTGGTCTTTGATATAATTTGACTGTCAAAGTTTATTGTTAGGAGGTGTCAACTTGGAATACACAGAAATTAATGAATACCTAGTGGATGTTTTTAACCGCATTTTAGTTATTGAAGAAATGAGTTTGAAAACCAGTCAATTCAAGGATGTTTCCCTTAAAGAGATGCATACCATTGAAATCATAGGGAAATTTAAAGACGTTACCCCAAGCGATATCGCCCGTGAATTGATGGTGACATTAGGAACTGTAACAACCAGTCTTAATAAGTTAGAAACTAAAGGCTATATTGAGAGAAGACGTTCAAGTTCTGACCGTCGCGTCGTTTACTTAAGCTTGACAAAAAAAGGAAGACTCTTAGATCGGTTACATGCTAAATTCCATAAAAATATGGTTGGGCATGTCACAGCGGACATGGATGATGAAGCCATGAAAGCATTACTAAGAGGCTTGAAAAACCTACATCAATTTTTGGAGGACTTAGTTTAATGCCTTATTCCAAAATTAGTCAAGTTGCCCATTATTTACCCGAGCAAGTGGTTAGTAATCAAGCCTTGGCTGATATATTAGATACAAATGATGAATGGATTTCTTCAAGGACAGGCATTAAAAATCGTCGCATCTCCCAAAATCAAAGCACCAGTGATTTAGCCAGTCAAGTAGCTCTGCAATTACTTGAAAAATCAGGAATGAAAGCAGAAACTATTGACTTTATCATTGTCGCAACAATCTCAGCAGACAGTATTATGCCTTCGGTAGCAGCTAAAGTTCAAGCAACCATCGGAGCGACAAATGCATTTGCTTTTGATTTAACAGCGGCATGTAGTGGATTTGTCTTCGCCTTGGCCATGGCCGATAAACTGATTAGTTCAGGGGCTTATTGCAATGGACTGGTTATCGGAGCAGAAACGCTTTCTAAAAGTTTAGATTGGACCGATCGGTCGACGGCTGTCCTTTTTGGAGATGGAGCTGGCGGAGTGTTGCTAGAATCGTCTGAACAAAAGCATATTTTAGCAGAGTCCTTGAACACTGACGGTAGTAGAGGATCATCTCTGACATCAGGCCAGAACAGCTTGAATTCACCTTTTTCAGAAAAGAGTGACAGTGACCCCTTCATCCATATGGATGGACGAGCAATCTTTGATTTCGCAATTCGGGATGTCTCAAAAAATATCAAGCAATTGATAGAAGACTCAGGACTAGAAAAAGATGGGATTGATTATTTCTTACTTCATCAAGCCAATCAACGGATCCTTGATAAGATGGCCCGAAAGATAGCCTGTCCCCGCGAGAAATTTTTAGAAAATATGATGGATTACGGGAATACCAGTGCAGCAAGCATCCCAATTCTCTTATCAGAGTCTGTCGCAAAAGGATCTATTTTATTAGATGGTAGCCAAGTTGTCTTGTTCTCCGGTTTCGGTGGAGGTTTGACTTGGGGAAGTCTAATTGTTAAAATTTAGTTATATCATGTGCTTAGCACATTTATAAAAAATAAAAAAAGAAACATTTAAGGAGAAATACAATGTCAGTATTTGAGAAAGTGCAAGAAATTATCGTTGAAGAACTTGGTAAAGAAACAGAAGAAGTAAAAATGGAAACAACATTTGATGACTTAGACGCAGATTCTTTAGATGTCTTCCAAGTTATCTCAGAAATTGAAGATGCATTTGATATTCAAATTGAAACTGAAGAAGGTTTGAACACTGTAGGCGACTTAGTTGCTTACGTTGAAGAAAAAACAAAATAAGCCTTTTATTTAAAAAGATTATTGATATCATATCATTGAGGGTGAGATTAGCCCCTGTCAAAAGGACCTAACTCACTCTTTCTTATTTCTATATAGTTTGATAATCAAATTAATTTAAGACAAGAAAAGGACACTATGAAAACACGTATTACAGAGTTACTAGGAATTGAATACCCAATTTTCCAAGGAGGAATGGCCTGGGTTGCTGATGGGGATTTGGCAGGGGCAGTTTCAAATGCAGGGGGCTTAGGCATTATTGGTGGCGGAAATGCACCAAAAGAAGTGGTCAAAGCAAACATCGACCGCGTTAAATCTATTACTGATAAGCCCTTTGGTGTTAACATTATGCTCTTATCACCTTTTGTTGACGATATTGTTGATTTGGTCATTGAAGAAGGTGTTAAAGTTGTTACAACAGGAGCTGGTAATCCAGGTAAATATATGGAGCGATTACATGCTGCTGGTATTATGGTTATTCCAGTTGTTCCAAGTGTAGCCTTGGCTAAACGTATGGAAAAACTAGGTGTTGATGCCGTCATCACCGAAGGTATGGAAGCTGGAGGTCATATTGGTAAACTGACCACCATGACTTTAGTTAGACAAGTTGTAGATACGCTTGCAATTCCTGTTGTTGCTGCTGGAGGTATAGCTGATGGACATGGTGCAGCGGCAGCCTTTATGTTAGGTGCTGAAGCAGTTCAAGTTGGGACACGATTTGTTGTTGCCAAAGAGTCAAATGCCCATCAAAACTTTAAAGATAAAATCCTAAAAGCAAAAGATATTGACACTGTAGTATCCGCTCAGGTTGTAGGCCATCCTGTCCGTGCTTTAAAAAACCGACTTACTTCAGCCTATTCTAAAGCTGAAAAAGAATTCTTAGCTGATAAAAGAACAGCTCAAGATATTGAAGAAATGGGCGCTGGAGCACTTCGGATTGCAGTTGTGGATGGAGATGTGGTCAATGGTTCCGTTATGGCTGGTCAAATTGCCGGTTTAGTGGAAAAAGAAGAGAGTTGCCAAGCCATTATTGAGGATATTTTCTATGGAGCTGCCGAGGTTATTCAGGCCCAAGCAGAACGATGGAATAACGTTAAAAGAAACGAAAACTAATTGTAGATGAGGTTGTCAAATGACAAAATTAGCACTATTATTTGCAGGTCAAGGGGCTCAAAAGCTTGGAATGGCAAGGGATTTTTATGATGCCTACCCAATTGCTAAAGAGACATTTGAGCAAGCTAAAGAGATTTTAGGTTATGATTTACGTCAACTAATTGATCATGATGGCGAAAAGTTAAATCAAACGCGTTTCACACAACCTGCCATTTTAACAACATCAATAGCTATCTATCGGGTTCTTGAATCTTATGATATCAAACCTGATATGGTAGCAGGTTTATCATTGGGGGAATATTCAGCATTAGTAGCATCAGGTGCTATTTCATTTGAAGAAGCTTTGAAATTGGTGGCAAAACGTGGTCAGTTTATGGAAGAAGCGGCTCCAGCTGGAACAGGTAAGATGGTAGCTGTCTTAAATACACCAGCTAGTCTTATCGAAGACATTTGTCAAAAGGCTTCTGCCAAAGGCATCGTTTCACCTGCAAATTACAATACTCCGGGTCAAATTGTTATCGGAGGAGAGATTGAAGCTGTCAATGATGCTCTTGAACTCCTAAAAGAAGCTGGTGTCAAACGACTGATTCCTTTAAATGTTTCTGGTCCTTTTCATACAGCACTTCTTGAAACAGCCAGTCAAAAACTAAGTGAAGAATTAAAAATGATCTCCTTTAATGAATTTGACTGTCCACTAATTGGTAATACTGAAGCTGAACTAATGATGAAAGAGGATATTCCTCAACTCTTAGCTCGCCAAGTCAAAGAGCCTGTTAGATTTTATGAAAGTATTAAAAAACTTCAGGAGAGAGGTTGCGACCAAGTTATTGAAATTGGTCCTGGAAGTATTTTAAGTGGCTTTATTAAAAAAATAGATAAAAACTTAAAAACAACTAGTATTGAAGATATTTCTTCATTGCGACTCTATTTAGAAGGTAGGAATTAAGGTAAATGGATATAAAAGGTAAAAATGTCTTTATCACTGGATCGACCCGTGGAATTGGTTTAGCTATTGCAAAAGAATTTGCTCAATTAGGTGCAAATATTATTTTGAATGGTCGTTCTGAAATTGCTCCTGAAGTATTGGTAGACTTCGAAGCATTTGAAGGGAAAACGATTTTTATTTCAGGTGATGTCTCTGATAGTACAGATGCTCAAAGGATGATTGATCAAGCAGTTGAGACGTTAGGTTCAGTAGATATTTTGGTCAATAATGCTGGCATCACCTATGATAAATTAGTCTTGCGAATGACCCAAGAAGATTTTGAAACGGTTCTCAGAATCAATTTAATTGGTGCCTTCAACATGACAAAATCAGTCTTAAAACCGATGTCAAAAGCTCGTCAAGGTGCTATTATCAATCTATCTAGCGTAGTTGGTTTGACTGGGAATATTGGTCAAGCTAATTATGCAGCCTCAAAAGCTGGTTTGATTGGTTTTACCAAATCAGTTGCCAAAGAAATTGCAGGTCGCGGTGTTACTGTAAATGCGATTGCACCTGGTTTTATTGAGTCTGATATGACAGATGTCTTGACTGAAAAAACAAAAGACAGTATTCTCAGTCAGATTCCAATGAAACGAATTGGTAAGGCCCAAGAAGTTGCGCAACTAGCAACCTATTTGGCTGGTCAAAACTATATCACAGGTCAAGTTATTGCCATCGATGGTGGCATGACCATGCAGTAAATTTGAGGTAAAGAAAAATGACATTTAATAGAGTAGTAGTAACAGGATATGGTGTAACATCTCCCATTGGAAATACCCCTCAAGACTTTTGGTCTAGCTTAAAAAATGGTAAAATTGGAATTGGTCCAATCAGCAAGTTTGATACGACAGATTTTGTTGTCAAAAATGCAGCTGAAATTAAGGATTTTCCATTTGATAAGTATTTTGTAAAAAAAGATTTAAACCGTTTTGATATGTATTCCCTTTACGCCTTGTATGCTGCAAAAGAAGCGGTTAGCAATGCGCAACTGGATTTAGATAGTGTTGATACGGACCGTATGGGTGTCATTGTTGCAACAGGGATTGGTGGTATTCAAGAAATTGAAGATCAAGTTATCCGTCTACATGAAAAAGGACCAAGACGTGTTAAACCAATGACCTTGCCAAAAGCTTTACCAAATATGGCTGCTGGTAATGTCGCTATGACATTAAATGCACATGGGATTTGTAAATCCATTAATACGGCTTGTGCTTCCTCTAATGATGCTATCGGAGATGCTTTCCATTTGATTAAATTTGGCATGCAAGATGTGATGGTAACTGGAGGCGCAGAAGCAGCGATAACAAAATTTGCTATTGCTGGATTCCAAAGTTTAACAGCTTTATCCACAACTGAAGACCCTGAGCGTGCATCCATTCCTTTTGATAAGGACCGTAATGGCTTTGTCATGGGTGAGGGATCAGGCATGCTTGTTTTAGAGAGCCTGGAACATGCTCAAAAACGTGGAGCGACTATTCTGGCAGAAATTGTTGGTTATGGGAATACTTGTGATGCTTACCATATGACTTCACCACACCCAGAAGGTTTAGGAGCTCGAAAAGCAATTAACTTAGCACTTAAAGAAGCAAATATTACTGCGTCTGACATTGATTATGTTAATGCCCATGGGACCTCAACTCCTGCTAATGAAAAAGGAGAAAGTCAAGCCATTGCTGCTGTCTTAGGTAAAGAAGTACCTGTTTCTTCGACTAAGTCATTTACAGGTCACTTATTAGGTGCTGCTGGTGCCGTGGAAGCCATTGCGACGATTGAAGCAATGCGTCATTCATATGTTCCAATGACAGCTGGAACACAAGAGTTGTCAGATTATGTTGAAGCAAATATTATCTATGGACAAGGAAAAGATGCTGCGATTCATTACGCCATTTCAAATACCTTTGGATTTGGTGGGCATAATGCCGTCTTAGCATTCAAAAACTGGGAGGAATAAGTTGGATATTCAAGAAATAAAGGATCTGATGAGACAATTTGATCAATCAGAGCTTAGAGAATTTTCATACAAAGTAAATGGGGAGGAACTGTCATTTAGTAAAAATGAGCTTAAAGTTATCCCTCAACCTGTAATCAATGGGTCTAATGAATCACAAAGTGTCATTGGTCAACAGGTAGAACCGACACAATCAGAGGTCTCCTCAGAAGATAGCATTCAGGTTAATGATGAAGCTGCTCAGGCAGTTGAAGGTGAATTGGTTGAAAGTCCTCTAGTTGGAGTTGCCTATTTATCTCCTGGACCAGGGAAAGACAACTTTGTAAGTGTTGGTAGTCAGGTAAAAAAAGGCCAAACCTTAATGATTATTGAAGCTATGAAAGTCATGAATGAAATTCCTGCTCCAAAAGATGGCATTATCACAGAAATCCTTGTTTCCAACGAAGAAGTCCTTGAATTCGGAAGTGGATTGGTTAGATTAAAATGATAGATATAAAAAAAATTCAAGAAGCACTCCCTCACCGCTATCCAATGCTTTTGGTAGATCGCGTTCTAGAGGTTGACAATGATAAAATTGTAGCTTTAAAAAATGTAAGCATTAATGAGCCCTTTTTTGAGGGCCATTTTCCTGACTATCCGGTTATGCCTGGTGTCTTAATCATGGAGGCTCTGGCTCAAACGGCAGGTGTTTTAGAACTTTCAAAAGAAGAAAATAAAGGCAAATTGGTTTTCTATGCCGGTATGGATAAGGTCAAATTTAAAAAACAAGTTGTTCCTGGAGACCAATTAATCATGACTGCAACTTTTATCAAGCGTCGTGGGACCATTGCTGTCGTTGAAGCTAAGGCGGAAGTTGATGGGAAATTGGCTGCTAGTGGAACTTTAACCTTTGCCATTGCCAGTCAGTAATAACCTTTCTGTGGAGGATTAGAATGTTTAAAAAAATCTTAATTGCCAATCGTGGCGAAATAGCTGTTCGGATTATTCGCGCAGCAAGAGAATTAGGGATTTCCACAGTTGCTGTTTATTCTGAGGCCGATAAGACTGCTCTTCATACTATGCTTGCAGATCAAGCTATTTGCATTGGTCCAGCTCGTTCGACAGATTCCTATTTAAATATGAAATCAGTACTCTCAGCTGCCATTGTTACAGGTGCGCAAGCAATTCACCCGGGCTTCGGCTTTTTAAGTGAAAATGCTAAATTTGCCACCATGTGTGAGGAGATGAACATCAAGTTTATCGGTCCTTCAGCCAGTATCATGGATAAAATGGGCGATAAAATCAACGCCCGTGCTCAAATGAAAAAAGCTGGGGTTCCAGTTATTCCAGGTTCCGATGGCGAGGTGTTTTCGGCACAAGAAGCTCAAGAAATTGCCGATCGTGTTGGTTATCCGATTATGCTTAAAGCCTCTGCTGGAGGTGGTGGTATGGGAATTCGCAAAGTGACTTCTGCTGCCGATTTACAAGAAGCCTTTGATTCCGCCTCTCAAGAAGCCCTTAGTGCTTTCGGAAATGGGGCAATGTATGTTGAAAAGTTGATTTACCCAGCTCGTCATATCGAAGTTCAGATTTTAGGGGATGCTTTTGGACACGTTGTGCATTTGGGTGAAAGAGATTGCTCATTACAACGTAACAACCAAAAAGTCCTGGAAGAAAGCCCTTCTGTCGCGATAGGCGAAACGCTTCGCAAAGAAATGGGACAAGCTGCTGTCAAAGCAGCACAAGCTGTTGCCTACGAAAATGCAGGAACCATCGAATTCTTGTTGGATGAAAGAAGCGGACAGTTTTATTTTATGGAAATGAATACCCGCATTCAGGTTGAACATCCTGTGACTGAATTTGTGACTGGCGTTGATATCGTCAAAGAGCAAATTAAAATTGCTGCGGGCATACCATTAGAAATAGAACAAGAAGACATTCACATTACAGGGCATGCGATTGAATGTCGTATTAACGCTGAAAATCCAAGCTTTAATTTTGCCCCAAGTCCTGGTAAAATCACTGACCTCTACTTGCCTTGTGGTGGAGTCGGTTTACGTGTGGACTCTGCTGTTTACCATGGTTATACCATCCCTCCATATTATGATAGTATGATTGCAAAAGTGATTGTTCATGGAGAAAATCGTTTTGATGCACTGATGAAGATGCAACGGGCGCTTTATGAAATGGAAATTGAGGGGATTTCAACCAATATCGATTTCCAATTGGATTTAATTTCTGAAAAACGAGTCATTGCTGGTGATTATGATACCGCCTTTTTAACGGAGAATTTCTTACCACATTACCTTAATGCAGAGGAGTAAGTATGGCGTTATTTAGTAAAAAAGATAAATACATCCGCATTACCCCTCATAACTCTCAAAAAAGTTTGGTTAGTCAATTAGTACCAGAAGTTCCAGACGAACTTTTTGCTAAATGTCCTGCTTGCAAACATTCTATTTATCAGAAGGACCTAGGACCAGCAAAAATCTGTCCGGAATGTTCTTATAATTTTCGGATTTCTGCTCAGGAACGTTTGACACTTATCGTTGATGAGGGTTCTTTTCAAGAGCTATTTGATGATATTGAATGTCAAGATCCGCTTCGTTTTCCAAACTATTCGGATAAGTTGAAAAAAGCAAAAGAAGAGACAGGTCTTCATGAAGCGGTATTGACGGGTAAGGCGAAAGTTAAAGGTGTTCCGATGGCGCTTGCCATTATGGATTCTCATTTTATTATGGCCAGTATGGGAACGGTCGTGGGCGAAAAAATCACTCGTCTCATAGAGTTAGCAATTAAAGAAAACTTAGCCTTGGTTATTTTTACTGCATCTGGTGGTGCCAGAATGCAAGAAGGTATCATGAGTCTGATGCAGATGGCCAAAGTCTCTGCGGCCGTTAAGAGACATTCTAATGCTGGGCTCTTTTATCTGACAGTTTTAACGGATCCAACAACTGGTGGTGTAACGGCCAGCTTTGCCATGCAAGGGGATATTATTCTTGCCGAACCGCAATCGCTCGTAGGCTTTGCGGGACGTCGTGTGATTGAAACGACAGTCAGAGAAAATCTCCCTGAGGATTTCCAAAAAGCTGAATTTCTGCTGGAACATGGCTTCGTAGATGCTATTGTCAAAAGGACAGAACTTCGCGATACGATAGCTTACTTGGTAGCATTTCATGGAGGTGGCCGATGACTGATGTTTCTCGGATATTAAAAGAAGCTAGAGATCAGGGTCGGATGACGACTCTAGATTACGCCAATCAAGTTTTTGATCAGTTCATGGAATTGCATGGTGATCGCCAATTTTCGGACGATGGTGCTATTGTTGGTGGAATTGGCTATTTAGATGGATTAGCAGTAACAGTGTTAGGAATTCAAAAAGGAACTAACCTTCAAGATAATTTACACCGTAATTTTGGGCAACCTCATCCAGAAGGCTATCGTAAAGCACTTCGTCTAATGAAACAGGCAGAAAAGTTTAGGCGTCCAATTGTTACCTTTATTAATACGGCAGGTGCCTATCCAGGTGTTGGTGCTGAAGAAAGAGGACAAGGGGAAGCTATTGCTCGTAATCTTTTGGAAATGAGTGACCTGAAAGTTCCTATTATCGCTATTATAATAGGTGAGGGCGGTTCAGGTGGAGCCTTAGCTCTTGCTTTATCTGATAAAGTTTGGATGCTTGAAAATTCAATTTATGCTGTTTTAAGTCCTGAAGGCTTCGCTTCCATATTATGGAAGGATGGCTCTCGCGCAACAGAAGCAGCAGAATTGATGAAAATTACAGCCCGTGAATTAAAAGAGATGAATGTTGTTGATAAGATCATTCCAGAGCGTGGATATTTTTCAAGTGAGATTGTTTCTAAAATTAAAAAAGACTTGATTTTAGAAATTCAAGCCTTACAATCATTGCCAGTCGAGGATTTAATAGAACAGCGTTATCATCGCTTTAGACAATATTAAAAAGGATAGCTTATGAAGTGACCCCTAAATGTTAGACAACAAATCTAACTTTTGGGGTGCAGCTCACTTAGCTATCCTTTTTACTTTATTTTGGAGCGATGATTTCAGCCCCACCCATATATGGACGGAGAACTTCCGGAATTGTTACAGAACCATCAGCATTTTGATAGTTTTCTAAAATTGCTGCAACAGTACGACCAACGGCTAGTCCTGAACCATTTAGGGTGTGCAATAATTTTACCTTACCATCTGCTTCGTCACGATAGCGGATTTGAGCACGACGTGCTTGGAAATCTTCAGTATTAGAACATGATGAAATTTCACGGTAAGCATTTTGAGCAGGAATCCAAACTTCTAAGTCGTAGGTTTTAGCTGCAGAGAATCCCATATCTCCTGTACAAAGGGCCAGAACACGATATGGTAAGTTGAGTTTTTGCAAGATATTTTCAGCATTTGCTGTCATTTTTTCTAATTCTTCATAAGAATTTTCTGGTTTGGCAAACTTAACCATTTCAACTTTATGGAATTGGTGTAGTCGAATTAAGCCACGTGTATCGCGTCCTGCAGAACCTGCTTCAGAACGGAATGAAGGGCTCATAGCTGTGAAGTAAATTGGTAATTCTTTGCCTTCTAAAATTTCACCGCGGTAATAGTTTGTTAATGGAACTTCAGCAGTAGGAATAAGGACAAAATTGGTACCATCTAATTCAAAAGTATCTTCTTTAAATTTTGGATATTGACCGGTACCAAACATAGAGTCATGATTAACCATATATGGCGTGATGATTTCTTGATAACCTTCTTTAGCATGCTCATCTAACATAAAGTTATAAAGAGCGCGTTCCAAGCGTGCACCCAAGTTTTTATAGAATAAGAAACGAGCTCCAGTTACTTTCGCACCGCGTTCCCAGTCTAAAATATCCAGGTCTTCTCCCAAGTCCCAATGTGCTTTGATTTCAAAGTCGAAAGTGCGAGGTGTTCCCCAACGACGGACTTCCACATTTTCCTCTTCATCAGCTCCAACAGGAACAGAATCATGAGGTGTGTTAGGAAGAATAGTAATGATTTCTGTAACTTTTTCATCGATAGCAGCTAGTTCAGCATCAATGCTTTTGATGTCTGCTGAGACTTTCTGCATATCCTCTATTTGCTGACTAGCATCTTCTTTTTGGCGTTTAGCTTGTGCAATGGCTGCAGAAGCAATATTGCGCTCAGCTTTTAATTCTTCAGATTTAACCAATAATTGACGTCGTTCTTGGTCTAAATTTTTTAAGTGACTTAACGTTTCTTCTGAGACACCACGTGTTTTAAGTTTGCCAGCTACTAAGTCAAAATCAGTACGGATACGTTTTAAATCTAACATATTTAACTCCTTTTTATATAAAAAAACACAGCATATGAAATGCTGGAGCGCTATTGCGCGGTTCCATCCAGCTTCACATCCTGTGCCCTTAATTAGTATCAATTTTTACTATTAATCGGTAGAATTTCATAGGATTAACTTATCTGTTCACAGCAACCACAGACTTTCTGGAAAGGAAATCAAACTACTTATCCGATAGGTCTATTATATCAAAATTGCGTAAAATGTAAACATCAAACCCTTTTAAAGTGGTTTTCACATTAAGCATTATCAAATGACTTGTGATAGAATAGTTTTATGACTAATAAAATGACTAAAAAAATCCGGACCCATCACTATGGCCTTGATTTGTTACGGATCATTTCAATGTTTATGATAGTTGTAACACATGTCTTAGGAAAAGGTGGTTTAAGGTCTGAAGTAGATGGACAATCAGATTCCTATTTTATAGTAACTTGGATTATACAAGTATTAGTATATGGAGCGGTCAATTGTTATGCCTTAATTAGTGGCTATGTTGGTTGCAAATCTAAATATAAGTATTCAAAATTAGCAAATATTTGGCTACAAGTGTTTTTCTACACCTTTACGATTACTCTTTTGTTTGCACTTGCTGGCTTTCCTGTAACGCTGCTTAATTGGCGTCAAGCATTTTTCCCAATCGTAAGCGGTCAATACTGGTATATGTCGGCCTACTTTGCCTTACTCATTTTCATGCCCATGATCAATGGGGGCTTAAAATCTTTGACTGATAAACAATTACACAATTTAGTTATTTTAATGGGCTTTGTTTTTTCGCTCTTACCAGCACTTATGAATAATCGTGTAGCTGAATTCTCATTAAGTAAAGGATTTGAAATGACTTGGTTGGTCATCCTTTATATTGTAGGGGCTTATTTACATCGTTTAGATCTTGAAAAATTTTCAACAAAAAAATTATTGACTGTCTACTCGATTTCGATGATTGTAACCTACGCCATGAAATTTATTGTTGGTAATATCTGGTATTGGTATGTTTCGCCAAGTTTGAGTTTAGGTGCGATTTGTTTATTCATTGTTTTTGCAAAAATGGACATCACCAAGCACCACCATTTACATGATTTTATTGTCTTGGTTGCTCCGACAACACTTGGAGTATACTTGGCTCACTTGCATCCACTTCTGGTAAAATTTGTTATTAGGGATTTTGCTGAACCTTTTATTAATGCACCAATTTATATCTATCCTCTATTGATTTTGGGGGTATCAATCATTATTTATATTTTTGCTTTCTTTATTGAAAAAAGCCGAATGCAAATTTTTAAATGGTTGCATGTTAATCAATTAATGAAACGTTTAGATGAAATGATACCATTTGAAGAATAAAAATAAGCTAGGACAAACTGTCCCAGCTTATTTTTTTGAAAACCATTTGCTAATGATTAACTGGATTAAAGTTGGAAGTCTAACAACATTTTCATTACCAATCTTTAAACGAGCTAATTTGAGAATTTTACCAGAGTCTTTGGAAGCAAATAAAAACTTACCTTGATCTGTGAAAATTTCAAAATGTCTGCTAACCTTATTTCTTGAAACATTCGCTCCTATTTGGTTCACGGATGACCAAGGGATTTGAATGTAGTCTTCAACATTTTTATCATTGTAAAATTCAAAAGCTTTATCACCAACTAAAATTTTTCCGACCTTACCTCCCATACCCAAGTATGAAGTTGCCTTTGTTTTAAAGTCGACAGTAGTATTCATGGATTTTGCCAAAGTGAAACTCCCTTCATTGCTTTAGAAATATTATAGCATATGGAAAGTAATAATAATTGACTACTTTCTAATAAAAAACCTGGGATATAATCCCAGGTTTTAATCTATTACATGATACCGAATAGACGAGCAAGGATACCAACGACAAATAAAGCAATAATGATTGTAATTGGTGAAACTTTTTTCTTAAGTAACCACATACATAAGAAAGTAAGTACAAGTCCCATTAATCCAGGGATAAGTGAATCAAGTTGTCCTTGAAGTGATTGTGCTTGATATTTATCAAGGCTCATACCACCAATGGCTTGTCCTAAAATACCTTTTAATTCAGCACCGTTGATGTTTCCTTTAGGAAATTCTACATAAGCACCTTTTGATAACATTTTAGAAGGTAGGTCAACCGTAAATTTAATTGATACCCAACGTTCAACTAATACTGCAAGGATGAACATACCAAGGATTGATGCCCCTTTAGTAATGTCTTGTAAGATACCACCAGACATGTCTTTAGTGATTTCAGAACCAGCTTTATAACCAAATTCTTGTGTATACCATAAGAAGGCCATACGGATGATATTCCATCCAAGGAAGAAAATGATTGGTCCCATGATGTTACCAGATTGTGCTAATGAAGCACCAAGAGCTCCTAAGATTGGACGAACTGTAAACCAGAATACTGGATCACCAATACCAGCTAAAGGTCCCATCATACCGATTTTAACCCCTTGAATAGCAGCATCATCGATGTCAGTACCGTTAGCTCTTTCTTCTTCAAGAGCTAGAGTAACACCCATGATAGGAGCAGCTACGTAAGGGTGAGTATTAAAGAATTCTAAGTGGCGAGTAAGTGCCGCTGCTTGATCTTCTTTAGTTGTGTATAATTTCTTGATTGCTGGAATAAGAGAATAAGCCCAACCCAAGTTTTGCATACGTTCATAGTTCCATGAACCTTGCAAGAATTGTGAACGCCACCAAACTTTTTGGCGATCAGCTTTTGATAATTTAATTTGTTCAGTCATGTTAGGCCCCTTTCTAGTAGTCTTCTAGGATATCGCCGATAGGATCGTTTGATCCACCGTTACCTGATCCACCATTTCCACCTTGTTTAGAAAGGTTAAGGTAGATGAAGGCCATAGCTACACCGATTACACCAAGTGCGATAAGTGTTAAGTCGCTTAAGGCTGCGAAAGCAAAACCAAGAGCGAAGAATGGCCAAACTTCACGAGTAGCCATCATGTTGATTACCATAGCATAACCTACGGCAACAACCATACCACCACCTACAGCCATACCGCCGTTTAACCAGTCAGGCATCATTCCTAAAGCATCTTTAACAGCGCTAGCTGGGATTGCAATAAGAAGTGCGGCTGGAATAGCAATACGAAGACCTTGCATCATTAATGCGATGAAGTGAGCGCGTTCAACACCAGCAATATTACCGTCTTTAGCAGCATTATCAGCTGTATGAGCTAAGGCAACTGAAAGAGTACGAACGATCATAGTAAGGAATAAACCTGCAACTGCCAAAGGAATAGCTGTTGCTGTTGCAACGGCAACACCTTGAGAAGTGAAGTTGCCACCTTTAACCATGATAATAGCAGCAGCGACTGATGCTAAAGCAGCATCCGGTGCAACTGCAGCACCGATGTTTGCCCAACCAAGAGCGATCATTTGTAAAAATCCACCAAGCATAACACCTGCTTCTAAGTTACCAGTTACAAGACCGATAAGCGTACAAGCGACAAGTGGTTGATGGAATTGAAATTGGTCAAGGATACCTTCCATACCTGCGAAGAAGGCAACCACAACGACCAAGATAGCAGAAATAATTGAAATATCTGACATTTTCTTATCCTTTCGAAGTGTATCTAACGAAATCTAACTATTATTAAATTTCGATCAATTTGAGTATTAAACGCTTTCTTTTAATCTTAAATTAAAGGAAAGTTCTTATTGAATGTGAGCTTTTTTGATCAGTTCAAATAAATTCTTCTTAGAATCATTTGGAACTTTACGAACGTCAAACTCAACACCTAACTCTTGAAGTTTCTCAAAGGCAGCAACATCATCTTTATCCATAGATAATACGTTGTTGACCATTGTTTTACCAGTTGAGTGAGCCATTGAACCAACATTTAATTCTTTGATTTCAACGCCACCTTCGACAGCACGAAGAGCATCTTGAACTGTTTCAAATAAAATTAAAGCATGAGTATCGCCAAAACGAGGATCTTTAGCAACTTCAGTTAATTTTTGAATTGGAACAACGTTAGCTTTAACGCCACCAGGAGCAGCTTGTTTGATCAATTGTTTACGCAAATCATCATGAGCAACTGAGTCTGAAGCAACGATGATACGGTTTGCTTTAGAAGCAGGAGTCCATGCAGTCGCAACTTGACCATGTAAGAGACGAGTGTCGATACGAGCAAGGTTAATTTTAAGTTTACCATCACCAATGACAGTTCCTTCTGGAATTGAACCTTGTTTAACTGGAGCAGCTGCTTGAGGAGCAACAGTTTCTACTGGATTGAGTTCTTCAGGAAGTGCTTTAACACCTTCTTTTGACTCTTTAATAATATTAGCGGCAACTTGTTCAACACCTGCATTAGCGTCCATCATACGCTCAGTGTAGGCTTGAATAAGCATAGGCAAGTTAAGACCTGTGATGATAGCCATTTTACGTTCAGGATTTTCTCCCATTACGCGACTAGCTTGGTTAAATGGAGATCCACTCCAAAGGTCAGCTAGTACAAGGACTTCATCATCAGCATCAAATTGAGCGATAGCATTGTTGAAGTGTCCATATAAATCGTCAGGTCCTTCGTTTGGCATGAAAGTTACAACTTGAACTTTCTCTTGTTCGCCAAAAATCATAGAACCAGATTGATGAATACCTTCAGCAAATTTACCGTGGCTGGCAATAATAATACCGATACCCATTCTTGTTCTTCCTCCTTTTAAAAAATTTTTTCGTTGAAATGAAAAAGAATAATCTCCTTCCAAATTTCTTTTACATAAGTCATTTGGCAATCCTTTTTCCTTTAAACGAAATTCAAGAACGTATCTATTTTAAAACGTTTTCAATGAAAAAGCAATACTTTTTCCGAAATTATTATAAATATAAGAAAAATTTCACAAAGTCATGTTATATTATCAGATTTAAGGGAATTGTGATATTATCTCACGGTAAAAAATAAAGTGTATGTAGAAAAAATAATGAAAAATGATTGAAAAAATGAAAAAGAGTTTTGAGATAATTGGAAAAATCTATTCAAAAAACCACCTTGTTGATTGCCAAAGTGGTTTCGTTTTGCCCTTATAAGAAAAGCGCTTCTAATTGTTTAGCCACACCATCTTCTTCATTAGTCCATTGGATTTGATGGTCAGCATGGGGTAATAAGATAGGGTTAGCATTTTTCATTGCATAGCCAGTGCCAGCAAAGGATAGCATTTCAGTATCGTTTTGTTCATCTCCAAAGGCAATGAGATCTTTCTTATCTTTATTGTAGAGATTAAGAAGATATTTTAACGCATAGGCTTTATTAACGTTCTTTGGAGAAATTTCCAATATATTTAATGGTCCTCCCCAAGAATCAACTTCAATTTCATTATTGAAGTAGCTACGCATTTGTTTAGCCAATTCATTTTTATCTTGATGATGGGTTTGAGTTAGCAAAGCATTCGGATTACGTGTGATTTTTGTTTCAATTAATTTCATGTCATCAGTAATTGAGGGTACACCAAATAATTGTGGATCAATTTTTTCGCGATTATTTAAGGTGATGTAGAAATTTTTACGATACTCACTAGCAATAAAATCCATTTGAAAATCATTTTGAGATTTTAAAATTTCAATTAAATAATTTTTATCAAGCGTTACGTTGTGCTCGAATTCCCACTTTTGTTCAGGCATATGGGTTAGGGAGCCATTGAAAGTAATCATTGGCGTCTTTAACTGTAATTGATGATAGTAGTCCATAGCCATACGGTAAGGGCGACCTGTTGAGATTACAACATGATGTCCCTTTTCTTGTACTTTTTGGAGGACGTTTTTGGTATAGTCTGAGATAGTGTTATCACTATGGAGTAAGGTTCCATCTAAATCAAGAGCAATTATTTTTTTAGTCATGTTAAAAGTATATCAAAAATAATTTATTTACCATAGTAAATGGTAAAGACTTGAAAAATTTTTCGTTTTAGTAGAAAAGACGAACAATTCGTTATTAATTTTCTAAATTGTTTGAAAAGCTTTGTGACAAGTGGTAGGATAATACTATCGTTTTTAACGACACATTATTGGATGAAATCAAAGCTAGTCATGATTAGTGACGGTTTTTTTGATTTTTATCTATCTTATTACTTATTTAAGGAGTCTCCATTCTAATGGAAAAGTTTTTTAATTTAAAGGAAAATGACACTAGTGTCTCAACCGAAATCGTTGCTGGTTTAACAACCTTCTTTGCAATGTCGTATATTCTATTTGTTAATCCAAGTATTCTTGGTGCAGCTGGAATGCCAACGAAAGCTGTCTTTTTAGCAACCATTATTGCTGCAGCTATCTCAACAGCAATAATGGGGCTATTTGCAAATGTACCTTATGCATTAGCACCTGGAATGGGCTTAAATGCTTTCTTCACTTATACAGTCGTATTTGGACTAGGTTTTTCTTGGCAAGAAGCACTAGGGATGGTATTTATTTGTGGACTATTTAATATCTTTATCACAGTTACAAAAGTCCGTAAGAGTATCATCAAAGCAATTCCGCTAAGTCTCCAACATGCAATTGGTGGAGGGATTGGTGTCTTTGTTGCTTATCTAGGTTTTAAAAATGCAAACATTATCAACTTCTCATTATCAGCACAAAATATTGTAGCAGTTAATGGCGTTGAACCAGCTAAAGCTACAGCTAAAACCTTTGCTAATGGTGTTTTTGCTGTTAACGCAAATGGTGGAGTTGTACCTGCGATTTCAACATTCACAGATCCTAGCGTTCTCTTAGCTATTTTTGGTCTCCTTCTTATGGCAGTTTTAGTCATAAAAAATGTTCGTGGAGCAATTTTAATTGGTATCATTGTAACTACATTAGTTGGGATTCCACTTGGTGTTGTTGATTTATCACACTTAAACTTTGGATCAAATCATATTGGTCAAGCATTCGATGAATTAGGAACAACTTTCTTGGCGGCCTTTGGTGGAATTGCATCTTTATTTAAAGATTCAACACGTTTACCATTAGTCTTAATGACAATATTTGCCTTCTCATTATCTGATACATTTGATACAATTGGTACCTTTATTGGTACAGGTCGTCGTACAGGTATTTTCTCAGCAGAAGACGAAGCAGCCCTTGAAAACTCTACTGGATTCTCTTCTAAGATGGACCGTGCACTTTTTGCCGATGCTATCGGAACATCAATCGGTGCCTTATTCGGAACGTCAAATACAACAACATATGTTGAATCAGCTGCAGGTATTGCTGAAGGTGGCCGTACAGGTTTAACCGCTCTTTCTACAGCAGTATGTTTCTTGCTTTCAATTTTCTTATTACCACTTGTTGGTATCGTTCCAGCAGCAGCAACAGCACCTGCATTAATCATCGTTGGGGTAATGATGGTTTCATCATTCTTGGATGTTGATTGGAGTAATTTCGAAGATGCTTTACCAGCCTTCTTCGCAGCCTTCTTCATGGCTTTATGTTACTCAATTTCATATGGTATCGCAGGAGCCTTCATTTTCTATTGCTTAGTGAAAATTGTAAAAGGTAAAGCGAATGAAGTTCATCCAATTTTATGGGGTGCGACATTCCTCTTTATCCTAAACTTTGTCATCTTAGCTATCTTATAATTAATAGACAGAGCAGTTACATATGTGACTGCTTTTTTAATGTCTACTCAATTGAGGACTTGGAAGTCAAAATCTTTTCTGATATAATGACCTTATGTTTTATAGTGAAAATGAAAATGAACTGATTGACTTTGGTGTCAAAATTGGAAAAGCTTTGAAGGAAGAGGATGTCATTGTCTTGTCCGGAGAACTTGGTGCTGGCAAGACTACCATTACAAAAGGGATTGCAAAAGGCCTTGAGATCGATCAAATGATTAAAAGTCCAACTTACACCATTGTTCGTGAGTATCAAGGACGTCTCCCCCTATATCATTTAGATGTTTATCGCATTGGTGATGATCCCGACTCCATTGACTTGGATGATTTTATTTATGGGAATGGTGTCACAGTTATCGAATGGGGAAATCTATTAGACTTAGATGCATTTGAAGATTATTTAACCATTAGCCTTGCTAAAAAAGAATTAGGACGACAGGTGACACTAAATGCCAAAGGCCCTCGATCACAAGAACTCCTAGAGGATATTTTATATGCCTGAAGCAAATGTTATTATTGAAGAGGCTCAAGCAAGTGATGCCCCGGCAATACAAGAGCTCATTAAACAATTATCAAATGAGACTGATTTTATTACTGAAACAGAATCTCTTATTTCTGTTCCAATTAATCGTTTAGCTGAACAGTTAGAAAAGCTCACAGAGAGTCCAAAGGAGTTGTGTCTGCTTTTAAAAGTAGATAATCATCCTGTAGGTCTCTTGAATATTTCTAATAGCCATCAAGCAGATAGCGACCATATCGGTGAGCTTTTTATAGCAATAAAAGCCCCTTTTCAAGGCTATGGTTTGGGACAAGATTTGTTAGCTATTGCAATTGATTGGGCAATAGAAATAGATTTTTTAAAGAAAATTGAATTGGAAGTTCAAGTTGAAAATCAAAAAGCGATTCACATTTATGAAAAATTTGGGTTTGAAATTGAAGGAAAACGAAAATTAGCTGTTAAAACTAAAGATGGAGAATTTCGAGATGTCTATCTAATGGGTAGAATACTAGAAAATTAGAAAAATACATGAAAATCGGAAAAAAAATATTTTTGATGATTCTAACAATCATCCTAACAACTATTGTAGCCTTGGGGGTCTATGCCACAAGCGCCTACAATTTTTCTACTAGTGAGTTAGCAAAAACCTTTAAAGATTTTAATACCTCTGGTAAAAAGAGTACTGCTATCAGTCAAACAAAGCCCTTTTCTATTCTCTTAATGGGTGTTGATACGGGTTCATCAGAGCGTAAGTCAAAATGGTCAGGTAATAGTGATTCAATGATTTTAGTGACCATTAATCCGAAAACAAAGAAAACAACCATGACCAGTTTGGAACGGGATATTTTGATGGAATTATCTGGTCCCAAATCAAATAATATGGATGGTGCTGAGGCTAAACTCAATGCTGCCTATGCTGCCGGTGGCGCTCGAATGGCCATTATGACAGTTCAAGATTTGCTCAATATTAAGATTGATAATTATGTTCGTATTAATATGCAAGGCCTAATTGATTTAGTTGATGCAATTGGTGGGATTACTGTAACCAATGAATTTGATTTCCCCATTTCAATTTCAGAAAACGAACCAGAATACCAGGCTAAAGTTCAACCAGGAACACATAAGGTAAATGGTGAGCAAGCATTAGTATATGCCCGGATGCGCTATGATGACCCAGAAGGCGACTATGGTCGTCAAAAACGTCAACGGATCGTAATCCAGAAAGTCATTAAGAAAATTCTAGCTCTCAATAGTGTTAGTTCTTACCGAAAAATCTTACACGCAGTCAGCAACAACATGCAAACCAACATTGAGATTTCTAGCGATACCATTCCTAACTTACTTGGCTATGCCGATTCTCTTAAAAATATAAAATCCTATCAATTAAAAGGTGTAGATGCCACCTTGGCCGATGGTGGTTCATATCAAATTGTAACCGAAGAACATTTATTAGAAGTGCAAAACCGCATTCGCCGTCAATTAGGACTAAGTAAAGTGACTGAATTGAAAACGTCAGCTGTTACTTATGAGGAATTGTATGGCGTAAGTGCTAAAACAAGTAAAAGCAAAGCTTCCAAATCTGGAGAAACTAATAATGATAGTGGTTCAGATAGCCAATATTCAGGCGATTCTAATGGAACCTATTATTCTAATTATGATAATAACATTACCATTATTCCACCAGAAAGTAGTGCACCTGCTGCTTCAAGCCCTGCTGTTGGTTCTAATTCTGGTACTTACTCAGGAAATGGTGATTCGACAAACGTCCCAGTAACACCGACGACTCCAACAGTACCGGTAACACCAGCACCAAGTGCTGGAACTGGAACAGTTACCACTCCATAAAGAAAAGCAGTGCTATTTTTAGCGCTGCTTTTTGAGTCTTATTTTTGATACTTTTCCATGCGTTCTTTGATTTGATTAATTTTAGGTTGAGTGTCTTGATTGAAAACTCGAACTTTGTAAGTCAAGTCGTCCCCAATACTTTGAATTTTTTGAATCTCAGTTTGAATCCGATTGAGATTGACTTTGATATTATCTAAATCCATCTGAATCAAATCTTTTTCACTGTTAGCTTCTGCTAGGCCAGATTTAATCTGATCACGTTTCTGATATGCGGTGTAGGCTGCAAAAGAGGTTAACCCCGCCAAGATAAATACTTTAACTTTCATTCTCCAACCTCCATTTTTATTTTATTCGCCAATTGTGCCAATCTATCAAAGTCAGGTTCATGTGTTGTATATTGAATGACTATTCCGTCAGTTTCACTATATCGAGGAACCAGGTGGATATGCGCGTGGAAAACGGTCTGACCAGCAATCTCCTCGTTATTGTTGACGATGTTCATGCCAATAGCATTAGTAGCACTCTGTAAAGCTCTAGCCAACTTAGGGAGATGATAGAAAGTTTGACTAGCAGTATCGGCATCCATCTCCAAGACATTACGAACATGTTTCTTAGGAATCAGCAAACTATGACCAGGAGTTGTTTGTGAAATATCTAAAAAAGCCAAAACATCGTCGTCTTCATATATTTTTGAAGCTGGAATTTCTCCATTTACAATTTTACAAAAAATACAATCATCCATTTCAATTTTCCTTTTCTTTTTGAGAATAATAGCAGAGCAAAAATCTAACTTTGCAAGGGGCAAGACTAATGACTTCATTAGGACACTTTCTTACAGTGCCGCCCAATTAGTCCACTACCATAAGCAAGGGAGATCAGAATTGTTATTTTCACTAGTTTTGTCATGGCAAATCTCCTTTGAGATTATTTTACCTTTTTTTTGCAAGCACTTCAATTAAATAAGATGTCTCATCTAAAAGCTTCAGTTACAAAAGTTAGTTGCGTAACAAGAACAAGTAACTTGGTAAAAAATAAAGGCTGAGTTCTCCGAGGGTTTGCAGGTTGAGCTCAGTTTAATTTTCTGAACTATTATTTTTAGACTAGAAGTCCGAATCAATTACCCAAAAACTTCACCCATCTTCCATTCTTAAAATTCTTGGACTTTCTTCCGATATACTATCTGACAGAGAATTTGTTATAATAGTAAGCATCAAAAGCAATTCTAGAAAGAGTAAAAATGTTAAAAATTGAAAATTTAACAGGAGGTTATCTTAACATTCCTGTATTGAAAGATATTTCTTTTTCCGTTCAAGATGGTCAGCTTGTAGGTTTGATTGGTCTTAATGGAGCTGGTAAATCAACAACCATTAACGAAATCATCGGGCTATTACGGCCATATAAAGGTAAAATTACCATCGATGGCTTATCACTCGATGAAGATATAGCAGCCTATCGTAAAAAGATTGGATTTATTCCTGAAACACCTAGCTTGTATGAAGAATTAACACTAGCTGAACATATTGAAACTGTTGCTATGGCCTATGATATCGACGTCCAAGAAGCATTCAAAAAAGCTAAACCTTTACTAGAAACCTATCGTTTGTCAGACAGATTAGATTGGTTCCCAAGCCAATTCTCTAAAGGGATGAAACAGAAGGTTATGATCATCTGTGCCTTTATCATCGACCCAAGTCTTTTTATCTTAGACGAACCCTTTTTAGGTTTGGATCCGTTAGCAATTTCAGATTTAATTGCCTATCTCGAAGTAGAAAAAGCAAAAGGCAAGTCTATATTAATGAGTACTCATGTCTTGGACTCAGCAGAAAAAATGTGTGATGCTTTTGTTATACTCCATCAGGGACAAATCCGAGCACAAGGAACATTGGCAGAGTTGCGACAAAGTTTTGGGAATAAAGAAGCTAGCTTGAATGATATCTATTTAGCTCTAACTAAAGAGGTATAATATGAAAGAGTTATTCAAGCAACGTCAAAGCGCATTTTTAGCCTTACATCGTAAATATTTACCCTATGTTTTAAATGATCATTTTATCCTGGTCTTAATCTTCTTATTAGGCTTTATCCTCTTCCAATATAGCCAAATTCTCAAGCATTTCCCAAAAAATCATTATCCTATTATTCTATTTTTAGTAGCAGTCTACCTGATTTTGTTAGCTATTGGCAAACCAGCAAGCTATCTTGAGCCAGCTGATCGTCATTATTTATTAAGACAAGAAGCTTGCATTATTAGTCATCTAAAAGAAGCTGCAAAAAGGTCCTATTTCCTCTGGACTAGTATTAGTCTTGGACTGTTAACCTTACTCTATCCTTTGATGGCCAAACTAGGTTTGGCAATAGTGGCCTTTTTAGCCTTATTAGTCCTGTTTATTTGCCTTAAATGGTTTATCCAGCAAAGAAAGGCTAGCGCTTTACTAGAGGATGGTCGGTTGAAGTGGGACCAAGCTATCGCCTATGAATTAGCACGACAACAAGGAATCCTGAAATTCTATGCTCTTTTTACAAATGTTAAAGGCATTTCAGGAACATTTAAAGAGCGCAAATATCTAAACCCCATAACTAAGGCATTTCCCAAAAAATCTCAGTATTTATGGACAAATCTCTATTTAAGGTCCTTTTTGAGAGGTTCAGATTACCTGGGATTATTTATCCGCTTAAGTTTGTTGAGCTGCCTGAGTTTGATTTTTATCAAAAATCATTATTTAGCAATAGGCCTTAACTTTGTTTGGACGTATCTCCTGTATTTTCAGCTATTAGCGCTTTACCATTATTATGATTATTTCTATTTAGGCCAATTATACCCAGTAAATAATAAATTGAAGAAAACAAATCTATTCTATTTTTTGAGATTACTAGCAGGAGTTTCACTAGTTTTACAATTACTCTTTTGCCGCAGCATAATCGTCTTGGTTGGGATAGTGGTAACAATCCTCTTTCTAACCCTAGTCTATATCCCTTACAAGATTAAGAACATGATTGACTAAGTCAGACAAAACAAGTAAAATAGGAATAAGTGATTTGAAATAGAAAAGGAGGGCGATAGAATGACAGTAACTGATGATGATTTAAGATTAACGCCCTTACGTGGAAATAGTGGAAAGGCCTACAAAGGCACATACCCAAATGGTGATAACGTTTTTATTAAATTAAATACTACCCCAATCTTACCAGCCTTATCAAAAGAGCAAATTGCTCCACAATTACTCTGGGCGAAACGCTTAGGTAATGGCGATATGATGAGTGCACAAGAGTGGTTAGATGGTCGTATTTTAAGTAAGCAAGATATGAATAGTAAACAAATTATTCATATTTTATTACGCTTACATAAGTCAAAACAATTGGTCAACCAACTCTTGCAATTAAACTACAAAATTGAAAACCCATATGATTTAGTTGCTGACTTTGAAAAAAATGCACCATTACAAATTCAACAAAACTCTTACCTGCAAAGTGTTGTTAAGGAGTTGAAAAGAAGCTTACCAGAGTTTCGGACAGAAGTTGCAACAATTGTTCATGGTGATATCAAACACAGTAACTGGGTCATCACTACAAGTGGAATGATTTACCTTTGTGACTGGGATTCTGTTAGATTAACGGATCGTATGTATGATGTTGCTTATTTGTTAAGCCACTATATTCCGCGGTCACGTTGGCCAGAATGGTTATCATATTATGGCTATAAAAATAATGATAAGGTCATGAGCAAGATTTTTTGGTATGGTCAACTTTCTTATTTGACACAAATCCTTAGATGTTTTGATAAGCGTGATATGGAACATGTGAATCAGGAAATTTACGCTCTACGTAAATTTAAAGATAGTTTTAGAAAGTTATAAATGCGAGTTCGTAAACGAAAAGGTGCTGAGGAGCACTTGGAAAACAACCCACAATATGTTATATTAGAGCCCGAAACTGCTAAAGGAAAATGGCAGCAAGTTTTTGGAAATCAGAATCCCATTCATATCGAAGTTGGTTCTGGAAAAGGCGGCTTTATTACCGGTATGGCCCGTCAAAATCCACATATCAATTATATTGGGATTGATATTCAATTATCTGTTCTCAGCTATGCATTAGACAAAGTTTTAGAGAGTCAACTACCAAATGTCCGTTTGCTTCGTGTTGATGGTTCAAGCTTAACTAATTATTTTGAAGAAGGTGAAATTGATCTCCTTTATCTTAATTTTTCCGACCCTTGGCCCAAATCAAGACATGAAAAACGCCGTTTAACTTATAAAGACTTTCTAAAAACATATGAAGAGATTTTACCAGAGCATGGTCAAATTCATTTCAAAACGGATAATCGTGGCTTGTTTGAATATAGTTTAGCAAGTTTCTCTCAATACGGAATGACCCTGAAACAAGTTTGGCTAGATTTACATGCCAGTGATTATGAAGGTAACGTCATGACTGAATATGAAGCAAAATTTGCTAATAAAGGTCAAGTTATCTACCGGGTAGAAGCACAATTTTAGATGATTAGTGAAGTTGCTAGCAACTTCCTTTTATGGAGAGGTCGCATAGTGGCCGAGTGCGCACGCTTGGAAAGCGTGTAGTCCTTAACGGGGCTCGGGGGTTCGAATCCCCTCCTCTCCTTCATAATGAGAAAAGGCATGAAATCAGAAGATTTCATGCCTTTTCAAATATACTTAATCTTTGGTTGGAATAGAGAAAAAATCAGAATGTTTTTTGATGTGATTCTTTCCAACAGTAATGTCATATTGAATATATTTTAAGTCTTCGGCAGCCTTTTTATCAATGATAAAATCTTCAGATGGTAAGTTTTTTGAAAGCAGTGCATAATAGGGTGATAGTTTGCTCTTTGTATTTTCGAAAAGAAGTGCAGGGAAATCATTTGACCGTACAGTAGGGAAGTTTTGTTTTTCAAAATTCTCCTGATTTGACCAAATGAAATAATCAGTTGCTTTTTTTCGATTGTCACTTGTTTTAAAAAAACTATTTGGGTATAAGCCTGGTAAATGATCGCCATAAAAGACGACTGTAATTGGTTTTTTCATCTGACTTAATTTTTCGAAAAAGTCAGAGGTAGCACGATCTGTCTCAGCAAGTCTATTGGTGTAATCTTGGAGACGTCGATTTTCTACTTCTGAGAAATTTTCACCTTTAATTGCGTAGCTGGCACTGGCACCGTTAGCATTATAAGGACCATGATTTTGCATTGTTATTGCATAAATAAATTTATTTTCTTTGTCATCTAATTGATTGATGATATTTTGATAGGTAGATTGGTCACTAGGATATTGACCATATGGTTTGATGGACTTTGGGTTATCAGCTGAGCCATCTTTTGCAATGAATTTATTAAAATTCAATTTACCGTAAACTGCAGTTCGATTGTAGTTATGAGCATTGTCTAAGTGAATGACAATTCGATTTTGGGGTTTGTAAAAATGGCTGATAGACGGTACATAATCCATATTTGGAAATATTTCTGAGTTTAGTACAGTTACATTTGAAGAAAAACTGGTCATGTTCAATCCAGTTATGCTTTGAAATTCCATATTAGCAGTACCTCCGCCATAACCGTCAGAAATCATCATGCCACTTGTTGTGTCTTTTTTTAGCTGGTCGATATTTTCTAATGGATTTGTTGAAGATTCAATGCCATCTAAATGAAGTGGGTTTGCAAGGCTTTCGCTTAAGACATAGATAATGGTTTGATCGTCTATGTTTGATTTTCTATTTTTATTAATCGTTTGTGAAAGATCATAATATTTAAGGTAGATTTCTTCAATTTTTTGATGACTATAACCTTTAGGCATTTTCATCTTATCTACTGTAAGCGATTTGAGCCAAACATATGACAAGGATTGGAAGCGTGCGTTGGCATTAATGCCTAACCAATTCACATCATAAAAATTATAAACCGATGATAAAACTGGAATACCTGCTGGAAATGGGCTATTAGCATGTTTTTTGATAAAGTTAGCACCACTAAAAAATAAACTGAAGAAAATGATAATAAAAGAAACTTGAGATGTAATTGTTTTAAAAAGTGGGCTCCAAAGTAATTTTTTATAGGTGAATTTTAAAATTAAACTAATTAAAGCTAACAAAATTACGATAGAAATAAGGGCTTTAAAAGAAATATAATCTTTAAAAAACTGGATATCCTTTATCCAAATTAAATCCGATACAATAAAAGGTTCTTGGCGAGCTTCAAATTTCAATGCATTTATAAGTGAAAAACTAGCTGCTAATATGAGATTTAAAAGTGTTGCAGGTATATAACGATTAACGATGAGATAAGGAATAATAAAAAGTAAAGTTAAAAGAATAATCTGTAAAATAGTAGCCCCTGGGGCGATGAAATAATGATAGTGACTACCCTTATCAGTAATACCAACTTGAATAAAGTAATTTGAAATAATTGCAAAGATGATGCTTGTTGATAGGAGCGAGGATATACCGGATTGGTTTTGCCTGAAGTCCTCTATCATATGGGCAATTAGTAAAGTTACTATAGTGCTTAAGAAATAAAATGTTAATGTGTATTGCCAAACATTATGATTTAAATTAGGAACTCTTAATTCTGAAACGGGTAATAAAGTGTTTTCTGATAAGCGCTCTAGAAAGAGAGGAGAGGTCAATGTTAAGAGAGTAAAGGTTTGTCCTAAGGAAACATTTTGGAGTAAAGAAGTATTACTTAAACTTACTTTCTTAAAAAAACTAATTCTGTTTGTTAGAAATTTCAGACCAAAGGCAAAGCAAAGAATCAATCCTATCCATTTTAGCGAGTTGTATTGCCAGAAGTCAGTAAATTCTTGCCACATAAAGGTTGGGTCGTTTAACCTTAATGTCATTTTAAGAAAATAGTGTGTACCACAATAGAGCAAGTATGTTATGACCATTTTCAAAAAATAAGTGAGGTTTAGAAACTGATTTATGAGAAGGCTAATGAGTAAGCAAAGAATTAAACGCCATTCGATTGATATGAAATCAAGCTGGCCAATGTGGAGGTTAGCGAAGGCGTTGTAACTTAATATGTTAGCAAGAAGACAGAAGGTTAATAGCAAAATTACGGTTAGATAGAAATCTTTAATTTGGCTAAATTGCCTGATTTTTTCTATAGATTTATTAATATTTTCCAATAAATAATTCAAAGTGGATACCCTTTCGTTTTTGTCATCTTACCTATTATAATAAAATTAGCAAATTTAATAAATAATTTATTTTGGCAAAAATCTAATCTTCATACTTTTAGCTTGATTAGTTCTTAGAAAGTGCTATAATAGAAGTAACATATACAGAAGCGGTGGTGGGAGATATCTCGCCACTTTTGTATTGATATTTTTCCAAACTTGGAATTTCCTTAGCAGAAGTAAGTAAAGGAGGGCATTGTTATCGCAAATCAAACAATTATTGATACAGTTACTCAAACGGTATCACCAGTTATTCAGGCACCCTACGAATTGGTTGATGTTGAATACGAAAAAATGGGCAGTGATTATGTTTTAAGCATACTCGTTGATAAAGAAGGTGGTATTTCCGTTGAAGATACAACTGAATTAACCGAAATTATTAGTCCGCTCTTAGATCAGATTTCACCGGACCCTTTTCCTGAGCAATACATGCTGGAAGTTTCTAGTCCTGGCTTAGAGAGATCATTAAAAACGAAAGAAGCACTTGAAAAAGCAGTTGGTTCTCATGTTAATGTCAGTCTCTATAAAGCTATTGATAAAGTTAAAGTCTTCCAAGGTGATTTAGTTTCCTTTGATGGTGAAACACTAACTATTGATTATTTGGATAAAACACGTCATAAACTTGTTGAAATCCCGTATCAAACTGTAGCCAAAGCCCGTTTGGCAGTTAAACTTTAACCGATTTTTAAGTAAGAAAGGAATTTTGCTTTTGCAAGAAATTGCTGAGCATCACACATTATGAGCAAAGAAATGCTAGAAGCCTTCCGTATTTTGGAAGAAGAGAAACACATTAATAAAGATGACATTGTCGAAGCTGTTACGGAGTCTTTAAAATCAGCCTATAAACGCCGTTACGGTCAATCAGAATCATGTGTCATTGAATTTAACGAAAAAACTGGAGATTTCCAAGTCTTCTCAGTTCGTGAAGTTGTTGAAGAAGTTTTTGATAGTCGTTTAGAAATCAGCTTAAGCGATGCCTTAGCAATTAGTTCGGCATATGAACTAGGTGATAAAATTCGCTTTGAAGAATCAGTTGCTGAATTTGGTCGTGTAGCTGCTCAATCGGCAAAACAAACGATTATGGAAAAAATGCGTCGTCAAATGCGTGAAGTTACCTTCAATGAATATAAAGAGCATGAAGGCGAAATCATGACTGGTACTGTGGAACGCTTTGACCAACGTTTTATCTATGTCAACTTAGGGTCACTAGAAGCACAATTATCACATCAGGATCAAATTCCTGGTGAAACTTTCAAGTCACATGACCGCATTGAAGTTTATGTTTACAAAGTTGAAAACAATCCAAAAGGTGTCAATGTTTTTGTAAGTCGTAGCCATCCGGAATTCATCAAACGTATTATGGAACAAGAAATTCCTGAAGTCTTTGATGGAACTGTTGAAATCATGAGTGTTTCTCGTGAGGCAGGAGATCGTACAAAAGTAGCTGTTCGTAGTCATAATCCGAATGTTGATGCAATCGGAACAATCGTTGGTCGTGGTGGAAGTAACATTAAAAAAGTTATCAGTAAATTCCATCCAAAACGTTATGACGCGAAGGCTGGCATCGAAGTACCGGTTGAAGAAAATATCGATGTTATCCAATGGGTAGATGATCCTGCAGAGTTTATCTATAATGCGATTGCACCAGCTGAAGTTGATATGGTACTCTTTGACGACGAAGATATTAAGCGAGCAACTGTTGTTGTTCCAGATAGCAAATTATCATTAGCTATTGGTCGTCGTGGTCAAAACGTTAGACTTGCTGCTCATTTAACAGGTTATAGAATTGATATCAAATCAGCCAGTGAATATGAAGCTGCGGAAGCTGCTAATGAAACAAGTGAAGTTTTAGAAGAGGCAGCAACTTTAAGCGAGGAAGAATAAGAATCGAGGTGTTTTATGCCTAAAGTAAAAAAAATACCTTTACGTAAATCTCTTGTTTCAGGTGAAAGTCTTGATAAAAGAGATTTGCTTCGCATCGTAAAAACGAAAGATGGTCAACTTTTCATAGATCCTACAGGAAAGCAGAATGGTCGTGGGGCATATATAAAACTCGATAACCAGGAAGCTTTGATGGCTAAGAAGAAACATGTTTTTAACCGTAGTTTTGCTATGGAAGTGCCAGAGAGTTTTTATGATGAGTTGATTGCTTATGTGGATCACAAAGTAAAAAGAAGAGAGTTAGGTCTTGAATAATTTAGAGAGATTAACAAATCTTATTGGCCTAGCGCAGCGTGCTGGAAAAGTTATATCTGGTGAGGAATTAGTGGTAAAAGCGATTCAAAATCAATCCGTTCACCTTGTATTTCTAGCAAATGACGCTGGTCCAAATGTTACAAAAAAAGTATCAGATAAAAGTAAATATTATAATGTAGAAGTCTCCACAGTGCTTAGTGCATTGGAATTAAGTTCTGCACTTGGCAAAGCTCGAAAAGTTGTTGCTATTGCAGATGCTGGATTTTCAAAGAAAATGAGGACTCTTATGGAATAGACGAGTAGGAGGACACAAATTGTCAAAGAAAAGATTACATGAAATTGCCAAAGAACTTGGAAAAACAAGTAAAGAAGTTGTTGAAAAAGCAAAAGAACTAGGCTTAGATGTCAAAAGTCACGCTTCAAGTGTTGATGAATTGGCCGCTAGTAAAATTGCATCAAGTTTTTCAGCGAAATCAGAAAAAACTATTACTCCAGAAGTAAAAGCAGAACCTAAAGAATCACCAAGTTCTGCTGTAAAAAAAGAAGTGCAAGCGAAAACGGCTGAGAAAGATTTAGCATCAACTACTGAAAAATCTCAGATTTCATTTGCAGAAAAACCTCAAACGGTAAGACCAAAAAGTCGTAACTTTAAAGCCGAACGAGAAGCGCGGGCTAAGGAGCAAGCAGCTCGCCAACAAGCTGGCAACCAAAATCGTCAAAATGATAATCGATCAAACAATCGTCAAAGTGGATCGCAAAATGGTCGTTTTGGAAATCGGAACCAAAATCAAAATGGTGAACGTCGATTTGATAATAAACCTAATCAAAATGGAAATCGTCAGGATAATCGTCAATTTGGTAATCGGGATAATAACCGTAATCAAGTAAATAACCGTCCGAATGATCGCTATCGTGATAATAGACAGTCTCAGGAACGTGGACAATATCAAGCTCCAGCTCCTAAGATTGACTTTAAAGCCAGAGCGGCTGCTTTAAAAGCAGAACAAAATGCAGAGTATACGCGAACTAGAGAACATCAGTTCCGCGAACAAGAAGAAGCTAAACGACAAGCTCAGATTGCTCAAGAACAAGCAAGAATTCAAGCTGAAAAAGAAGCAGCAAATCTTGCTAAAGCAGCAGCTTTGGAACCAACAAAGGCAAGAGAGTCAGTTGTTACTAAGCCAGTTGTTGAAGCGGCATCAACAAAACCTGTTGATAAACGTCGTAAGAAAGCTCGTCCTGAAAAATCACAAGATGAAGAACAAAATCGTGATAATGGACCTAAAAATAAGAAGAGTTGGAATAATCAAAACCAAGTGAGAAATCAAAGAAATAGTAACTGGAACAAAAAACCTAAAAAAGGTAAAAATAATCGGAATAATAATGTCGCTCCAAAACCAGTAACAGAGCGTAAATTCCATGAATTACCTAAAGAATTTGAATATAGTGAAGGGATGACGGTTGCCGATATCGCAAAACGTATCAAACGTGAACCTGCGGAAATCGTTAAAAAACTCTTTATGATGGGTGTCATGGCAACTCAAAACCAATCTCTTGATGGAGATACCATTGAATTATTGATGGTTGACTATGGAATTGAGGCTAAAGCGAAAGTTGAAGTCGATGATGCTGATATTGAACGCTTCTTTGATGACGAAACTTATCTTAACCCTGAGAATATTGTGGAACGTGCACCAGTTGTTACCATCATGGGACACGTTGACCATGGTAAAACAACTTTATTGGATACCTTACGTAATTCACGTGTTGCTACAGGTGAAGCTGGAGGAATCACTCAGCATATTGGTGCCTATCAGATTGAAGAAGCAGGTAAGAAAATTACCTTCTTGGATACCCCAGGACATGCTGCCTTTACAAGTATGCGTGCGCGTGGAGCATCTGTTACCGATATTACGATTCTGATTGTTGCTGCTGATGATGGTGTAATGCCTCAAACCATTGAAGCTATTAACCACTCAAAAGCTGCACAAGTTCCAATTATTGTTGCAATCAATAAAATTGATAAACCAGGTGCCAATCCTGAACGTGTTATCTCTGAGTTAGCAGAACATGGTATTATCTCAACTGCTTGGGGTGGTGACTGTGAGTTTGTAGAAATCTCAGCTAAATTCAATAAAAATATTGATGAATTACTTGAAACTGTGCTTTTAGTAGCAGAAGTTGAAGAGTTAAAAGCTGACCCAACAGTAAGAGCTATTGGTACGGTTATTGAAGCACGTTTGGATAAAGGAAAAGGTGCGGTTGCGACTCTTCTTGTTCAACAAGGAACCCTTCATGTTCAAGACCCAATCGTTATTGGTAACACCTTTGGACGTGTCCGTGCCATGACAAATGACCTTGGACGTCGTGTCAAATATGCCTTGCCATCAACACCAGTTTCTATTACTGGTTTGAATGAAACACCAATGGCTGGTGATCACTTTGCCGTATATGAAGACGAGAAAGCAGCTCGTGCTGCTGGTGAAGAACGTGCTAAACGTGCTCTTCTTAAACAACGTCAAAATACGCAACGGGTTAGCCTTGATAACCTCTTTGATACCCTCAAAGCTGGTGAAATCAAAACCGTTAATGTTATTATTAAGGCCGATGTTCAAGGTTCAGTAGAAGCCCTTGCAGCTTCACTTCTTAAAATTGAAGTTGAAGGCGTACGAGTAAATGTTGTTCACTCAGCGGTAGGTGCTATTAATGAGTCTGACGTAACACTTGCAGAAGCATCAAATGCGGTTATCATTGGATTTAACGTTCGTCCGACACCGCAAGCTCGTCAACAAGCTGACGCTGATGATGTTGAAATTCGTCTTCATAGTATTATTTACAAAGTTATCGAAGAAGTTGAAGAAGCGATGAAAGGTAAATTGGACCCTGTCTTCAAAGAAAAAATTCTTGGTGAAGCTATTGTCCGTGAAACCTTTAAAGTTTCAAAAGTTGGAACTATCGGTGGATTTATGGTTATCAATGGTAAAATTACCCGTGATTCCAGTGTCCGTGTTATCCGTGATAGTGTAGTTGTCTTCGATGGTAAACTAGCAAGTCTTAAACATTATAAAGATGATGTTAAAGAAGTTGGTAATGCTCAAGAAGGTGGTTTAATGATTGAAAATTATAACGACCTTCAGGTTGATGATACGCTTGAAGCCTACATCATGGAAGAAATCGTAAGAAAATAATTCATAATAAGATTAATTATCATTGATAGAAGCTGGGCTTTCAGCCTGGCTTTTGTCATCATTATTGAGAAAGGAAATGGAAATGGCAAATCATCGTATAGACCGAGTTGGCATGGAAATCAAACGTGAAGTCAATGAGATTTTACAAAAGAAAGTCCGTGATCCACGTGTACAAGGTGTTACAATCACTGAAGTGCAAATGCTAGGCGATTTATCAGCAGCTAAAGTCTACTATACACTTATGAGTGACTTGGCATCTGATAATCAAAAAGCACAAATTGGTTTGGAAAAAGCTACTGGAACGATTAAACGTGAATTAGGACGCAACCTGACCATGTATAAAATTCCAGACTTAATTTTTGAAAAAGATAATTCTATCGCCTACGGTAATAAAATTGACCAACTTCTAAAAGACTTAGAAGCAAAATCAAGTGATAAATAAATAATTAGAGAGTTTCTAACGGAAACTCTCTTTTTTTTTTTGGAATAATCTCAAACAAGTATATTTACAAATGTAAACAAATCGTCTATAATATATTTACAAACGTAAACATAGATTGATATGAACTCCTATCAATCTATTTCACAAAGCCTCTAAAGTGAAGAAAGAAAGGATCAAGAATGCAAACTATTTCCAATGCTGAATGGCAAGTCATGCGTGTTGTCTGGGCTAATGGTCAAATTAAGAGTTCTGAAATTATAGCATTTTTACAAAAGCAACAGCAATGGTCAGCGTCGACCATTAAAACACTTATAGGAAGACTGATTAATAAATCTTTTTTAACTAGCCAAAAACGTGGAAGAGCATTTATTTACAGTGCCATTGTTGACCAGAAAGCTTATCAAAAAATGATGGTGCAGGCAGATATAGAAAAAATTTGTCAAAAAGACCATGCCAAATTACTACTGGAGTTGTTAGCAAAAATTCCAATGACAGCTTCAGACCATCAAGCATTCCAAGATTTATTAAATGAGAGAGCGGGTACACTATTAGAAGCCGTTCCTTGTAACTGTGCCCCAGGGCAATGTCAGTGTCATCCAAAGGAGGGGAGAGTATGAAAGAAGAAGTTTATCTGATTGATGGCATGACTTGTGCCGCCTGCGCTTTGACGGTAGAAAAGGCCGTTAAAAAGTTAGCTGCTACTGAAACTGCCAATGTGAACCTAACCACCGAAAAGTTAAGGGTTACCTACCAAGAAAATGCCTTGACAAGCGACGATATCACAAAAGCTGTCAGTGAGGCAGGTTACCAGGCTCATTTGTATCTTTCAGAAGTTGAGCAAGACCTTCCCAAAAGACAAGATGAAAAAAGCAAGAAACTTTGGCAACAATTCTTATGGTCAAGTCTATTCACCATTCCATTGCTATATATCTCTATGGGATCCATGCTAGGCCTTCCCTTACCAGCTATCATCAGTCCCATGCAGGCACCCAAAAATTTCGCCCTTATCCAACTGCTCCTGAGCTTGCCTGTCTTGTATCTGAACCGTTCCTATTACCAGAGTGGCTTCAAATCCTTGTTTAAAGGGCATCCCAACATGGATAGCTTGGTTGCCCTAGCGACAACATTTGCTTTTATTTACAGCCTTTTTGCAACCAAACAAATTCTGTCTGGCATGGCCCACTATCAACACAGCCTTTACTTTGAGTCTGCCGTTGTCATTTTGACCTTGATTACCCTCGGTAATTTTTTTGAAAATAAATCTAAGAGTAGAACGTCTCAAGCCATTCAAAAACTTCTGGCATTGAAATCAAATGAGGTTAGGGTTATCAGGGGTGACCAACAAGAATTGATTGAACTCAGTCAAGTTCAACTCGGGGACCAGGTTATGGTCAAACCCGGTGAGAAAATTCCTGTAGATGGTCAAGTTCTAAGTGGACAATCCTATGTCGATGAGTCTATGCTAACGGGAGAAAGTGTTCCCAATGAGAAGAAAGTAGGAGAGTCTGTTTACACTGGGACCATCAATGGCCAAGGAAATCTAATTCTTAAAGTGACCAAGCGTCAGGAAGAGACCTTCTTAGCCCAAATCATTCAATTAGTCGAAAATGCTCAGTCAAGTAAAGCCCCTATTGCCAAGATTGCTGACCAAGTTTCGGGTATTTTCGTGCCGATTGTCATTGTTTTGGCTCTGATAACCTTGCTTTTCTGGCTACTTGTTATGAAGGAGGGGATGACTTTCTCCTTGAGCACAGCCATTGCCGTTCTGGTGATTGCCTGTCCATGTGCGCTTGGACTGGCAACACCGACAGCGATTATGGTGGGTTCTGGTCGCGCAGCCGAGTTGGGTATTCTCTTTAAGAGCGGCCAAGATTTGGAACAGTTACAAGCAGTTAAAACCATTGTATTTGATAAAACTGGGACCATTACCCAAGGGCAGCCACAAGTCAGCCAGATAATCAATCTAGATCCAAATGAGAAAGATCTATTGGCTGAAGTAGCGTCTCTTGAAGCTATGTCTGAGCATCCTCTTGGTCAGGCTATTGTGGCAAAAGCTAAGGCAGAAAAGCTGGTTCTTACCCCAGTCCAAGACTTTAAAACGATTACAGGTCAGGGATTAGCAGGAAAAATTAAGAATCAAGAATTTTTAGTAGGAAACAAAGCCTTAATGGAAAGCCATCAGGTAACCTTAAGCCAGCAGCTGTTGGAGCAAGTTGCTACTTTACCTGAACAGGGCACCATTGTCTATCTGGCTAAAAATAAAGAGCTCAAAGCTTTGATATTAATCGAAGATCAGGTTAAGCTTGACAGCCAAAAAACGATTCAAGAACTGCATAAATCAGGTATTAAAACGGTCCTATTAACAGGAGATAATCAAAGAACAGCTCAAGCCATAGCCAATCAAGTAGGAATTGATCAGGTTTATGCTGAGGTCATGCCAGACCAAAAAGCCCAAATGATTGAAAGCTTAAAAGGAAAAGAAGGCTTAGTAGCCATGGTTGGTGACGGTATTAATGATGCCCCAGCCTTGGCGAGTGCTGATTTAGGGATTGCTGTAGGGTCAGGAACTGATATTGCTATTGAATCAGCAAATATCCTCTTAATGCATCCGCAACTCTTAGATTTGGTAACAGCAATGTCACTCAGTCGCAAAACCATCCACATTATCAAAGAGAATTTATTCTGGGCATTTTTCTATAATGTGCTCATGATTCCAGTTGCTATGGGGATTCTTCACTTATTTGGCGGGCCGCTGCTCAATCCTATGCTGGCTGGACTAGCCATGAGTCTTAGTTCGATTTCAGTCGTCCTAAATGCTCTGCGATTAAAAAAAGTAATACTATAAAGGAGAAAACGATGGAAAAAGTATATCAAGTTGAAGGCATGAAATGTGATGGTTGTGTCAAAACAGTCACTGAAAAATTGAGTGCAGTGCGAGGTGTGGAAAAAGTAGTCGTTGATTTAGACAGTAAGGAAGCCCATATTACAGGCAATCCCTTCACCCTCTCATTAAAACGAGCACTCAAAGGAACCAAGTTCAGCATCACAAAAAAATAAGAAAAAAATCCTCACCCCTCAATTCGAGGGGTGGGGATTTTATTGTGCTACAGAAATTTCGGTGTAGTTACGATAGTTTTCTAAAACTTTTGAATCGATAGTCGTATCAGTAATAACCTGATTAATTTGTTCCAATTGGTAGAATACAGAAAAATCATAACTGTCGAATTTTTGACTATCTACTAAAACAAATTTTTCAAATGCATTATCAAGCGCTAATTTTTGAATAGCGCCTTCAGATTCATTATAGGTTGCTATATCATTGCCATTAATAGCATTGCAACTGATAAAGGCTTTAGAAAATTTAAGATTTGAAATGGTCTGGTTTGTAATACTGCCAACAAAGGCACCAGTGATTTCGCGATATTCTCCACCAATGAGAATTAAGTCAATACTTGATGAACTTTTTAAAATAGAAAAGACTGGCAAACTATTCGTAATAACACGAACTTGGCGGTTGATCAATTTCTCTGCAAAGAACTCTAGCGTAGTACCTGGTCCGATAAAAATGGTTTCTCCATCGTTTATCAAAGAGGAAGCTGCTTCAGCAATTTCCTTTTTTTCTTTTATTTGTACAGATAATTTTTCAGTATTAGACTTTTCAACTTTAGAAGGGAATGAAATGCTTTGTGCACCACCATGAATGCGAACCAATTTTCCTAACTTTTCAAGTTCATCTAAATCACGACGTGCCGTCATATCAGAAACTTGTAAATCTCTAATGATTTCATTTACAGTAATAATGCCGCTTGCATTAACTTTTTCTAAAATTTTCAGGAGTCTTTCTCTTTTTAACATAGTATTCTCCTTATTAAAACAGTAAATTTCTTTTTTTATCATAGCATAAATAAAAGTAAAACACAATGACAAACATTATCAAACGAAATGTAACAAAAATAACTTGACATAGAAATGATGTTGTATTATTATGTTTATAAACAAACATTAATAAACAAAAAGGAGTTTCTTATGACAATTATTTTAGGTGCAGATGCACATGGAAATGAATTAAAAGAAGTTATTAAAGAATATTTAATTGAAGAAGGATATCAAATTAATGATGTCACTGACCTTAATAAAGATTTTGTCGACAATACACTTGCCGTTGCTAATGAAGTAACTGAATCAGATGAAAATTTAGGTATTATGATTGATGCCTATGGCGCAGGTCCATTTATGGTTGCAACAAAAATCAAAGGAATGGTAGCAGCTGAAGTTTCTGATGAAAGATCTGCATATATGACAAGAGGACATAACAATGCACGAATGATTACTATAGGTTCTGAAATAGTTGGTCAACTATTAGCTAAAAATATCGCAAAAGGCTTTGTAACAGGAAAATATGATGGTGGTCGTCATCAGATTCGTGTTGATATGTTAAATAAAATGGCTTGAGAAGGAGAAATAAAATGAAAATTGCAATTGGTTGTGACCATATCGTTACTAGTGAAAAAATCGCAGTCTCAGATTTTTTGAAATCTAAAGGTTATGAAGTCGTAGATTTTGGAACATATGATAACACAAGAACCCATTATCCTATTTATGGAAAAAAAGTTGGTGAAGCAGTTGTTAGTGGGCAAGCAGACTTAGGTGTTTGTATCTGCGGAACTGGTGTGGGGATTAATAACGCTGTCAACAAAGTTGCAGGGGTGCGTTCAGCCTTGGTTCGAGATATGACTTCTGCACTTTATGCCAAAGAAGAATTAAATGCCAATGTCATTGGTTTTGGCGGTAAAATTACTGGCGAACTTTTAATGTGTGATATCATTGAGGCTTTTATTAATGCTGAATATAAAGAAACTGAAGAAAACAAAAAATTAATTGCAAAAATTGCCAATTTAGAGCATCCAAACACCAATCAAGAAGATCCGGAGTTCTTTACGGAGTTTTTAGAAAAATGGGATCGTGGTGAATATCACGACTAGGAGGATGTATGATTTTAACAGTAACCCTTAATCCATCAATTGATATTTCTTATCCTTTGGATGAGTCCTTTAAATTAGATACAGTTAATCGTGTATCTAAGACAAGTAAAACTGCCGGTGGAAAAGGATTAAACGTGACTCGTGTTTTATCTGAGGTAGGTGAAGATGTTGTAGCCACAGGCTTAATTGGCGGTCGACAAGGTCAATATCTAATAGACCAACTTGAGCAAAAGGCTATAAAGAATCAATTTTATCAGATAAAAGGTGAAACTCGAAATTGTATTGCCATTTTACATGAAGGATTACAAACAGAAATTTTGGAGAGTGGACCTTTTGTCGACAAAGATGAAGCAGATGGTTTCATGTATCATATGCAGATTATTTGTCGTCAATATGATGTATTAACCATTTCTGGTTCCCTTCCAAAAGGATTGGATAATAATTATTACCAAAAGATTATTTCATTAGCAAATAGCTTTCAAAAGAAAGTTGTTTTAGATTGTTCCGGACCTCCACTTTTAGCAGTTTTAGAATCAGCTGAAAAGCCAACTGTAATTAAACCAAATATTGAAGAGTTAGAGTTGCTACTTAATAAAAATGTGGATACTACAGATTTAGCTTTGAAGAAGGTTTTGAGTGAAGACATTTTTGATGGAGTAGAGTGGGTAATTGTATCTTTAGGAGCAAAGGGTTCATTTGCGAAACACAATAATAAGTTCTATCGTATCTCGATTCCAAAAATTACTGTAAAAAATCCAGTTGGTTCCGGAGATTCAACAGTTGCTGGAATTGCTTGGGGACTTTCTGTAAAAGACGATGATATCACCTTGTTAAAAAAAGCAAATACCTTAGGGATGCTTAACGCACAAGAAGCTTTGACAGGTCATGTTAACATGGGAAACTATTTTGAAATTTTCAATAACATTAATATAGAAGAGGTATAAAATGACTTTAACAACAAATAAACGTGCTTATTTAGAAAAACTCAGTCGTCAAGGAATAATCTCAGCCCTTGCTTTTGATCAACGAGGTGCCTTAAAACGAATGATGGCAAGCCATCAAACAGAAGAGCCAACCATTGAGCAAATGGAAACCTTAAAAGTAATGGTATCTGAAGAATTAACACCCTATGCTTCCTCAATTCTATTAGATCCAGAATATGGTCTTCCTGCAACAAAAGTAAAAGCTACTGAAGCAGGTTTATTATTGGCTTATGAAAAAACTGGTTACGACGCAACTACAACATCTCGCTTACCGGATTGCTTAGTGGATTGGTCTGCTAAACGTATCAAAGAAGCGGGTGCCGATGCTGTTAAATTCTTATTGTATTATGATGTAGATGGTGATCGATCTGTTAATGATCAAAAGAAAGCCTACATTGAACGGATTGGTTCTGAATGCAAAGCTGAAGATATTCCATTCTTCCTTGAAATTTTAACTTATGATGAAACAATCGCTGATAATGGTAGTTTAGCATTTGCTAAAGTTAAAGCCCACAAAGTCAATGAAGCTATGAAAGTCTTCTCTGATGACCGTTTTGGAATTGATGTCCTTAAAGTTGAAGTCCCTGTAAACATGAAATATGTCGAAGGATTCGCGGAAGGGGAAGTAGTCTTTTCTAAAGAAGAAGCTGCGCAGGCTTTTAAAGATCAAGAAGCAGCAAGTCATCTTCCTTATATTTACCTAAGTGCAGGTGTATCTGCTCAATTATTCCAAGAAACCTTAGTCTTTGCAGCTGAATCTGGCGCAAAATTCAACGGAGTGCTTTGTGGCCGTGCGACCTGGTCTGGTTCTGTGCCTGTATACATTGAGGAGGGCGAAGAAGCAGCTCGTCAATGGCTCCGCACGGAAGGTTTTAAAAACATTGATGACCTCAATAAAGTTCTTGAAAAAACAGCAAGCTCATGGGTAGAAAAAGTAGAAGGCTAGGATTTTTCAGATGACCTTATCATTAACAAATGAACATTTAACAGTAACTTTTAAAGATCTAGGTGGCGAACTTAGTTCCATTAAAGATACAGACGGTGTTGAATATCTATGGCAAGGTGATAGTAAATATTGGAGCGGACAAGCTCCAGTACTTTTCCCTATTTGTGGAAGTTTACGTGATAATCAAACCTATTATAGTGACAATAGTCTTGGTCTTGAAAAAGGTTCTATGCCAAGACATGGCTTGGTCCGAAAGGAAGTTTTTAAAGGACAGAAACTTTCTAAAACACAAGCCTTTTATACTTTAACCAGTAACGATACTATGTACCACCAGTATCCTTATCGTTTTGAATTAGGTATCCTTTATACACTCATTGACTCTTCGATAAAAGTGACCTATTGTATTAAAAATTTAGAAGAGAATTTTGAGATGCCATTCACTGTAGGTGGACATCCAGCCTTCAATTGTCCTTTATATGAAAATGAAAGCTATGAAGATTATTATCTTGAATTTTCAGAGCCTGAAGAAGGCACAAGTGCTAAAGTCATTGCTGAAACAGGATTGGTGAATGTGGCAAAACGCCAACATTTTTTAAATGGTAAACATCGTTTGGAATTGGATTATTCACTTTTTAAAGATGACACGATTTTATTAGATCAATTAGTATCCAAATCAGTTAGTCTAAAATCAAAGAATCATAATAAAGGATTAACATTAAATCTTCTTGACTTTCCTTATTTGATCCTTTGGTCTACAGCTAATAGAGGGCCATTTGTAGCACTTGAACCTTGGCTTGGTATCTCAACTTCTGAAACTGAAAATGACAATTTTGATGAGAAACAGAATATGCAATTTTTGGAGCCATACATTTTGAACCAAAAAGTTACTCATTATTCATATGAAATAAGCATAAAAAAACTTTAATTATTTGTTTGAAAGGGTTTACAATAGTTTGTTTTTGTTGTATAATGTATTTAAGTTAATAGAGTGGATTGTAACTAAAGAATAATTTAGGCAAGACCGCAAATGAGTTGGAAGGGAATCTTCTAATTTATTTGTGGTCTTTTTCTATACAAAAGGAGGTAGATATGTTTCGGCTTATAAGAACCTTGAACAATAATGCAGCATTGGTAAAAAATGTTAATGGTGATCAAGCTGTTGTCATGGGGTTAGGCATAACGTTTCAAAAGAAAAAAGGTGATATCATCTATGATGAAAAAATCGAAAAAATCTTCTCACTCAAAAATGAAGAAGCAAAAGAAAATTTTCTCTTATTATTAAAAGATGTTCCTATGGATTTCATTTCTGCTACTTATGACATTATTGAACTCTTGGTTAAAGAGTTTCATTATCCCGTTCAAAACTACTTGTATGTTACTTTGACGGATCATATTTATTGTTCCTACAAAACCATCAAGCATGGAACTTATCAGGAAAGTCGATTACCGGATATCTCAAAAGAATATCCAATGGAATATCAAATGGGAAGCATTGCTTTAGCGGAATTAAGAAAGCGATTACTTAACCAATTTCCTGATGATGAGATTGCTCGTATAGCATTGCATTTCATCAATGCTAAAGGACAAGATGAAACGGACAGTGGTCAACTTAGTAAGAATTTTTCAAGAGATATTTTGGAGCAGATTAAACAAGAACTGAGTACTCATGGGATTACCAGACAAAATTCCAATGAAAATTATTATGACCGTTTGATGGTTCACTTGACTTATTTCTTAAATGCTTTAGATAGAAAAGAAAGTCAAAATAGTTCAATTTTAAATATTGAAGAGCAAGTTAAGCAGGAATACCCTACAGCTTATGAAATTGGTAGTGGTATTTACGATTTGATTAGTCGTGAAACTGGTCAGGGCTTACAAGCTGGCGAAAAAGTTTATTTGGTATTACATATTCAAAGAATAATTGATAAGGAAGAATAAAATGACAAAAAAAGAACTAACCATGTTAGGTTTTGAAATCGTTGCTTACGCTGGTGATGCTAGATCGAAATTACTAGAAGCTCTAAATGCTGCGAAAACTGGTGATTATGCGCGTGCTGAAGAACTTTGTCAAGCGGCTAACGAATGCATCGTTGAAGCACATAAATCCCAAACAAGTTTATTACAAGCAGAATCTTCTGGTGAAGATATCGATTTTAGCGTGACTTTAATGCATGGGCAGGATCATTTGATGACAACCATGTTATTACAAGATATGATGAAACACATGATTGAATTATATAAAAGAGGATAAAAATGAATAAATTAATTGCTCAAATCGAAAAACAAAAGCCACTTTTCGAAAAAATGTCACGTAACATTTATTTACGTGCTATCCGTGACGGCTTTATTGCTGGAATGCCAGTCATACTTTTCTCAAGTATTTTTATCTTGATTGCTTATGTTCCAAATGCATGGGGATTCCATTGGTCAAAAGGTGTTGAATCATTATTAATGACGCCTTATAGCTATTCAATGGGTATCTTAGGGTTCTTCGTGGCCGGAACAACAGCAAAAGCACTCACAGATTCAATGAATAGGGAGTTAGAATCAACCAATCAAATTAACTTTATTGCTACTATGCTTGCAACCATGGTTGGTTTCTTACTTATGGCAGCTGATCCTTCAAAAGATGGAGGAGTCATCACGGCCTTTATGGGAACAAAAGGGTTACTTACAGCCTTCTTGGCAGCTTTTATTACTGTCAATATTTATAAATTCTGTGTGAAACGTAATATAACCATTCGTATGCCTGAGGAAGTTCCACCAAATATTTCACAAGTATTTAAAGATTTAATTCCATTTACTTTCTCTGTTGTTTTTATATATTGCCTACAATTACTTGTAAAATCAATTATGGGTGTTAACGTCGCACAATCAATTGGTACTTTATTAGCACCTTTATTCCAAGCCGCTGATGGTTATCTTGGTATTACTTTAATCTTTGGCGCTTATGCTTTCTTCTGGTTTGTAGGGATTCACGGTCCTTCAATTGTTGAACCTGCGATTGCAGCCATTACTTATGCTAATGCAGAAGTTAATTTAAACTTATTACAAGCTGGGCAACACGCTGATAAGATTTTAACGTCTGGAACACAAATGTTTATCGTAACAATGGGCGGAACTGGAGCTACATTAGTTGTACCGTTCATGTTTATGTGGATGACTAAATCAAAACGTAACAAAGCAATTGGGCGTGCATCAGTTGTACCAACATTCTTCGGTGTTAATGAACCAATCCTTTTTGGTGCTCCACTTGTTTTAAATCCAATCTTCTTTATACCGTTTATCATGGCACCAATTGTCAATGTTTGGATTTTCAAATTCTTTATTGATAGTTTAGGAATGAATAGTTTCACAGCTAACCTTCCTTGGACAACTCCTGCTCCTTTAGGTTTACTATTAGGCACTAACTTCCAACTCTTATCATTTATTTTAGCTATTGTATTGATTGTTGTTGATGTGATTATTTATTATCCATTCTTAAAAGTTTATGATGAACAGATTCTTGCTGAAGAAACAGCGGGAACATCAACTGCTGATGCTCTTAAAGAAAAAGTTGCTGCTAACTTCGATATTAAAAAAGCCGATGCGATTTTAGATAATGCCGGTGTTGCCCCTTTAGCTTCACAAGCTATAACTGATCAAACCAACGTACTAGTTCTATGTGCAGGTGGTGGTACAAGTGGTCTCCTTGCCAATACCTTAAACAAAGCAGCGAAAGAATACAATGAACCTATTTTTGCAGCAGCTGGTTCATATGGAGCCCACCGTGAAATCCTACCAGAATATCAACTGGTAGTACTTGCCCCACAAGTTGCTTCAAACTATGAAGATATCAAAAAAGAAACAGATAAACTTGGCATCAAATTAGCTAAAACTGAAGGTGCTGAATACATTAAATTAACACGTGATGGACAAGGTGCTCTTGATTTTGTTCGTAAACAAATGATTGCTTGAGTTTTGTAGCATGAGCTTGAAAACCAAAGTTCATGCTCTGTTTTATAAGGAGTAAATAATGAAAACTTTACCAAATGATTTTATTTTTGGCGGTGCAACAGCTGCTTATCAAGCGGAAGGCGCAACGCATACAGATGGAAAAGGACCAGTTGCTTGGGACAAATATTTGGAAGATAATTATTGGTATACAGCTGAACCAGCTAGTGACTTTTACCATAAGTATCCTGTGGATTTACGATTGGCTGAAGAGTATGGTGTAAATGGCATTCGAATTTCAATCGCTTGGTCTCGTATTTTCCCACAAGGTTTCGGCCAAGTAAATGAGAAAGGTGTTGCATACTATCATAATGTCTTTGCAGAGTGCCGTAAGCGACATGTTGAGCCTTTTGTAACCTTACACCACTTTGATACACCAGAAGCCCTTCATTCAAATGGAGACTTCCTTAATCGTGACAATATCGATCATTTTGTTGATTATGCAGCCTTTTGCTTTAAAGAGTTTTCTGAAATTAATTACTGGACAACTTTTAACGAAATTGGACCAATTGGAGACGGACAATATTTGATTGGTAAATTTCCACCAGGCATTAAATACGATTTAGCGAAACTTTTCCAATCCCATCACAACATGATGGTTTCTCATGCACGCGCAGTTAAACTCTATAAAGATGCAGGCTATTCTGGTGAGATTGGTGTGGTACATGCTCTTCCAACAAAATACCCCTATGATTCGTCAAATCCAGCAGATGTACATGCGGCAGAATTAGAAGATATTATTCATAATAAATTTATTCTCGACGCAACTTATCTTGGACATTATTCACCAGAAACCTTAGCAGGTGTCAAAGAAATCTTAGATGTAAACGGCGGTCAGCTTGATATTACTGAAGAAGACTTAGCTATTCTTGATGCTGCTAAAGATATAAATGACTTTCTCGGGATTAATTATTATATGAGTGATTGGATGCGTTACTTTGAGTGTGAGACAGAAATTGTTCATAATGGTAAAGGAGAAAAAGGCAGTTCTAAATACCAAATTAAAGGTGTTGGTAAACGAGAAGCACCAAGTCATATTCCTAAAACAGAATGGGACTGGATTATTTATCCTAAGGGATTATATGATCAAATTTTGAGAATAAAAAATGATTACCCTAACTATCACAAAATTTATATTACTGAAAATGGTTTAGGGTATAAAGATAAATTTGAGAATAATACAGTTAATGATGACGAAAGAATTGATTATGTCAAAAAACATTTAGAAGCTATATCTGATGCAATTGAGGATGGTGCGAATGTAAAAGGATATTTCATTTGGTCACTGATGGATGTCTTCTCATGGTCAAATGGATATGAGAAAAGATACGGACTTTTTTATGTCGATTTTGACTCTCAAATTAGGTATCCTAAAAAGAGTGCTCACTGGTTCAAAGCTGTAGCGACAAGTAAAAATATTTTATAATTATTAACTATTAATCAAAATCCCCGCTCCTCAAATCGAGGGGTGAGGATTTTGTGTCATTTCTCCTTTTTTAAGAAATTCTGCTAAACTATTATTAGGAACTGTTTGCACCAGAAAGGAAAAATATTATGATAAAACTAATTGCCATCGATTTAGATGGAACCTTATTAAATAGTCAGAAAGAAATTCCTCTTGAAAATAAAAAGGCTATAAAAGAGGCGACAGAAGCGGGTATTAAGATTGTGCTTTGTACTGGGCGTCCTTTGTCTGGGACCAAGCCATATTTTGAGCAACTTGATTTCCAGGAAGATGAATTTCTTATTTTAAATAATGGTTGTAGTCTGCATTCTTCTTCAGATTGGCAAGTATTGCATGCACATAGTCTTTCCTTTGAAGAAGTGGAAACTCTCTATGAAAAATCAGCAAATAATCCAGATGTTTATTTGACTTTAACGACACCCAATCATTATTATGTCGTGGAGCCAAAAGTGCCTGAACTGGTTCAGGAGGATGGTGATTTGGTCTTTACTCAGGTTGAGACGATCACTCTTGATGAGCTGAAGCAGAGTCAAGAATTGGTCCTACAAGCTATGTATATGGGGGAAGCAGAGGCAATGGATTCTTTTGAAGGGCTTTTCCGGTCGGAATTAAGTGAACACTACAGCTTGGTTAGAAGCCAGGATTACATCTTAGAAGCCTTACCAAAAGGTATCACCAAGGCTAGCGCTTTACAGGAATTGGCTGCAGATTTAGGATTTGGACCTCAAGAAATCATGGCCATTGGCGATGCGCCAAACGATAGTGAGATGATTGCCTTTGCTGGACTTGGCGTCGCTATGGGAAATGCCAGTGAATCAATCAAGGTCTTGGCGAATCGTGTGACTAAGACCTGTGATCAAGCAGGTGTCGCCTACGCCATTTGTCATTTTGCTTTAAAACAATAAGAAAAAATCCTTCTTTCTTAGGTCAATGCTTTGAGACACTGGCTTCGGGAAAGAAGGATTATTTTTTTGTAAGGCTAGTTTTTACTGAGATAGAAATGGAAGCCCCATATTGGCCATTTCCTCAGCACTTTTTGGCATGCCATCTTTTATCCAGTCGACTAAAACTGAAACAATGGCATTGCTCCAAAATAAGCGGGTGTAATGTGATTGTTGATGTAATTTCCAGCGTTGATAGGCTTTGAGTCTTTTAGTGACTATCTGCGTAATTAAGAATTGGAGCTGATTTTTGAAAATCAGACGTAATAATTGCTCCTCTTTTTTGGCTTCATTGAAGAGGTAGTACCAAACTTGGTTAGCCTGGCTTGTCAAATCGAACAATTTTAATTCTTTAAAGATACGACGGATAAGCTGATCCAAGCGTTGTTTTAAGATATCTTCTTTTGACCGGTAATTGCGATAGAAGGCATTTCGCGAAACACCAGCTTTAGCGACTAATTGCGAGATTGAAATTTGGTCTAGAGGTTTGTCTTCTAATAATTCAATGAGGGCTGTCTCAATGGACTGGCGACAAAGGTCCCGCATTTCTTTATTAAACTGTCTTAAATTATTAAGTGATTTTTTTGAAATCTGTTTTTCAGTCATCACAAATCTCCTTAAAGTGTCCCATCCGACTTTATTTTATAGCTTTTTCCTAGTCATTAATGATATAATTTTAGGAGAAATATACTTATTTGTCAAATGGATTAGAATAGTAAGTCTTGGAGGAGAACAAGAATGAAATGGAAAATTGTAGCAGATTCAGGATGTGATTTATTAGAACTAAAATCATCATCTGAAATGCTTACTTATGAAAGAGTACCTTTAACGTTACGTGTTGGTGATGAGGCCTATACAGATAGTCTTGATTTAGACGTAGATCAAATGATGACAGCCATGTATCAAACAAGTAAGGCTACAACATCTTCTTGTCCCAGCCCAGATGCTTTTTTCCAAGCCTATCGTGGTGCTGAAAATGTTATTGCTATTACGATTACTGGAACCTTATCAGGAAGTCATAATAGTGCGCGCTTAGCTAAAGAGATGCTAATAGAAGAAGACCCAAATGTTAATGTTCATGTTATTGATTCACTTTCTGCGGGTGGTGAGATGGACTTGATTGTTTTGGAATTAGAGCGCTTAATTAATCAAGGCCTTGATTATCAGGAAGTCGTAGATGCCATCACAAGCTACACTCAAAAATCAGGTTTATTGTTTGTTTTGGCCAAGGTTGATAATCTTGTTAAAAACGGCCGACTTAGTAAGTTAATTGGAACCGTAGTAGGCTTGTTAAATATTCGAATGGTTGGTTGTGCTAGTGCCGAAGGACGTCTGGATCTGTTACAAAAAGCCAGAGGTCAGAAGAAAGCAGTTCTTTCTGTAGTTGAAGAATTAGAAAAAGCTGGCTATCAAGGTGGTAAAATCTTTATTGCTCAACGTAATAACGAAAAAATTTGCCAACAAATCACTGAGAAAGTCCAAGAAAAATTCCCTCAGGCAATTATTGAAACTTGTCCAACTTCAGGTTTATGTAGTTTCTACGCTGAAGAAGAAGGTATTCTCCTAGGATACGAAAAAGCATAAAAATCAAAGAGCTCGAACTTTGCTGTTCGAGCTCTTTTTGTATTAGATTAGCTGAATCTAGCAATTTTTTCGTTATTCAAATTTGAAAGTTGCGAGTCAGTTTATAAAGTCATCAGAAAAACCGCTTTGATTGAAAAGCGGTTTTATGATTATTAATTTGTTGTTGTTCCACCATCAGTATCACTTGGGGTAGAAGGTGTAGCCGTTCCAGGATCACTTGCTACAGGTGGCGTTGTTGGCTCAACTGCAGGTGCTTGGGGGACATAAGATTCGGCAGGTGCTTGTTCAGTATATGTTGCTCCTGCATCAGGGGTTACTGTTGCGGCGTCTGTTTGGGCTTCAGCCTCAGCTGTTTCAGCAGTTTCCTCAGGTAAAGTTATGGCATCAAGTCGACTTTGATAGTCAGCTTTTTTCTTTTCGTCTGTAACTTTATCAATGGCTTTTTGAGCAGCTTCTTTAGTTTCTGCACTAGGATTTTTTTCAGCTTCTTCGAGCTTTTTCAAGGCTTCTTTTTCGATGGCCAGATTTTTTTTCAATTTATCAAGACGATCTTGTAAACTTAATTTGGTTTCTGACTTTTTCACTTTATCCAAAAGTTTTTGAGCAGAGTCAATTGATTCAGTACTTGGTTTTTCTTCAGCTAAGCGAACGCCTTCAATAGCTTTGCTGAGATAATTTGTTTTCTTTACATGAGTCGTTTCTGTTTGGCTGGCATTAGCTAGTGGTTTGCCCATATAATTTCTAGCAAAAGTGAAATAAATGCCAGAAGCGACTACTATCATTAAAAGACTTAAAATAAGAAATAGTCTTTCAGTTTTTACTTGCTTCATGAATTCTCCTTTTATAAAATGCTACAGTAACCATTATACACCTATTAGAAAAGAAATTAAAGATTTCGGAGCATTAAAAATAATAGGACAGAAGAAAATATTAAAATGGTCTATACCATTTACAAAATAAATAAATAGGCGTATAATAGCAGTTAGTACAAAGGGAGGATTAGAATGACAAGTTATCTTAAAGCTGATTGTTTTTATTACCCAGATCATGTCAAAAAAGCCGGTTATCTAAAAATTGAAAATGGTAAGTTTGGACAATGGTCTGAGTCAGAACCAGAAGGGGCAGACATCATTGATTACAGTGGGTATCAAATTGCTCCTGGACTAGTTGATACGCATATTCATGGCTTTGCTGGTGCAGATGTTATGGATAATTCTGCTGAAGGTATTCATCGCATGAGCCAAGGGCTTTTATCAACTGGTGTTACCTCATTTTTACCAACAACACTGACCTCATCTTTTGAGCAGTTAGAAAAAGTTTCTGCGACAATTGCTTCTGTGGCTGAAGATGTTAAGGGTGCAAAAATTCAGGGGATTTATTTTGAGGGTCCTTATTTTACGGAAGAATATAAAGGCGCTCAAAACCCAATTTACATGAAGAACCCTCGTCTTGATGAGTTTGCTGCTTGGCAAAAAGCAGCAAATGGTCTGATTAAAAAAATTGCCCTGGCACCAGAGCGTGAGGGTGTTGCAGAGTTCGTATCTACTTTGACTGAACAAGGCGTTACTGTGGCCCTTGGGCATTCTAACGGAACCTACGAAGAAGCTAAAAAAATTGTTGATGCTGGTGCAAGTGTTTGGGTTCATGCCTACAATGGGATGAGAGGTTTGACTCATCGTGAGCCAGGAATGGTTGGTGCGGTTTATAATATTCCTAATACTTACGCTGAGTTGATCTGTGACGGACACCACGTTTCGCCAGTTGCCTGCGATATTTTGATGCAACAAAAAGGCCATGACCATGTCGCGATGATTACCGACTGTATGCGTGCAGGTGGTTCACCAGATGGTGATTATATGTTGGGTGAGTTCCCTGTTATCGTTGAAAATGGAACAGCACGTTTGAAATCATCTGGAAGTTTAGCTGGCTCCATTCTCAAGTTAAAAGACGGCATTAAAAATGTTGTTGCCTGGGGAATTGCAAGTCCAGAAGAAGCTATTCGCATGTCTTCTCTCGTTGCAGCTAAGTCAGTTGGAATTGATGATGTTTGTGGTCAAATTAAGGAAGACTATGCAGCTGATTTCATTGTTTTAGATAATGATTTGGAATTGGTGGCGACTTATTTGGATGGCAATAAAGTTTATCAAGCATAAAATTATAAAAGGTTAAGATGTCAATCGTCTTAATCTTTTTCTTTTTGACTCGTTCTTGATTGTGATAAAATAGTGATAGGATATTTGCATCCATTATGATGATTAATGTGATGCTTCGCTTTTTATAAGGAGGTAAAATGATGAACAAAGATTTAATGATGAATAATGGTTTAACTATTCCAATCGTCGGTTTTGGTACCTTTAAAGCTGCAGATGGTGAAGAAGCCTACCAATCAACTTTAGCTGCAATTAAAGCTGGCTATCGTCATATTGATACAGCCGCTGTCTATAAAAACGAGGAAAGTGTTGGTCGAGCTATTAAAGATTCTGGTATTGCAAGGGATCAACTATTTGTCACAACTAAATTGTGGAATGATGCTCATAGTTATGATGGCGCTAAAGAAGCTTTAGCAGCATCACTAAAACGACTTGGGCTTGATTATATTGATTTGTACCTCATCCACTGGCCAAATCCAAAAGCTCTCCGTGATCGTTGGAAAGAAGCCAATGCTGAAGCTTGGCGTTATATGGAGGAAGCTGTTGAAGCTGGTTTAATAAAAACCATTGGTGTCAGCAACTTTATGGTACATCATTTGGAAGCCTTAGCAAATACAGCAAAAATAAAACCTGCAGTTAACCAAATCAGACTGGCACCAGGGTGTTACCAAACAGAAGTTGTCGACTATTGTAAAAAACATGATATTGTTATTGAAGCTTGGAGCCCTCTTGGACAAGGTGATATTTTTGAAAATGAAACCATGTTAGCTCTAGCTGAAAAGTATGGTAAGTCAGTTGCCCAAATTGCTCTTGCTTGGTCAGTTTACCAAGGATTCCTTCCTTTACCTAAATCAGTTCATGAAGAACGTATCAAAGCAAATCTTGACTTCTTTGACATTGAACTCTCTGCTGAAGACGCAGAAAAAATTAAAAATATTCAAGGTCTTACACCTGTACCTGACCCTGATACCAAAGATTTCTAATTGGTTTAAAAGCTTGGTTGACAAATCAGGCTTTTTCATATCTACAAAATCTTATCATTTATTTAAAATAAATATAATTAAACTTCAAGATTAAAGTCATAATGTTTTATTCACTTGTTGTTCTTCAAAAACTAACTCAATTGTTAGAGGGCATTTGGACAGTTAAATTGATGATTGCTAATAATCATCGATATGTTGACCATTGGATTTTTCGCTATATTTAACATCGCAATTATTTTCTAAATATTTGCTCGGAATTGATTGGGATTGTTTTACTTTGACATGCTAAAATTACCGTTTGGTTACTCTTTTCCTTTTATATACTGGTCATCAATATCAGAATTGATGAAGAGAATCGCATAATTAAAGAAGTTATTATTCCAAAAAGGACTATTACTTGAAAATAATCCGTTCTATCTTGTTTCTTATCTAATAGACAAAATAAAGTGTCTATGGTAGAATAAGGACTAAGAAAGAATACTTATTATCATGAAATAGAGCGAGTTCTAGGGTGGTGAAAGCTAGGCAAGAATGAAATGGGTTTGGCGCTTTCGATGTTTGAGTCTCTTGGATTCACATTTAAGAAAATAATAAATGAAGTAATAAATTAGGGTGGAACCGCGTTTCGACGCCCCTATGTCTTTGACATAGGGGAGTGGAAGTGGTTCTTTTTGCTATCCCTGAGAGTTGAGACAAAATATTAAAAGGATTCTTCTGTCATGCTCTGTCAAAGGGACTCCCGTCACAAGAAAAAAATAACCATTGGAGGATTACAATGTCAAAAAACCTAACTTTTCACCTGGCCAGTGGCAGTACCTTCGATTGTTTAACTGCCACACGCTTAAGTCTATGGACTTAAGCTAGGCCATGCACTAATTCGCCCTTTTCAGCATTATCGGCTAAAAAGGGCTCATGTCGCACTATTATTAATAAAAAATATGGAGGAATATGATGTCTAAAAATTTAACCTTTCAAGAAATTATTTTGACTTTACAACAATATTGGAATGATCAGGGTTGTATGTTGATGCAAGCCTATGATAACGAAAAGGGTGCTGGGACGATGAGTCCTTATACTTTTTTACGGGCAATCGGACCTGAGCCTTGGAATGCGGCCTATGTTGAGCCTTCTCGTCGTCCTGCAGATGGTCGTTACGGTGAGAACCCTAATCGCCTTTATCAACACCACCAATTTCAAGTGGTGATGAAACCATCTCCTTCTAATATTCAAGAACTTTATTTGGAATCTCTTGAAAAATTAGGAATTAATCCTTTGGAACATGATATTCGTTTTGTTGAGGATAACTGGGAGAACCCTTCTACTGGTTCTGCGGGTCTTGGTTGGGAAGTTTGGCTTGATGGTATGGAAATCACACAGTTTACTTATTTCCAACAAGTAGGTGGGCTTGCGACTAGCCCAGTTACTGCCGAAGTCACTTATGGCCTTGAACGTCTTGCTTCTTATATCCAAGAAGTTGATTCAGTCTATGATATCGAATGGGCTCCTGGCGTTAAGTATGGCGAAATTTTCCTTCAACCAGAATATGAGCATTCAAAATATTCATTTGAAATTTCTGACCAAGAGATGTTGCTTGAAAACTTTGAGAAATTCGAAAAAGAAGCAGGGCGTGCTCTTGAAGAAGGCCTAGTTCACCCTGCTTATGATTATGTTCTTAAATGTTCACATACCTTTAATTTGCTTGATGCCAGAGGTGCAGTATCAGTTACCGAACGGGCAGGCTACATTGCTCGAATCAGAAACCTAGCCCGTGTGGTCGCCAAAACATTTGTTGCTGAACGCCGTAAATTGGGTTACCCATTACTTGATGAGGCCCGTCGCGCAGAATTACTTAAGGAGGAAGCTGAATAATGGTCAAAACGTTATTAGTAGAATTAGGACTAGAAGAGTTACCAGCTTATGTTGTCACAGCTAGTGAAAAACAATTAGGACAAAAAATCCAAGCTTTCTTAGAAGAAAACCGTTTGAGTTTTGATACCATTCAAACCTTCTCAACACCACGTCGTTTAGCCTTCCGTGTTAAAGGACTTGCAGACCAACAAGAAGATTTAACAGTTGATTTTAAGGGACCTTCTAAAAAAATTGCCCTTGACGCTGATGGAAACTTCTCAAAAGCTGCTCAAGGTTTTGTACGAGGTAAAGGACTTACAACAGACGACATTACCTTTAGAGAAATTAAAGGTGAAGAATACGTCTACGTTACTAAACACGAAGAAGGAAAAAAAGCTGAGGAAGTTCTCTTGGCTATTCCTCAAGTCCTAGCAAGCCTCACTTTCCCAGTGTCAATGCATTGGGCAGAAAATAGCTTTGAATTTATTCGTCCAGTACACACCTTAACTGTTTTATTAGATGATCACTTGTTAGAAATGCCATTTTTAGATATTAAATCCGATCGCATTTCTCGTGGTCATCGTTTCCTAGGTCAAGAAACAAGTATTCAGAATGCAGACTCTTATGAAGCAGATTTAAGAGCACAAGCAGTTATTACTGACCCGCAAGAACGTCAGGAAATGATTCTTAGTCAAATTAAAGACCTAGAAAGTAAGCATGGTATTCAAGTTGATATCGATGACAGCTTATTAAATGAAGTTCTCAACTTAGTTGAATATCCAACAGCCTTCATGGGCTCATTTGATGCCAAATACCTTTCAGTTCCAGAAGAAGTATTGGTAACATCAATGAAAAATCACCAACGTTATTTTGTTGTTCGTGATCAAGATGGCAAATTATTGCCAAACTTTATTTCCGTCCGTAACGGTAATGCTGAGCATCTGGAAAATGTTATCAAAGGCAATGAAAAAGTTTTGGTTGCCCGTTTAGAAGATGGTGAATTCTTCTGGCGTGAAGACCAAAAATTACAAATCGCTGACCTGGTTGCTAAATTAGAACATGTGACTTTCCACGAAAAAATTGGTTCACTTGCTGAACATATGGAAAGAACAGGTGTGATAGCTAAATACCTTGCTGAGAAAGCAACTTTAAATCCAGAAGAAACAAAAGCTGTTGTACGCGCTAGCCAAATTTACAAATTTGACCTCTTAACAGGTATGGTTGGCGAGTTTGACGAACTGCAAGGATTAATGGGGGAAAAATACGCTCTCCTAGCTGGTGAGGATGCTGCTGTCGCAACTGCCATTCGGGAACATTATTTACCAAGCTCTGCTGATGGGCAACTGCCAGAGACCAAAGAAGGGGCTGTACTTGCTCTTGCCGATAAGTTGGATACCCTCTTATCATTCTTCTCAGTAGGCCTCATTCCAAGTGGTTCAAATGACCCATATGCTCTTCGTCGTGCTACTCAAGGTCTTGTCCGCATTCTTGAAGCTTTCGGTTGGAATATTCCGATGGATGAGTTGATTGAGAATTGCTTCGCCCTAAGCTTTGATAGTTTGACATATGATAATCAAAGTCAAGTTATGGACTTCATTGCTGCGCGTGTCGAAAAAATGATGGGTAAAGCTATTCCTAAAGATATCAGAGATGCAGTCTTAGCAAGTTCAAACTTCCAAGTGCCAGAAATGTTAGCAACGGCAGAGGCTTTAGCAGAAGCATCTAAGACTAGCGACTATAAAACAGCAGTTGAGAACTTATCACGGGTCTTTAACCTAGCAGCTAAAGTAGAAGAAGTTAGTGCGATTAACCAAGCCTTGTTTGAAAATCAAGAAGAAAAAGACTTGTATCAAGCCGTTTCGGAATTGACTTTATCAGGTTTAGCAAAAGATAAACTGGAACAACTCTTCGCCTTAACAGATAAGATTGTTGCTTTCTTTGATAATACAATGGTTATGGCTGAAGATCAGGCGCTTAAAAACAACCGTTTGGCCCTATTAAGTGAATTAATGACAAAAGCAAATACGGTCGCTCAATTTAATTTACTCAATACAAAATAAAACTTAATCATAGAGAAAAGAGAGGTGACTCATGGATCCTAAAAAGATTGAACGTATCAATGAACTAGCTAGAAAGAAAAAGACAGTCGGTTTAACTGAACCAGAAAAAGTTGAACAAGCTGAATTACGTCAAGAATATATTGAAGGCTATCGTCGTTCTGTTCGTCATCATATCGAGGGAATTAAAATCGTGGATGAGGAAGGAAATGACCTTACTCCTGAAAAATTACGTCAAGTTCAGAGAGAAAAAGGTCTCCATGGCCGTTCTCTAGATGATCCTGAATCCTAATATGCAAACTGTCTTCCTATAGGAAGACAGTTTTTTTATAAATGTTAAAATAATTACTATTTTTTATACATATTTATAATTTTTGGTATAATAGGATAGAAAGAAACCGCTTACTTTTAGGAGGAACTTATGACAGAAGAAAAGTATATTATGGCAATCGACCAAGGAACAACTAGTTCTCGAGCCATTATCTTTAACAAACAAGGCCAACAAATGATTAGCAACCAGAAAGAGTTTCCTCAACTCTTCCCTCATGATGGCTGGGTTGAACATGATGCTAATCAGATTTGGAATTCTGTTCAATCAGTGATTGCAGGAGCATTTATTGAGTCTGGTATCAAACCAGACCAGATAGAAGCTATTGGAATTACCAATCAACGGGAAACAACAGTTGTTTGGGATAAAAAGACAGGTTTGCCAATTTACCATGCCATTGTTTGGCAGTCACGTCAAACCGCTGACTTGGCGGAAAAATTAAAGGCTGATGGTTATACTAATCTTTTCCACGAAAAAACGGGACTCGTTATTGATGCTTATTTCTCAGCCACAAAAGTACGTTGGATTTTAGATCATGTTCCTGGAGCTCAAGAAAGAGCAGAACGAGGAGAACTCCTTTTTGGAACAATTGATACTTGGTTAGTTTGGAAGTTAACTGACGGAGCTGCTCATGTTACGGACTATTCAAATGCAGCTAGAACCATGCTTTACAATATCAAAGAATTAAAATGGGATGATGAGATTTTAGAATTATTAAACATTCCTAAAGCAATGTTACCTGAAGTGAAATCTAATTCTGAAATTTACGGTAAAACAGCAGCCTTTCATTTTTACGGTGGAGAGGTGCCAATTGCCGGTATGGCGGGTGACCAACAAGCAGCACTCTTTGGACAATTAGCTTTTGAACCAGGGATGGTAAAAAATACTTATGGTACAGGTTCATTCATTATCATGAACACAGGCCAAGAAGTGCGTATGTCACAAAATAACTTATTAACTACAATTGGTTATGGTATCAACGGAAAAGTCTATTATGCCTTAGAAGGGTCTATCTTTATTGCTGGTTCTGCTATTCAGTGGTTACGTGATGGCATGCGTATGGTTGAAAAATCACCAGAATCAGAAGAGCTTGCATTAGCCTCACAAAGTGATGATGAAGTTTACGTTGTACCTGCCTTTACAGGTTTGGGTGCGCCATACTGGGATTCAAATGCCCGTGGATCTGTTTTTGGATTAACCCGTGGAACCAGTAAAGAAGATTTCGTCAAAGCAACATTACAATCAATTGCTTATCAAGTTCGCGATGTTATTGATACCATGGATATGGACTCTGGTATTCCGATTCAAGAATTGCGTGTTGATGGTGGAGCAGCGATGAATAACTACTTGATGCAATTTCAAGCTGATATTTTAGGAATTACTATCGCTCGTGCTAAAAATTTAGAAACAACAGCCCTAGGTGCAGCCTTCCTAGCTGGTTTAGCAGTCGGCTACTGGGAAAACCTTGATTCTCTAAAAGCTTTGAATGCTATTGGAGAATCCTTCCAACCACAAATGGAAGTTGCCAAAAAAGAAAAACTTTATAAAGGTTGGAAAAAAGCTGTCCGTGCAACACAAGTTTTTGCACAAGAAGACTAAGTTTAAAGAGTGTTTTCATATAAGTTAAATGGCCTGTCTATTTTTGGCCATTTACTTGTGTAATTATTGGACTTTTGAGAGTCAAATTCTTGTTTTATACTATATTTAGGTACTATCTTAATTAATCATATCTGGAGGACAAAATGAAATTTTTCTTAGACACTGCAAACGTTGATGCGATTAAAGCCATTAATGAACTGGGGCTGGTTGATGGTGTAACCACTAATCCAACTATTATTTCTAAAGAGGGACGCGATTTTGAAACAGTCATCAAAGAAATTTGTGAGATTGTTGACGGTCCAATTTCTGCCGAAGTTACTGGATTAACAACTGAAGAAATGGTAACAGAAGCGCGTGAGATTGCCAAGTGGCATAAAAATATTGTCATCAAAATCCCAATGACAATGGATGGTTTAAAAGCGACTAATATCCTATCTAAAGAAGGCATTAAAACAAACGTAACACTGGTTTTCACTGTCTCTCAGGGTTTAATGGCAATGAAAGCAGGGGCAACTTATATCAGTCCATTTATCGGTCGTTTAGAAGATATCGGTTCTGACCCTTATCAACTGATTGAAGATTTACGTGAAATTATTGACATCTTCGGATATGAAACAGAAATTATTTCTGCCAGCATTCGCAATGCAGCTCATGTTGAAGCTGTTGCTAAGCTTGGCTCAGATATTGCAACAATTCCTGATGCTGTCTTTGCCAAAATGGTCAAACACCCATTGACAGACAATGGGATAGATCAATTTATGAAAGATTGGGCTTCCTTTAAAAAATAAGCCAATTGGAAACCTAGTGAGCGCTAATACTAGGTTTCTTTTTCTTATTACTTATAGAATATGAAGAATTTCACGGAAAAATATGTGTGAAATATGATACAATAGAGAACGGAAAACGTTTTTTAAAATAGATGTTAGACAAAGAAAGGCTTTTAACTTATGACATTTGATGCAGTTGACCAGTTGGCAGTAAACACCATTCGTACCCTATCAATGGATGCGATTCAAGCGGCTAATTCCGGACATCCAGGGCTTCCAATGGGTGCAGCCCCAATGGCTTATATTCTCTGGAACAAAGTGATGAATATTAATCCTAAAACAGGCCGTAACTGGACAAACCGTGATAGATTTATTTTATCTGCAGGACATGGTTCTGCAATGTTATACAGCTTATTACATTTAGCTGGTTATAATGTTAGTATTGATGACCTTAAAAACTTCCGCCAATGGGGTTCTAAAACACCAGGACATCCAGAAGTTAACCATACAGATGGGGTAGAAGCAACAACTGGTCCATTAGGACAAGGGATTGCAAATGCAGTAGGTATGGCAATGGCTGAAGCCCACTTAGCCGCTAAATTTAACAAACCAGGTTTTGACATCGTTGATCATTACACTTATGCCTTAAACGGTGATGGTGACTTAATGGAAGGTGTCAGCCAAGAAGCAGCTAGCTTAGCTGGTCATTTAAAACTTGGCAAATTGGTTCTCTTTTATGATTCAAATGATATTTCATTAGATGGTCCTACATCAATGGCATTTACAGAATCTGTTAAAGGCCGTTTCGAAGCCTACGGTTGGCAACACATTCTTGTCGAAGATGGAAATGATTTAGAAGCAATCGCAAAAGCAATTGAAGAAGCCAAAGCAGAAAGCAACAAACCAACCATCATTGAAGTTAAAACTATTATTGGATTCGGTGCAGAAAAACAAGGAACTTCAGCCGTTCACGGGGCACCTCTTGGAGCAGAAGGAATTGCCTTTGCTAAGAAAGCATATCAATGGACAGCAGCCGACTTTGAAGTGCCAAGTGAAGTAGCTAGCCGTTTTGCTGAAGAACTTCAAGCACGTGGTGAAAAAGCTGAAAATGCTTGGAATGACTTGTTTGCAGCTTATGAAGCTGAATATCCAGAATTAGCGGCAGCTTACAAAGATGCCTTTGCTAATGAAGCTATTTCTGTTGACTTAAAAGCTCATGAAATGGGAACTTCTAAAGCCAGCCGTGTATCAAGTCAAGAAGCTATCCAACAAATTTCTGAGCAAGTGGCATCATTCTGGGGCGGTTCAGCTGACTTATCATGCTCAAATAATACCATGGTTAAAGCTGAAAAAGACTTCCAACCTGGACAGTACGAAGGCCGTAATATCTGGTTTGGTGTTCGTGAATTTGCCATGGCAGCTGCCATGAACGGAATTGCATTACACGGCGGGACACGCGTTTACGGCGGAACTTTCTTCGTCTTCTCAAATTACCTATTACCAGCGGTTCGTATGGCTGCTCTTCAAAACTTACCAACAATGTATGTCATGACACATGACTCTATCGCAGTTGGTGAAGATGGTCCAACACATGAACCAATTGAACAATTAGCAAGTGTTCGTTCAATGCCTAACCTTAACGTTATTCGTCCAGCAGACGGAAATGAAACCAATGCAGCTTGGAAACGTGCCTTGGCCGAAACAGATAAACCAACTATGTTAGTTCTTACACGCCAAAACTTACCAGTCCTTGAAGGTACTGCAGACTTGGCAGAAGAAGGGCTTAATAAAGGGGCTTATATTCTGTCAGATGCCAAAGGTGAATTAGACGGTATCATTATTGCAACAGGTTCTGAAGTGAAATTAGCTTTAGATACCCAAGCAGCGCTGGCAGAAGAAGGAACTCACGTCCGCGTCGTGTCTATGCCATCACAAAACATCTTCGATGCGCAGGATGCCGCATATCAAGAGTCTATCTTACCAGCAACAGTAACCAAACGTCTAGCAATTGAAGCAGCATCAAGCTTTGGTTGGGCTAAATATGTTGGCTTTGCAGGTAAAACATTGACAATCGACACATGGGGCGCATCAGCACCAGGAAATCGTATCTTTGAAGAATATGGATTCACCACTGAAAATGCTGTAAACCTCTATAAATCTTTGTAATAAATAAAACAAAAGGTTTTGCTCATTGAGCAGAGCCTTTTGCTTTAGAAAATAATGATAAAAAGATGATAATTTCTTGACATTAATACCGAAATGCTATATGATTAATGAAATAGTTGTATTAAGTTAAAGGTACAAAGAGGTTATTATGGAAAAGCAAAGACAAGATTTATATAATCAGATTATCAGAGCTTATGATTGCCCTGATATTAGGGAAAACACGAGCATTGCTCAGACACTCTTAACAGCTTCGAATAAGTTGATTAAGAATCAAAATCCTATTGTAATAGCTAGCGAGTTAAATAATCAAGTCGATACCTATTTCATTGAAGATAAAAAAGATATACCAAAATCCCTCTATGCTTTAAAGGATGCTTTGAAAGTCTATATTGAAGTTTAGGTTAAAAATAAAGGAGCAATCATGATTAGATTTGAACATGTTTCAAAAATATATGGCGAAAAAGAGGCCCTAAGTGACCTTAGTTTAGAGATTAAAGATGGCGAGATTTTTGGCTTAATTGGTCATAATGGAGCGGGTAAGACAACGACAATTAGTATCTTAACCTCAATCATCGAAGCCAGTTATGGCCAGGTGACCGTCGATAATCAGCTATTGTCGGAAAATAGAGATTTGATTAAAAAGAGAATTGGTTATGTTCCTGATTCACCAGATTTGTTTTTAAATTTGACAGCTAGGGAATATTGGCAATTTTTAGCTAAAATTTATGAGGTTTCTGATCAGGCAGCAGGAGAACGCATGCAGACTTTAAGCCAACTCTTTGACATGGAAAGGGAATTGGATAATACCATTGCTTCCTTTTCACATGGGATGCGGCAAAAAGTAATCGTTATTGGTGCTTTAATTTCTGACCCGGACATTTGGATTCTAGATGAACCTTTGACTGGTTTAGATCCCCAAGCCGCTTTTGATTTGAAGAAAATGATGCGGGAACATGCTGATTCTGGTAACATTGTCTTGTTTTCTACCCATGTCCTCTCTGTTGCGGAGCAACTCTGTGATCGTATTGGTATCCTCAAACAAGGGAAATTGATTTTTGTGGGGACATTGGAGCAATTAAAGGCTGACTATCCTGATAAAGATTTAGAAACCATTTACTTGGAGTTAGCCGGACGCCACACAAATGAGGAGGTCCTCTAAATGAAGTGGTCAACTATTTGGGAACTAACCAAAATTAATATTCTTTATTCAAATCCCCAAGCCCTAACTGCTTTAAAGAAAAAGCAAGAGAAAAGACCAAAGAAGCATTTTAGTGCGGCACAATCTATGATTAAGCAACAAGCCCTGATGGTTGTCATGTTTCTAATAATCTATGTTTTCATGTTTTTAGGAATTGATTTTAGCCGCTATCCAGGATATTTTTCTTTCTATATTGCCTTGTTCTTTGTCATGTCTACCCTGACGGCATTTACAGCTTTATATACAATCTTCTATGAGAGTAATGATGTTAAACTTTATGTTCATTTGCCCATTAAAGCTAGTGAACTTTATTTAGCCAAGGTTCTTTCTTCATTGGGCATGGGTTCCATGTTTTTAATGCCTATTCTAACTCTATTTTTAATTGGTTATTGGCAGATGCATGGTCCCTTAATAGCTATTCCCATGGCTTTGGTAACCTTTATCATCATTCTTTTCAGTTCGAATGTTCTTGCCTTATATGTGAATGCCTGGATTGGTAAAATCATTGTCCGCTCACCCCATCGAAAAATAATTTCAACACTATTACTGTCTTTATCAAGTTTTGGTGCAATTGCTTTAGTATTCTTTTTAAACTTTACCAATAGTAGTCGCATGGATCAAGAAGCGCAATTGATTGATCGGGCGCCAATTCCATATTTTAGAGGATTTTATGATTTGGCTTTTGCCCCTCTGGGAATGAATGCAGTCTTTCATTTTTGGTTACCCTTAGCACTGATTGTTTTGATGGCTTATGGAATTGTCACTGGGATCATGCCCAAATACTATCAAGAAGCCTTGTATTCTAGTGAGCACAGCCATTCTCAAAAAAGCAAAGGGAAAAAGACAGTTTCTGCTCAACCAAAAACGTTGAAACAGTTGATGGTCAAACATCATTTAGCAACCTTACAAGACGCGACCTTACTGATTCAAACTTTCTTGATGCCTATGATTTTTGTGGTTAGTATGTTAGTGCCATTATTAAAGGCTAAAGATGGTGTTTCAGTTTTTTTAACAAACGACTATTTTGGTGTCGCTTTTCTAATTGGGATTATTCTGGCTGTTATTGGGACAAGTAGTTCGACATTTGTCGGTGTTGGTCTGTCTTTAGAAAGAGAAAACTTCACTTACTTAAGAAGTCTGCCGATTCCCATAAAGGCATTTATCAGAGAGAAATTTTGGTTGTTAATGGCTTTACAATTGTCTTTACCAATAGTTGCCTATCTGATATTAGGTCTCTTTCTTGGTCTTAAGTGGATGATTATTTTATTCTTCCTCCTAGGATTTATTGCTCAGGCGACCATACAAGGTCAATATATGTATATGCGTGATATCAAAAATTTGAGTCTAGATTGGCAAAACATCACTCAACTCTTTACTAGAGGGGGAAGTCAATGGTTGATTTTTGCCTTTGTGTTTGGAGCAGCTGTCTTTGGATTTCCTCTGATTGGAGGGCTTGTTTTTCTGTCAATCATGACCAAAGAAGCTTTACTGATAAATACAATAACCTTGATGATATTACTTTTATTAATGGCTTTTGGACAATTTCTTCTCAAAAAACGTTTTTGGGATAAATTGGACCAATTGCTTGCTAAGTAAAAATGTCAATTAACTAACAAATGAAGTCAGGAAAGGGTCCTTCGGGGCTCTTTTTATGCTATAATTTTCTTATGATGAAAAGACAATTTGAAAATGTAAAACGCATTGTCATTAAAATTGGAACCAGTTCATTGGTACAAACTAATGGCAAAATTAATTTAGAAAAAATCGATCAGCTAGCCTTTGTTATTGCTAGCCTTATGAACAATGGTAAAGAAGTTGTTCTCGTTTCTTCTGGTGCCATGGGCTTTGGACTGGATATCTTAAAAATGGATAAACGCCCCAGCGACTTAGCTAAACAGCAAGCCGTGTCAAGTGTGGGGCAAGTTGCCATGATGAGTCTCTACTCTCAAATTTTTTCCCACTATCAAAAGAATGTTTCTCAGATTCTCTTGACGCGTGACGTCGTTATTTTTCCAGAAAGTCTTTTAAATGTAACCAATGCTTTTGAAAGCCTGTTAACATTAGGGATTTTGCCAATCGTTAATGAAAATGACGCTGTTAGTGTGGATGAAATGGATCATGCCACTAAATTTGGTGATAATGACCGTCTTTCAGCGGTAGTAGCAAAGATTACAAAGGCAGATTTATTAATCATGCTATCCGATATTGATGGCCTTTTTGATAAAAATCCGACTATTTATGAGGATGCCAAACTTCGCGATATTGTTACCGATATTACTGAGGAAATAATCCTCTCAGCAGGTGGTGCTGGCAGCAAGTTTGGTACCGGTGGTATGTTGAGTAAGGTTCAATCGGCTCAAATGGTTTTTGAGAATGGTGGCCAGATGGTGCTAATGAATGGACAAAACCCGCGTGATATTTTAAGATTGCTTGAAGGTAGAGAAATCGGTACCTGGTTTGTTCAAGAAAAGGGAGAGTAAGATGACAATAATTGATCAATTGGGGAGCCAAGCTAAAAAAGCTAGCTCAGAATTACTAAAATTATCAACTAGCCAAAAGAATAGCTTTTTAATGCGTCTGGCTCAAGACTTGGTTGAACAGAGTGCGATGATTATGGCTGAAAACCAAAAAGATATGGCCAAGGCAAAAGAGCACGGGATTTCAGATATTATGCTTGACCGTCTCCTTTTAACCGAAGAACGTATTGAAGGGATTGCGAAAGGGGTTAGACAGGTAGTCGAACTACAAGACCCAATTGGACAAGTGCTCAAAGGATACACCAATTTAGATGGCTTGAAAATCCTTCAAAAAAGAGTTCCTCTTGGGGTGATTGCCATGATTTTTGAAAGCCGCCCTAATGTCGCCATTGATGCTTTTAGTTTGGCTTTTAAAACCAATAATGCCATTATTTTACGAGGTGGGCGAGATGCCTTAAACTCAAATATAGCTTTGGTTAAAGTGGCAAGAAAAAGTTTAGAAGCTATGGCAATCACACCTGATGCTATTCAATTATTGGAGGATCCTTCACATGATTTAGCTGAAGAATTGATGGCGGCGACTGCCTATGTAGATGTCTTGATTCCACGAGGTGGTGCTCGGCTTATTCAAACCGTAAAAGAAAAAGCTAAGGTGCCTGTTATTGAGACTGGTGTCGGCAATGTCCATATCTATGTAGATGCTTTGGCAGATTTGGAAATGGCGACTAAGGTAGTGATTAATGCCAAAACACAAAGGCCAAGTGTTTGTAATGCAGCTGAGAGCTTAGTCATTCATCGCGATGTTGCCCAATCCTTTATTCCACAACTGGAAGAAGCGATTTCAAAGGTGCACGCAGTTGAGTTTCGTACAGAAGAAGACACTTTAGCATTATTTAAAAACGCGACGCTTGCTAGTGAAGAAGATTTCGGCATGGAATTTTTGGACTATATTATGTCAGTTAAAATTGTTGATTCCTTAGAAGAAGCTATCGACTGGATTAATCATTATAGTAGTCATCACTCGGAAGCCATTATTACCAAAGATTTGGCAGCAGCTGAACGTTTCCAAGATCAGATTGATGCTGCAGCTGTTTATGTGAATGCTTCAACACGTTTTACAGACGGCTTTGTTTTTGGTCTTGGAGCCGAAATTGGGATTTCAACGCAAAAAATGCATGCACGAGGACCAATGGGCTTAGAAGCTTTGACAAGTAGTAAATATTATATCAATGGAAATGGCAATATTCGCCAATAGTAGAGAGAATGATAGGGACTCTGTTTCCCTGTCTTTCTTTTTGTTTTCTAAATGTCTAAATTGTGTTAAAATTAAAGATATGACTAAAGAATTTCATCATGTCACTGTTCTTTTGCATGAAACAGTTGACATGCTCCAAATCAAACCTAACGGGGTTTATGTTGATGCAACACTTGGTGGTGCGGGACATTCAGCCTACCTTTTATCACAGTTAAATGAAGATGGACATTTGTATTGTTTTGATCAGGATCAAAAAGCAATTGATAATGCCCAGATTTTTTTGGAGCCCTTTATTAAGAGAGGGATGGTTACTTTTATTAAGAATAATTTCCGCAATCTCAAGGAAGAAATGGCTGCTCATGGTGTGGAAGCTATTGATGGCATCCTCTATGATTTAGGAGTTTCAAGTCCTCAATTAGACGAAAGAGAACGCGGTTTTTCTTATCGTCAAGATGCGCCATTAGACATGCGAATGGACTCTGATGCTTCACTAACGGCTTATGACGTGGTCAATGACTATAGTTTCAATGATCTCATTCGTATTTTTTTCCGTTATGGGGAAGATAAATTTTCTAAGCAGATTGCTCGGAAAATAGAACAAGCAAGAGCTATTAAGCCGATTGAAACCACAACAGAGCTAGCAGAAATTATTAAGTCAGCTAAACCAGCTAAGGAATTGAAGAAAAAAGGGCACCCAGCCAAGCAAATCTTTCAAGCCATTCGGATTGAAGTTAATGATGAATTAGGGGCAGCTGATGAGTCTATTCAAGCCGCAATGGATTTGTTGGCTTTAGATGGTCGCATCTCAGTTATCACTTTCCATTCTCTAGAAGACCGCTTGACTAAGCAGCTCTTTAAGGAAGCAAGTACTGTTGATATTCCCAAAGGAATTCCAATTATTCCTGAAGAAATGAAACCTAAATTTGAACTTGTTTCGCGGAAGCCTATTTTACCAAGTCAAGAAGAATTAGCTGAGAATAACCGTGCTCACTCGGCTAAATTACGGGTGGCCAGAAAAATTCGGATGTAAATGTTATGAATAATGAAAAAAGAACGCAAGCAGTAACCAGTGCTTTACAAAAGCAAATCAGAACTTTTTCCAGAATTGAGAAAGCTTTTTATAGTGCACTGATTATCACAGCAATTACCATGGCTGTTAGTATCATCTACTTGCAAAGTCGTAAATTACAATTGCAACAGGATATTACTACCTTAAATAGTCAAATTTCTGATAAGAAGACTGAATTAAACAATGCTAAACAGGAAGTTAATGAACTTTCTCGTCGGGATCGCATTGTTGACATCGCCAAAAAAGCTGGTCTGTCCAATCGTACCGATAATATTAAGAAGGTTGACTAAGCTATGAAAAGACTACAAAAACTATTTTTAGATTACGTCATCCAAGGGCGAAAAACACCTGTAAAAAATCGTGAACATGTTGGTCAAAACATGATGATTTTGAGCATTTTCCTGTTTTTCGTTTTTATTATTAATTTTGTGATTATTATTGGAACTGACCGTAAATTTGGCGTTGATTTAAGTCAAGGTGCCAAACAAGTTTATCAAGAAACGGTTACCGTACAGGCTAAGCGTGGGACAATCTATGACCGAAATGGCGTTGCTATAGCAGTAGACTCAACGACTTATAGTATTTATGCTGTCTTGGATAAGTCATTTGTCTCAGCGACGGGTGAAAAACTCTTTGTTCAGCCTAAACAGTTTGACAAAGTTGCTGACATTTTGACAAAAGAATTAGGCATGAAAAAGAAAAATGTCCTCAGTCAGCTGAAACAAAAGGGGCTCTTCCAAGTTTCCTTCGGAACATCTGGTTCAGGAATTTCTTTTAGTAAGATGACCACCATCAGAAAAGAGATGGAAAAGGCTGGAATTAAAGGGGTTGCTTTCTCTACAAGTCCAGGTCGGATGTATCCTAATGGAACTTTTTCTTCAGAATTAATTGGTCTTGCTGCTCTAACAGAAAATAAAGATGGTAGTAAGAGCCTAATTGGTAAAACAGGTCTGGAAGCCGCCCTTAATAATATCCTTTCTGGTAAAGATGGAACTATCATTTATGAAAAAGATAAGAATGGTAATACGCTTTTAGGAACAGGAAAAACCGTTAAAAAAGCTGTCGATGGTAAAGATGTCTATACAACTTTATCTGAGCCAATTCAAACATTCTTAGAAACAAGAATGGATGCCTTTCAAGCTGAAGCAAAAGGTGTCTTGGCTAGTGCTACCTTAGTAAATGCAAAAACAGGCGAAATTCTAGCCACTTCACAAAGACCAACCTATAACGCTGATACTCTTGAAGGCTTAAATAATAAGAAATACAACTGGAAGAGTGCTCTCTATCAGAATAACTTCGAGCCAGGTTCTACAATGAAAGTCATGACTCTGGCATCAGCGATTGATAATGGTGTTTTCAAACCAAATGATGTTTTTAGTAATGCAAACGGTTTGAAAATTGCCGATGCAACCATTCAAGACTGGTCTATTAATGAAGGTATTTCGACTGGTCAATACATGACTTATGCTCAAGGTTTCTCATATTCAAGTAACGTTGGGATGACAAAATTAGAACAAAAAATGGGTAATAAGACTTGGTTGGATTATTTAACCAAATTTAAGTTTGGTTACCCAACTCGTTTTGGTACTGGTGATGAGGAATCTGGTATTTTCCCATCAGACAATATTGTTACCCAGGCCATGAGTGCTTTTGGACAAGGAATCAGTGTTACACAAATTCAAATGTTAAGAGCATTTTTAGCAATCGCTAATAACGGTTCAATGCTTGAACCGCAATTTATCAATCAGATTTATGATCCAAATAGTGCTACCTATCGGACAGCAAAAAAAGAAGTGGTTGGTAAACCTGTTTCTAAGAAAGCCGCTAGTGAAACCCGTGAATACATGGTTAACGTAGGGACTGACCCTGTTTTTGGGACCTTATATTCGCAATCAACTGGACCAATTATTAAAGTTGGAAGTATGCCTGTATCAGTTAAATCAGGGACAGCCGAAATTGCCAAGGAAGATGGTAGTGGTTATATTGAAGGTGGAAAAACCAATTATGTCCTCTCTGTAGTCGCGATGGTTCCTTCTGATAATCCAGACTTCATCATGTATGTGACCATTCAACAACCTGAACATTGGAGTGGTATGTTCTGGGCGGATGTCATTAACCCTGTGCTTGAAGAAGCTTATTTAATGCAAGATACATTATTAAAGCCAGCTCCAGAATCCGCAAGCAAATCAACACCTTACTATTTACCTGATTTTGTTGGTCAAAAACCAGGACCAACAGCTGATGAATTGCGTCGCAATTTAGTACAACCTATCGTTCTGGGAAATGGTGACAAAATTGTTAAGATGTCAAAAACCAAGAATACTAATTTGCCAAACAATGAACAAGTACTCTTATTAACAAATAACTTAGAGTCAGTTCCTGATATGCATGCTTGGACTAAAGAAAATGTTAAAAAGTTTGCAAAATGGTCAGGTATTGAGGTACAATATAAAGGTTCGAAAAAAGGAAGAGTGATTAGTCAATCTATAGAACCTGGAAAATCACTTAAGAAAATATCCAAAATTAAAGTAAAACTAGGAGATTAACATGTTTTTAACGATTACAGCAGCTATAATATCCTTGATATTAACTGCTACAGCCATGCCATTTTTTATAAAGTTCTACCAAATGAAAAAAATTGGTGGACAACAAATGCATGAAGATGTTAAACAACATTTAGAAAAAGCTGGTACACCAACAATGGGTGGGACTATCTTTCTTCTAGTTGCTAGTTTACTGTCACTTTTCTTTGGCTTAATCATGTTTAAAGAATGGAGTCATCTCGGTTTAATCACTGGTATTTTAGCGGTTATTTTAATTTATGGTTTCATTGGTTTCTTTGATGATTTCTTGAAAATCTTTAAGCAAATCAATGAGGGCTTAACCGCAAGACAAAAAATGTTCTTACAAATTGTTGGTGGCTTGATATTCTATTTTCTACATGTTGCACCAAGCAAGATTGATTCCATTAATATTTTAGGTTATCATTTCCACATTGGATTCCTCTATCTTTTCTTCGTATTATTTTGGATTGTTGGTTTCTCAAATGCCGTGAACCTGACCGATGGTATTGATGGCCTTGCTTCCATCTCAGTCGCAATCAGTTTATCAACTTATGGCATCATTGCTTATATCCAAAAACAATTTGATGTCTTACTCCTAATTGCCATCATGATTGGCGCTCTTCTTGGTTTCTTTATCTTTAACCGCAAGCCTGCAAAGGTATTTATGGGTGATGTTGGTAGTTTGGCCTTAGGTGCCATGCTAGCAGCCATTTCCATAGCTTTGCGACAAGAATGGACTCTATTGCTTATTGGTTTAGTCTATGTCCTAGAAACAAGTTCCGTAATGATGCAAGTTTCTTACTTTAAATACACTAAGAAAAAATTTGGTGAAGGTCGACGTATTTTTAGAATGACACCTTTTCACCATCATTTAGAATTAGGTGGCCTTTCAGGTAAAGGCAATCGTTGGTCAGAATGGAAAGTTGATGCTTTCATGTGGACCTTAGGAGCCCTTGCAAGTCTTCTCGTACTTGCAATCCTTTATTTATAAAATTAAAAGATGAGGCTAGGACTAAGTCCTAGTCTTTTTTAAAAGCATTGCCATAATGCAAAATGACAGGGTCAATCGAAGCCTCTCTCCTTTTGCTTGTCAGAAACAATCATGTTATAATGAGAAAGAAAAAGAGGTTACTATGTCATTTAAAGATTATAATTTTAAAAATTACATTCAGAAAGCGCTAGAAGAAATTAACTTTAGCGAACCTACTGAAGTCCAAAAAAAATTAATTCCAATTGTCAACTCAGGCAGAGATTTAGTTGGAGAATCCAAAACAGGATCTGGGAAAACACACACCTTCCTATTGCCAATTTTCGAAAAATTGGATGAGGATGGTAAAGATGTTCAAATTCTGATTACTGCCCCAAGTCGTGAATTAGCTACACAAATTTTTGATGCCGCTAAGCAATTAGCAAGTCATTCGGAAAAAGAAATTCGTCTTGCTAATTATGTTGGTGGAACAGACAAGCTCCGTCAAATTGAAAAATTAAAAGTTTCTCAACCACATATTGTCGTTGGGACACCTGGTCGTATCTATGACTTGGTTAAATCAGGGGACTTAGCCATCCATAAAGCTACAACATTTGTCGTGGATGAAGCTGATATGACTATGGATATGGGATTCTTAGATACTGTTGATAAAATTGCTTCAGCATTACCAAAAGCTGTTCAAATTTTAGTCTTTTCAGCAACAATTCCACAAAAGTTACAGCCATTCTTAAAAAAATATTTAAGCAATCCTTTAATTGAACAAATTAAAACGGAAACCGTAATTGCTGATAATATTGATAACTGGCTTGTTTCAACTAAAGGGCGCGATAAAAATGCTCAGATTTTTGACATTTTAAAAACTATGCAGCCTTATTTGGCTATGATTTTTGTCAATACCAAAGAACGTGCAGATGAATTGCACGGCTACTTGGTTGCGAATGGTTTAAAAGTAGCCAAAATTCATGGTGGCGTACCGCCACGTGAGCGTAAACGGATTATGAATCAAGTGAAAAAGCTTGATTTTGAATACATTGTTGCGACAGATTTGGCAGCTCGTGGAATTGATATTGAAGGTGTCAGCCATGTCATCAATGATGCTATCCCACAAGACTTGTCATTCTTTGTTCACCGGGTAGGCAGAACTGGTCGTAACGGACTTTCGGGCACAGCGATTACCCTATACCAACCAAGTGACGATTCAGACATTAAAGAGTTGGAAAAATTGGGTATTGCTTTTGTTCCTAAGGTTCTCAAAAACGGCGAATTCCAAGACACTTATGATCGAGACCGCCGTAACAACCGTGAAAAATCTTATCAAAAACTTGATACTGAAATGATCGGTTTGGTTAAAAAGAAAAAGAAAAAAGTCAAACCAGGCTATAAGAAAAAAATCCAATGGGTGGTTGATGAAAAGCGTCGTAAAGAACGTCGTGCAGAAGGTAAGGCACGTGGTCGTGCTGAACGTAAAGCAAAAAAACAATCATTTTAATATGCAAGCATCAATCTTCGGATTGGTGCTTTTTGTTATAGGAATTCCTAAAAGACGTGATAGAAATTTGCTATTTTTCAAAGGACTATACTTTTGTTAAACTATCTGTACTATTAAAAAGGAGTATTAAAATGATTAACGATAAAAAAATTCTTAATAAAGCTTTCTATCTCTTGGCTGGTTTGGTCTTAACTTTAATGATGACAAGTACAAGCCAAGCTCAAGAGAAAGAGGTTATTACGGTAGCAACAGATGCTGCAACTAAGCCTTTTACATACCAAGATGGAAAAAAATTGACTGGTTATGATATTGAACTCTTAAAGAAAATCTTTAATGATTCCAAAAAATACCAATTGAAATTTGAAACAGTCGCTTTTCCATCAATTTTATCTGGTATTGATGCTGGTCGCTACCAAATCGCTGCTAACGACTACGGCTATAGTGAGGAACGCGCACAAAAATACCTCTTTTCTAAGCCCCTTTCTAAATCGAATTATGCTATTGCCACTAAAGGGAATAAAGGTTACAAGTCTTTAAAAGATTTAGCTGGTAAAAAGACTCAAGGTATGTCTGGTGCTATTTATATGCAGGTTCTTGAAAAATGGAATAAGAAACATCCAAATCAAAAACCAATTGATATATCGTATGCATCAGGTTCGACACCATTTACTCAAAGACTTCAAATGCTTGAAAATGATCAATTAGATTTTCTTTTCTATGATGCTATTTCTCTAAAAACAGCAATTAAAGATCAAGGATTTGATTTGAAAATCTCAACTTTGAAAGAAGAAATTGGTGATGACAAGGATGGTATGGAATACTTTATTTTTGCAGATGGTGCCAAAGGTAAAGAATTGCAAAAATTTGTCAATAAGGGATTGGTAAAATTAAAAAAATCTGGGTACTTGAAAAAACAAAGTCAACAATTCTTTGAAGGTGATTTTGTATCAGAACTCAACTATTAGTCTTATAAATGAGGCTAAAATAGAAATAAGTCTATTACTATGTGATAGGCTTTCTCTATTGCCTTTATTAGTTCTTTCTATTTTACAGGTCTTATTTACCGTGCTAAACTTAAATGATATTGATAGGAGTAAAAGGGGAAGTTATGCCAATTATTACATTAGCCAGTTCATGGTCATGGTTTGATCAACTGATAAAACATATTCCAGAAGGCAAGCTCTTTAGCTGGAAAGCTGTTTTTGATGCTCTGCCGGATATTATTCAAAGATTGCCAATCACTATTGGTTTAACGGTTGTAGGAGCCATTTTTGGTCTTTTATTGGCCCTTATTTTTGCCATTGTTAAAATTAATCGCATCAAATTTTTATATCCAATTCAAGCTATTTTTGTTAGCTTTTTGCGAGGAACACCAATTTTAGTTCAACTCATGTTGACTTACTATGGTATTCCCCTTTTCTTGAAATACTTGAATCTCACTTATGGTCTCCATTGGAACATTAATGCCATTCCAGCCGCAGTTTTTGCTATAACAGCCTTTGCCTTTAATGAAGCAGCCTATACAAGTGAAACAATTCGGGCAGCTATTTTGTCTGTTAACCAAGGAGAGATTGAAGCCGCTCGGAGTTTAGGGATGACCCCTAGTCAAGTTTATCAAAGAGTTATTATTCCTAATGCAGCTGTCATTGCAACCCCGACCTTAATTAATGGTTTGATTGGTTTAACCAAAGGGACCTCTTTAGCTTTTAATGCAGGTATTGTTGAGATGTTTGCTCAAGCTCAAATTTTGGGTGGAGCGGATTATCGCTATTTTGAACGTTATATTTCGGTAGCTTTAGTTTATTGGTTTATTAGTTTCTTGATTGAACAATTGGGCAACTATATTGAGAAAAGAATGGCTATTGCAGAACCAATTAGGTCGACGGATAGAGTGATGGGGGATTTACGCTAATGATCAAAATAAGCCATTTAAGTAAATATTTTTCAGGTCAAAAAGTTTTGGATGACCTCAGTTTAGAAATCGAAAAAGGTCAAGTTATTGCCTTGGTTGGTGCTTCTGGTGCAGGCAAATCAACCTTTCTAAGGAGCATGAACTATCTGGAAAAACCAGATAAAGGGAGTATTGAGATTGATGATTTTGTTTTTGATTTTTTCAAAATCAAAAACGAGGACATTTTAATTCTAAGGCGTAAATTAGCCATGGTCTTCCAGCAGTTTAACTTGTTCGAGAGGCGGACAGCCTTGGATAACGTCAAGGAAGGTTTGGTCATTGTTAAAAAACTCTCAGACAAAGAAGCGACAGCGATTGCCCGAGAAGAACTTAGAAAAGTGGGATTATCAGACCGGGAAAATCATTATCCAAGACACTTATCAGGTGGACAGAAACAGCGGGTTGCTTTGGCAAGAGCTTTAGCCATGAAGCCAGAGGTATTACTCTTAGATGAGCCGACTTCCGCTTTGGATCCCGAGCTAGTGGCTGAAGTCGAGAAGGCTATTGTCCAGGCTGCAAAAGCGGGGCAAACCATGGTATTAGTTAGTCATGATATGGATTTTGTCGCTCAGGTGGCAGACCGAATTCTCTTTTTGGATAATGGGAAAATTATTGAAGAGGGTAGTCCCGAAGAAATATTTAAACATCCGAAAGAGGAAAGGACCAAAGAATTTTTTAACAAGTTTTCCAAATCCTATGTTTAATGTGAGACTTTTGCTATAATAGAATGGTCTAGGTTAGCCTGGACTTTTTCTTGTGAAAGAGTATCAATTAGTTTGAGCATTGGAATAGGATAGGTCGGAAGTTTAATGGTTTTAGAATTATTTAGTTTATATTTACAAGGACTTTTAATAGCATTCGTATTAGTATTAGCAATTTGTTTACTTTGGATGTTTCTTCGTGCTCGCTCAAAAAAAGACAAGACAGCGATTGAAAAACAAGCATTTCTCTACGATATTTTAATGATAGCTATTCTATTAGTACCCGTTCTTTCTTTCGCGGTTATGGCAGTCCTTTTAGTTTTGAAATCATAAGAATTGCTAAATAATAATCAGATTGATAAAATGTTGACAGAAATAATAAGGAGAATTCAATGTACGATACAATCATAATTGGCTCAGGTCCTGCAGGGATGACAGCAGCTTTATATGCGGCACGTAGTAACCTCAAGGTTGGAATGATCGAACAAGGGGCTCCGGGTGGTCAAATGAATAATACTTCTGAAATTGAAAACTATCCAGGTTATGACCACATTTCCGGTCCAGAGTTATCGATGAAGATGTTTGAGCCCTTAGAAAAATTTGAAGTTGAGCATATTTATGGTATCGTTCAAAAGGTTGAAGATTTCGGTTCTTACAAACGAATTTTTACTGAGGACAGTTCTTTTGATGCCAAAACGGTTATTTTAGCTACTGGTGCTAAATACCGCTTATTAAATGCTCCAGGTGAGGAAACATATACAAGCCGTGGTGTTTCTTATTGTGCAGTATGCGATGGTGCTTTTTTCCGAGACCAAGACTTATTAGTGGTTGGTGGGGGTGACTCTGCAGTGGAAGAAGCTATCTATCTAACACAATTTGCTAAATCAGTTACAATTGTTCATCGACGTGATCAATTGAGAGCTCAGAAAATTTTACAGGACCGTGCATTTGCCAACGAGAAAATTTCATTTATTTGGGATTCTGTTGTTGAGGAAATTCAAGGCGATAATATTAAGGTTTCCAAGGTTCTCATCAAAAATGTTAAAACAGAAGAAGTCACTAGCCATGATTTTGGTGGAGTCTTTATTTATGTTGGAATGTTACCAGTCACAGCAATGGTTTCTGAATTAGATATCTGTGATAACGAAGGCTGGGTAGTAACGGATGATCAGATGAAAACAGCTGTACCTGGTATCTTTGCAATTGGAGATGTTCGTCAAAAAAATCTTCGCCAAATTACAACAGCAGTAGGCGATGGTGCCATAGCTGGTCAGGGTGTCTATCACTATATTGAAAATATGAAATAATAGGGAAGAATTGGACAATATTCGGTGTCCAGTTCTTTTTTTATATTGCTCTAAAAATTTTAGAAAGGCAAATGTTGTAAATATTCTGAAAATAGGGTATAATAATTATATTTTTTAAGAACGGAGTGTATGATGTCAAAAAAGATTAATGATAATAATGAAACAAAAAATGGAATGGTAAGGGGCTTGCAAAATCGTCATGTCCAATTAATTGCCATCGCTGGTACAATTGGAACGGGCTTGTTTATGGGGGCTGGGCGGGCTATTTCTTTGACTGGTCCCTCAATCGTATTAGTTTATCTGATAACTGGTGTATTCATGTTTATGATGATGCGAGCAATTGGAGAAATGCTCTATTATGACCCAGACCAACATACATTTATTAATTTTATTACCAAGTATATCGGCCCTGGTTGGGGTTATTTCTCAGGACTTTCTTATTGGGTGTCATTAATTTTTATTGGTATGGCAGATATTACAGCCCTAGGTTCCTATGTTCAATACTGGTTCCCTAGTTGGCATTCTTGGATGATACAATTAGTTGCACTAGTGATACTTGCTTCTGTCAATTTAATAGCTGTCAAAATCTTTGGTGAGACTGAATTCTGGTTTGCCATGATTAAAATTGTTGCCATCATTGCTTTAATCGTTACAGCTGCCTTTATGATTATTACTGGTTTTGAAACGCCTCATGGTCACGCAAGTTTGACTAATATTTCTACTGGTTTCTCGTTTTTCCCTCATGGTACTTTGAAATTCTTTATGGGTTTCCAAATGGTCTTCTTTGCTTACCAAGCTATTGAATTTGTTGGGATTACTACCTCTGAAACAGCTAATCCAAGAAAAGTCTTACCAAAAGCAATTCAGGAAATTCCATTACGGATTGTAATTTTCTATGTTGGTTCACTTATTTCTATTATGGCAATCGTTCCTTGGAAGGATTTACCCGTTGATAAGTCACCATTTGTTATGGTTTTCCAATTAGTTGGTATTAAATGGGCGGCAGCCTTGATTAACTTTGTTGTTTTGACATCTTCAGCTTCAGCATTGAACTCAGTTCTTTATTCATCAGGTCGCCACTTATATCAATTAGCAAATGAAAATGCTAATGGCTTTACAGATTCCTTGAAGTTAAACCGTTTATCTCGACAAGGAGTTCCAAGTCGAGCTATTATTGCATCTGCTTTTGTAGTTGGTATTTCAGCTATTATTAATGTATTGCCAGGAGTTTCGGATGCCTTTGCTTTGATAGCAGCCTCTTCCTCAGGAGTCTATATTGCAATCTATGCCTTAACGATGGTTGCCCATTGGAAATATCGTCAATCAGATGATTTTATGGCAGATGGCTTCCTTATGCCAATGTACAAAGTTGCAACACCAATTACTTTAGCTTTCTTCGCTTTTGTTTTTGTTTCATTATTCCTTCAAGAATCTACCTTTATTGGAGCAGTAGGAGCAACAATTTGGATTATCGTATTTGGTCTTTATTGTAATTTTAAGTTTAAATCAAAATAAAAAATAAAGTTGGGACATGTCGTCTCAACTTTTTCTTTTTTTACGATAGAACTGTATAATGTTTGGCTTTGAAATTTCCAGTTTACGGATAATTATTCAAAATCAAAAGTATGTTATAATAGTAACAATAATTAATAGAGGACAAAATTATGTATAAAGATGACAGTTTAACCCTACATACCGATTTATATCAAATTAATATGATGCAAGTCTATTTTGACCAAGGTATTCATAATAAGAAAGCTGTATTTGAGGTGTATTTCCGCAAACAACCTTTTGAAAATGGTTATGCAATTTTTGCTGGTTTACAGCGTGTTGTCGAATATTTAGAGAATTTGAAATTTACTGAGAGTGATTTAGCTTATCTAGCTGAATTAGGTTATAACGGTGAATTCTTAGATTATCTAAAAAATCTAAAATTAGAACTCACAGTTCGTTCAGCTAAAGAAGGGGATTTGGTTTTCGCAAATGAACCGATTGTTCAAGTTGAAGGACCATTAGGACAATGCCAATTAGTTGAAACTGCCCTACTAAATATTGTTAATTTCCAAACCTTGATTGCGACTAAAGCTGCTCGTATCCGTTCTGTCATTGAAGATGAACCACTTTTGGAATTTGGTACACGCCGAGCTCAAGAATTGGATGCTGCTTTTTGGGGCACTCGTGCTGCAGTTATTGGCGGAGCTAATGCCACAAGTAATGTTCGTGCCGGTAAAGTGTTTGGTATCCCTGTATCGGGAACACATGCTCATGCCTTAGTTCAAGCCTATGGTAATGATTATGAAGCATTCAAAGCCTATGCAGCAACTCATAAGGATTGTGTCTTTTTAGTAGATACTTATGATACTTTAAAAGTCGGTGTTCCTAACGCTATTAAAGTTGCCAAAGAGTTAGGTGATAGTATTAATTTCCTTGGTGTTCGTTTAGACTCAGGAGATTTAGCTTATCTCTCTAAAAAAGTTCGTCAACAGCTTGATGAAGCGGGCTTCCCTAATGCTAAAATCTATGCTTCAAACGATTTAGATGAAAACACGATTCTTAACTTGAAGATGCAAAAAGCTAAGATTGATGTTTGGGGAGTTGGTACCAAGTTGATAACAGCTTATGATCAACCAGCGCTTGGTGCGGTTTATAAAATGGTCTCCATTGAAAATGAAGGAGGCCAAATGGAAGACACCATTAAGTTATCCAATAACGCCGAAAAAGTTTCAACGCCTGGTAAAAAACAAGTTTGGCGGATTACGAGTTTAGATAAAGGCAAATCTGAAGGTGATTATATTACTTTTACAGATGTCGATGTTAATAGTCTCGATCAAATTGAAATGTTCCACCCAACTTATACTTACATCAAAAAAGTCGTTAAAAATTTCGAAGCTGTACCTTTGTTAGTAGATGTTTTTGTCGATGGAGAACTAGTTTATGACTTACCGGATCTACAAACCATTCAAGCTTATGCTCGAAAAGAATTCGATAAACTTTGGGATGAGTACAAACGGGTTTTAAATCCACAAGACTATCCAGTCGACCTTGCAAAAGATGTTTGGGATAATAAGATGAATCTTATTTCATCTATTCGCCACAAAACTTATGGGGAAGGTGAGTTCTAATGACTTTACAGAATGAAATTATCAAGCAGCTTGGCGTTAAACCTACTATTAATCCTGAAGAAGAAATTAGAAAATCTATTGATTTCCTAAAGTCCTACTTAAAGAAACATACTTTTTTAAAAACATTAGTTCTTGGAATTTCAGGAGGACAAGATTCTACTTTAGCTGGTCGTCTTGCGCAAATGGCAATTGAAGAAATGAGGGCAGAGACTGGTCAGGAAGATTATCAATTTATTGCTATCAGACTTCCTTATGGTGTTCAAGCAGATGAGGCAGATGCTCAATTAGCTTTGGACTTTATTCAACCTGATCAGAGCTTAACCATTAATATTAAGCAAGCTGTCGATGGACAAGTTGCTGCATTAGTAGAAGCAGGCATTGCTATTTCAGACTTTAATAAAGGGAATATCAAGGCTCGCCAAAGGATGATTAGTCAATATGCTGTAGCTGGTCAAACGAGTGGAGCAGTTATTGGTACTGACCATGCTGCTGAAAATATTACTGCCTTTTTTACTAAATTTGGTGATGGGGGCGCTGATATTTTACCCCTCTTCCGATTGAATAAACGGCAAGGACGTCAACTCTTAAAAGCTTTAGGTGCTGATGTACGACTTTATAAAAAGGTGCCAACAGCTGATTTAGAGGAAAATAAACCTGGTATCGCAGATGAAGTTGCTTTAGGTGTTACCTATAATGATATTGATGACTACCTCGAAGGAAAAACAATCTCTGCTCAAGCACAAGAAAAAATCGAAGCTTGGTGGTATAAAGGACTTCATAAACGCCATTTACCAATTACCATTTTTGATGATTTTTGGAAATAAAGATTTCAGCTTTTGATAAATTACAATCGAAAACGCTAGGATACCTAGCGTTTTTTGACTTGAAGAAAGTTGAAATAGTTCTATAATAGAAGGTAAGTAAAAAAATGGAGGATATTATGTCAGAAATTACACAATCGTTTACCGATAAATTATTTGCCAATTATGAGAATAATCCTAAGTTCAGGGCAATGGAAAATGCAGTGAGCCATAATGGGTTGCTCAAATCAATAGAGACACGCCAAAGTGCTATTGACAATGATTTTGTTTTTTCTGTAGATGTTACAAAGGACAAGGTCACTAATCAAAAGGCGTCTGGTCGTTGTTGGATGTTTGCGGCACTTAACACTTTTCGTCACCAATTAATTTCAGACTTCAAGTTAGACAATTTTGAATTATCCCAAGCTCATACTTTCTTCTGGGATAAATATGAAAAAGCGAACTGGTTTATGGAACAAATTATTGCAACTGCTGATCAAGACTTGACTAGTCGTAAAGTGAAATTCCTTCTGGATGTTCCTCAACAAGATGGTGGTCAGTGGGATATGGTTGTCGCACTTTTTGATAAATATGGTGTGGTTCCAAAATCAGTCTATCCAGAATCTGTTTCTTCAAGCAATAGCAGAGAATTGAACAGTATTCTTAATAAATTATTGAGACAAGATGCTCAGATTCTTCGTGAATGCATTCAGACTGGAGCTGATACTCAAACGGTACAAACTAAAAAAGAGGCTTTGTTAGAGGAAGTATTTAACTTCTTGGCTATTAACCTAGGACTGCCACCTAAGAAATTTGATTTCGCTTATCGTGATAAAGATAATCAATTTCATCGTGAAAGTGGCATTACTCCACAAGAGTTTTACCAAAAATATGTTGGCTTGAACTTATCGGATTATGTCTCAATTATTAATGCACCTACTCAGGATAAGCCTTTTGGGAAATCTTATACTGTTGAAATGCTCGGGAATGTTGCGGGTAGTCCTGATGTTCGTTACCTCAATTTAGAAATGGAACGCTTCAAAGAATTGGCCATCAAACAAATGCAAGAAGGTGAATCTGTTTGGTTTGGTTCAGACGTAGGTCAAGTCTCTGATCGCAAGAAGGGTATCCTAGCAACGAATACCTACGATTTTGAAGCAAGTATGGACATCGTCCTCAGTCAAGATAAAGCAGGTCGCCTCGATTATAGTGAAAGTTTAATGACCCATGCCATGGTCTTGACGGGTGTTGATTTGGATGAGAATGGCCGAGCTCTTAAATGGAAGGTTGAAAATTCATGGGGTGAGGATGTTGGAAACAAGGGGTACTTTGTGGCTTCCGATGCATGGATGGACGAGTATACCTATCAAATTGTTGTTCGCAAGAATTTACTGACTGCTGAAGAACTGGCAGCTTATGAAGCAGAGCCAATTGTTCTTGCACCATGGGATCCAATGGGTGCTTTGGCAAAATAAAAAAGAATTCGGAAATTTTTCCGAATTCTTTTCTTTTTTTATGATTAGTTTCCATTGCCATTATTTTGGCCGACACCGTTACCATTTCCTGTTCCATTACCAGGAGTTGTAGGCGTAGATGTTGATGGAGAACCGGTAGCATCGCTAGCAGAAGGTGTTTCTGCTGAATTTGAACTTTCTGAGCTGTTACCTTGTCCAGTATTGGCGCTGTTGCTTGAAGAATTTCCACCGTAAATATTATTATAAACGGAGCTATTACCAGTGTTATTTGTTGTATATGTTCCACCGTAAAGGTAAAGCATTCCTCCACTACGGTAAAGTCCACTTGGCATAATCCAATCTTCACTGTAGCCTTCTGTTAAGTATGACATCATATTACGATAAACACGAGTTGCCACATTTAAACCATCACCATAAACAGGGGTTAGACGACTACGATAGCCAGTCCATACAGCCATTGCATATTTACTAGTATAACCAACGAAGTTTTCGTCAGGTGCCATAGTTCCAACATAATCAGGGTAAAGTCCAGTTTCAGCACTGATTTTAGCTAACTCTTCATCAGTGTAGTTTGAAGTACCAGTTTTCCCTGCTTGAATAACACCAGGAACACGTGCTTCAGTACCAGTACCATACGTTAAAACGGTTTTTAGCATATCCGTCATCATGTAGGCTGTAGTTTCTTTCATAGCACGTTTGCCTTTTTCTTCGATGACTTTTGAGGTTCCGTCACTAAACTCAATTTTATTAACATATTGTGGCTTATAGTAGTGACCACCGTTTGCAAATGATGCATAGGCGGCAGCCATTTTTTCAGAACTTGCACCGTACTTTTGTTCAGTCCCTGAGTTGTTACTTGAAATCGCATTAGAATAGTTCATTTCAGGATAGTCAATACCAAGGTCGTTTAAGAAAGATTTGGCATAGTCTAAACCAGCAGCTTCTAAGGCACGTACAGCAGGAACGTTACGTGATTGCATAATAGCAGTTTGAATAGTCATCCAACCATTATATTTGCGGTCCCAGTTGTAAAGTTGAGTAGTAGTTCCAGGCCAGTAATAAACAGAGTCATTTGTAGATTGAGCAGTTGAGTTATATGCCCCACTTTCAATAGCAGGGGCATAGGCAGAGATTGGTTTCATTGTTGAACCCCAGTCACGGTCTGTTAGAACTGCTTGGTTTGTACCAAATGAAACATTCTCGTCTTGATTACGACTTCCAAGTTGAGCAATGACATGACCATTTGTTACATCAATGACAGTTGAAGCCACTTGGAATTTATCATCTGGATAGTAAATATAATCTTGACTATTATAAATATCATAAAGTCGTTTTTGCGCTTCAGGAAGTATATTTGTATAAACTTTTAATCCGGAAGTAAAGATATCTTTATTGGTTTCGGACTTAACTTGACTGATAACTTGTTTTAAGTAGTTATCCATATATTTTGGATAGCTTGATGTTTTTTTCAAAGGTTTTAAGCCATCAGTTACTGGAGTAGCAATTGCTTGATCGTATTCAGCTTTGGTCAGATTTTTTTCTGAAAGCATTTGACGTAAAACTAAATTACGACGAGTAGTTGCTGAATCAGGATTTGCATAAGGATCATACTGAGTTGGTGCTTGAGGAATACCAGCAAGCAATGCCAATTGGGCAAAGGATAAGTCTTTTAGATCTTTACCATAGTAAGATTTAGAAGCGGTAAGCATACCATAGTTACCATTTCCCATATAGACCTTATTAATATAGAAAGTTAATATTTCTTGTTTTGTGTATTTACGTTCCATTTGGAGCGCTAGCCAAACTTCTTGTGCTTTACGTTTTAAAGTCTGATCTCTCTCAGCAGTTGAGAAATAGGCCAACTTAATTAACTGTTGGTCAAGTGTAGAGCCACCTTGTGTGCTTGAACTTGTTATGTTGTGGAAGGCTGCACCAAGAATACGATATAAATCAACACCACGGTGATTAAAGAAACGTTTGTCTTCAATAGAAGTAATCGCATTAACTAAATTAAGAGGAATACTATCTGCTGTAACATTTTCCCGTTTTTCAGAACCTAAATCGGCAATGAGTTTGTTATGAGCATCATAAACAAGACTGGAATTGGTGGATTTAAGGGCAGCCTCACTCAGCTTTGGAGCTGTGGAAATATAAAAAGCAAATAATAAGGCACCAATGACGATAGCAAGGATGGTAAGACTAAGAATAGCTGCTAGTGCATATTTTAGAATTTTTCGAATGAATGGATTTTTGATACTAATCACCGCCTAAAAAATTTTGTTCTATAATATCTAAATAAGGTACTTGAGGAAAAGCTCCAATTATTATCTGATAGCCATTTTTTCTGATATAATCAAGTGGCATTGATTTACTACCTTTATCAATCTGATAGAAATCGATTAAGGCTTTTGCTGGAAGATAATAAGTTTCTTTTAAAGTACTGAAGTGTAAAAGGACAAAACAAATTCCCTTTTGTTCTAAAACGGAAGCCATATGGTCTATTTGATGCGAATGAAAATTTTTCATAGGCATGGCTGTTTTTTGCCTTGTTTCCTTGGCTTCAAAATCAAGGTAAAACCCTTTGTAAACCCCAGAGTAATCAGTAGTAGATGCTTGTCGAAAATAGGCTTCAACAATCTTTGCACGACTTCTTCGTGGATAATCTACCTTTACGATTTGAATAGGTGTTGGTTTTTTGTGAATGACCGCAATCTTTCGGGAGAGATAGTATTCATTAGTAGCGTTAATCGCTGCCTCGAATGACATTCCGCGATTTGCAAAGTCAGTCTTTGATTTTTTTTCTTCTTTTTGAACAGGGCTTATTCGTTTTCCTTTAAGTTGATGAGGATAATTAACCATTGTTCTCCTACTGACGTTACTTAATGAAAAATTTAAGCATTTTTATTATAACATATTTTTAGAAAGGAAAACACAATATGACTGCGATTCTGGTTACAGGATATAAGAGTTTTGAACTGGGGATTTTTAAAGATAATGATCCGAGAATAACAATTATTAAAAAAGCCATCCACAAAGACTTATTGCGTTTGATTGAAGAGGGGCATGATTGGTTTATTTTGACAGGTTCCTTAGGCTTTGAAGCATGGGCGCTTGATGTTCTAAAAGACTTGAAAACTGACTATCCAATTCAGATTGCGACCATTTTTGATTTCGAAACCCATGGAAAACAGTGGAATGAGCAGAATCAGGAGAAATTACAGGCATTTAAAAACGTTGATTTTATAAAATATTGTTTTCCAGACTATGAGAACGCTAGCCAATTTAGACAATATCAGGAATTTCTGATTGCTAATACAAACGGAGCTTATCTGTTTTATGATAGTGAATATGAAAGCAAGCTCCGCTATTTGGTCGATCGACTGAAGGAATTATCCGACTATACTTTACAGTTTTTAACCTTTGACCGTCTCAATGAAATAATGGAAGAGTAACGGGAACTTAATATTTGTAACTGTCTTTTAGACTTGCTTTTTATTCTTTTTTTGGGTAATATAAATTATGATATCAGAAAATAGATATTAGATAGAATTACCGGTCGGAGATAAGAGAATGACAAGTATTATTTATAGTCCTAAGGACATTTTTGAACAAGAATTTAAAACTAGTATGCGTGGATTCGATAAAAAAGAAGTTGACGAATTTTTAGATAACGTCATCAAAGATTATGAATCCTATATTGCTGAGATTGAACACTTGAAGGCTGAAATTGAATCTTTGAAAAAAGAAAGTTCTCATGCTAGAGGAACTGGTTTTGCAGAAGAACGCCATTCAATGGTGCAACCAACAAGAGTAACTCAGACTGCAACTAATTTTGATATTTTGAAAAGAATTAGTCGTTTAGAAAAAGAAGTATTTGGCAAACAAATCAGCGAATAATTTTTGGACGTGCAATTTTTGGATAATCGCGTAGCTTTAAAGGCTATGAGGAAAGTCCATGCTAGCACTGGCTGTGATGCCAGTAGTGTTTGTGCTAGGCGAAAAAATAAGCCTAGGGATGTCTTTTGACATTACGGCGGGAGAAAGGGCTAAGTCTTTGATATGCTCTAGTATCTCTGAAAGTGCCACAGTGACGCAGTTTTTATGGAAACGTAGGAAATGGAACGCGGTAAACCCCTCAAGCTAGCAACCCAAACTTTGGTCGGGGCATGGAATAGAAGGGAAACGAACTAGCTATTCTGACTGTTTACAGTAGACAGATGATTATCGAAAGAAATGATACCTAGTCATTTCTGGAACAAAACATGGCTTATAGAAAATTGCATATTAGGTTAAGCTAGCACTTGCTAGCTTTTATTTTCATTAAAGAGAAAGATAATTATGAAAGAACATTTTAAATTGGTCGCAACAGTTGCTGCAGGCTTTGAATCAGTTGTTGGCAAAGAAATTAAAGCCTTGGGCTTTGATTGTAGGGTTGACAACGGAAAAGTTTACTTTGAAGGTGACATGGCAGCCATTGCAAAGAGTAACCTTTGGTTACGTGCAGCCGATCGCATCAAAATTATTGTCGGACAATTTCCAGCAAGAACCTTTGAAGAATTATTTCAAGGTGTTAATGGTTTAGATTGGGAAAATTACTTACCATTAGGCGCTAAATTCCCAATTTCCAAAGCTAAATGTGTTCGTTCTAAACTACATAACGAACCAAGTGTCCAGGCAATAACCAAAAAAGCGGTCGTTAAAAAATTGCAAAAAATTTATCACCGACCTGAAGGAGTCCCTTTACAAGAAATCGGTTCTGAATTTAAAATTGAAGTTTCTATCTTAAAAGATGTGGCGACAATTATGATTGACACGAGTGGTACTAGTCTCTTTAAACGTGGCTATCGGATTCAAAAAGGTGGCGCACCTATCAAAGAAAACATGGCGGCAGCTATTTTGGAATTGAGCAATTGGTATCCAGACAAACCTTTAGTGGACCCAACATGCGGCTCAGGAACATTCTGTATTGAAGCAGCTTTAATTGGTATGAATATTGCACCAGGTTTCAATCGTAGCTTTGCCTTCGAAGATTGGTCATGGGTTGATAAATCAATTATTGAAAATGTTCGAAATGAGGCTGAAGAAGCTGCCAATTACGATGCAGAACTTGATATTTCTGGTTTTGATATCGATGGTCGGATGGTTGAAATTGCAAAACAAAATGCTCAAGAAGCAGGTTTAGCAGATGTCATTACTTTTAAACAGATGCGCCTTCAAGATTTTAAAACTGATAAAGTGAACGGTGTTATCATTTCAAACCCACCATATGGTGAACGGTTGCTTGATGACAAAGCAGTTGACATTTTGTATAATGAAATGGGTCAAGCCTTTAAACCATTAAGTACTTGGAGCAAATTTATTTTGACAAGTGATGAAGACTTTGAAAAGAAATTTGGTCAACAAGCCGATAAAAAGCGTAAACTATACAATGGGACTATGAAAGTTGAACTTTATCAATTTTTTGGTCAACGCATTAAAAGAAGTCAAATTGAGAGGTAAGGAAAGTGTCAGACGAAAAAAATACAGTAGGTATGAATGAAGAAGGTCAAACCCTGGACATTGACCAAGCGAAAAATATGACAGTTGGTGAAGCAGTCAGAAAAGACTCGGAGCTTAAAGCTGGTGTTACAGAAGAAGATAGTGTTCTTGATAAGTATATCAAGCAACACCGTGATCAAGTAGCATCGCAAAAATTTGATACTAAAGTTATGGAAGCTGAAACATTAGATACGGCAACTTTAGATAATTTCATCAAAAAACAAAGAGAAGAACTTGCAGCATCTGGTATCCTTGCTACAGAAGGTGCTGAAACACTTGTACAAGCCGATGAAAAAACGGCTAGTCAAGAAGTAGCAAATGAACAAACAGCTGTGGAAGAGTCAGCTCCAGCTGCAGCTGTTTCAGAGCCAAATGAAAAAGAATCTCAAACAAATGGTTTTGAAAATCCGGATCATTTTAATGATAAAGAAATCCAACAAAAAGGCTCTAAGAAAAAACTCGTAGGAATTCTGTTAGCTCTACTGGTCTTAGTTTCAGGCTTATTTTTCGCTGTAAATACCTTTAGAGGACAAGACAACAATAAAGATAAAACTGCTTCATCTGCTCAGCAATCAACCAAAGAATCTTCAAAAACGACAGCGGCAAAAAAAGCTAAGGCTAATCTAAAATCCTATAATAGTGATTTGAAAGCCTTTTATTCAGATGCTGAGATGACAAAACTTAAAAATAGTCAATTTGTTAAGATTGAAGATTTGGCTAAAAGTTTAGATAAATTAAAAAACACATCTTATTATGAAGATGCTAAAAGTAAATTTGATCTATTGAAAAAACAAATTGATGCTGTTAAGGCGGTCAATGCTAAATTTGCAACAGAAGCAATCAAAGATGGTGAAAAAGTTTCTGCAACCATCAAGTCTGGTGCAAATTTTGATGATATTAAGGCTGATGTTTTAAAAACTGGCAATGCCTCTTTAGATAAATTATTACAATCAGCAATCGCTGATGGTCGTAAACAAATTGATGACAAAGCCAAGGCTGAAAAAGAAAAAGCTGCCAAAGAAGCTGAAAACAAAGCGGCAGAATCAACTGATTCAGCACAAGCTGCTGCAGGTCAAGAAGCTACTCAAGGTGGAGCTGCTGCTAGTCAAACAGCACCAGCACAAACAGCTCCTGCTCAAGCTCCGACAATTTCGGGTTCTGGATCAGGCTTAACCAACGCCAATGGTATCCAAAGAAATCTCTCACGCGTTCCCTATAATGATGCGGCAATTGCTGATACTACTAATCCAGCTTGGCTCTTTAATCCTGGTATTTTAGAAAAAGTTATCGGTACTGCTCAAGCTCGAGGTTATATTGCTGGAAATAACTATTATTTAGAACCAGTCAATATTGTAAACGGCAATGGTTATTATAACTTGTTTAAACCAGATGGAACTTACCTGTTCTCAATTAACTGTAAAACAGGTTACTTCGTTGGTAATGCCAAAGGGCATTCTGATGGATTAGATTACTAAAATTAAAGCAAATAAAAAAGAGAAGGCATACAGATCAAACGGTATGCCTCTTTTGTAATACTGATGTTAATTTGTCTAATTAAACAAAAATGTAATTTAACCGTTTAGGAGCTATTTTAACAGTTTAGGCAAAAAGTATATTATTTATTAAATTTTTGCTAGATTATTATTGATAATTAGTAATAATTTTCTAAAATAGAAGATAGGAGCATCGTATGAAACCAATCTGTAAGAATCAAATGGTTGAAGTTTGGCAAATGTCTAAAGAAGGTATCCAACCTGACTGGGTCAAGTCTGCTTTTGAAAAAAATATTTTCAATGGATTGATAACCATGTTCGGGTATTAATGGTTGCCTGTAATACCAGTATTGAAAAAAACGTCAAAATTGGATTAGTAGGTTCAGCAGCTGGTGGCGGTTTTGCCGGATATCACATGTATCAAAATGCCTATATTGGTGACTATATTAATGCAAGTAACTATAAAATAGTATCTGAAAAACAGTTTGCTAAACATTACCAATTGGTTTCTGTGAAGGAAGTGTAAAAGAGTGATAAAAAAAGAAGTTGATGATAAACAACTTCTTTTTTGAATGCTTAAACAAGATTTCGTTCAAATGCTTGATCAGAAATCCCTTGAGATAGAATTAATTTTGCCCATTCTTTGGCAGCAAATAAACTATGGTCTTTATAATTGCCACAAGATTCTATGGTCGTTCCAGGAACATCCTCCCAACTAATCCCTTCAGCAATTTCTTCCAAACTAGATTTAATGACTTTAGCTATCTCATTTGCTGTTGGTTGTCCCCACATGATTAAGTGGAATCCAGTTCGACAGCCAAATGGTGAACAATCAATCATGCCATCAATCCGTTGACGAATCAGTTTTGCTAGTAAATGTTCGATGGTATGCAAACCAGCTGTTTCAATAGAGTTTGTGTTAGGTTGAACAAGACGAATATCAAAATTGGTAATAATATCGCCTTTTGGTCCTTTTTCTTCAGAAATTAAGCGTACATAAGGTGCTTTTACAATGGTGTGGTCCAGTTCAAAGCTTTCAACAACGACGTCTTTTTTCATAGTATTCTCCTAAAGTATTTTTATAATATGATACCATATTTTTTATCATCTTAATAAAGTTTTCAGTCTTATTTAAATTGTATAAAAGCGTTTTTTATGATAAAATTAAATATGGCTTTCTATAAATGAAAACTAATAAAAATTGAGGTATAAAAATGGTTAATATTATCGTATTAATTGTTTGTGCCCTCATTGGTTTGATAATAGGTTACGCATTAATTTCAATGAAATTAAAAACAGCGAAAGAAAATGCGGACTTGACTCTTTTGAATGCTGAACAAGATGCTGTAAATATTAGAGGGAAGGCTGAAGTAGAAGCCGACCATATTCGAAAATCAGCAGAACGTGAAAGTAAAGCGAATCGTAAAGAATTACTTTTGGAAGCTAAAGAAGAGGCAAGAAAATATCGTGAAGAAATTGAGCAAGAATTTAAATCTGAAAGACAAGAGTTAAAACAGTTAGAAACACGACTTACTGAGCGTGCCTTTTCTCTTGACCGAAAAGATGACAATTTATCAAGTAAAGAAAAGGTTCTTGATAGTAAAGAACAAAGTCTGACCGATAAATCAAAACATATTGATGAGCGCCAAGCAGAAGTTGAAAAGTTAGAAGAAGAGAAAAAAGCTGAATTACAACGTGTGGGGGCGATGACCATCGCTGAAGCGCGTGAAGTTATCTTGATGGAAACAGAAAATAATCTGTCTCAAGAAATTGCTACACGCATTCGTGAAGCAGAGCGTGACATCAAAGATAGAACAGATAAGACAGCTAAAGATTTACTGGCCCAAGCAATGCAACGCATGGCTGGTGAATATGTTACTGAACAAACGATTACAAGCGTTCATTTACCAGATGACAATATGAAAGGGCGGATTATTGGTCGTGAAGGCCGTAATATCAGAACCCTTGAAAGCTTGACTGGTATTGATGTCATTATTGATGATACTCCAGAAGTTGTTGTTCTTTCAGGATTTGATCCAATTCGTCGTGAGATTGCTCGAATGACATTAGAATCATTGATTTCTGATGGTCGTATTCATCCAGCAAGAATTGAAGAATTGGTTGAAAAAAATCGTCTTGAAATGGATAATCGCATCCGTGAATACGGTGAAGCAGCTGCTTATGAAATTGGAGCTCCTAACCTTCATCCTGACCTAATTAAAATCATGGGACGCTTACAATTTAGAACCTCTTATGGTCAAAATGTTCTTCGTCACTCGGTTGAAGTTGGTAAATTAGCTGGTATATTAGCCGGTGAGTTAGGTGAAAATGTTGCCTTGGCTCGTCGTGCTGGATTCCTCCATGATATGGGTAAAGCTATCGACCGTGAGGTTGAAGGTAGTCACGTTGAAATCGGTATGGAATTTGCTCGTAAATATAAAGAACATCCAGTTGTTGTAAATACCATTGCAAGTCACCATGGCGATGTCGAACCTGAATCAGTTATTGCAGTCATTGTTGCTGCTGCGGATGCCTTGAGTTCAGCTCGTCCAGGTGCTCGAAATGAATCTATGGAAAACTACATTAAACGTTTGCGTGATTTGGAAGAAATTGCGACAAGCTTTGACGGAGTTCAAAATAGTTTCGCTTTACAAGCAGGACGTGAAATTCGAATTATGGTTCAACCAGAAAAAGTTTCAGATGATCAGGTGGTTATTTTGTCTCACAAAGTAAGAGAAAAAATTGAAAACAACTTGGATTATCCAGGAAATATTAAAGTAACTGTTATTCGTGAAATGCGAGCAATTGATTACGCTAAATAAGAAAAGAGGATGCGTCCTCTTTTTGTTTTTATAGACCGATAACTGAGAATTATCTTGAAAAAAGGGTCCTATTTTGTTAAACTATTAAAAAGCAATAATTAAGGAGAATAGAATGTCTGAACGTGGTTTGTTAATCGTCTTTTCAGGACCATCTGGTGTAGGTAAGGGGACGGTTAGACAGGAGATTTTCTCGACACCCGATCATAAATTTGAATATTCGGTTTCAATGACAACTCGTCCGCAAAGACCTGGTGAAGTTGATGGCGTTGATTATTTCTTCCGCACACGTGAAGAATTTGAAGAATTGATTAAAAAGGGTCAGATGCTAGAATATGCTGAATATGTGGGTAATTATTATGGAACCCCATTGACCTATGTAAATGAAACCTTGGATAAAGGCATTGATGTTTTCCTTGAAATTGAAGTCCAAGGGGCTCTTCAAGTTAAAAATAAAGTACCAGACGGCGTCTTTATTTTCCTAACTCCTCCGGATTTAGCTGAATTGCAAGAACGTTTAGTTGGACGAGGGACAGATAGTCAAGAAGTCATTGCCCAACGGATTGAAAAAGCAAAAGAAGAAATTTCACTGATGCGCGAATATGACTATGCTGTTGTTAATGATTTTGTTCCATTAGCAGCCGAGCGTGTTAAACGTATTATTGAAACAGAGCATTTCCGAGTTGAACGGGTCATTGGTCGCTACGATAAAATGATCAAAGAAACTAAAGTTGTACGCTAGAAAAGAAAAGAGAATAAAGCCATGATGTTAAAACCTTCCATTGATACCTTATTAGATAAAGTTCCTTCAAAATACTCACTTGTTATTTTACAAGCAAAAAGAGCACATGAATTAGAAGCAGGAGCTAAAGCAACACAATCTTTTAAATCAGTGAAATCAACCTTACAAGCACTTGAAGAAATTGAATCTGGAAATGTTGTTATCCATCCAGATCCATCAGCCAAAAGAGCAGCTGTTAGAGCTAAAATTGAAGCTGATCGTTTAGCTAAAGAAGAAGAAGAACGCAAGATTAAAGAACAAATTGCGAAAGAAAAAGAAGAAGAAGGAGAAAAAATCTAAGGTTGAAAATCTTAGATTTTTTCCATTTTTTCATACGGAATGGCAAATAAAATGTAGAAAGGCCAAGTGAATGTCACAATTAGCACAGATTATCGTTGATGTACCGCTTATGCAGACGGATAAACCATTTACTTATCGGATTCCCGATGATTTACAAGGTTTGGTAGAACTTGGCTCACGTGTCCATGTTCCTTTTGGTCGTGGTAGCCGTTTGCTTCAGGGCTTTGTTGTCGGTTTTTCCCAAGAAGAGGCTATTGAAGAATCAGACTTAAAAGAAATTGTCAGTCTATTAGACGTTCAACCTGTTCTAAACACTGAACAGTTACAGTTGGCTGATGCTATGCGGCAAACCGTTTTTTCATTTAAAATCAGTCTCCTGAAGGCCATGATTCCTAATCTCTTAAATTCTCATTATGATAAAGAATTGTTCCCTACTGAGAACTTGTCAGTAGCAAATCGCGATTTTATTTTCGGAGAAAAGACAAGTGTCTTGGCTTCGCTCCTGACTGAGCAACAGGAAAAAGCAAGTCTAAAACTGATACAATCAGGGAAAATCACTATTTCCTATTTAGCCAATGACCGTAAGAAAATTAAAACGGAGAAATATTATAAGCTTGATTTAGAGGCTTTGCAGGCACACGATATTTCTAACAGGGCTAAAAAACGTCAGGCACTTAAAGCATACTTAATAGAGCATCCGGAAGATGGCAAACTAGCAGATTTGCAAAAAAGCTTTTCTCGGGATATCGTGGCTTATTTTGTTGAGCATCAATTCTTAAAAACCTATGAGGTACAAGTCAACCGTAGCAATGCCTATTTTGAAGCTGTTGAATCTAGTAAGTTTTTAAGCTTAAATCCAGAGCAAGAAAATGCCGTGGAAACTATCAGTGCGGCAATTGGACAAGATAATAAGCCTTTTCTTTTGGAAGGAATTACGGGATCGGGTAAGACGGAGGTCTACTTGCATCTCATTGATAGGGTATTGAAACAAGGGAAGACGGCTATTGTCTTAGTGCCTGAAATTTCCTTGACACCACAGATGACCAATCGCTTTATTTCCCGTTTTGGGAAATTAGTCGCTATCATGCATTCTGGACTTTCAGATGGTGAAAAATTTGATGAATGGCAAAAGATAAAAAATGGTCAAGCTAAGGTCGTTGTAGGAGCTCGTTCTGCTATTTTTGCTCCCTTGGAAAATATTGGGGCCATCATCATTGATGAAGAGCACGAATCAACTTATAAGCAAGAGTCAAATCCAAGGTATCATGCTCGGGATGTGGCGCTTTTGCGAGCTAAATACCATAAGGCAGTTTTGGTTTTAGGGTCTGCGACTCCGAGTATTGAAAGTCGGGCTAGAGCAAGTAAAGAAGTCTACCATTTTCTCCAGCTTAGCCAGCGAGCTAATCCACTTGCGCAAATTCCTGAGGTTCAAATTCTCGATTTTCGAGATTACATTGGGCAACAAGAGCTTAGTAATTACACCCCTTATTTGATTGAACATATTCAAGAACGCTTAGCTAAAAAAGAACAAGTGGTTCTCATGCTTAATCGCCGTGGCTATTCGAGTTTTATCATGTGTCGCGATTGTGGCTATGTTGATAATTGCCCAAACTGTGATATTTCTTTGACCTTACACATGGATACAAAGACCATGAATTGTCACTATTGTGGACATCAAAAAGCTATACCTAGGACCTGTCCTAATTGCCAAAGTTCAAGTATTCGCTATTACGGAACGGGGACACAAAAGGCCTATGACGAATTAATGCAAGCTATACCAGAAGCACGTATTTTACGAATGGATGTCGATACCACTCGGAAAAAAGGAAGTCATGAAAAACTCCTTGCTGCCTTTGGACGTCAGGAAGCTGATGTTTTACTAGGGACGCAAATGATTGCCAAAGGCTTGGATTTTCCAAATGTGACCTTGGTTGGTGTGCTTAACGCCGATACCTCTCTAAACCTGCCGGATTTCCGCTCATCGGAAAAGACCTTCCAATTATTAACTCAGGTCGCAGGGCGAGCAGGTCGGGCAGAAAAAGCAGGACAAGTCCTCATTCAAACCTATAACCCACAACATTACGCCATCCAACTGGCCAAAGCTCAGGATTATGAAGCTTTCTATAACCATGAAATGAAGATGCGCCAACGGATGGCTTATCCCCCTTATTATTTTACAGTTGGTTTAACCATGTCTCACAAGGATGAACAAATCTTAATTCGAAAAGCTTATGAAGTTATGGGTATGCTCAAAGAGGGACTATCAGCTCAAATTAAGATTTTAGGACCAACACCAAAACCGATTGCAAGGACGCATAACCTCTTTCATTATCAAATCATCCTTAAATATCGCTTTGAGGAGCACTTGCAAGACACTTTGAATGCCATTTTAGACTGGACACAAGACAAGGAACAGCGAGAATTAAAAATGGTCATTGACCATGAACCGCAAAACTTCATGTAATCTGGATTTTAGGGGCAAGCCCTGAAATATGATATAATGATGAGAAAGACATATCGAGGTTTCAAATGACAAAAATATTATTTATGGGAACACCCCAATTTTCAGCAACTGTTTTAGAGGGCATTCTGGCCGAAGGTAGCTATGACGTTTTAGCAGTTGTAACACAACCAGACCGTGCCGTTGGCCGCAAAAAAGAAATCAAAATGACACCCGTTAAAGAAGTGGCCTTAAAACACGGTTTAGCCATTTACCAACCTGAAAAATTATCAGGGTCAAAAGAGTTAGAAGAGATTATGGCCTTAGGTGCAGATGGTATTATCACTGCAGCTTTTGGTCAATTCCTGCCAAGCAAACTCTTAAATGCTGTTGATTTTTCATTAAATGTCCATGCATCTTTACTCCCAAAATACCGAGGCGGAGCACCTATTCATTATGCCATTATCAATGGTGAAAAAGAAGCTGGTGTTACCATTATGGAGATGGTTAAAGAAATGGATGCTGGCGATATGGTTGCCAAAGATAGCACTCCAATCTTGGAAAGTGATAATGTGGGAACCATGTTTGAAAAATTGGCTGTCATCGGACGTGACCTCTTGTTAAGAGTATTACCAGCCTATCTCTCAGGTGATTTAAAACCAGTCCCACAAGAACATAGTCAGGCAACTTTCTCACCAAATATCAGTTCAGAACAAGAAAAATTAGACTTAAGTCAAAGTGCTCTTCAAGTCTTTAATCAAGTTCGTGGCATGAACCCTTGGCCAGTTGCCCATACCCTATTACATGGCCAACGCTTTAAAGTTTATGAAGTTCAAGTTGTTGATGGTCAGGGACAAGCCGGTCAAATCATTGAAAAAACCAAGAAGAGCTTGGTCATTGCTACTGGACAAGGTGCTATTTCCTTGCAAACAGTGCAACCTGCCGGCAAACCTAAAATGTCCATCACTGATTTTCTAAATGGTGTCGGACGCGACTTACAAGTAGGAGATTACTTTGGCCAATAATTGGAAAAAATCAGCTAGAGGCAAGGCACTCCAAGCTATTGAAGATATTTTTGATAATGGTGCCTATTCAAACATTGCCCTTAATAATCAATTGTCAAACAGCTCTGTCCAGGACAAGGACAAAGGCTTGATTACAGAAATTGTCTATGGGACCATTTCCAAAAAAATTAGCTTAGAATGGTATCTGTCACATGTCATTAAAGATCGTGACAAATTAGATAAGTGGGTTTATTACTTATTGATGATTAGTCTTTACCAGATTCTCTATTTGGACAAGGTGCCTAGTCATGCTATCGTTAATGATGCTGTTGCCATTGCCAAAAACCGTGGCAATAAGCGAGGAGCTGAGAAATTTGTCAACGCCATTCTACGCCAATTGACAGATGGCGATCTGCCATCTTTTGACAGCATCAAACGTAAAAGTAAACGCCTTTCAGTTACCTACTCTATACCAACTTGGTTGGTCACTAAACTGATTGAACAATTTGGTGACGAACGGGCACTTGCTATTATGGAGAGCCTTTCGCTCCATAGCAAAGCCAGTGTACGAGTGGTCAACCCACAAGAATTTGATACCATAAAAGAAGCCTTAGATGCTCTGCCATCGCCAGTGGCGCCGACAGCCCTCACCAAAGACAGTGGTTATTTTGCCAATAATCAGTACTTCCAAAATGGCCAAATCACCATTCAAGATGAGACTAGTCAGTTAGTCGCTCCGACCTTGGCTATTCAAGGGGAGGAACTCATTCTGGATGCTTGTAGTGCACCTGGAGGCAAAACCTGTCACATGGCTTCTTATTTAACGAGTGGTAAGGTTCTTGCTCTCGATATTCATGAGCATAAGTTAGTTTTGGTAGAGGAAAATGCAGAACGCTTAGGCGTCTCTGATAAAATTGAAACCAAAGCTTTAGATGCTAGAGAAGTTCATAAACATTTTGCAAAAGATACTTTTGATAAAATCCTGGTTGATGCCCCTTGTTCAGGTATTGGCTTAATCAGACGGAAACCAGATATTAAATATACAAAAGACATTCAAGATTTAGAATCCTTACAGGCTGTCCAGTTGGAGATATTGGCTAGCGTTTGTCAAACGATACGTAAAGGTGGTATAATAACCTATAGCACTTGCACTATTTTTGATGAAGAAAATTTTCAAGTAGTAGAAAAATTTCTTGAAAGTCATTCTAATTTTGAACAAGTAGAACTAAAACATACACAAGCGGATATTGTTAAAGATGGTTGTCTATTGATCACACCAGAACAATACCAGACGGACGGTTTCTTTATCAGCCAATTCCGAAGAGTCTTGTAGTATTTAGGAGGAGACTGACTTAGTCAGAAAAGACATATGAAGATTTCATTAATAACAGATATTGGGCAAAAACGCTCAAATAATCAAGATTTTATCAATAAATTTGATAACAAAAAGGGGATTACCCTGGTCGTTTTAGCTGATGGTATGGGCGGTCATAGAGCCGGAAATATTGCTAGCGAAATGACTGTGACAGATCTTGGCAAAGAGTGGGTTCAAACTGAGTTGACGGAATTAAGTCAGATCAAGGAATGGTTGCTTGAAACCATTGAATCCGAAAATAAACGCGTTTACCAAATGGGTCAGACTGAAGACTATAAAGGTATGGGTACAACGGTTGAGGCGGTAGCCTTAGTTGAAAATAATGCTATTTTTGCCCATGTCGGTGATTCCCGTATTGGTTTGGTTAAAAATGGCGAATATCATTTGCTAACCAGTGACCATTCTTTAGTAAACGAGCTGGTCAAAGCTGGTCAGATTACAGAAGAAGAAGCAACTGGTCATCCACAAAAGAATATTATCACCCAATCCATTGGTCAAGCTTCACCAGTAGAAACTGATCTAGGCTTGAAAGTCTTAGAAAAAGATGACTATCTAGTCATTAATTCTGATGGTTTAACCAACATGGTGACAAATGCTGAAATCGTAGAAATACTTTCCAGAGATATCAGTCTTGATGAAAAAAATCAAGAATTGGTCTCATTAGCTAACCTCCGTGGAGGATTAGATAATATTACAATCGCTTTGGTTCATAACGAAAGTGAGGATGGGAAATGATACAGATTGGCAAATTATTTGCTGGTCGCTATCGCATATTGAAATCTATTGGCCGTGGAGGCATGGCAGATGTTTATTTAGCCAATGATTTAATTTTAGATAATGAAGATGTTGCAATTAAAGTATTGCGGACCAATTATCAAACTGACCAGGTAGCTGTTGCCCGTTTCCAACGGGAAGCAAGAGCCATGGCAGAATTAAATCATCCAAACATCGTAGCCATTAGAGATATAGGCGAAGAAGACGGACAGCAATTCTTAGTTATGGAATATGTTGACGGAGCTGACCTTAAGAAATTCATTCAAGACAATGCACCACTTTCCAATAATCAAGTTGTTCGGATTATGGAAGAAGTCTTGTCAGCGATGACTTTAGCCCACCAAAAAGGCATTGTCCATCGTGACTTGAAACCCCAAAATATCCTCTTAACTAAGGCAGGTGTGGTTAAGGTAACTGACTTCGGTATTGCCGTGGCTTTTGCTGAAACTTCCCTAACACAAACCAACTCTATGTTAGGTAGTGTTCATTATTTGTCACCTGAGCAGGCGCGTGGTTCAAAAGCGACTATTCAAAGTGATATTTATGCTATGGGGATTATGCTCTATGAAATGTTAACGGGTCATATTCCATATGATGGTGATAGTGCCGTAACCATTGCTTTACAGCATTTCCAAAAACCGCTGCCTTCTATCTTAGATGAAAATCCACAAGTACCACAAGCTCTTGAAAATGTTGTTATTAAAGCGACTGCTAAAAAATTAAGTGATCGTTATGCGACGACTTTTGACATGAGTAGGGACTTGATGACTGCACTATCTTATAACCGCAGTCGTGAGAAAAAACTTGTCTTTGATGATGGTGAAAACACTAAACCATTACCAAAAGTAACTCCAGTTCCCAATACGACTCCAAAACCAAATCCTAGTCCTGCTACTAATAAAGCAAGTGGGCCAACAGCTGTTGAAGCTAGTAAAGCTCCTAAAAAGGAAAAGAAACGTGGTCGATTCTTAGGGACTCTATTCAAAATATTATTTGCCTTCTTTGTTGTAGGCGTAGCTATTTTCACTTTCCTTATCCTGACGAGACCTGCAAATGTCAAGGTTCCTAATTTAAGCGGAAGCGATTTGCAAACAGCAAAAGCGGAATTGAAGACGCTAGGCTTTAAAGTGGGACAAGTGACGGATATTAAAAGTGACGAAGTTGCTGAAGGTTCGGTCGTTGAAACGGACCCAGTGGCGGGGACAACCAAACGTGAAGGTTCTAAAGTCAATATCTTTGTTTCCAAAGGAAGTGCCGGCTTTAAGGTTAAAAACTATAAAGGTAAGGAATACCAAAGTGTTATTGATGAACTGATGAAAAATTATGGTTTGAAACGCAGTCAAATTAAGGTTAAACGTAAAATCACAACGGATTATGACAAACAAGACCTTGTTGTCAGTCAATCAGTGGCTAAAGGTGGTCACTTCAACCCTAATGGTAAGAAGAAATTCACCCTAACAGTAGCGACAACTGATCCAATTGCAATGCCTGATTTAACTTATAAATCATATAAAGAAGCTAAATCAATCTTAACCGATCTTGGAATTGACTCAGATAGAATAAAGGTTTATCAACTGAATGCTGATGGTACAACATCTTTAATTGAAAAGCCTACATCGGATATGGTAATCACCTATCAAGATCCCTTATATAATGGACAGGTTTCTATAAGGGATACTTCAGAAGTAATCCTTTATATCAGTGGTGATACAGCAACAGTTACTCCGTCTGAAAGTTCTTCTTCTTCTCAAACAAGTGAAACATCTACAGAAGAAAAAACGAATTCAACGGATGCAAACTCTGGGACAACAAATCCAAGTGCTAGTGAAACAACGCCATCAAGTTCTGGCTCTGCTTCAAACACAGACCCGGCTGTTACGCCAGCACAATAATAAAAAAGACTTGATAAGGTTATTTATCAAGTCTTTTGTCATCTTTAAAGGCTATTAATGAAATTCTCCATGTTTTTTGATAAAATGACTAGTAGTGGAAGGAGAACAATGAAAAAATTTCAATTCTTTTTATTAGTAGAATGTATCCTTTTAGCCATGGGCATTATGACCATTCTGGCCAATGATGTGGCTAGTTTTATTTTTATTGTCGTCATTATTTTGCTGGCCCTGCGCTTTTACAATCAAGATAGTCGGAATAATTTTATCCTAACGGTAAGTTTATTATTACTTTTCCTCATCTTCATGCTCAACCCCTATATTATTTTAGCGGTCCTCTTCGGCATCATTTATGTCTTTATCAACCATTTTTCCCAAGTCAAAAAGAAAAATCGATATGCTTTGATTCGCTTTAAGGAAGAAGGAATTGCTGTTAAGCAGACTAAACACCAATGGGTGGGAGCGGCTACTTATGAAAGTGATTACTATGCTTTTGATGATATCAATATTGTTCGGGTTAGTGGAAATGATACCATTGACTTAACCCATGTCATCGTATCAGGTCAGGATAATATGATTATGATTCGCAAAGTTTTTGGTAATACCAAAATTGTGATTCCAATTGATGTTGCGGTCACTCTTGAAGTTGCTTCAATCTATGCGACAATTTCATTTTTAAAAACTGAAGAATATGATTTGCGGAATGAGTCCATCAAATTAGGTTGCGACCAGTCTCAGGATGCCATCAAGAAGGTTAAAATAATCGTCAATACGATTGCTGGAAATGTTGAGGTGATCAGACGATGAAAAGACATTATTATTTATTAGTTTGGCTCTATTCAACCATTACCATTTTGACCATTGTTTTTGTCGTCATGGATAACTTGGGTTTGAACCTGGATTATCTAAGACTCAATGTTTGGCGGGCTGAAAAGCTTTTCTTCTCAATCCTCTTGTTAATTGTTTCAGTGACTTTGCTGTTACTCTTGCTATGGATTACTCTTGATGATATTAGTAAACGCACGATCAACCAAAATCTCCGTCGCATCATTGATAACCGGCCTATCAAACTTGAAGAAACATCAGAAACTAATATTAATTTGATTCGTTTATCGAAAAAGATGTTTCATATGACCAATAGCTTGCAGAAAAAAGAAAGTGCCTATATTTTAGATAGTCAAAAAATTGTTCAAAGGGAACGGAAACGGATTGCCCGTGATTTGCATGATACGGTAAGTCAGGAACTCTTTGCCTCCTCCATGATACTTTCGGGAATATCCATGAGTATAGATGATTTGGAAAAAGAGGAATTAAATACACAAATTCAAACAGTCGAAGCCATGTTGCAAAGTGCTCAGAAGGACTTGCGGGTTCTCTTATTACACTTAAGACCGACAGAATTAGCTAACCGGACCTTAACCGAAGGTATCCGGATGATTCTCAAAGAATTAACTGATAAAAGTAATATTGAGATTGTTTATAAAGAGAATATTAAGAGTCTTCCTAAAGCTGTTGAGGATAATCTTTTTAGGATTGCTCAAGAGTTTATCAGTAATACCCTTAAACATGCTAATGCTAGTCGCATTGAACTCTATCTCAATCAAACACCTAATGAAGTCCAATTAAAAATGGTTGATAATGGTGTTGGTTTTGACATGGATGAGGTGCGAAACCTCAGCTACGGTTTGAAAAATATTGAAGATCGGATTGATGATCTTGCGGGTTCCTTAAATCTTATTAGCGAACGTGGCAAGGGCGTATCAATGGATATTCGTCTACCCTTGGTGACGGAGGAGAAAAATGGATAATATCACAGTAATATTAGTCGACGACCACGAGATGGTTCGACTTGGTTTGAAAAGTTTTTTAAATATGCAAAAAGACATCAGTGTCATCGCAGAAGCTGCAACGGGCCGTCAAGGTGTTGATATGGCTCTTGAACTGAAACCAGATGTGGTGGTTATGGACTTAGTTATGCCTGAACTAGGCGGTGTCGAAGCGACTTTAGAAATTTTACAGAAATGGCCAGAGGCCAAGATTCTGGTCTTAACTTCTTATTTAGATAATGAAAAAATTTACCCCGTGATTGAAGCTGGTGCAAAGGGCTACATGCTCAAAACAAATAGTGCTGCTGAAATCCTCAATGCTATACGAAAAGTGTCTAAGGGCCAATTGGCCATTGAGACGGAAGTCGACAAAAAAATCAAAGCCCACGATCAGCATCCTGATTTGCATGAAGAGTTAACAGCGCGTGAATACGATATTCTCTATTTGCTGGCCAAAGGATATGATAACCAAACTATTGCCGATGAACTTTTTATTTCCTTGAAAACCGTTAAAACTCACGTTTCTAATATTTTGGCAAAATTAGAAGTTGACGACCGTACCCAAGCTGTTGTCTATGCTTTCCGGCACCACTTAGTGCCAGAAGACGACAATTAGTGGTATAATGATAGGAGTTAACGGAGGATTATAATGGACGCAAAATTAAAATATAAAGCTAAGAAAATCAAGATGGTTTTCTTTGATATCGATGATACTTTGCGAGTTAAAGATACGGGTTACATGCCAGAGTCAATTCAAAAAGTATTTAAAGCATTAAAAGCTAAAGGTATTCTGACAGGGATTGCTTCTGGACGTGCACGCTATGGTGTTCCTGAAGATGTGCAGAATTTGCATGCTGACTATTGTGTTAAGTTGAATGGAGCTTACGCAAAGGATGATGATAAAAATATTATCTTCCAAGCACCAATTCCGTATGAAGTTGTTAAACGTTATAGGGAATGGGCTGACGCTGTCGGTATTCACTACGGTATGGCTGGCCGCCACCAAGCGGTGCTATCAGTAAGAAATGACTTAGTTAGCAATACCATTGACCATGTCTATGCTGACTTAGAAGTTGATCCTGATTTCAATGAGAAGCATGATGTATACCAAATGTGGACGTTTGAAGATCAAGGTGATGCCTTACAATTACCAGAAGATTTAGCAGAACATTTACGACTTGTTAGATGGCATGATAATTCTTCTGATGTTGTTCTAAAAGGAACATCCAAAGCTTTAGGTGTATCCAAAGTTCTGGAACACCTAGGACTAAAACCTGAAAATATTCTTGTTTTCGGGGATGAACTGAATGATTTAGAATTATTTGATTTTGCAGGAATCAGCGTAGCCATGGGTGTTTCTCATCCATTAGTTCAAGAAAAGGCTGATTTTGTGACTAAAAAAGTAGAAGAAGATGGCATCTTATATGCCTTAGAGGAATTAGGATTGATCGAAAAAGAATTAAACTTCCCACAATTAGAATTGGAAACAGTTGAAGGGCCAAAAGCTATTATTAAAACCAATCACGGTCAAATGAGTCTTCAACTTTTCCCTGAACAAGCTCCTAAAACAGTTGCTAACTTCATTGGTTTAGCTAAAGAAGGCTACTATGATGGTATTATCTTCCACCGAATTATTTCTGATTTTATGATTCAAGGTGGTGACCCAACTGGTACTGGTATGGGTGGACAATCGATTTACGGTGATAGTTTTGAAGATGAATTTTCTGACGAACTTTACAATCTTCGTGGAGCTCTATCAATGGCAAATGCTGGACCAAATACAAATGGTAGCCAGTTCTTCATCGTTCAAAATGCCCGTATTCCTTATGCACAAAAAGAATTAGAACGTGGTGGCTGGCCAGCTCCAATTGCTAAGTCTTATGCTGAAAATGGTGGAACACCACATTTAGACAGACGTCACACAGTTTTTGGTCAATTACTAGATCAAGAATCATTTACTGTATTAGATGCTATTGCTGCAGTTGAAACAGGTGCTCAAGATAAGCCAAAAGAAGATGTGGTTATTGAAACAATTGAGGTTATTGACTAATGAAAATCGGCGACAAATTGCATGGGACCATTACAGGCATAAAACCTTATGGTGCTTTTGTAGCCCTTGATAATGGTACCTCTGGATTAATCCATATTTCAGAAATCAAAACAGGATTCATTGACAATATTAATGACATCTTATCAATTGGAGAAAAAGTTGACGTCCAAGTCGTTGACTATGATGAGTTCAATCAAAAAGTCAGTCTATCGATGAGGACCTTGGAAGAAGAAAAACACCATTTATCTCATCGTCATCGCTTTTCAAATAGTCGTTTACATATTGGTTTCAAACCATTAGGTGATAACCTAGACAATTGGGTTAAAGAAGGTCTGGAAAATTTTAAACAAAAAAATTAGAATGATTTCCGAGTACCCTAACGAAGCCATGACTTTCATGGCTTCGTATTTTTTTCTAGTATATAGGTCAAATACATAAAAAAGACAAATTCAACAAGAATTTGTCTTTTTTATGTATTTGACCTTTTTAAAGATTAATCGAATTGATAAAGTTCTGTAGATAAGTAACGTTCGCCATTATCTGGTAAGAGGGCAAGCACTTTTTTACCTTTACCTAATTCTTTTGCCAATTCTAAGGCAGCAAAGATAGCAGCTCCGGCAGAAATACCGACTAAGAATCCTTCATTGCCACCAACTAAGCGGCCAGTTTTAAAAGCATCTTCCGAAGTAACACGGATAATCTGATCATATGAATTAGTGTCTAAAGTTTCTGGAATGAAACCAGCTGAGATACCTTGAATTTTATGAGGTCCAGGTTCTTGGCCGGAAAGGACAGCTGATTCATCAGCTTCAACCGCATAAGTTTTGATACCAGGCATAGCTTTTTTCAAGGCATGTGAAACTCCTGTAATTGTTCCACCAGTACCAACACCAGCTACAAAAGCATCCAAACCAATCTCATTGAAAGCTTCGATGATTTCTTGACCAGTTGTTTCTTCATGGATTTTTGGATTGGCTGGATTATTAAACTGTAAAGGAACCCAACCACCAATTTCTTCTGCCAAAGCTTGGGCTTTGGCAATGGCACCTTTCATTCCCTCAGAACCAGGTGTAAGGACCAATTTAGCACCGTAGGCTTGAATCAATTGGCGACGCTCAATACTCATTGTTTCAGGCATTACGATGATAACTTTATAGCCTTTAGCAGCTCCGACCCATGCCAAACCAATACCAGTATTACCACTAGTTGGCTCGATAATGGTATCGCCAGGTTTAATTGTGCCTTCTTTTTCTGCAGCTTCAATCATTGAAAGAGCAATCCGATCCTTAACGCTTGAACCAGGATTAAAAGATTCCAATTTCACATAAACCTCAGCAGCATCAGGGCTAGTTAAGTTGTTTAATTTGATGATCGGTGTATTTCCAATCAATTGCGTGATATTTGTATAGATTTTTGACATGCTATTCTCCTTATAATAAGATCATTATTCTCTTCTAGTATATGCTCTGCAATTAGAATTGTAAAATAGTTTAATCTTATTATCCTGATAAGCTTAGTCTATCATGGCTTTGGTACTGGTACTTCAATTACTTTAGGATTAATTTTTTGGTAGGCCAACTTGCCTTGATAATGTTGGGTCAATTGCTCCAATAGTTCTTTTTGAAAATCACCATCACAGTATAGGCTGGTTGAGACTTTGTCCGTAAACTCCGGATTATGTTCTATCAGGCCAAAGGCTTCCAAAAAATTGGGGAAGGTCTGATATTGAGAATAGCTGAGCTCTAAGCGGATACCTACCTGCTCTTTGACCTCAACGATTTGGACGTGCTCCAAGCAACTAGAAACAGCACTTGAATAGGCGCGAATTAAGCCACCGGTCCCTAATTTGATACCACCAAAATAGCGGGTTACGACCAGCAAAATATTGGTTAATTCTTGCTTTTCTAAGACGGATAACATGGGTACACCAGCTGTGCCAGAGGGTTCCCCGTCATCACTGGAGCGTTTAATTTGCGCTTTTTCACCAATAATCATGGCTGAGCAAGAATGGTTTGCCTTGTAATGCTCTTTCTTGATTCTTGCGATGATTTCGCGGCCTTCCTCTTCGGACTCAATGCGAAAGGCTTGACAAATAAAGCGAGATTTTTTGATGATTTCTTCGTGTTGACCATTTTGTTCAATTGTTTTATAGGATTCCATAAGAAAAGTTTACAGTAAATTGGTGTTTTTGGCAAAAAATCTCGAATAGATAAGTATGGATACTTTAGCACATTATTATGGTCGCCTTTTTACGGAAAACCAACTGGATTCTAATCTGAAAAAACTTGCTCAATCTAAGGCTAGTTTTACCAAACGGGGTAAGGATTTTTTCTGCGGACGCTGTCAGAGTAAGGCTGTTATGGAGCATATCTTACCAAACGGGAAATTCTATTGTCGGAAATGTATTGTATTTGGTCGCGTTGAAAGTCAAGCGCAGCTCTATTATTTTCCTGCTCAGCCATTTCCTAAAGGAGAATATTTAAGATGGCAAGGAGAGTTAACACCTTTTCAAGAAGAAATTTCAAAAAAATTGTTGGAAAACTACGAGCATGGACTAAAAACTTTGGTTTATGCAGTGACAGGTGCCGGGAAAACAGAAATGATTTATGCCCTTTTAGCCAGAGTCCTTAATCAGGGTGGTTGGGTGGCCTTGGCAAGTCCTCGGATTGATGTTTGCATTGAAATCCATAAACGCTTAGTGCGTGACATTTCCTGTACCGTTCAGCTTATGCATGCTGGGTCAGGGCCATATAAGAGATCGCCACTAATTGTTTTGACGACCCATCAACTATTGAAATTCTATCAGGCTTTTGACTTAATCATTATTGATGAAGTTGACTCCTTTCCATTTGTTGATAATCCTGTTCTTAAACATGCCCTTCGATCAGCTTTGAAAGAAGAGGGGCGTTTGGTCTATTTAACGGCAACTTCTACTAGAGCATTAGAAAAAGAAGTAGCAAGTGGACAACTAAGCAAGTTAACACTATCACGGCGTTTCCATAATAACCCTTTGGTCGTACCAAAATTTCGTCTAGTCTTTCAAATTCAGCAAGCTTTAGAGAAGGGGAAATTGCCAAGAGCCCTTCGTCAAGCCGTCAAAAAACAATTGCAATCTCCATATCCTCTTTTAATATTCTATCCCGTTATCGAAAAAGGTCAGGAATTTTTTCAGATCTTACAAAAATCATTTAATGAGATTGACATGGCCTATGTCAGTAGTCAAACAGAAGAACGGAAAGAAAAAATTGAGGCTTTTCGAGAGGGAAAATTGAGAATCCTGATTTCAACAACAATTCTAGAAAGGGGTGTTACCTTCCCTGGAGTTGATGTTTTTGTTGTGCTTGCTGATCATCACCTCTTTAATTCTTCCAGCCTCATCCAAATCGCAGGTCGTGTCGGAAGATCGTTTGATAGGCCAGATGGGCAGCTTGTTTTTTTCCATGAAGGAGTTAGCGCAGCAATGTACAAAGCAAGGAAAGAAATAATTGGACTGAATAAGGAGGCTTATGGTTAGGAATTGTCTGCTTTGTGAGAATCCCTTGCAAGAAAGTTACTCATTATTAGAAATCCTCACTTTAAAGAATAAGAAAAGGTGGACCTGCTCCTCCTGTCAGAATCAATTTGTTTCTATAGAAACAAATCACTGCCCAAGATGTTACAAGGATGACTGCCAGGGAATATGTAACGATTGTCTGAAGTGGGAAGAAAAAGGTCATCTTGTTGACCATTATGCCCTTTACAAGAATAATCAAGCCATGTTCGATTTCTTCAACTTGTATAAAACACAAGGGGACTACCTTTTGAGGAATGTCTTTTCAGATAAGTTAAGGAAGCATCTTGCTCAGGAATTTAGTCACTACCACGTGATACCGATTCCCTCATCAAAAAAGCAAATTGACAAGTTGGGCTATGATCCTGTAAGAGCAGTAATAGAAGCTTCAAAGATTCCATATGAAGATTTGATTCAATGTAATGAAATAGTTAAAAAGAAAAACGCAACAATTAATACGGAAAAGAGTTTGAGAAAAGACTATACACTCAATCCTGAAATAATGACAAAACTTTGTGGCAGGAAACTCCTTATTGTTTGTGACAAGTATCAGACCGGAAATACAATCTATATGATTAATAAACTCTTAATTGCTAATGGTTTTCAAGAAATAAAAAGTCTTAGTATTGTACGTTAAAACTTGCAAATTTTCATGAAAACGGTATAATAATAGTAAAGAAAGCGCTTAAGGCGCGGAAAAGAGGTATCTTATGATTAAATTTAGTATTCGTGGAGAAAATATCGAAGTAACAGATGCAATTCGCGACTATGTTGAATCAAAGCTCGCTAAAATTGAAAAATATTTTGTTGAAGATAATGAAATAGATACTCGTGTCAATTTAAAAGTCTATCGTGAAAAGACTGCTAAAGTTGAAGTTACTATTTTACTTGGTTCCATGACTTTAAGAGCAGAAGATGTTTCACAAGATATGTATGGCTCAATTGATTTAGTTGTTGATAAAATTGAACGCCAAATTCGTAAGAATAAAACAAAAATTACTAAAAAACACCGTGAAAAAATGCCAACAGGTCAAGTATTTACGAGTGAATTTGAGGCAGAAGAAGTTGAAGAAACTCCAGTTTTAAGAGTTGTTCGTACTAAAAACGTAACCTTAAAACCAATGGATATTGAAGAAGCTCGCCTGCAAATGGAACTACTTGGACATGATTTCTTCATTTATACAGATTCAGAAGATGGGGAAACAAATGTGCTTTACCGTCGTGAAGATGGCGACCTTGGACTTATTGAAGCAAAATAATAGAAATCAAATAACAGGGGTTAGACCCCTGTTATTTTTTTGTGCAAAAAAGCAAGCAATGATATTGACAAGAGAGGCAGGTATAGTCTATACTAATTAAGTTGCCAAATTTTAGATTTATTTCCCAAAAAATAAATGAAAAAAGTTGTTGACAAGGTCACACTGACCTGATAGAATATAATAGTTGTCTCGTAAGAGATGGCAAGACCTTTGAGAACTGAATAAGACAAGAAAAACCAAATGTGAGGGTGATATGTTAAGAAGCATATTATCCGTCAATGAAGTAAAAAA